>NZ_CAMFKW010000007.1 GCF_945957345.1 uncultured Allobosea sp. | reverse complement strand
GACCTATTTCGGAGGCGAAGGCGAAAAACAGCGACCGGGAACGTCCCGACGCATTTCCACCATACGAATGCCGCCCCGCCGATCAACCACGATCCAGCTCTCGGACCTGTGAATGGGGTGCTTTGGAAACCGGTGTTGCAGGGGAGCCACGCTTTGAGCGGCGAAATTCACCAAGCATTAACCCCAACGGCACCGCACAAGAGGTTTTTGTCCTGCGAAAACGGGGAATCGCATCGCCGAGAAGCGGATTCAGGCCGAATCTCTTCGCAGCCTGATTCCCGAGCGACGCGGGCTCAGTATTCCCACTCGGCGCCGATTCCGACGGCGGCGCTGCCGTCCGCTCCGGTCTCGGCCTGGAGCTTCAGGCGCTTGGTCACGTCGATGCCGACCGAGACGCCACTATCCTCCGGCTTGGAGCCGACCTTCACGCCGACCGAGATGTTGTCGCTGATATAGCGCGAGGCTCCAACCGTCGGGCCGCCCGCGCCCATCTGGATGTCGAGATTGTCGACGCCCAGCGATTTGCGCAGCCGCTCGAAGGTGTCGTCGCCGCCGCCGCCGGCAAACTGCGCCGCCGCCTGCGCAAGCTGCAGCGCCTGGAACGGCGAGAGCGAGCCCGAGGCGCGGGCAAAGAGCAATCGCGACAGCACCTCGTCCGGCGGCAATTCGGGTTGCGAGGTGAAGGTGAAGACCGGCTGATCGGCCGGGCCGCTGATGACGATCCTGGCGGTCACGTCACCAGCGCTGGTCTGGGCGATGAAATCGAGATCGGGAATCAGGCCGCCGGCGAAGGTCAGCCGGCCGCGGCTGAAATCGAGCCGCTGGGTCAGGACGCTGAGCCGGCCGCGACGCAATTCGAAGCCGCCATCCAACGCGGGCGCCGAGGAGGTGCCGCCGACGCGAATCTCGCCGCCGAGCTCGGCATCGATGCCGCGGCCGCGGATGAAGACCTTGCTGGGAGCGGAGACTGTCAGGGCGAGCGTCGCATCGAAGGCCGGCGTAGCTCGTCCGCCACGCCCCTTAGCCCGCTGCGCCTTGCGAGCGGCAGCGAGGCGGGCGGCGGCCGCGCCCTTCGCATTCACATGCTTGATACCGTCCACCGGGCGAAGCGTCGTTGGCAAGCGGTCCGGCACTGAAACTTCGAGCGAGGCGATGTCGATCCGGCCGCTGAGGCGCGGGCGCTGCGCCAAGGGGCCGGCGACTTCGAGGTCGAGCCCCGCCACCGCCGTCACCAGACCGCTTGAGACGAGCTGGGCGCGGTCGCCGCGGATGCGGATGTTGCCGGGGAAACCCGCGGCCGGGTCGACCTTGACCTGGCCACTTGCGGAAATGGTGCCGCCGTTCGGCGTCTGCGCGGAGGCGCGCTCGATCGTCAGGTTGTCGCCATTGGCGGCGATCCGCGCCTCGATGGCATTGAGGCGTATGCCTTGCAGGGCGTCGGTGAAGCTGCCGCCCGAGAGCGTCGCGTTGCCGCCGAGATGCGGGGCGGAAGCGGTTCCACCGGCTCGCATGTCGAGGGCGACGACGCCTGTGACGCGCTGCCCGCTCGCTCCCAGGATCGTGTTGGCGAGTGCTGCATCGACTCGTCCTTGTGCGGAAAGGTCCAGCGGCCCGGTGGCGTTGAGCGGTGCGGTGCCGCGCAACGTAAGGCTGGCCCCCTTGCCGGCGTTGACCGTCGCGGCGATGCCGGCGGCATTGCCCTTGAATGCGCCCTCACCCTGAATCTCGACCGGCGGCAGGCCTGCCTGGCGGGTTTCCGGCGTGACGAGCTGCGCGATCCTGAGTTTCCACGGCCCCGAAAGATCGCCGGGCCTGCCCTTGACCTGCGCCTCGGCATTCAGCGTGCCGCCGAGCTTCAGGCTGGGCACGGCGATGCTTGCCGCGGAGAGCGGCACGTCGCGGGCGGCAAAGCGCAGGTCGAGCGTCTCGCCGGCGCGGCCGTGGAGCGTCACCCGCCCCTTGTCGATCAGCAGCGCGAGATTGGCGATTTCGACGCCGGAAGCGGGGAAGCTGAATGCGGCGGGATTGGCGAGCGTGATCGCGCGGCCATCGCGGCGCGCGTCGAAGGAGGCGAGTTCCAGCTTCAAGGGCTCGCCGGGGACGAGCCGGCCGGCGCCCTTCAGGGCGAAGCCTCGGGCATTGGCGCTCAGCGTGAAGGCGCTGGCATCGGGAGCGCCCTTCGAATCGAAGCGGATGCCGCTGATCGCCTCGCCGGCCGCGACGGCGCGATCGATGGCGATCGCGGCATCGAGCATCGGGCGGCCATAGATGTCCTTCGCGTTCGCGCGAGCGTCGAGCTTGTCGATCATCAGCGAGGGGCCGACCAGTCGCGAGCCACGGGCGGTCAGGTCGATATCCTGCCGATCTTCCGGCGCTGCCAGCACGATATCGGCATCGAGCTGGCCGCCGAGCTTGGTCAGCGCCAGCGCCGAGAGGTCGTCGAGATTGCGGGCGGCGAGCGTCAGGCGCCCGGCGGCGCGGCTCGCCGGATCAAGCGTCAGGCCACCATTCAGGCGGACGGAGCCGAGGGCGAAATCCAGTGTCGAGAGGTTCCAGCTGTCGTCGGGCTGGCGCGCGAGCCGCAGCGAGCCTGTGGCCGGCTTGGAATCGACCTCGCCGGCGAGGGTGACGCTGGCGTCGAGCGCGCCTTGCAGGTCCTTGGCAACGGCATCGATGGTCAAGCGCGGGATCGGCCGGGCGAGCGCAGTGGCATTGGCGACGGCGATACGAGCCGTGGCGTCGAGCCTGTTCTGCGGCCCGGTGATCTGGGCTGTCACGTCGCCACGGCCGGAAAGACGCGGATCGGCGCGCTTGAGATCGGGCAGGTTCAGCGCGAGCTTCAGGTCGGATTGCTGCTGGCCGATCGAGCCGTCGGCGGTGAAGGCTGCATGCTGGCCTGCGACGCGCAGGCCGGTCACGGTGTAGTCGCCGGCGAGCGCGTTGACGCGGCCGGCAAGCGTCAGGTTGCCGGCGAGCAGGCGGTCGAGCGCAGCTTCACCGGTGGCGAGGCGCTCGGCCTTGCCGGCGAGCGTCGCCGTGTAGTTGTTGAGGCGCGGCGTCGCGTCGAGATCGGCGGTGATATCCGCCCTGCCCCCGAGCGGACGCCCGGCCAAGCCGCTCAGACGGGCGAGATCGGGCAGCGCCGCCTTGAGCTGGCCGAGCATGCGCGCCTGGCCAAGCTTGCCCCTGTAGTCCAGCTCGACGCCGGACATCGCGAGCTTCAACATCTCGAAATCAGCCGTGGCATCGTCATTGCCGGTGCCGCGCAAGGTGAAGGTGACCTTGTCGCCGACGGCGCGCATCAGCGCCTTGTCGGCCAGCACGATCCCGCTCGCCTCGCCATCGGAGGTCAAGGCGATGCGGGTGCCGGGCTCGCCGATCGTGCCGGTCGGCGCGGCGTTGAAGGTGAGCGCGACCTTGCCGAACTGTCCGGCCGGCAGCTTGGCGTCGCTTGCGTCGAGCTTGGCGACGACGGTCGGCCCGGCCACCGGGCCGCGGATCGTCGCGTCGAAGGCGAGCTTGCCGATCTCTGTGCCGGAAGCGACGGTGCGGCCATCGGCATTCGGGCGGGCCGCCGCCGTGACGCGCAGGTCGACCGTCTTGTCGGGATTGTAGCGGCCGAGCACATCGAGGCGCGCCAGGGCCGAGACCAGCGCGAGGTTGCGGATCTCGATACCGCTGTCGTCGCGAAAGCCGACCGCGCCGTCGAGCCTGGTCGAGCCGGCGAAGACCGGCGCCACGGGCGCCGGCATCAGGCCTTCGATACGGGCGTCTAGCGCAAGCGCGAGCGAGCGCTCGACACCGGCGCGGGTCAGCGTGGCCGAACCATTGGCGCCGATCGTGGGCCCTGCCGTGAATGTGAGGCTGGAGCGGAAGGAATCGAGCGGACCGTCGCCCGTGAGGTCGAGTTTGACCGGCGGTTCGCCCGGCAGGCCCGCGACCTTCGAGATCAGTCCGCCCGCCGGCTCGTCGAGCTTCGCGGCGAGCTGCAGGCGCGTGCTTTCCGGCACGAAGGACAGGGTGACGTCGAAGAGCCCGCCCATGTCGAGCCGCTTCGCTTCGAACTTGAGGTCGAGCCCTTCATTGGGCGGCCCCAGGCGCGCCGCACCATTGGCGCTGAGGCGGGCGGCAACGCCGAACACCGGCTCGCCAAGCGCGAGTTCGTTGAGCTGGAGCGCGCGGATGATGACCTTGAGCGGCAGCTCGGGCAGGATCGGCTCGTTGCTCGGCGGTGCCGTGCCGGCCGGCTGCCGCACGGGCTTGCGCAGGATCTCGAGCTTGCCGATCTCCAGCCGGTCGACATCGAGCCGGCGCAGCAGAAGCGCGCTGCGGGTCCAGATCAGGCGGACGCGATCGAGCCTCAGCCACGCGCCGTCGCGATCCGAGAGCACGATGTCGCGGATCTCAACATCGGAGGAGAGCGCGCCGTTGACCGCGCCGATCGAGACCTGGCTGGTATCGCTCGACAGAGCCTTGGAGATGAGGTCGGCGACGACGCCGCGATCGGTCTGGGCGTTCTGGGCGAAGCCGCCGAAATGGGCCGAGAAGAGGAAGCCCGCCGTCAGCAGCAGAGCCAAGAGCGCGAGACGGGGAATGGTGAGGAGCCGGCGCATCAGAAGGCCTGCCCGATGCTGACATAGAGCGCGACCGGCTTGTCGCCCTTGCGCGGATTGAGCGGCGCGGCGATGTCGACGCGGATCGGCCCGATGCCGGTATAGTAGCGGAAACCAAGGCCGGCGGCCATCTGCAGCTTCTGCTTGCCGTCCGGCAGGCTCGATTCGAAGGCGGTGCCGGCATCGAAGAAGGGCACGATGCCGATCGTGTCGGTGATCTTGATGCGGGCCTCGACCGAGGCCTCCAGCAGGCTGCGCCCGCCGATGATCTGCCCGTAAGGCCCGAGCGGTGACAGGCTGCGATAGGCATAGCCGCGCACCGAGCCGCCGCCGCCCGCATAGAAGCGCCGCGTCGCCGGGATGTCGGCAAGGCTGGCGCCGGCGACCGAGCCGAAGCCGACGCGGCCGGCGAGGATGTAACGGTTGTCCTCGTCCAGCGCGTAATAGGCGGAGACGGCCGCCTTGGTCTGGTAGATTCCGACCGTCGAGCCGAGGAAGGTCGGATAGGGCGTGAAGGAGGCCGTCGCCCGGAAGCCGCGCGTCGGATCGAGCAGGTTGTCGGTGGAATCGTATTTCACCGAGAGCGGGATGCCTACCAAGGTGTAGTCCACCTGCCCGAGTACGTCGCTGGTCTGGCCGCGCTCGACCTCGATGCCCGCCTGGACCGAGAAGGTGTCGCTGAAGCGATGGCGGATCGCGGTGGTGACATTGCCGTAGCGGGCCGTGTAGCCGCCATAGCGGTTGAGGCCGACGCGCTCGCGCGTCGCGACGCCATCGATGAGCAGGTCGTTGCGGCTGCCGTTCAGCGCCGGCTTCATGAAGCTGAAGGCGAAGCGGCCGCCGAGATCTGATTCCTTGAAGTCGCCGAAGCGCTGGATCTTGGTGCCGTCGATGCGCGGGGCGAAGAAGACGCTGGCCTCCAGCCGCAGACGCTCGGCCCCGCCGAACAGGTTGCGGTGCTCCCAATAGGTCTTCACCGCCGGGCCATCGATGGTGGAATAGCGCGCGGAGAAGCCGAGCAGGCGCTTGGGCCGCTCCGTCACCTCGACGAAGATCGGTAGGTTGCCGGCGCCGTCGAGCTTGTCGCCCTCGCGGATGCGGACGGAGCCGACGGCGGGGATCGTCGCGATCGAGCGGCGGGTATCGGCGAGCGCCTTCGGCGAATAGGGATCGCCGGGCTCCAGATAGATGAAGGAGCGTACGACCGCGGGCGGAATCTCGTCGGTCTGGCCCACCGTGATGTCGCCGAAGCCGGCAAGCGGGCCGGGCGCGATGACATAGGTCACGTCCATGATGCCGGCGGCGTGGTCGACGACCGGACGGAGTTCGACGACCTTGGCCAGCGGACGCGACTGCGCCCGCATATAATCGACCAACGATGCCTGGGCGGCCTTCAAGGCAGCCGAAGTCGCCGGATCGCCTGCCTTCAACCGGGAGACCTTGACCGGATCGGCGATCGCCGGCGGACCGGCTTCGTCGCGTTCGACGACATCGATCCTGCGCAGGCCGAAGACCTTGCCGGGCCGGGCCCTGACCGTGATCGGCACGGCGTCGCGGTTGCGATGGGCTTCGAGCGTCCTGACCAGCGCCGCGTCGGGCTCGGCCCCGATCTTGAGCGGGACACCGTCCGCAATCAACGTCACATCGGCGTTGAAATAGCCCTGCGACCAGAGCGCATCGAGCATGGGGTTCAGGTCTGTCGCCATCCGCCGCGACAGGGATTCGCCATCGGGCGGAGCATCCTGGCGCAGACGATAGAGCAGCGAGGTATCCTGCAGCGAGCGCGTCAACGCCTTGGCGTCGTCGGCCTCGCCGAGATCGAATTCGAGCTTGTACGGCAAGGCGGACGGGCTCGGAGCCGGCGGCTCGTCCTTCTTGGTGAAAAGGCCGAACACGTCCAGCGACGAGAGATCAAAAGCCCGGGCCGGTTCCGCCTGCAGGCTCAGCAGTGTGGCAAAAGCACAGCCGCCGCTCAGCGCGACCGCATGCCCTGCCCTACGCCAAAACCGCATCCGCCCTCCAAGCAACCCCCACACTCAAAACAGTGCCCATTCCCGCCGCCATCATAGGGAGCAGGCGGGCATGTGCAATGCTCAAGGACTCGACCGATCCCTCTAACGAAGCGTTAAGGTCACCGTGGCGAGCGGCGAAAGCCGCGTCACGATCTCGCCCTTTCCGGGCGAGAGCACGCCGCCGCACAGGCTGCCGGTGGTCACGATCTGCCCGGCCTTCAGGCTGCCGAGATCATCGCTCTGGCGGTTGGCCCAGGCGAGGAAGGGCGTCATCGGGTCGCCGTTTCCGTGCACGGCCGGCTGGTCGTAGATCGTCACGCCGTTGAGCGAGATGAAGCAGCCTAGGCCAGTGAGATCGTCCAACGTCGCGATGTCGAGCTCGGGGCCGATCACGTAGCCGCCATGGCCCATCGCATCGGCGAGCCAGAGCGGGAACGCGACATTGCCGGCCCAGTTGGCAAGGCGGCTCTCGACGATCTCGATTCCGAGATAGGCTTTGTCGCAGGAAGCGAGCAGTTCTGCGCGCGAATAGGCTTGAGCCGGGCGGAACGGCACGTCGCGGGCGAGCCGGAGCGCGAGCTCGATCTCAATGCGCAATTCCGCGCCGATCGCGCCCTCATAGACATCGCCGGGAGCCAGCCAGGCGCCGGGCATCAGGCCGGCGACCGCCTGGCCGTCCTCGGCGATGCCGACCTTCCAGCCGGCCTCGGGGAGGCCCAGCGCCTTGCCGACCGCCGCCTGCGCAACGAGTCCCTCGGACAGGGTCGCCGGCACCGGCAGGCTCGCAATCTCGGCCAGCGAACGCTCGCGGCGGGCCTTCACCAGCGCATCGCGCAGGGTCTCGACGGTGGTCGGCATGGAACTTCCTCTGCATCCGGACGGCAAGCGTACCCCCGCCCTGCTATCGCAGCGGGCAAGACGCGGCAAGGCGAGCCGATGCAGCAGGGTCCGGCGCCGGCACCATGGAACCTCGCGGTGGCTTTGCGGTTCCCGGAGGATGGCACAGATCACTCATCGCACCCGGCGAACGCTGTTGCAGGGGTTCGCCGGCCTCGCCCTGCTTGGCTCCACCGCCGCGGCGCAATCATCCGTTCCGACCCAGGATTTCGTGCGCCAGACCGCCATCGCCCAGATGTTCGGCATGGAGTCCGCGACCTTGGCGCTGCACAAGAGCAATTCGCCCGCGATCAAGGATTTCGCGCATGATCTCGCCAGCCAGCAAGGAGCCGTGACCAGCGGCCTGCGCCGCATCGTCGCGAAGCGCTCCGATATCGCCCTGCCCGACCGTCCGGACGGGCGCCATCTCGACCTGCTGCGCGATCTCACCGACAAGCAGGGCACCGCCTTCGACAAGGCCTATGTCGAAGCCCAGCGCAGCACGCATCATGATGTCGCCGTGCTGATGGAGCGCTACGCCAAGGAAGGCGACGATCCCGAACTGAAGAGCTTCGCGGCGCAGTCGCTGCCGGTGTTTCGCGAGCTTGACCGAAAGGCGCAGGGATTGCCGGTCACGCCGTAGGTTCTGCGGCGACTTGCCTGCGAGGGCTTCGCGCGACCTTTGTCATTCCGGGGCGCGCCGCAGGCGTGAAGCCCCAATGACAAAGGTGGAGCATCCTCAGGCCTTCGTCTGCCCTTCTGCCTCGCGCTTGTAGACGGCGAGGAAGGCCTTGCCCATCAGCGAGCTCTCGCTGTCGATCAGCTTCCGCAACGTTGCCGCGCGGATGGCTTGGAGCTGTGGATCGTCCGGCACGGCCGATGCCGCAAGCTCCGCCAGCGCCACGGCGAGCCGGTTCTGCCCTTGCCCTGCCAGCGCCTCGGCACGTTCCGCAAGCTTGCGGGCGCCACCGGCGAGCTCCGCCAGTTCAGCGGCCAGTTCGGCCGTGCGGGCTGGCTTGAGATGGGCCGCATTGCCGTCGAACCAGCCGGCATAGAAATGATAGATGCTGCGGACGAGGAATTCGGGATCGTCGTATTTGGGGAGCAGATAGGGCTTGGCGAGGTAGCTGGCGGGCACCTTGACCTTGTTCAGGACATCTTCGAGCCCCGCGCCCTCATTCATCAGCGCCAGCGTCTCGCGAACGAGATGCTCGAGCGCCTCGGCGCCGTCGCCGAGCATCCGCGCCACCCGATCCGCTCCGAAGACGACGGGACCATGGCCGGGTATCAGGATATCGGGCTTCAGCGCCTCCATCCGCCGCAGTGCCTGCGCCCATTCCGCCGCGTAGCGCTGGACCTTGCGGGGGTTGCCCGCATTGGGGAAGACCCAGATTACGAAATCGCCGCTCGCCAGCACGCGCCGCTCCGGCAACCAGATGAAGGTCGCGTCATCGGTCTCGCCGCGGCCGTGGAAGAGTTCGAGCCGCTCCCCGCCGATCGTGAGCGACAAGGTGTCGTCATAGACCTCGTCAGGACGGCGCTGGCCGATCGGGTAGACATAGCCAGGCATGTTGAACTGCTGGCTCTGCACGAGGCTGTTGAAGCCGTGCGAGTCGACATAGCGCTGCATACGCCGGGCGACATTGCGATGGGCGACGATGCGCGGGCGCGGCCATCCGCGCGCCTCCGCCTCCTCGTCGATCACCTTGATGCCACTGGTGTGGTCGATATGGCCATGGGTGAAGATCACCGTATGGATCGGACCGCCATCCCAGGAGCGAATGACGTCGAGCGTCTGCCGGGCCGTGTCAGGCTTGGCGGTATCGATCAGCACAAGCCCTTCCGTCGTGCGGATCGCCGTGACGCTGCCGCAGAAATAGGTGGTGTGGACGGTGATGATGTTGTCGCCCACCTGCGTGATCGCACCATGCGAGACCGCAGCGGTCCATTCCTCCATCGCGGCGGAGCCATCCCAGAGGCGCTCGAACAGCGGGTCCTGTTTCATGCGGGCTTCTCCTGCAAAGCCCTTCCTGTGTAGCACCATCGACCGCGGGCAACAGGCCGGCGCGTCCGTATGCTGACAGGTGGCGTCAGCGGCTCTCCCCGTGCCATCCCCGGCAAAGCGAAAACCTCAACCCCGCCAAACCCCTTCGCCTCTGGACATCGCGCCCCAAAGCCCTGCAAGAAGCGGGCGGACGCCGCGGCTATCCAAGATCGCGCGTGAGATTTTGAGAAACGTTCGGGAGGAACAGGATATGAAATCGCTTTGGGTCATGGCCGCCGCGCTCAGCGCCGCGCTCAGCCTGCCGGCGCAGGCGCAGGACAAGGTCAAGCTGATCGACGTCATCGAGCTGTCGGGCGCGGGCGCCGCCGCCGGCACCAACTGGAAGAACGGCGCCGACATGGCCGCCGCCGACATCAACGCCAAAGGCGGCATCCTCGGCAAGCAGGTCGAAATCGTCCATTACGACACGCAGACCAATCCGGGGAACACCCGCGCCGCCGTGCAGCGCGCCATCGACGAGAACGCCTATGCCATCCTCGGCCCGATCTTCTCGGGCCCGATCGGCGCCTCCATGCAGATCTCGCAGCGCGCCGAGATCGCCCAGATCGTCGGCGGCGAGGCGGCCGGCTTCACCCGCCAGGGCAATCCCTACATCTTCCGCACCTCGATCAGCCAGGCGGCGGCGATGCCGAAGATCGCCAAATACCTGAAGGACACCGTCAAGGCCGGCTCGATCGCCGTGGTCTGGGTCAATAACGACTTCGGCAAGGGCGGGCGCGACACCATCCTGCCCGAACTGGAGAAGGCCGGCATCAAGGTTACTGCCGACGTCTCCACCGAGCAGGGCCAGGCCGATTTCACCGCCGACGCGATCAAGGTGAAGAACGCCAATGCCGATGCCGTCTTCGTCTATCTGAACGAGGAGGAGAGCGCCCGCTTCCTGCGCGCCGCCAAGCAGCAGGGCATCACCAAGCCGATGATCGGCGAGACCACCCTACTCGGCGCCAAGGTGCTGGAACTGGCGGGCGACGCCGCCAACGGCGTGAAGGGCCATGTCGGCCTCTCGACCGACGCGCCGGTCCCGGCCCTGCAGGATTTCGGCAAGCGCTATCGCGAGAAATACGGCTTCTCCTCCGATCATAACGGCGTGAAGGGCTACATGGCCGTGTTCATGGTGAAATGGGCGACCGAGAAGCAGAAGAAATTCGACAAGAAGGGCGTCGCCGACACGCTGCGCGGCGCGACCATCAAGGCGAGCGAGGAGCCGGGCATCCTGATGGATACGGTGATCGAGCAGAACGGCGACCTCGACCGCGAAAGCTTCCTCGCCGAGGTCGTCAACGGCAAGCAGGTGATCAACACCACCCTGCCCCGGATCAAGCCGTAAGCAGCCAGCATACCCTCGACGTCACCCCGGACGGAGCGAAGCGAAGATCCGGGATCCATGCCTGAGCCTTCATCGGAAAGGTTCCGGAATGGATCCCGGGTCTCCTACGGTCGCCCGGGATGACATGAGTCTGGGCACAAAGCGGAAGCCATGGCCGAATTCATCGCCTATCTCATCGCCGGCATCGCCACGGGCGCGATCTATGCGCTCGCCGCGATCGGCTTCACGCTGGTCTGGCAGACCTCACAGACGATCAATTTCGCCCAGGGCGAGTTCGTCATGCTGCCGGCCGTGCTGATCCTGCTCGCGGTCAAGCTCTTCGGCCTGCCGCTCTGGGCCGGCGGATTGCTCGGCATCGCGGTCTTCCTGCTGATCTTCGGCGCGGGCTTCAAGCTCGTCGTCGTCGACCCGATGATCAAGCATGGCGTGCTGCCGCTGGCCATCGCCACCATGGCGCTCTCGACCATCATGAAGGAAGGCGCCAAGGACGGTTTCTCGGCCGAGGCGCAGAGCTTCCCCTCGCTGGTGCCGACCGACATGGTCAACCTGCTCGGCGTGTCGATCTCGCTGCAGCATCTCGCGATCATCGTCGTCGCTTTCGCGGCGATCGGCCTGCTGCAATGGTTCGTCGGCGGCACGCGGCTCGGCCGCCAGATGCAGGCGACAGCGCAGAACCCGACCGTCGCGCGCATCCTCGGCATCCCGGTCGAGCGGATGGTGCTGCTCACCTTCCTGCTCAATGCCGCGCTTGCGGTCGTCGCCTCGCTCCTGATCTCGCCGATCTATCTCGCGAAGTTCTCGAATGGCGAGACCATCGGCCTGTTCGCCTTCATCGCCGCCATCGTCGGCGGCTTCAACCAGGTGCGCGGCGCGCTGGTCGGCGGCATCCTGATCGGCGTCGCGGATTCGCTGGCGGCCGCCTACATCTCGACGCAGTACCGGCTGGCCGTGCCGCTGGTGCTGCTCGTCGCCATCATCCTGATCAAGCCGGAAGGGCTGATGGGCCGCAAGGAGGAGCGCCGCATATGAGCGCCCCCGCCGCCCAGAATTCCATAGCCTCGCGGCGCCCGGCCCGCCGGATCGATGCCGCGCTGATCGGGCTCCTCCTCGGCGCCGCCATCCTCTGGTTCGCGCCCGTCGGGATGGGCCGCTACGGCACCTATGTGCTCTCGCTCTGGCTGGTGATGAGCATCGGCGTGATGGGGCTGAACCTCACCCTCGGCTATGCCGGGCAAAGCTCGCTGGCGCAGGCAGCCTTCATGGGGCTCGGCGCCTATGCCACCGCGATCCTGACCACGAAATACGGGGTGAGCTGGTATGCAGCCTTCGCCCTGTCGGGCCTGCTGACCTTCGCGGTCGGCCTGCTGCTCGGCTTCCCGGCGCTCAGGGTGCGGACGCATTACCTTGCCTTCGTCACCCTCGCCTTCTCGACGCTGATCTGGCTGCTCATCCGCAACGAGCAATGGCTCACCGGCGGCGTCTACGGCATCTCCAACATCAACCGGCCGGACTTCCTGGGCATCAAGCTGTTCGGCGCGCTCGAATTCCACCGCTTCGTCGTCGTCGTCACGCTGGTCCTGTCGCTGAAGCTGTGGTGGCTCGTTCGCTCGCCCTGGGGCCGTGCCTTCACGGCGCTCCGCGAGAATCCGGTCCGGGCCGCGAGCCTCGGCGTCGATACCCGCGCTTACACGCTGCTCGCCTTCGCGATCGGCTCGGCCTATGGCGGCTTTGCGGGCTCGCTCTATGCGCCGCTGGTCGAGTTCATCGACCCCTCGCCCTTCTCGCTGTCGCAGAGCCTGTTCCTGCTATTGATGGTCGTCGCGGGCGGCTCCGGCTATCTCTTCGGCCCCTTCGTCGGCGCACTGCTCGGCGTCGTCCTGCCGGAATGGCTGCGCTTCGCCGGCTCGCTCTACCTCATCATCTTCGCGACGATCGTGCTCGCTTTGCTCGTCATCTGCCCGCAGGGCGTCTGCGGCCTGATCGAGCGTGGCTGGCATGCACTCCGGCGCAAGACCGGAGGCGCGCGATGAGCCCGGTCCTCGAAGTCCACGACCTGCACAAGGCCTTCGGCGGCATCAAGGCCGTGAACGGCATCTCGTTTTCGGTGAACGAGGGCGAAATCCTCGGCATCATCGGACCGAATGGCTGCGGCAAGTCGACCCTGTTCAACTGCATCCTCGGGCAGCTCGAACCGACGCAAGGCGCGGTGAAGCTGGACGGCCTGGATGTCACCAACATGCGCCCGTCCGCGCTCAACCGACTCGGCGTCAGCCGCACCTTCCAGCTGCTGCAGGTCTTCCCGGAACTCTCGGTGCGCGAGAACCTGATCCTCGCGGGCCAGGAGCATCAGGGCTCGATGCTGGGCCGCCTGTTCGGCGCCCGCGATGCGGGTCTCTCCGACAAGGCCGAGCAGATGATCGGCTTCTTCAAGCTCGGTCATCTCGCGGACGCCAAAGCCGGAGGCTTGTCCTATGGCCAGCAGAAGCTGCTCGACGCGGCAATGGCCTTCATGGCCGGCCCGCGCCTCGTGCTGCTCGACGAGCCGGCCGGTGGCGTGAACCTCACCATGCTCGGCGATCTCAAGGAGCGCCTGCGCGCGATCAATGCCGAGCAGGGCGCGACCTTCGTGGTGATCGAGCACAACATGGATTTCGTGATGTCGCTCTGCACCCGCGTGATCGTGCTGGCCGAGGGCAAGGTTCTGGCCGAAGGCACGCCGACCGAGGTGCGCACCAACCCGGCCGTGATCGAAGCTTATCTGGGGCACTGAGGAGATGGTGATGACCAACCCTATCCTCGAACTCGACGGCGTGGTCGGCGGCTATGGCGCCATGACCATCCTGAACGGCACCTCCTTCGCGGTGAAGCGCGGCGCGATCACCACCGTGATCGGGCCGAACGGCGCCGGCAAATCGACCGTGTTCAAGGCGATCTTCGGCCTGCTCAAGCTGCGCGAGGGCCGCATCCGCTTCGACGGGCGCGACATCACCGGCTGGACCCAGCGCAAGCTGCTCGAAGCCGGCATCTGCTACGTGCCGCAGGGGCGCAACATCTTCCCGGAGCTGTCGGTGCGCCACAATATCGAGCTAGGCACCGTTGCCGCCGGCTCGGGGATCACCGACATGCCGCAGCGGCTCGAAGCGGCGCTCGATCGCTTCCCGGCGCTTCGCGCCAAGGCCGATCAGCAGGCCTCGACGCTTTCGGGCGGCGAGCAGAAGCAGCTCGAAATCGTGCGTGGGCTGCTGCTCGACCCTAAGTTGGTGTTGATCGACGAACCCTCGATCGGCCTTTCTCCGCTGATGGTGCAGGAGACATTCGGCATCCTGAAAGACCTGCGCGCCAAGGGTGTCTCGATCCTGATGGTCGAGCAGAACGCTCGCTCGGCGCTGGAGATTTCCGACGAAGGGCTGGTGCTCGAACTCGGCCGCACCCGCATGCAGGGACCGGCGACGGACATCCTCGCCGATCCGCGCATCGGGCAGCTCTTCCTCGGCGGCACACTGAACGAGGTAGCCTGAGCGCTCGCTCTCAGGCCTTTGACAGCGCCGCCCTCTCCTGTCGGGATGGCGGCGGATACCGAGACGGAGCCCACCCATGAAGATTCGCGCCGCCGTCCTGAACGCGAGCCCGGTTGCGGCACCCTACGCGCAGAGCCGGCCGCTGCGGATCGAGGAGCTCGACCTCGCTCCGCCCGGCCGCGACGAGGTTCTGGTCCGAGTCCGTGCCGCCGGCCTGTGCCATTCCGATCTCTCGGTGATCGATGGCAACCGCCTGCGCCCGGTGCCGATGGTGCTCGGCCATGAGGCTGCCGGCGAGGTCGTCGATACCGGCGAAGGCGTCAATGATCTCAAGCCCGACGATCGCGTGGTGATGGTGTTCGTGCCGTCCTGCGGACATTGCGCGCCCTGTGCCGAGGGCCGCCCTGCCCTCTGCGAGCCCGGCAATGCCGCCAATGGGCGCGGCGAGATGCTCGGCGGCGGACGGAGGCTCTCGGTCGCCGGCCAGCCGGTGCATCACCATATCGGCGTCTCCGCCTTCGCCGAGCATGCGGTGATCTCGCGCCGTTCGCTGGTCAAGATCGAGGCCGATATCCCGCATGAGATCGCGGCCCTGTTCGGCTGCGCGGTGCTGACCGGCGTCGGGGCGGTCGTGAACACGGCGCGGATCAAGGCCGGCGAGACGGTTGCGGTGGTCGGGCTCGGGGGCGTCGGGCTTTCGGCCCTGCTCGGGGCCATTGCCTGCGGCGCCTCGCGCGTCGTCGCCGTCGATCTGGCGCAGGACAAGCTCGATCTCGCGCTGGCGCTCGGCGCGACCGACGCCTTCAAGGCCGATATGCCTGATGTCGTCGAGGCGATCAGGCAGGCGACCAAGGGCGGCGTCGATCACGGGCTGGAGATGGCGGGCTCGGTCAAGGCGCTCGACCTCGCCTACCAGATCACGCGGCGTGGCGGCACGACGACGACGGCTGGCCTCGCCAATCCCGCCCATACGCTCTCGCTCTCGCCGGTGAGGCTTGTCGCGGAGGAGCGGACGCTGAAGGGGTCCTATGTCGGCTCCTGCGTGCCCTCGCGCGACATCCCGCGCTTCATCGAGCTCTACCAGCGCGGGCGGCTGGCCGTGGACAAGCTCTGGACCAGCTCAGGCAGCCTCGACGAGATCAACGAAGGCTTCGACGCGCTGAACGAAGGCCGCACCATCCGACATATCGTCAGGATGTGATGCGGGCGGAGCGAGGGTTGGGAAGCAACCCTTTCATCGCCGTATCAACGATATAGCGCGCGTTCGTGACAAATTGATTCAAGCGACGCCGGTTCGTGAGTGGCGCGCTTCAACGTGTAGAGAAATCCCATCGCATACGAACCAGCCACCGGCGTTTGACTTGGCCGCTGCGGGGCGCTCTTCCTCTCCCGATTGCCTGGGGAATCCGATGTCGAATGCGCTGGAAGGTATCGTCGTGATCGCGCTGGAGCAGGCGGTGGCCGCGCCCGTCGCGAGCTGCAAGCTCGCCGACGCGGGAGCGCGCGTCATCAAGCTGGAGCGGCCGGAAGGCGATTTCGCACGCGGCTATGACGGCTTCGCCAAGGGCCAGTCGTCCTATTTCGTCTGGATCAACCGGGGCAAGGAATCCTGCCGGGTCGACCTCAAGCAGCCTGAGGACCTCGCGCTGGTCGAGGCGATGATCGCGTCGGCCGATATCTTCATCCAGAATCTTGCGCCGGGCGCCGCCGACCGGCTCGGGCTGGGCAGCGCAACGCTCCGGCAGCGCCATCCCCGCCTCATCACTTGCGACATTTCCGGCTATGCGCCGGGCACGCCGCACGAGCGGCGCAAGGCCTATGACCTGCTGATCCAGGCGGAATCGGGTCTCTCGGCCATCACCGGCACGGCCGAATCCGGCCCCTCGCGCATCGGCGTCTCGATCGCCGATATCGCGACCGGACAGGCGGCCTATGCCGCCATCCTCGAAGCGCTGCTGAAGCGTGGGCGCACCGGTGAAGGCTCGGCGATCGCGCTCTCGCTGTTCGACACTCTGGCCGAGCTGATGAACGTGCCCTATCTGACGCGCCGCTATGGCGGCATCGAGCCTGCGCGTGTCGGGCTCGCTCATCCCTCGATCGCGCCCTATGGCGTGTTCTCGCTCCTCGACGGCGAGGTCTTGGTCTCAATCCAGAGCGAGCGGGAATGGCAGGTCTTCGCCCGCGACGTGCTGGAGAGTCCCGAGCTGGCCGGCGATCCGCGCTTCGCCTCCAATGTGCTGCGGGTGCAGGAGCGCGCCCTGCTCGATGGCGAGGTGCAGAAGCGACTCGGGCGACGGCGCTTTGCCGATGTCGCCGCCGCGCTCGACCGGCATGCGATCGCGTATGGAATGGTCTCCAGCGTCGGCGGCCTGATCGACCATCCGGCTGCGACCGCGCTGCCCGTTCCAACGCCGAACGGCCCGCTCGAAGTGCTGGCGCCATCGGCCGTCGTCGACGGAAAACGCGTCGTCATGCGGCCGGTACCGGCACTTGGCCAGCACGACGCCGCGCTGCGTGCCGAGTTCGCACGTCAGACCTAGGAAAGCCTCCCATGAGCATCGACACCGCCCGGCTCGCCTCCTGGACGGGCAAGACCGAGGATGCGCAGGACATCGTCACGCCGCGCCTCGTGCAGAGCTTCACGGCCACGTTCGGCCGCCATCTCGCCCCTCACTCACCGGGCGAGGTGCCGCTGGCGCTGCACTGGTGCCTAGCGCCACCGATCTCGGATATCGGGGCCTGCGGCCTCGACGGCCATGCCGCCAAAGGCGGCTTCCTGCCGCCGGTGCCGCTGCCACGGCGGATGTGGGCGGGCGGCCGGATCGAGACACAGGCACCCCTGCGCGAGGGAGATCACGTCGTCAGGCGCTCTCGCATTGGCGATATCGCCTACAAGGAAGGGCGCAGCGGCCCGCTCTGCTTCGTCGCCGTCCATCATGACTACACGACCGAGCGAGGCCTCGCGCTACGCGAGCGGCACGACATCGTCTATCGCGAGGCGGCGCAACCAGACGCTTCCGGAGCCGGGGCACCTGGCCCAGCAGGCGAAGGCGAGCCGGCCGATCTCATCTGGGAGATCGAGGCCAGTCCGCTGCTGTTGTTCCGCTACTCGGCGCTAACCTTCAACGGCCATCGCATCCACTACGACCTCCCCTATGCGATGGGGACGGAAGGCTATGCCGGACTCGTCGTGCATGGACCGATCCAGGCGACTCTGATTGCCAATATCATCGCGACGCTGACGGAGGGTGAGCCGATCCGGCTCGACTATCGTGGCCTCAATCCATTGATCGCCGGCGACACCTTCCGGGTGAAGGCGAAGCGGCAGGCCGATGGCAGCGTTCGCGCCTGGACGGAGGGTGTGGACGGACGGATTCGCATGGAAGGTGTCCACCGGCCGGCCGAATGAGCCGCGAGCGCCGACGGGATCTGGCCGATCAGAGTCGTGGGGTTTCCGTTCACCATCTTTCGAATGCCCGGCGGGCCCGGCATCTTCCCTGTGCCACGGCCGCGCCGCAATGCTAACGTCCTGTCCCGCAGCGCATAGCGGGAACCGGCCATGGCAAGGGATCATCGTCTCAATCGTCGCGAGACGCTCAAGGCCGGAGCCGCCATCGCCGCCTGCGCCGCCTTGCCCGGAGCGGCCGCCGCACAAGCCTCTGCAAAGCTGAAGCTGCGCGTGCTGGAGACCACCGATCTCCACGTCAATGTCGTGCCCTACGACTATTTCCGCGACGGGCCCGACGACACGGTCGGACTCGCCAAGACCGCGAGCCTGATCAAGGCCGCCCAGGGCGACGTGAAGAACAGCCTGCTCTTCGACAATGGCGACTTCCTGCAAGGTTCCTCGCTCGGTGACTACATCGCCTACAAGAAAGGCCTGAAGGCCGGCGAAACCCATCCGATGCTCGCGGCGATGAACGCCCTGCCCTATCTCTGCGGCACGCTCGGCAACCACGAGTTCAATTACGGGCTGGAGTTCCTCGACCACGGCCTCGCCAAGGCGGAATTCCCCATGGTCTGCGCCAATGTCGAGCGCGTAGGCGGCGGGCCGCTGGTCGATGCCTGGCGGCTGTTCGAGCAGAGCTTCGAGGACGAGACCGGCGACCGGCATGTGCTGCAGATCGGCGTGATCGGCTTCGTCCCGCCGCAGATCATGCAATGGGACAAGGGCAATCTCGACGGCAAGATCGTCGCGAACGACATCGTCGACGCGGCCGAGAAGCATATGCCGGACCTCATCGACGCCCAGCCCGATCTCGTCATCGCACTCTGCCATTCCGGCATCGCCGGGGGGACGCGGCGCGGCATGGAGGAGAACGCGGCGCTGCATCTCTCCAAGATCGAGGGCATCGACGTCATCCTGACCGGCCACCAGCATCTGGTGTTTCCCGGGGGCAAGTCCTTCGAAGGCATCGATGGCGTCGACAACGTCAAAGGCTCGCTCAACGGCAAGCCAGCCTGCCAGCCCGGCTTCTGGGGGTCGCATCTCGGCATCGTCGACCTGGAGCTGGAGAAGCGCGGCGAGCGCTGGACGATCGTCGATTTCAAGGTCGAGGCGAAGCCGATCTACGAGCGCACAACCGATCGCAAGATCGTGTCCAAGGTTGCAGCCGAGCCGGCGATCCTGGCCGCGGTCAAGACCGATCACGAAGCGACGCTCGCTTATATGCGCGAGCCGGTCGGCAGCACGGCCGCGCCGATCAACTCCTATTTCGCGCTGGTGGCCGACGATCCCTCGATCCAGATCGTCGCGGAGGCGCAGATCGCCTATGCCAAGCCCTTGATGGCGCAGACGCGCTGGAAGAACCTGCCGATCCTCTCGGCGGCGGCGCCGTTCAAGTCGGGCGGGCGCGCCGGCCCCTCCTTCTACACCGACATTCCGGCCGGCCCGCTGGCGCTGAAGAACATCGCCGATATCTATCTCTATCCGAATACGGTGCAGATCGTAAAAATCAGCGGCGCGGACGTAAGGGAATGGCTGGAGCGCTCCGCCGGCATCTTCAACCGCATCGACCCGGCGAAGAGCGACGAGCAGCCGCTGATCAACCCCGCCTTCCCCGCCTTCAATTTCGACGTGATCGACGGCGTCACCTACCGGATCGATGTCACGCAAGCCTCGCGCTACGATGCTGACGGCAAGGTCGTCGCACCGGACGCGCACCGCATCCGCGACCTCGCCTTCGCCGGCGAGCCCATCGACGAAAAGGCGGAATTCCTCGTCGTTACAAATAATTACCGTGCCGGAGGTGGCGGCAATTTCCCGGGCACGAAGACCACGGTGGTCCTCGAAGCGCCCGATCTCAACCGCGACGTCATCGTGCGCCATATCCTCGGCAAGAAGACGATCGACCCCAAAGCCGACGGCAACTGGTCGCTCATGCCGTTGCCCGCCGGTGTCAACGCGACCTTCCTGACCTCGCCCGCGGCAGCCGGGAAACTCCCCGCCGACCTTAAGGCGGAGCCGGCCGGAGACGGCCCTGAAGGTTTCGCCAAGTACCGGCTGCGGAGCTGACTGCACTGCAGCCGCGGCTAGTCATAATTTGTCGGCGAAACCTCCGAAGCGACACACAGTTCTTTAATAGATTTTTAGCGAGGATAGCTGCTACGCCGGGCGACAAACAGACATCGACATAGATACTAACGGGACGCTGATGATCGTCGACGTTCATGAGAACGACAGCGCGATGAAATCGGAGCTTGTGGCGGCGCTTTATGCCACGCCCGGAACGATCTTCATCGGCACCGTCACGGTCGCGGCCGTGATGGCGGCAAGCGCCCTGCTGACAGGCGACCTGACGTTCCACGTCATGGCTGGGGCCATGGTCGCGATCGGCCTGTTCCGTTACCTGTCGCACCGGCACTACAAGGGCATCCATCTCGGCTCCGCCAGCGAAAGCCAGATCGGCACGCTGGAAAACCTCGCCATGGCCGGCGCCTGGTCCACCGCCGCCCTGATCTCGGGTTTCGGCTGCTACGCCATCCTGCGCTACCCCTATGAGCCCGTCGCAGCTTTGGCGATCGCTCAGACGATCGGCTATCTCGCCGGCATTTCCGGGCGCAACAGCTCGCGGCCCGTGATCACCCGCGTGCAGGTGTTGGCAGCAGCAACGCCCTTCACGCTCGCTCTGCTCTGGACGCGGGACCCGGCCTACCTGGTCATCGGGCTTTCGGTCCTGCTCACCACGGTCCTGACCTTCTCCAGCGCCCAGGTGATCCATGAGATTTTCCTCGCCCGCCTGCGCACGATGCGCGAGCTGGAGCATCTGGCGGTCAACGACACGATCACGAGCCTGTACAACCGCCGCGGCTTCATGCGCGAAATCCGGCATATGGCCGCCTCCGGGCTCCCGGTCACGCTGATCTCCATCGATATCGACCGCTTCAAGAGCATCAACGACAGCCTGGGCCATGATATCGGCGATGCGCTGCTGCAGGGCTTCAGCGAGACGCTGATCGCCGAACTCGGCGTCGGCGACATCGCCGCCCGCACCGGCGGGGACGAGTTCATGGTCGCGACCCCGCGCGATGCAGAGGGGGCGAGTGCGCTCGCCGCCCGCCTCGTCATGATGCTCGCCAGCCAGCGCGTCATCGGCGGGCGCCACATCACCGCCACGGCCAGCATGGGCATCGCACCCGCTGGCTGCGCCGCCTCGATCGACGAGGCCCTGAAATGCGTCGACATCGCCCTGTACCGGGCCAAGCTCGACGGGAGGAACCGCTTCGTCATGTACACCGATGCCATCCGCGACGAGCATGAAGACGGCGTGGCCCTCGAGACGGAGCTGCGCGACGCCATCCGCCGCGGCGAGTTCGAGCTGCATTTCCAGCCGATCTACAATCCCCGTTCCGGCACCGCGACCATGGCCGAAGCGCTGCTGCGCTGGCGCCATCCCCGGCGCGGCATGGTCAGCCCCGACATCTTCATCCCGCTGGCCGAGCGCACCGGGCTCATCACCGTGCTCGGCTCCTGGGTGCTCGGCGAGGCGATCCGCACCGCCTTGTCCTGGCCGCGCAGCGTCGGCGTCAGCGTCAACGTCTCGGCCCGCCAGTTCGACCACGGCCACGACATCGTCGGCGTCGTCGAGGCGCTGCTGCGGATGAGCGGCATCGAGCCGCAGCGGCTGACGATCGAGATCACCGAGAGCTCGCTGATCGACGATCCCGACCATGTCGTCTCCCGCCTCGTGGCGCTGCGCGAGCTCGGCGTGCGGATCGCGCTCGACGATTTCGGCACTGGCTATTCGTCGCTGAGCTATCTCGCGCATCTGCCGATCGACACGATCAAGATCGACCAGGCCTTCACTCAGGAGATCGGCACTTCGCGCAAGGCGGATTCGCTGATGAACGCGATCGCCCAGCTCGCCCACGACCTGAAGCTGCGCCTGATCATCGAGGGCGTCGAGACGCAGGAACAGCTCACCGTCATCGAGAAGCACGCCGTCCACGGCATTCAGGGCTATATCTTCGCCCGGCCGATGACAGCGGACGATTTACTGCCCATGATCGGCAATCGTGTGGCGACGGGGCGGATGGGGTCGGCGCGCTCGCGTTCCGGCTCGCGCAAGCCGGGACGCTACAGCCAGGTTGCCTGACGCCCCGGACGCAGACGACCGCGCGAGCCGGAGGCCTTGATGCAGCGCCCGAACTATCCGAGCGGGAAGGATCTGCTGAGCGCCGATGCCGTGTCGCGCTTCGACCTCGACGACATCATCGCGAGGGCCGAGCGGCATCTACACGAGGAAGAGCTGGAAAAGGCCGGCCTGCCCCTCCCCGAGCAGCCCTCGGCCCCGCGCCGCCGGCCGAAGGTCATCGCCACCCTCTTCGACCAGCGCAGCACGCGCACGCGCCTAGGCTTCCAGACAGCGGCGGCGCGGCTCGGCCATCAGTCGATCGACGCCTATGACACCGACCGCAGCCGGATGGGCACCGCGACCGGCGAATCGATCGAGGACCATATCCACACGGTCGAGCTCTACAGCGACCTGCTGATCGTGCGCTCGCATCTGGAGGACATGCCCTACCGTGTCGGGCGCCTGAGCTACCTGCCGGTCATCAATGCCGGCAACGGCGCCGACGAGCATCCGACGCAAGCTCTGGTCGACATCTTCGCGATCCGGCAGATGCGCGGCCCGATCGAGACCCTCAGCATCGCCCTGTCGAGCGACTCGCGGGCGCGTTTCGCGATCTCCTTCGTGAAGATGCTGCGCCTCTCGCCGCCGAAGCGCTTCACGCTGTGCTGCCTGCCCGACACTCCGATCAACCCGGCGATGCGGGAGGCGATGACCGTGCTCGCCGATCTCGGCACGCAGGTCGGCCTCGTCCACGACATCCGTCACACGCTCGACCATGACGTGCTCAGCATCCAGATGCAGGACATGAGCAAATTCGCCCACGCCTCCCTCGGCAACGAAGCCGTCGACAAGGAAAAAGAGAGCGAGCCCTTCACCCTGACTGCCCGCAAGGTCCTGGATGCCCGTTCGGACACGCTGATCCTCAACCCTCTTCCGCGCTTCTCGGAGCTCGATACCTCATGCGACAGCCTCCCGAACGCAGGCTATTTCCGCCAGGTCCAGCTTTCCGTGCCGATGCGAATGGCCATTCTGGAACGCATGCTGCTGGGGATACCCTGGACGGGGCAGGCCGAGACTTTCCGGTCTTCCTCGGGTGGATGAGCGCCTATCTCGCCTGCTATCTTGCTATCGCCCTCTCCATCCGCCTGCTCTCCGGTTATCTCACCGTCATCGAAATCGGCCTGCTGCGCTCGGTCGGCAGCCTCGCCATCGCGGGCTCCGTCGTCTGGGCGGGCGGAGCCGAGGAGCGCCGCAACATCCTGCCGCCGAACCTGCGCGAAGATGCCGCCCGCAGCGTCTTGCACCTCGCCGGCTCGCTTGCACTGATCTGGAGCCTGGCACATCTGCCGCTGGCGCTCGTCACCACCATTGAATTCACCGGCCCGCTCTTCGCGGCCATGCTGCTCTTCCTGGTCCTGCGTCGGCGGCCCGGCACCGGTCCTGCCGCCGGACTTGCCGTGCTCGCGACCGGCATCGGGCTCCTGGTATTCAGGTTGAACGCGGTCCCCAATCGCGATCTCGCCATTGCGATCGGCGCGGTCGCGGCGCTGACCACCACGAATCTCATGCTGGCGCGGCTGGCAGCACAGCGCAGCACGCTCTCCATCGTCTTGCTGATGCACGCGATCCAGTTGCCGCTCTATCTGCTGCTCTGGGTCTTCGTGCCGGAACAATGGTCGCCGCCGCCACAACCCTATCGGCTGGCTTTCGACATCCCCGAACTCGCCGTGATCGGCGGCGCGGTGCTGGCGCTCATCGTCGGCGGCTTCGTCTCGCAGGCGGTGCTTGCCAATGCCTCGCGCCATGCCAGCCCGCTGCAGCTCTGCAGCGCCGACACCTTGCGCGTGCCGCTGATCACGCTCGCGGCTTATCTGCTGCTGGCGGAACTGCCGCCGGCAGAGCTTTGGCTGCCGGGGCTCTGGGTTCTCTGCGGCGTCGTCATCACCAGTCTGCCAACGGCAGCTGGCAGGAAACTGCGCCCGGAACAGGCCAGGCGCACTTGAGTCCGGGCCTCAGGGCGCAATCTCGAAGATCACGTTGACCTGCGTCCGGTAGGTGTTCTCACCGCTCTCAAGAGGCACGGAAGCGTCCTTGGCCGCCATGCGCAGGGCGCCGCCATAAGGCATCGGGCGCGGCATGCTCGACTGCTCCTCGATCGACAGGATCTTGCCGAGCTTGACCTCCGCCGCCTCGGCCAGGGTCCTGGCGCGGGCCACCGCGTCGGCGACGGCACGCTTGCGCGCTTCGGTGAGCGTCGGCTTCATGTCGTCCTTGACGAAGGCGATGCCGCCGCCCTGGTTGACGCCGAGCCCGACGACCTTGTCGAGGATGCTGCCGGCATCCGGGAGATTACGGACCCGGACGGTCAGCGCGTTGCTGACGCTGTAGCCAGCGATCTTCGGCTCGCCAGCGCGGTCCTTGCCCGGCTGGGCATAGCGCGGCTGGATATTGAGGCCGGAAGTCTGGAGATCGCGCTCGGCGACGCCCGCTTCCTTCAGGGCAGCCAGGACCTGCTTCATCGCCTCGTTATTGGCGGAGAGCGCCGCGCGCGCGGTATCCGCCTCGCGCAACACGGTGAGATTCAGGATCGCCATATCCGGCGCGACATTCACTTCGCCCTCCCCGATCACGCTGATGCGGGGTGTCGGACGCCGGACGGCATCCTCCTGAGCCGTGGCGGGGGCAACCGGCAACATCGCGGCGGCGATCAGGGCGGTTCCGGCCAAAGCGGGGACGAAGTGGTTGGGCATCGTGACTCCTGCAAATTCTGCGGCCAAACGGCCGTTACGATGCCAAAGCGCCCGATGATGTCGAAATTATCACGATGCAGGGGCGATAGCGTCAAGCTGCCTTGCTGGCTCGTGGCTAATTCCTCCTCGCAACCGGCAATTTCCCGCACGGCCGATCATGACCGAGATTTAACTTTCGCACGGCGCCCGCGCGCCATAGATTAGAATAAATCTAATCTTGAGATACCCCTATGACCGCATCTTCCGCCCGCCCAATGATACCCGCCGCTTATGACGCCATCGCCCGATCTCTGCATTGGAGTATGGCCTGGCTGATCGTGATCGCCTTCGTTCTCGGCCTCACCATCGATCTTTTCCCCAAAAGCTGGGATCATGCGCTGGTCGAAACCCACAAGATCATCGGCACCGCGATCCTGCTCCTCCTGCTGGTTCGCTTCGTGTGGCGCCTGACACATCACGCGCCGCCTCCAGAGGAGGGTCCGGCGATACTGGCTCTCGCGGCGCGGGCGGGCCATGCAGCGCTCTATCTCGTCATGCTGATCGTGCCCGTCCTCGGACTGGTCTATGCGGTCAGGCGCGGGCAAGGCCTGGATTTCGGTTTGTTCTCATTGCCGCCACTCCAGGCGGCGGAGCCGCGCGCCATCACGCGGCCGATCCGCACTTGGCACGAATGGGCCGCCTATGCACTGATCGCGCTCGCGGGCCTGCACGCCATCGCTGCATGCTGGCACCATTTCATCCGTAAGGATGGCGTCTTACGGCGCATGTTGCCGGTTTCGCCCGGTGAACCTCTCTGAGGCCGGACTACTCCTCGACCAGCCGGCGCGCGATGACCTGCGCCTGGATCTCGGCAGCGCCCTCGAAGATGTTGAGGATGCGGGCATCGCAGAGCACGCGGCTCACCGGATATTCCAGCGCGAAGCCGTTGCCGCCATGGATCTGCAGGGCGTTGTCGGCCGCCGCCCAGGCGACGCGGGCGCCGAGCAGCTTGGCCATGCCGGCCTCCAGGTCGCAGCGCCGGTCGGCATCTTTCTCGCGGGCGGCGAAATAGGTGAGCTGGCGTGCGATCAGAATCTCGGCCGCCATCATCGCGAGCTTGTCGGCGACGCGCGGGAAGGCGATCAGCGGCTTGCCGAACTGGATGCGCTCCTGTGCATAGCGCAGGCCGAGGTCGAAGGCCGACTGTGCCACGCCGATGGCACGAGCCGCGGTCTGGATGCGGGCCGCCTCGAAGGTCTGCATGAGCTGCTTGAAGCCCTGGCCGGGCACGCCCCCGAGCAGGTTCTCGGCCTTCACTTCGAAACCGTCGAAAGCGAGTTCGTATTCCTTCATGCCGCGATAGCCGAGCACCTCGATCTCGCCGCCGGTCAGGCCCTCGACCGGGAACGGATCGGTATCGCTGCCGCGCGGCTTCTCGGCAATCAGCATCGAGAGGCCCTTGTAGCCGGGCTCGGACGGGTCGGTGCGGACGAGCAGCGTCATGATGTCGGCGCGGACGGGATGGGTGATCCAGGTCTTGTTGCCGTAGACCTTCCAGACATCGCCTTCCTTCACCGCCTTGGTCCGCAGCGAGGCGAGATCGGAACCGGTATTGGGCTCGGTAAAGACGGCGGTGGGCAGAACCTCGCCCGAGGCGATCTTCGGCAGCCAATGCTCCTTCTGCGCGTCCGTGCCGCCGCAGAGGATGAGTTCGGCCGCAATCTCCGAGCGGGTGCCGAGCGAGCCGACGCCGATATAACCGCGCGAGAGCTCTTCCGAGACGACGCACATCGAGACCTTCGACAAGCCCATGCCGCCGAACTCTTCGGGGATGGTCAGGCCGAAGACGCCGAGCTCGGCCATCTTCTCGACGACCGGCATCGGGATGTACTCGTTCTCCAGGTGCCATTCATGGGCATGCGGCGTGACCTCGGCGGCGCAGAAACGGCGCATCTCCGAGCGGATTGCCTCAAGCGTCTCGTCGAGACCGGTATCGCCGATGCTGGCCGCGCCCTGGTCCTGGCTGAACAGCGCGACGAAGCGGGCGCGGTTCTCCGGCGTGTTGCCTTCGGCGATCAGGGCCTCGGCAGCGTCCGAGCAAGCGGCGGCGACAGCCTTCTGCGAGAGGCCGAGCGCCGGCAGGCGGAGGATCTCGCCCTGGCTCATCGGAATGCCGCCGAAAATCTGGGCGGCGTATTCGCCGGCGCCGATGCGCAGCGCGTAATCCTCTACGGCGCCGTAGCGGCCTTCCGCCTCCAGGCGCTCGCCATAGGCCTTGAGCTCGCGCAGGGCCGTGACATAGGTCGCGAGCCAGGACAGGCCATGGGCCGCGTGCTGCTCGGCCTCCAGCCGCGCGGAAGAAATGCGGCCGTCGACCAGCACCCTCTGCCGCACTGCGGCAACAGCCTCCTGGAACAGGGTCTCGAAGCCCGGCAGCGCCGCCCCGATCAACTCGATCGCATTCGCGCGATTCGCAGCCTTAGCGGCCGTATTGGCGTTCATGGTCTTCGACCCTCCCTTTGTTGCGACGCAGCATAAGGGGAGATCAAGCGAAACCGAAACCCTCCTTTTTGGGGAGAAGCCTATTTGCGGCTGGCGAGGACGACCCCGAGGATCGTGACGGCCATGCCGCCGATCTGAAGCGGGGTCAGCGTCTCCCCGAAGAGCAGCCAGGCCTCGACCGCGACGAGCGCCGGGACGAGATAGAGGAAAGTGACGATGCGCGAGACCTCGCCGCGCCGGAGCATGTAGAAATACAGCCCGATGCCGCCCAGCGAGAGCACGACGGCCGACCAGGTGAGCACCAGCCACATGGTCAGGTTCCACTCGATCCGCATCGGCTCGAAGGCGTAGGCGAAAGGCAGCACGACGAGGCAGGCTGCGACGTATTGGACCGCCGTCACCGTACGCAGATCGCCGGTGGAGAGATGCGTCTTCTGGAAAAACGAGCCGAAGGTCACCGAGAACATGCCGACCACGTTGATCAGGATCGGCCCGAGAACACCCCAAAGCGCGGCCGGCTGAACGCCTGCGAGCTGCGGCTCCAGCACCAGCGCGATGCCGATAAAGCCGCAGAGGATGCCGAGCCAGCGGATCGGGGAAATGCGTTCCCCCAGCAGCGCGGGCGCGAAAAGCGCCGTCAGCACCGGTTGCAGGCCGGCGATCAGCCCGGAAATGCCGGCGGGCAGGCCATGACGAACCGCCCACCAGACACCGCCGAGGTAGATGCCGTGCAGCAGGACGCCGGAGATGGCCGCGTTGCGCAAGGCGCGCCAGCCGCGCGGCCAGGGTGCGCCCGTCGCCAACGCCAGCAGCGAGACGATGAGCGCCGCGCTGGCGAAGCGCACGACCAGGAAGGTCAGCGCATCGGCATAGCGAGCCGAATAGCCCGCAACCACCCAGCCCGAGGACCAGAGGAAGGTGAAGATCAGCGGGATCGCGCGCAGGATGAGAGGCGAGGACATCGGAACCTGAAAGGCCGGGTTTCACCGTCTCTAACGCTGATCGGCAGAGCCAGACAGAGCGCCAACGCGCCCTGCCCATGCTCTCACCGGGGATGCGCGCATCTCAATCGCGATCGGGCGCACCCGGCGGGAACAGCTTACGGAACGGCCTCGCTTCCTCGACGGCGCGCGCGAAGGAGGGCCGCGCCAGCAAACGAGACCGGTAAGCGCGCAGGTTGCCGAAGGCCGCGTCGATCTTATGGACCCAGTCGGCATAGAACAGCGACGGCGCCGCCGCGCAATCGGCCAGAGTGAACGCATCGCCGCAGGCCCAATGCCGTCCGGCGAGGGTTCCGTCGAGCCAGCGATAGGCATCGTCGAGCTTCTCATGGGCGCGGGCCACGCTGAAGGGATCGCGATCGTCGGCTGGACGCAGATGGTCGAAGACGATCGCCTGCATCGGCGTCATCACGTAGTTGTCAAAGACGCGGTCCATGAGGCGCACATCCAGCGCCTGTTTCGCGTCGGCCGGCACCAGCCGGGCCGGCCCAGGATGAAACAGGTCAAGATGCTCGATGATGACGCTCGATTCGAAGACCGGCGTCTCGCCATCGACGAGCACCGGCATCTTCTTCATCGGCCAGAGCCTGACCCATTCGGCGCCGGCTTCGGGATCTTCCGGGCCAAGCTGGCGATAGGCGAAGGGCGTCGCGTTCTCGTAGAGCGCCACCAGCACTTTCTGACAATACGACGAGAATGGATGGGCGTAGAGCGTGAGCGACACGGGCTCCTCCTGCATCGGCTTGAGCTTACCCTGCATAGGACAACCGATTGCACTTTGCAATCGGTTATCTGGGCCCTGTCACCTTCCGCGGGCCGACCAGCGCGCCATGTCGCAATCGTTAACGAAATGCGACGCGGCGCCTTCCGCATCGTCAACCAATCCTCAACGCCGCTGGCGCAATGTCGCGCGCGATCGAACGCTTTGACGATGCCCAGCAATTCTTCCTCCCTCCCCGCCCGAGACACAGAGCTCCTGAACAGCGAGCACGAAGGCTTCGTCACCTTCGCGCGGAACGCGCTGGCCTCGGCGATCCTGAATTTCGCGGCCGTGGTCGCCGTGGCGGCCATGCTGTGGCGCCCGGATCGGGCGCTGCTGCTGGCCGTCTGGGTTGCGGCTACCGCCGCCTATTCGCTGTCGATGGGGCTCGATATCGCTGCCTGGCGCGGCCGCATCTATGAACGTTCGCCCTGGCCGATGCGGATCGTGCATCTGCGCGCGCCGCTGCTCGGATTGATCTGGGGGTCTCTGCCCTGGATTGCCGGCGCGACCCCGGAGCCCCGCGAGAACATCGCGATCGGCTTCGTCATCGCAGGCATGATCGCCAGCGGGATGACCCGCTTCGTGGTGGTGCCGCGCGCGGCGCTAATCTACGGCATCACGCTCAGCGCGACCTCGGTCCTGGCCTTCGCCCAGCACTCGCCCGACACCGCGGCCACCGTTGCGGTGCTGCTCGCCCTCTATCTGGTATTCATGAACCGGCATGTCGGCGCCTATGGCGCGACGCTGACCGAGGCGGTCCGGGGCCGCAATGCCGCGATCGAAAGCAGCCGGGAGCGGGTCCAGCTCCAGCACAGCGCGCTGGCGGAGCGCGATGAAGCGAGCCGGCGGCACCGCGAGCTTATGGAGGTCGTAGCCGCCTTCCGGCAGTCGATGGCCGGCTTCCAGGATGTCGTCCGGCGGGAAACCCGCGGCATCGCCGCCAGCGCGAATTCGCTTTCAGGCGCGGCAGAGACGACAGCGAACCAGGCCGGCGCGGCGCGCAGCGCCGCGGCGAGCGCCACCGGCGAGATCGACGCCATCGCCGCGAGCACCGGCCAGCTCAACGACGCGATCGCGTTGATCGGTGAGCGAACCTACCGCGCCGGAGCCGTGATCAGCGACACCGTCTCGATCAGCGCGACGGCGACGAGCGACATCGCCCAGCTCTCAGGCGTCATGCAGGGCATCACCGGTATCGTCGAGATGATCCAGGCCATCGCCGGGCGCACCAATCTCCTCGCCCTGAACGCGACGATCGAGGCGGCGCGTGCCGGCGAGGCCGGACGCGGCTTCTCCGTCGTCGCCGCCGAGGTGAAGGGCCTGGCGGCACAGACGGCCGAGGCGAGCAACGAGATCATCACCAAGATCGGCGCGATCGGCGCCTCAGCGACCAACGTGACACGCTCGATCGAGGCGATCCGCCGGGCCGTGCTCGACGTCCACGACGTCACGCACGCCATCGTCTCCGCAGTGGAGGAGCAGAGGGCATCGACTGCGGCGATGTCGAGCAACATCGCCTCCGCCGCCGATCACAGCCGCCAGGCGACCGAGCGCGTCGAAGAGGCCTACAACGCGGTGGGCGATACCAAGGCCGAGATCGGGAAGGCCCGGCAGGCCGCCGAGGTGATGGCCGAGGTCGCGGGCTCGCTCGCCACCTCGGTCGACGACTTCCTGCACCGCATGGAAGCGGCAAATGCCGGGGGGCGAGCCGCCTGAGCGGCTCGAGCCGCTTTCAACCCGCAAGCGCCTCAGCGACGTCTTCGTAAGTCCGCAGGCCCGTGCGCGGGGCATAGACCAGCACCGACATATTGCCCGGCGCATGCTCGTTCTTCCACATCTTGTGATGGGCGAGCGGAATCTTGTCCCAGGGGAAGACCTCGGACATGCAGGGGTCGATGCGGCGGTCGATGACGAACTGGTTGGCCGCGCTCGCCTGCTTAAGATGGGCGAAATGCGAGCCCTGGACGCGCTTCTGCCGCATCCAGACATAGCGGGCGTCGAAGGTGATGTTGAAGCCCGAGGTTCCCGCGCAGAACACAACCATGCCGCCGCGCTTGGCGACGAGGCAGGAGACCGGGAAAGTAGCCTCGCCCGGATGCTCGAAGACGATGTCGACATCCTTCTTGCCGGTGATGTCCCAGATCGCCTTGCCGAACTTGCGGGCCTCCTTGGTCCACTCGTTGTATTCGGGCGAATTGACCTTGGGCATCTGGCCCCAGCAGTTGAAATCCTTGCGGTTGATCACGCCCTTCGCGCCAAGGCCGAGGACATAGTCGCGCTTGGTCTCGTCCGAGATCACGCCGATGGCATTAGCGCCCGACGCCGCGCAGAGCTGGACGCCGAACACGCCGAGGCCGCCGGAAGCGCCCCAGACGAGAACGTTGTCGCCGGGCTTGATGGTGTGCGGGGCATGGCCGAAGAGCATGCGGTAGGCGGTGGCCAGCGTCAGCGTGTAGCAGGCGGCCTCCTCCCAGGCGAGGTGCTTCGGCTTGTGCATGAGCTGACGCGACTGGACGCGGCAGAACTGCGCGAAAGAGCCGTCCGGCGTCTCGTAGCCCCAGATGCGCTGGGTCGACGAGAACATCGGATCGCCGCCATTGCACTCCTCGTCATCGCCGTCATCCTGGTTGCAGTGGACGATGACCTCGTCGCCGACCTTCCAGCGCTTCACCTTGGAGCCGACGGCCCAGACGATGCCCGAAGCATCGGAGCCGGCGACATGGAAGGGTGCCTTGTGGACGTCGAAGGGCGAGATCGGCTGGCCGAGGCCGGCCCAGATGCCGTTGTAGTTGACGCCGCCGGCCATCACGAGGAGCAGGACCTCCTCCTCGCCGATCGACCAGGTCGGCACGACCTCGACCTGGAACGAATCCTGCGGCGCGCCATGGCGCTCGCGGCGGATCGCCCAGGCATACATCTTCTCGGGGACATGGCCGAGCGGCGGCAATTCGTCGAGCTCGTAGAGATCCTTGAGCGGCTTCACGGCGGCCTGCGACTTCGACATGGTCGTCTCCCTGCTCTCTTCCGTCGTTGCCCAGCCCGGAGCGTATCGGCGGTATGGGATGCCGATCATGCACCATATGCTGCGCTGCGCCATTACTCTAAGGAATCACATTGCAGCGCAAAACCCTTTCTTTCCGGCGCTTGCGCTTTCTTCATCGTTTGCGACGATGCTGGCATCCCACGCGGCGCACCGAGGAGAAGCGATGCCCGGTCTGCTGAAGATGGTCGGGCTGCCCGACATGCCTATGCTTTCAGTCGTGCTCGTCATCACGATGATCGTGCTCGGCGCCATGATGTTCGGCTGGCTCGCGGACCTGTTGCTCGGCGACGGCGGCTTCGGCGTGATGATCAACACCGGCATCCTGCTCGTCGGCGCCTTCACAGGCGCCTGGCTATGGCACCGCTACGGCATTCCGACGCGCTTTCCGGCCGAAGCCGTGCGCGCCGCCATCGCGACGGGCTCGGGACTGTTGTTACTGATCACCCTGGCCGTGATCCGGCCTTGAGCGTCAGCCGTCGAGCTTCGCGCCGAAGCTGTTCAAGTATTTCATCCCGGTATCGCACATCACCGTGATGATGGTCGCACCAGGACCGAGCCGCTTCGCGAGGCGCAAGGCGGCGGTGACGTTGCCGCCGGTCGAGGTTCCCGCGAACAGCCCCTCCTCCCGCGCGAGCCGCATGGCCATCGCCGTCGCCTCCGCCGTCGAGACGGGCTCGATCGCATCGACGAGATCGGGCCGCCAGAGCGGCACGACATAGCCGGCGCCGACACCGTCGATCTTGTGCGCGCCGGTCGGGCCACCCGACAGCACGGCGGACTCGGCCGGTTCGACCGCCATCAAGACAATCTTCGGATCATGCCTTAGCAGCGCCTCCCCGGTTCCGCGGAACGACGCGGCCGTACCGACGCTCTGGACGAAGGCGTCGATGCGGCCGCCGGTCTGCTCCCAGAGCTCGTCCGCGAGCCGGTCATAGGCCGCAAGCTGGTCGGTGTTGCGCATCTGGTCGGTCCAGAACGCGCCCGTCTCGGCCGCGATGACGCGGGCGGCCTCGATCATGTCCTTGGTCAGCTTCTCGGTCATGCGGCCCGATTCACTCGGGATGATCGTCAGCTCGGCACCGAGCAAGCGCATATGGGTGAGTTTTTCGCGAGCGAAGGCATCGGAGGTGACGATATGCAGGCGGTAGCCCTTCACCGCGCAGACCTGGGCGAGCGAAACGCCAGTGCTGCCGCCGGTATATTCGACGACGCTGCCGCCCGGCTTCAGCCGCCCATCACGCTCGGCCGCCTCGATCATCGCCAATGCCATCCGATCCTTCATGCTGCCGGTCGGATTTTCGCTCTCGATCTTGAGCAGAATGCGCGCGCCGTTCGCCGGGATGATCCGGCGCAGCGGCAGAAGCGTGGTACCGCCGATGCGGCTCAGGATGTCGATGGGCATGACAGGTCCCAGGAAGGCAACTCAGTGTATATGCAACCAATGTATCTACATGTAAACTCCGAGTCGCCATGACGGAGACGAACGGATTTCGGAAGGAGTTGCAGGAGCTGGCTGCCGGCTGTGCTGGCTTGAGCCTGCGCCAGGCCGCGCGCCGCGTGACGCTGCTTCATGACGAGGCGCTCAGGGAAAGCGGGCTCAGCCTCGCACAGCTCGGATTGATGGCGTTGATCGCGACGAGCGCGGACGACCGCATGGCGGCGCTGGCGGCCCGCGCCGGGCTCGATCCTTCCACACTGTCTCGCAATCTGAGAGGCCTGGAGCGCGACGGGCTGATCGAGATCGTGTCGGTGGAGAAGGATCTAAGGCGCCGGGCGGTCTGGCCGACGGAAAGCGGGCTCAGGCGCCTTCAAGCCGCATTGCCGGCGTGGCGCGCGACCCAGGCCCGGATAGCCGAGCTGTTCCCGGCCGACCTGTTGCAGCGGATCGCCACGGCAAGCGAAACGCTCACCCAACAGGAAGATTGAGCTTCAGGCCGCGCCGCTGCGGCTGGCGGCAAGCATGTAGTTCACGTCCATGTCGCGCGATGCACTCCAGCGGCCAGTGAGCGGGTTGAAGACCACGCCGGTCTGCGTTCCCAGCTTGAAGCCGTTGCCTTCGATGGTGCCGCCGAGCTCGGCCGGCGTCACGAACTTCTCCCAATCATGCGTGCCTTTCGGCAGCCAGCGCAGGACATATTCGGCCCCGACAATCGCCAGTGCATAGGATTTCAGCGTGCGGTTGAGCGTCGCCATCACCAGTAGGCCATCCGGCTTTACCGCCGCACAGCAGGCAGCGACAAAAGCATCGACATCGGCGACATGCTCGACGACTTCCATGGCGAGCACGATGTCGAAGCGCTTGCCGGATTCAACGACCGCCTCGATCGTCTCCTCGCGATAGTCGATCGAAAGCCCGCTCTTTTCGGCATGAGCGCGCGCAACCGCGATATTGGTCAGGGCGGGATCGAGCCCGGCAACCTCAGCGCCGAGCCGCGCGAGCGGCTCGGAGAGCACGCCGCCGCCGCAGCCGATATCGACAAGACTCAGGCCGTCCAGAGCGCGCATCCGCTTGGGATCGCGCCCGAAATGGGCGCAGGCCTCGTCGCGCACGAAGGCGAGCCGCACCGGATTGAACTTGTGCAAGACAGCCATCGGGCCCTTCGGGTCCCACCAGTCGCGGGCGATCGCATCAAAGCGGGCGACCTCGGCCGGGTCGATCGTCGAGCCTGTGCGCTGGGTCGCAGCCGCCATGAACCGGTCCTTCGCTTATGCGATGCCGCATTGACACCGCGCCTCTCGCCCGTCATCTACACCCGCCCCGCTGCAAGTGCGAGGGCGACGTTTCGACCCGGCCCCCAGCCGGGACAGCTATCGAAAAGACCGTCATGGCCCGTCTGGTGATGAAATTCGGCGGCACCTCTGTCGCCACTGTCGAGCGGATCAAGAACGCGGCGCGCCACGTCAAACGCGAGTTCGACGCCGGCCATCAGGTCGCGGTCGTCGTCTCCGCGATGTCGGGCAAGACCAACGAGCTCGTCGCCTGGTGCAAGGAAGCGGCGCCCTTCTTCGACCATGCCGAGTACGACACCGTCGTCGCCTCGGGCGAGCAGGTCACCTCCGGGCTGATGGCGATCGTCCTCCAGGAGATGGGCCTGCCGGCGCGTTCCTGGCAGGGCTGGCAGATCCCGCTCTACGGTTCCGACGCGCATGGCTCGGCCCGGATCGAGAGCGTCGACGGTGCCGGCATCCTCGCGGGCTTCGACCGCAATCGCGAAATCGCAGTCTGCTCCGGCTTCCAGGGCGTCAACCCGCGCACGCACCGCATCGTCACGCTCGGCCGCGGCGGCTCCGACACCAGCGCGGTAGCGCTCGCCGCCGGGCTCAAGGCCGATCGCTGCGACATCTACACCGATGTCGACGGCGTCTACACCACCGACCCGCGCATCGTCCCGAAGGCGAGGCGCATGGACAAGGTCTCGTTCGAGGAAATGCTCGAAATGGCCTCGCTCGGCTCCAAGGTGCTGCAGGTGCGCTCGGTCGAGATCGCCATGACGCAGCGCGTGCCGACCTATGTGCGCTCCTCCTTCGACGACCCCGAAAACCCCAATCCTGGCACCCTCATCTGCGACGAGGACGACATCGTGGAACAGCAGATCGTCACCGGCATCGCCTTCTCCCGGGACGAAGCCCAGATCACCCTCCGCCGCGTGGCCGACAAGCCCGGCGTCGCCGCGGCGATCTTCGGCCCGCTCGCCGATGCCAATATCAATGTCGACATGATCATCCAGGTCGTCTCGGACGACCAGGCGACCACCGACATCACCTTCACCGTGCCGACGGCCGATTACGAGCGCGCCAGGACGCTGCTCGAGAGCAAGCACGACGTGATCTCCTACCAGGAGATCCAGGGTGCGACCGACGTGGTGAAGATCTCCGCGATCGGCGTCGGCATGCGCTCGCATGCAGGCGTGGCGGCGCGCGCCTTCCGGGCGCTGGCCGAGAAGGGGATCAACATCCGGGCGATCACGACCTCCGAGATCAAGTTCTCGGTGCTGATCGACTCGGCCTATACCGAGCTCGCGGTGCGCACCCTGCACTCGCTCTACGGGCTGGATGCGGCCTGAGGCGACGATAAGCCTCGGCGTCGTCCTGAGATTCCGTATAGCGGTGCGCTCCCGGGTCACAACCTCCCCCAGAGAAGCGCCGGCAGCGCGGGGAACCCCTCTCCTGTAAGGAGAGTGGCAGGGGTGAGGTGTAGGCCGTTTGACCAGTTGGTACGAGCCTCACCGCGCAGCGACCACCTCACAGCAAACACGGTGAGCGGCCGACCCCTCACCCTGCCCTCTCCCTCCGGGAGAGGGTTCCCCGCGCTGTTCGCGCCTTTATCGGAAAACGGCAGCGGGGACGCCTCTGTTATTCCGCCGGATGCGTGACTGGCTCGTGCTTCGTGCCGCGGACATAGCCGCCGAGCTTCACCAGCCCTTCCGAGAGCCTGTCCATGTAGAGGAACAGGACGGGCGTGATGAACAGCGTCAGCACTTGCGAGATCATCAGGCCGCCGACCACCGCGATGCCGAGCGGCTGGCGCAGTTCCGCGCTGGCGCCCGCGCCGAGCGCGATCGGCAAGGTGCCCATCAGCGCCGCCAGCGTCGTCATCAGGATCGGCCGGAAACGCATCACGCAGGCCTTGTGTATCGCCTCCTGCGCCGATAGGCCCTCGCGCCTGAGCACCAGTGCCACGTCGATCATCATGATCGCGTTCTTCTTGACGATGCCGATCAGCATCAGCAGGCCGATGATCGCAATGACGGAGAGCTCGAGGTCGAACAACCTCAGCGCCCCCAGCGCGCCGACCGCCGCCGACGGCAGGCCGGTCAGGATCGTCAGCGGGTGGATGAAGCTCTCGTAGAGGATGCCGAGCACGATGTAGATGGTCAGGATCGCGCCGGCGATCAGCAGCCCCTGGTTTGCCAGCGAGTCCTGGAAGGTCTTGGCCGTGCCGGCGAGCGTGGTCGTGATCGACTTGGGCAGGTTGAGCTGGTCCTTGATCGCCTCGATGCGCAGGACGCTGTCGCCGAGCGCGACGCCGGCCGGCAAGTTGTAGGAGATCGTCACCGCCGGAAGCTGGCCGAGCTGGTTGACCGTGAGCTGTCCGGCCGTGCGCTCGATGCGGGCGATGGCGCCGAGAGGCACCAGAGTGCCGGACTTGGTGCGTACGCGGATGGCGTTCAGCCGCTCGGGAGTCCAGTGCTCGTTCGGATTGAACTCGACCACGACCTCGTAACTGTCGCCGGCCGTGTAGATCGTCGAGACCTGACGGACGCCGAAGCCGGAATAAAGCGTCGAGCGCAGGATGTCCGAGCCGATGCCGAGCGCATTGGCCTTGTCGCGATCGATGATGACGGTCGCCTGCAAGGCGTTGTTCTGGAGATCGGTGGTGACGTCGGCGAAGACAGTGCGGTCGCGGCTCATCGCGTCGGCCAGGCGCATGGCCCAATCGTTCATCAGTCCCTGGTCAAGCCCCTGCACGACGAGCTGGTACTGGCTCTTGGAGGAACGCGCGCCGATGTTCAAGTTCTGGACGGGAACCATATAGGCGTTGATGCCCGCCACCTGGCCGAGGTCACGGCGCAGTGAAGAGAGAACCTGCTGCAGCTTGGGGCGCTCGTCCAATCGCTTCAACTCGACGAAGAGGCGCCCGGAATTGAGCGCGCTGCCGCCGCTGCCATTGCCGCCGACCGACGAAGCGACATGCGCGACATAGGGCGACTTGCGGAAGATGTCGGCAACCTCGGATTGCAGCTTCAGCATCGCATCGAAGGAGATGTCCTGCCGCGCCTCGGTCGAGACCGAGAGCTGGCCGATATCCTCTTGCGGAAAGAAGCCCTTCGGCGCGCTCTGGAGCAGCCAGACGCTGCCACCCATGGTCAGGAAGAAGGCGAGAAGCACCAGCGGCTGAAAGCGCAGGCAGAGTTTCAGGCCTGCATCATAGCCGGCGAGCAGCTTGTCGAAGCCCTTTTCCAGCAGGCGCCCGAGCGCGTTCTCCTGATGATGCTCGGAATAGCCGGAGAGGAGACGCGAGCAGAGCATCGGTGTCAGCGTCAGCGAAACGAAGGCGGAGGCGAGGATCGAGACCGTCACCACCACCGCGAATTCGTTGAAGATGCGGCCGATGACGCCGCCCATCAGCAGCACGGGGATGAAGACCGCGACCAGCGAGAGCGAGATCGAGATGATGGTGAAGCCGATCTCGCCCGCCCCCTTGAGCGAGGCCTCGTAGGCGGAGAGGCCGTCCTCTTCCATGTGGCGGACGATGTTCTCGAGCATGACGATGGCATCGTCGACGACGAGGCCGACAGAGAGCGTGAGCCCCAGCAGCGAGATGTTGTCGATCGAGAAATTGAGCATGTACATCGCCGCCAGCGTGGCGATGATCGAGATCGGCACTGCGACCGCGGGGATGAAGGTCGCCGCGACCCGGCGCAGGAAGACGAAGATCACCATGATGACCAGCGCGATGGTCAGCATCAGCGTGAACTGCACGTCCTCCACGGCTTGGCGGATCGAGGTCGAGCGGTCGTTCAGCAGCGAGAGCGAAGCCGCGGCCGGCAACTGGGCTTCGAAGGCGGGAAGCATCGCCTTGACGCGATCGACGACCTCGACGGTGTTGGCGTCGGGCTGGCGTTGTACGGCGAGCACGATCGCGGGCGTGCCGTCATAGGTGCTGCGGGTCTGCGTATTTTCGACGGAGTCGATCACCTTGGCGACGTCGCCGAGCCGGACCGGCTTGCCCGAGCGCGTGGTGATGATGACATTGGTGAACTGCTCTGCATTGGCGAGCTGCGTCTGCGCCTGAATGGTGAGCTGCTGGGCCGTGTTCTGGAGCGTGCCGACCGGCGTATTGGCGTTGGTCGCGGTGATCGCCGCCTGCAACTCGTCGAGGCCAATGCCGCGCGCTGCGAGCGCCGTCGGGTCGATCTGGATGCGCACCGCGTATTTCTGGCTGCCCCAGATCAGCACCTGGGCAACACCGTCGACGGTGGAGAGTGCCGGCGAGATCACCTGCTGGGCGAAGGCATCGAGCTGCGAGAGCGGCACCACATCGCTCTTCAGCGCCAGCAGGATGATCGGCGCATCGGCCGGATTCACCTTGCGATAGCTCGGCGGGGTCGTCATCTCGATCGGCAATTGCCGCTGTGTGCGGGTGATCGCGGCCTGAACATCGGCAGCGGCGGCGTCGATATTGCGGTTCAGCACGAACTGAATCGCGATCGAGGTCGCCCCTTGCGAGTTGATGGTCGAGATCGAGTCGATGCCGGCGATGGTGCCGAACTGCTTGATCAGCGGCGTCGCGACCGAGGTCGCCATCGTGTCGGGCGAGGCGCCGGGCAATTGGGCGAAGACGTTGACGACGGGGAACTCGGCGCGCGGCAGCGCCGCGACCGGCAGGAAGCGCCAGGCGAACAGCCCCGCCAGGACCAGCGAGACCGACATCAGGATGGTCGCGACAGGGTGGCGGATACAGAAACCGGAGACGTTCATGAGCGTGCGCCTTCTGCAACCGGCGTCGCCTGTGGCGGCTTGTCGCCCGTGGCCGCCCGCTCGCGCACAGGCGTGCCCTGCTTCAGCCGCATCTGGCCGTCGATGACGACACGCTCGCCCGGGGCGATGCCCTCGGTCACCGCCGTGCGGTCACCGTCGTTGAGCGCGACCTTGATCTGCCGGAGATCCACGGTTGAATCCGGCTTCACGACGAAGGCGTAAGGCCCTTTCTGCCCCGTCTGCACGGCGACAGTCGGGATCACCGTGACCCCGGCCAGGGTATCGGGGATGATCTCGACATCGACATATTGCCCGGGCCAGAGGGTGAGATCGTCATTGGCGAAGGCGGCCTTGGCGGTGATCGTCCCGGACGTGATGTCCACGGTGGAATCGACGAAGTTGAGCTTGCCCTCGGCCGCCGGGCGGCCGGAATTCGGGACCCGCGCCGTCACCGGCACGGCCTTGGCCGCGGCGAGCGCCCCCTGCAAGGTCGGCAATTCGCTCTCGGGCAGAGCGAAGGAGACACGCAGCGGCTTCATCTGGGTGATGGTGACGAGGCTGGTGCCGCTGTTATTGCCGGTAGCATTGACGAGATTGCCGGGCGTGACCTGCACCGAACCGACGCGGCCATCGATCGGCGCGGTGATGCGGGTATAACCCAGCTTGAGCCGGTCCGCGTCCAGCGTCGCATGATCGCCCTGGATGTTGGCGGCGGAGCTCTTCTCGTCGGCGATCGCCTGGTCGACCTGCACCTGGGTGCCGGCATTGCGCGCCAAGAGCTGCTTGTAGCGCTCGAGATCGGCGAGGTTGCGGGTATGGGTCGCCTCGTCCCGAGCCAACATCGCCTCGTCCTTGGCGATCTGGGCCTTGATGTCGCGATCGTCGAGGGTGAAGAGCAGATCGCCGGCCTTGACGAACTGCCCGTCGACGACGTTCTGCGTCATGATCTGACTGTCGATGCGCGAGCGCACGAGGACGCTCGCCGGCGTCTCGACGAAGCCGATGGCGTGCTTGCGCACCGGGAAATCCGCCTGGATCGCAGCTGCCGAGATCACCGAAACCGCTCCGCCGTCGCCGCGGCCGGCACGCGCGGTTTGCGCCGCTTCCGGCGTACGCCCGCGCCAATGCCAGATCCCGCCCGCAACAAGGCCGGCGATGACGACGCCGGTCACCAATCCTGAACGCTTCATTGTCTGTCCACTTGCTCAGGCGGCATGGCCGGCGGAAGCCGGGGCCTTGTCTTCGGTTCGGGTTCGGGTCTGCTCGCGGATCGCGGAGAGCGTGTCGAGCGCGGACAGGATCGATGTCTCGTCGACATCGCCCAGCACTTCATGGGCGATGTCGCTCCGCACGGCATCGAGATCGTCGACGAGCGATCGGCCTTCCGGCGTGAGGTAGAGGCGATAGGCCCGGCGATCGGCCGGGTCTTCGCGGCGCTCAATCAGGTTCTGATTCTGCAGGCGGTCGAGCAGGCGCGCGAGCGAAATGGGCTGCAGGTCCATCTGCTCGGCGAGCGCGGCCTGATTGAGCCCCTCCTGCCGCCGCAAACGCGACATCACCCCCCACTGCGCCCGCGTCGTGCCATGCTGACGCGCCCGCTGCTCGACATAGGTCCGCAGCAGCCGTGAGGTCTCGACGAGCTGGAACACGAGTTCCCGCCGCAGGGGTCGCTTCATTATTGACAGGCCTCCCAACCGTAAGCCTGCTTATCATATGTCGGATTACGGCAATTTGACGAGGGGTTTGTGCAGCGCACACGCAAAGGTGAGATCGCTCAGGCGCGAGCTTCCTGCTCCATGCTGGTGCCGCGCAGGCCACCGGGCACGCAGAGCTTCGGATAGAGCCGCGACATCTCGCTGATGAGGAACTTCACGGGCACGTCGAAGAAGCTGCCATGCTCGGCGAGATAGCTCATGAAGCTGCGGCCCTGCCGGTCGAAGCTCTGGAGCACGGCGTCCTGCCGCCCGTCGAACGACAGCACTGCGACGCCGAGCTTCTCGCACAGGCTCGCATTGAAAGTGGGCGAGGCCTTGAGCCAGCCGCCATCCAGGTGCAGCTCGGTATAGCCGTGATAGGCGAAAACGTCCGTGCCGACCGCTTCCAGCAGGCGCGACGTCGCCAGGTGGTTGCGGACATCGGCGAGCCCCACCCGCGCGGGAATGCCGACGGCGCGGCACAAGGCCGCGAGCAATGCCGCCTTGCCCACGCAATAGCCGATTCCGGCCTCCAGCACCGCACTGGCGCGATAGGTCCGGGGATCGTGGAAATCGCGATAAGGATCGTAACGGATGCCGTCGCGAACGCGATCGTAGAGGATTCGCGCCTGTTCGGCGCGATCGACGACGCCCTTCGTCAGGAGCCCGGCTTCGGCGATCACGGCCGGATGGTCGCTGTCGACGAATTCCGCCGGGCTCAGGAAAAGCGTGCGCTGGCTGTCCTGCATCGCGGGCTCTCCATTCACCGGCCGACAAAAGCGGCGGGGCGCTTTTCGAGGAAGGCCGTCACGCCTTCGCGGAAATCGGCGGTGGCGGTCGTCGCGCGGAAGGCATCGCGCTCCGCATCGAGATGATCAGCGAGATCGGCATCCGGAGCCTCGGCCAGCAGTGTGCGGATGCGGCCATAGGCGCCGGTCGGCCCCGCCGCGAGCTTGCGGGCCAGCGCGACGGCCTCGTCGCGTGCCGAAGCGGCTGGCACGACCCGATTGACGAGGCCGAAGCCGAGCGCCTCGCCCGCGCCGAAGGTCTCGGCCAGCAGCGCGATCTCGCGCGCCTTGCGCTGGCCGACGAGGCGGGCGAGCCGATAGGTCCCGCCGAGATCGGGCGTCGCGCCGATCCGGGCATAGGCCATGGTGAAGCGGGCATCGTCCGCCGCAACGGCGAGGTCGCAGGCGAGCGCGAGGCTGAAGCCGCCGCCGGCGACGGCGCCTTGCATGCAGGCGACAGAGGGTTGCGGCAGGGCATCGAGCAGGCGGAGCGCTTCGTGTAGCGGCGCCATGATCGCCTCGATACCCGCTGCAATATCGCTGCTCGCCAGAAACCGGGAGACGTCGCCGCCGGCGCAGAAGGCTCGGCCATTGCCCTGCAAAAGGATGGCGCGGACATCATCGCGGGCCGCGATCGCTTTGACCTGCGCGAGAAAGCGTTCGGCCATGGGCGCATCGATGGCGTTCAGCACCGTCGGCCGGTTCAGAGTCAGGATCGCGACGCCCCCGTCATGGTTCAATTGAACGGAATCGGAAGCATCTGACATGGCGGTCTCCGCAGGCGAATGGGCCCCGCGAGGCTAGCACCGGGATTGCCGGCATCGCGAGGTGCATCTGCACGCATCGGGCATCGCGTTTGCGCGAGGACCACTGGCCTTGGCCGGGCGGCGGCTTCTAGACTGCGCGGGAAACCTGTCCCTTCCGAGACCTTCTCCCGCCATGAGCCAGCTCTTCAGCCCCTATCAGCTCGGCAGCCTTACGCTCGCCAACCGTATCGTCATCGCGCCGATGTGCCAGTATTCGGCGCAGGATGGCTGCGCCAGCGACTGGCACACCATCCATCTCGGCCATCTCGCGCTGTCGGGCGCCGGCCTCCTGATCATCGAGGCGACCGCCGTCGAGCCGGACGGGCGCATCAGCCCCTTCGATCTCGGCCTCTGGTCCGACGAGACGGAGGCCGCGCTCGGCAAGGCGCTCGATGCCGCCCGCCGCTGGTCCGACATGCCGATCGCGATCCAGCTCGCCCATGCCGGCCGCAAGGCTTCCCTCGCCCAGCCCTGGAAGGGCGGCGGCCAGCTCGGCCTCGACCAAGGCGGCTGGACGGTCGAAGCCCCCTCCCCGATCGGCTTCGAGAACTATCCCCGGCCACCGCGCGCACTCACCACAGACGATATCGGCCGATTGATCGAAGCCTTCGCGGATTCGGCCCGCCGGGCCGTGCGGCTCGGATTCGCCGCTATCGAGCTCCATGGCGCCCATGGCTATCTGATGCACCAGTTTCTCTCGCCCTTCTCGAACAAGCGCGAGGATGAGTATGGCGGCTCGCTGCAAAACCGGATGCGCTTTCCGCTCGCGGTGCTCGATGCGGTGCGAGCCGTGGTGCCGGCAGGCTATCCCGTCGGCTTCCGCATCTCCGGCACGGACTGGGTCGAGGGCGGCTGGGATATCGCGCAGAGCATCGCCTTCTCCGCGGCGGCGAAGGCGCGCAGCGCCGATTTCATCGACATGTCCGGTGGCGGGCTTTCCGCGACGCAGAAGGTGCCTCTCGGCCCGAGCTATCAGGTGCCATTGGCGCGCGCCGTGAAGCAGGCGACGGGTATCACGACCATGGCTGTCGGGCTGATCACCGAGGCCGAGCAGGCCGAGGCGATCATCGGCACTGGCGAAGCGGACCTCGTCGCGCTGGCACGCGGCATCCTCTACAACCCGCGCTGGCCCTGGCACGCGGCGGCGCAGCTCGGCGCCACCGTCAAGGCTCCGAACCAATATCTGCGCTCGCAGCCGCGGCAGTATTCCAAGCTGTTCGCCTGAGCGATCACCATCGTCATTCCGGACTGGCGCTGCTGACGCGGCTTGTCCGGAATGACGAAAACACTTCAATTGCGCCGCCCGCCTCCGCACCAGAGAGCCGCATGACCGCCTATTCCGACCTCTCCGCCCATTTCGGCCGCATCGCCGCCCTGTCGAACGCCATCGGCATCCTGCAATGGGACAACGACGTGATGATGCCGAAGGGCGCGGCCGAGACGCGGGCCGAGAGCATGGCCCTGCTCCAGGTCATGCGCCACGGGCTTTCAACCGATGCCCGCGTCGGTGACTGGCTCGGCGAAGCCGAGAACGACAGCAGCCTCGGCGCCTGGGAAAAGGCGAACCTGCGCGAGATCAGGCGTGTCTGGACCGTCGATACCGCCCTGCCCTCCGAACTGGTCGAAGCGTCGAGCAAGGCGATCTCCGCCTGCGAGATGCGCTGGCGGCAAGCGCGGGCCGATGCGGATTTCGCCGGGCTCCTGCCCTATCTCGCCGAGGTCCTGAACCTGCAACGCCAGATCGGCCGGGCCAAGGGCGAGAAGCTCGGGCTCTCGCCTTATGACGCGCTGCTCAACGACTACGAGCCGGGCGGCCGCTCCGCCAAGATCGACGCGCTGTTCGACGATCTCGCCGCCTTCCTGCCCGGTTTCACGCAGGAGGCCATGGCTGTACAGGCGCGCCGGCCGGCGCAGCCTGCGCTGGAAGGCCCCTTCGCCACCGAGACGCAGCGCGCGCTCGGCCTCAAGTTCATGGCGGCGCTCGGCTATGATTTCGAGCGCGGCCGGCTCGACATCTCGACCCACCCGTTCTGCGGCGGCGCCGACAACGATGTGCGCATCACCACCCGCTATGACGAGGCGGATTTCACCAAGGCTCTGATGGGCGTGCTGCACGAGACCGGCCACGCGCTCTACGAACAAGGCCGGCCGCAAAGCTATCTCAATCAGCCGGTCGGCGCCGCGCGCGGCATGAGCCTGCACGAGAGCCAGTCGCTGCTCATGGAGATGCAGGCCTGCCGTTCGCGCCAGTTCCTGACCTATGCCGCGCCGCTGATGCGCGAGAGCTTCGGCGGTACGGGACCGGCCTGGGAGAGCGAGGCGCTATGGCACCGCTATACCCGCGTCGAGCCAGGCTTCATCCGCGTCGATGCCGACGAGGTCACCTACCCGGCCCATGTCATCCTGCGCTACCGGCTGGAGAAGGCGCTTATCGCCGACGAGATGCCGCTCGCCGAATTGCCGGCGGCCTGGAATGCCGGAATGAAGTCCATGCTGGGCGTCACCGTGCCGAACGAGCGGCTCGGCTGCCTGCAAGACATCCACTGGCCGTCCGGCGGCTGGGGCTATTTCCCGACCTATACGCTGGGCGCGATGACCGCGGCCCAGATCTTCGATGCCGCCTGCAAAGCGGAACCCTCGATCCTGCCCGGCATCGGCAAGGGCGATTTCAGCCCGCTGGTCGGCTGGCTGCGCACCAATATCCACGGCAAGGGCTCGCTGCTCCAGACCGACGAACTGCTGACGGAGGCGACCGGCCGACCGCTCGACGCCTCGGTGTTCAAGGCCCACCTGCGCAGGCGCTATATCGACGAGGTTTGAGCCCCCTTCATTTTATTTAGTTGAAACAAAAGCTTAGCTCATAGCCGATCGCCGGTCGGCCATGCGGCTTTCGGGCTTGCATCGGGGCTCGCGAAGCAGGATGTCGGAGACGACCTCCTGCTTCGGTGACCGATCATGACCCAGACCAAGCCCGCCCCCCGCATCGCCATCACCTATTGCTCGATGTGCAACTGGATGCTGCGCTCGGCCTGGCTCGGGCAGGAGCTGCTCTCGACCTTCGGGCAGGATCTCGGCGAGGTCGCCCTGATCCCGCGCACCGGCGGGATATTCCAGATCCATTACGACGGCGAATTGATCTGGGACCGCAAGGTCGATGGCGGCTTCCCGGATTCCAAGGTGCTGAAGCAGCGCGTGCGCGACCGGCTCGACCCCGAGCGCAGCCTCGGCCATGTCGACGGCCACACAATGTCGGCTGAGGCCGAGAGCTGAGAGCGCCGGAACCACTCCGTCATTCCGGGACACGACGTTGTCCAGCTCTCGTCATGCTCGCCCTTGTGGCGAGCATCCACGTCTTGAACACCGCCCTCCACAAAGAAAGACGTGGATGGTCGGGACAAGCCCGACCATGACGGAATGTCCTGCTCATGGTTTCCGGGCTTGAGCCTACAGCCCGCCCCGCAATGACGTTCAGGCTGTCCTCGCATACTTCCGCGTCGCCGCGACCCAGGCCTTCAATCTACCCTCGGGATCGGCGTTCAAGGTGATGTCGGTCACCGCGGCGACGATGTCGGCGCCGGCCTCGAAGACGCCCGGTGCCCGCTCCAGCGAAATGCCGCCGATGCCGACCAGCGGCAGGTCCGCGATCCGGCGCTTCCATTCGCCGAGCCGTTCCAGCCCCTGCGGGCCGAAGCGCATCCGCTTCAGGATCGTCGGATAGACCGGGCCGAGCGCGACATAGTCCGGCTTCGCCGCCAGCGCGCGCTCAAGCTCGGGCTCGTCATGGCTGCTGATTCCGAGCTTCAGCCCGGCCTTGCGGATCGCGCCGAGATCGGCCTCGTCGAGATCCTCCTGGCCGAGGTGCAACCATTCGCAGCCCTCGGCGATGGCGAGCTTCCAATAGTCGTTGATCACGAGCACGCAGCCGGCCGCGGCGCAGAGCGCCTTCGCCCGCGCGATCTCGCGGGCGACCTCGGTCTCGGGGCGATCCTTGACGCGCAACTGTACCAGCTTGACGCCGAGCGGCAGCATCCGCTCCAGCCAGTCGGCGCTGTCGAAGATGGGATAGAACGGGTCGAGCTTCATGCGGAGTAAGTCTTTCAGGCGAGGAAGGCTTTGCCCATGACGGGCGTGGAGGGAGCGGCCATGTCACGCGCCTCGATCGGCTGCGCGGCGAAGGCCTGGCGGCCGGCGCGGATGGCGAGCGCGAACGCCTCGGCCATCGCGGCGGGATCGCCCGCCTTGGCGATGGCGGTGTTGAGCAGGATGCCGTCATAGCCCAGCTCCATCGCCTGCGCGGCATGGGAGGGCAGGCCGATGCCGGCATCGACGACGAGCGGCACATCCGGGAAATGCTGGCGCATGCTACGCAAACCATAGGGGTTGTTGAGCCCCCTGCCCGATCCGATCGGCGCGCCCCATGGCATCAAGACCTCGCAACCGGCATCAATCAACCGCCCGCCAACGACGAGGTCTTCGGTGGTATATGGAAAGACCTTGAAGCCGTCATTGGCGAGGATGCGCGCGGCCTCGACAAGCGCGATCACGTCCGGCTGGAGCGTATCGTCCTCGCCGATCACCTCGAGCTTGATCCAGTCGGTGCCGAAGACTTCGCGCGCCATCTGCGCGGTGGTCACTGCCTCCTTGACGGTGTGACAGCCGGCCGTGTTGGGGAGAACCTTGACGCCGAGCTCACGGATCAAGGCCCAGAAGGCCTGGCCGGCGCCTCCCGACGATTCCCGGCGCAGCGAAACCGTGACGACCTCCACCCCTGAGCGCTTCACCGCCTCGGCGAGGATCGCAGGCGACGGATATTGCGCCGTACCCAGGAAAAGCGGGTTCTGCGGCTCAAAGCCATAGAAGGATGCCATCTCAGCCTCCCTGCATCGGTGCGACGATTTCGACGCGGTCGCCCTCGCTCAGATGAGTCTCGGCGCGCTTGCGAGCCGGCACGAAATCGCCGTTTACGGCGGTCGCGACGATGCGGCCGCCAAAGCCCAGCTCGGCCAGCGCCTCGGCCAGCGTCTTCGCGGCAACCGTCTGGGGCGCGCCGTTAAGCAGCAAGATCATGCAGCATCTCCGGTGTTGCTTGCGGGTTCAGCACGGCCTCGGCCGCCATCCGCGCCATGGCGGGGCTGAGCAGGAAACCGTGGCGATAGAGCCCGTTAACATGGATCACCCGGCCGTGACGCGTGAGCCGCGGCAGGTTGTCGGGAAAGGCCGGGCGGGCATCGGTGCCGATCTCGACCACCTCCGCCTCGGCGAAGGCCGGATGCAGCGCATAGGCAGCACCGAGCAGCTCCAGCATGGCGCGGGCGGAGATGCGGCGGCGCTCGCTGCTCTCGATCATGGTCGCGCCGACCATGAACAACCCATCCGCGCGCGGCACGATATAGAGCGGGATGCGCGGATGCAGCAGCCGGACCGGCCGCGACAGGCTGATATCGTCGCTACGCAGCAGCAGCATCTCGCCCTTGACGCCGCGCAGATCGGGCAGGATATCGCGCGCTGCCAGCCCCCGGCAGTCGAGGACGATATCGGCATCGAGATCGGCGGGTTCCACGGCACTGCCGAAATGAATCGCAGCCCCGTTCGAGGCCAGCCGCTCGGCCAAAGCCGCGATCGCCTGGCGCGGATCGAGATGGCCTTCGCCCGCGAAGAACAGCCCGCGCGAGAAACGCCCGGCGAGATCGGGCTCCAGGCCGGAAATGGCCTCGCCGTCGATCTCCTCGAAATGGCTGGTGCGCTCGCCGAAGCGGCGCAACTCCGAGCGGTCCCGGCTGGGCGCGACGACGAGCGTACCGTTGCGGACGACACCACCGGCATGGCGCTCCCACCAATCGGCCGCCTGCTGCCCGAGCCGGATCACCGGCTCCTCGGCGCTCTCGCCCTCGCACCACGGCGCGAGCATGCCACCGGCATACCAGGAGCAGGCCTCGGCACCGATGCGTGGGCCGCGCTCGTGGATGGTCACGCAAGCGCCGCGCGCCAGCAATTCGGTCGCGCAGGCGAGGCCAACGACGCCGGCGCCGACCACTGCGACATTGAAGTCTGAATGAGGGCGTTCCGCCGTCATGATCTTCCCTGCTCCCGGGAAGGCAGCGGCCTGGGGCACGAGCACGATGTCTGCCGAAGACCGTTCCCTTCGCCGGCATTACCCGGATCAGGTACGATGGGTTGGCGCGAACCACGCCTCTCAGCCTCTCGGCACCCCAACGGACGGGATCAATCTAGTGACTGCCCGCGGCATGAGCAAGGCAAGCTGGCGCAAGGCTCCTGCGCAGCAGCCTTTGGCCTAGCCTCTGCACCTCTCCGCTTCTCACATGCTCCATTACCAATGGAGTGCTCTTTGATCGGCTTCGGCTTTGGACGCATACACAGCCAGAGCGAAGGAAGTTGCCGACAAGGCTTGTCAAACGGCTCTGCAATCAGGCATAGAGCCTCTCGCCGGAGACGTGGCCGAGAGGCTGAAGGCACTCGTTTGCTAAATGAGCATACCCCACAAGGGTATCGAGGGTTCGAATCCCTCCGTCTCCGCCACTCACCTCTCTTAAGCACTGAAAACGCTGCATTTTCTTGCAGTCCCTCTCCTCTATACACGTCTCTACATACGCGTTGAGATGGGCTGTAAATCCGCCTTCCGTGTGCCGAACAGGCTCGGATAGCTCCGTCTTCATCCCCATGATCGCCCCTGCCCTGCGAATCTTCTCACCAGCTGCGCGCCAATGTAATTGCATAAACGCAAGAAATATTGGCATTAATCCCGCTAATATATTGCTAATTTGCAAAGTACGTCGGCTTGTGATTCGTTGCGGCCATGTGGCCGTGGACGCGCAAGATTGATGGGGCTGACGACCGGAAGAGCTTGGACGCTCTCGCCGAGTTCTTGGCTGCGGCCAACGGCACTGCGTCCGGGATCGCGGTCTCGCCGCTGAAGGCACTGCAGTGCGCCCCGGTAGCGCGAGCCGTAGCGGTTCGGTCTGAGACGCTTGGCGTCCTGCCTCTGCATCTGTTTCAGCGGCTTGAGGATGGCGGGAAGGAACGCGCCGATCATCCGCTTGCAGACCTGCTGAGCCATCGCCCGAACGGCTGGACCAGTGCGCCGCAGTTCATCATGGAACTTGAACGGGACACGCTCATGAACGATGCCGGTGCGTTCGCCGTGGCCAGCCGCCACGCCAGCCGATAGGCCTCGTCGAGCTTCCGGCCCGAGGGCTGCGCTATATAGAGGTTGAGCGATTGGCCCTGGTCGATCCATTTCTGACGACGCGCGGCCGCCCGGATCAGCCACTCGGTCGAGATCTCGAAGGAGGTGGCGTAAAGCGCCTTGAGATCGGACGGGACGCGGTCGATCTGGCTGACCTTGCCGTCATAGTACTTCAGGTCGGAGACCATCACCTCGTCCCAGAGCCCCCTTACCTTCAGATCGTGGACGAGCCCGGCATTCACCACCGTGAAGTCGCCCGACATGTTCGCCTTGACGTAGAGCTGGCTGTAGGACGGCTCGATCGACTGCGAGACGCCGACGATGTTGGAGATCGTCGCGGTCGGCGCGATCGCCATCGTGTTCGAGTTGCGCATGCCGGTGGTCTTCACCCGCTCGCGCAGATCTGATCTGAGCCCTTAAAACTGGATCGCTTTTAGGTAGAGTTTTCCGTGTCGTTTCCCTTGGGCTGGGAGGAGCGGAAGGCGATGAAGGATTCGAAGTTCTCGGACGCGCAGAAGGCGTTTATTCTGAAGCAGAGCGCGGACGGCATTCCGGTGGCGGAGATCTGCCGGCGGGCCGGGATCAGCCAAGCGACCTATTTCGCTTCGCGGACCTTCGGTTCAACTGGAAGAAGAAGTACGACGGGCTGCTGCCGGCCGAGATGCGGCGGTTGAAGCAGCTCGAGGATGAGAATGCGAAGCTGCGCAAGCTCGTCGCCGACCTCGCGCTGGACCGTGAGATGCTGCAGGACGATCCGCCGAAAAATCTAAGGCCTGGTCGCAAGCGCGAGCTCGTCAGCCTGGTCTGTGGTGAGTGGCAGGTGTCGATCCGGCGGGCCTGTGCGGTCCTGGAGTTCGACACGTCGAGCTACCACTACAAATCGTGCCGGCCCGACCAGACCCCCTTGGCAGCCCGGATCAAGGCGATCTGCGAGACTAAGCGTTCGCTACGGCTATCGCCGTGTCGACGTGCTGCTGCGGCGCGAGGGCTGGCATGTCAATCAGAAGCGGATTCGAAGGATCTACAATGAGTTAGGCTTGCAGCTCAGGAACAAGACGCCCAAGCGACGGGTCAAGGCGAAGCTGCGCGAGGACCGCGCGCCGGCGACGCGGCCGAACGATGTCTGGGCGATGGATTTTGTCCATGACCAGCTCGCCACAGGCCGCAAGATCCGGGTGTTGACGGTGGTCGACACCTTCTCGCGCTTCTCGCCGGCCGTCGATCCCCGCTTCAGCTACCGGGCTGAGGATGTCGTCGCCACGCTGGAAAAGGTCTGCGCGAAAATGGGCTATCCGAGGACGATCCGGGTCGATCAGGGCTCCGAGTTCATCAGCCGCGACCTCGACCTGTGGGCCTATGCCAAGGGCGTCACGCTCGACTTCTCGCGCCCGGGGAAACCGACCGACAACGCTTTCATCGAGGCGTTCAACGGCCGCTTTCGCAGCGAGTGCCTGAACACGCATTGGTTCCTGACACCTGCGGATGCGGCCGAAAAGATGGAGGCTTGGGTCAAATACTACAACGAGGATCGGCCGCACGGGGCCATCGGCAACAAGCCACCGATCCTGCTGCAGAATCCCGGCGGAACACCCAGCCCTCCGCCGTGATCGTAGGCCGGAAACTCCAGCTTCCGGCGCTCCAGCAAATGGTCTCGGATCAGAAGGCCGGAAACTCCAGCTTCCGGCGATCCAGCAAATGGTCTCGGATCACAACCCTACTCTCCCCGCAATTCCCGACGGAGTTCTGCTGCGGAAAGACGCCCCAGATCGAGCGCTGGCAGAAGGTCGTTCTCGGCACGGAAATTCCGTGCGCAGATCGCGTTGAACAGCGCGATGCCGGCCTCATGCAAGGGCAACTTCAAGCCGACCACCCGCCCTAGTGCTTCCAAAGGGACCAGCCCAAATGGCACATCCTCGGTGATGAAACGGGTATCCAGCGTCTTCGGGCCGAGAAGCTCTGGCCGGTTCTTGTAGACCGCTGCGGCCATCTCACCCACCGGGCCAGGCGATACGCCAAACGAATGAACATAGTGGTCCTGTACGCTGCGGACCGAAAGGCCGAAGGCCTTGGCCAGCGCCAGGCGCTCGACATCCATGGCATCGACGATGCGCCCGACCCCCTGCGTGATCGAGCCATAGTTCGGCCAGTCTTCGCCGCGCTCCGCCCTGGTCAGGTTGCCGAGCATATTGGCGACATGGGCCGGCGGATTGAGATTGCTGAGCAGGATCGCCAGCACGTCTTCGCGTGGCTCGAAGCGATCTCCGAAGAGCGTGCGGCAGGTTTCGAGCCCCGCTTGCGCGTGACGGACAGGCAAGGTGGCGACATCGAGCCTGGCCCGGATGCCGGAGATATGGACGCTGCGAGGACCGCTCCTGCGCGCGGTCAGGGCGGTCGTGGCCCAGGCTGCGATCGGAATGTCGATCCCGCGCATCTTGAGCAGGCGGTGAAGATAAAGCGCCGCGAACGAGCAATGGGCGCTGAATATGACGGTTTGCCCGGCCGCGAGATGAGGGGCTATCGCATCGATCACTGCCTTGAAGCCGTTGGCCTGAACCGTGACGATGATCGCCTCGGCACCGGCTACCACTTCGGCGCAATCGCGGGCGATGTGAACCGGTACGGTGGATTCGAGCTTGCCCGTGGCGGTCAACGTCGCATCGTCCGCGAAATCCGCGAGCGCCGCGCCGCTCGGGGACCAGATGACAGGCTCGTGCCCATGGGCGGTCAGGTAGGCGGCATAGCCGCGCCCGATCCCACCGAAGCCGACGATGGCGACGCGCATGGGTTCGATCCCCTTTGATGGTGTCAGGCGATTTCCAGACCGCCGAGAACGTGCTTGTGAACCACAGCTTCCAGGCCGGATGCGTCGCGTTCACGCAGGCGTTCGACGATCTCGTAGTGCTCTCGCACGGTGTTCGCGAGCAACGCTGCGGTGTTCTTTTCGCGGGTCAGCGTGACGGGAACACGGCTGCGCAGGTCGAAGATCATCGAGACGAGGTCGCCATTCGGGCAAAACGCGAGCATGGCGGCGTGGAAGGCATAGTTCGCCTCCTCCTGCGCGATCACGGTTCCTGCGCTGACGGCTTCTGCGAAATCGTCGGCCCGCTGCCGCAATCGCTCGAGCCCCGCCGCGTCGATATGTTTCAGGACCTCGGCGGCGGCCGCGACTTCCAGGATCGCGCGGATCGTCACGACATTGCGGAAGCGCGCCTTGTCGAAAGTCTCGACACGATAGCCACGATTGGCCTCCAGCTTGACGAAGCCCTTCTCCTCCAGCCGGTCCAGCGCCTGGCGAATGTCGAGCCGCGAGGCGCTGTATTGTGCCTCGAGATCGACCTGCTTCAGCCAGGAGCCAGCGCTGAGACGGCCCGTGCTGATGTCCTTCTCGATCAGCTTGGCGAGTTCGCGGGCGCGGGACGCGCTGCCGCCCGCCGTCCGTGCGCTGCGCGTGCCGGCTCCAGCTCCGCCGCTCTGCCCAATATCCAACGTCATCAGCGCCATGTTCCGCAGGCGAATCCCTGCATGCTCGCAACCATCTTCGCCTGCTTTGCCGCAGAACCGCAATTCATCAGCGCTGCTCTCCGGCGGACCGGAGATGAAGTCATGCGCCGCTGCACCTTCATTGAGCAAAACATCCTAAGACGGGCGATTGACAGATGCCAATCATGAACTCAAGATTGGCGCCAAAGTCAAGAACAGGGGATTGTTATGCGCAATAAGGCTTTCGCCCACCGGTTCGTCGCCGCCCTTGCTTTCGGGGTTAGCTCAACAGTCCTCATCGCGCCGGCGTCGGCACGCGGCCTGACCATCGCCCTGTCGAGCAACGTCAACACGCTCGATCCCGACAAGTCGACAACCGTCGGCACGGATCTCAGCGTCGCCGCGCACATCTACACGCCGCTCGTCGACCGCGGGCCGGACCTGAAACTCCGACCGGGCCTCGCCACGAAATGGGAAGCGATCGGCGACACGGCCTGGCGCTTTACGCTGCGCGAAGGCGTGACTTTCTCGAACGGTGAAAAGCTCGATGCCGAGGCCGTGAAGTGGAATGTCGAGCGTGTGCTCGACCCCAAGACCGGCGCACGCAACAAGCCCTGGTTCGCGGCGATCAGCGAGGTCAAGGCCGTCTCGCCTACGGTCGTCGAATTCGTCACCAAAGGCGCCTATCCCGACCTGCCTGACCAGATGTCGATGTTCCTCCTGATGCCGCCGAAATGGACCGGGGAGAACAATCCCTCCGTCGCGGCACTCGGCAGCGGACCTTATGAGCTCGTGCGCTTTGCCAGCGGCGACCGGATCGTGCTGAAGGCCCGTAAGGACTACTGGGGCGACAAGCCCGCGTTCGAGAATGTCACCTTCCGCATCATCCCGGAGGATTCCTCGCGGATCGCCGCACTCCAGGCTGGCGATGTCGATCTCATCACCGGCTTTCCCACCTCCGAGATCGCGCGCATCAAGGCGAGCGGCAAGGCCGATGCCAGCTCCGTCGCCGGCACGCGCGGCATGTTCATCAAGCTCAATGCCCTGAAAGCTCCCTTTAAGGACAATCCGAAGCTCTGGCGCGCGCTCAACCTCGGCATCGACCGCAAGGCCATCAATGACGGATTGCTCGACGGTCTCGCCGAGATCAGCGCCTGCCAGCCGCTCTCGCCCGTCTACTTCGGCTTCAACCCCGACCTGAAACCGGTGCCTTACGATCCCACGCAGGCCAAGAAGCTTTTGGCGGAGGCCGGCTTCGCCAACGGGCTGACCATGGATCTCGAGGTACCCACAGGGCGCTATATCCAGGCTTCCGACATTGCCCAGGTCGTCGCGTCCCAGCTCGGCGAGATCGGCGTCACCGTGAAATTGCGCGAGATGGAATTCGGCGCCTTCATGAACAAGTACATCGTCGGCAAGAACCTCGGCGATACCGCCTATTTCGGGCTGGGATGGCCGACGCTGGATGCCGGCGGGCTCCTGAACTTCTGGGAGAAGGAGAACCCGCAATCCTATTGGGACAATGTGAGCTTCAACGAAGCCGCGAAGGCGGCCCGCTCGACCAATGACGTGGCCAAGCGTACCGAGCTCTACCGCAAACTGACCAAGCAGCTCTGCGAGGACTCTCCCTCGATCTTCATGTTCTTCACGCCGATCACCTACGCCCAGTCCAAGGGCATCGCCTGGCAGGCGCGCGGCGACGACTGGGTCCGCGCGATCGATATCAAGACGCGCTGACAGCCACCAACACGACCCGAGCGACGGGCTTCAACAGCCCGCCAGCGCCACAGCCTTGCCTGAACCCCGATCAAACCGGATCGCGACCACGTCATGACCGTTCAAGACGAAACCACCCTGAAGCTGCGCGTCGGCGTCGATTCAGGCGGCACTTTCACCGATGTCTGCATGTTCGACGAGACGCATGGCGAAATCCATGTCTGGAAAGTGTCGAGCACGCCGCAGGACCCCTCGCTCGGCATCGCCGGCGGCATCGAGCAGGGCGTCACAGAAGTTGCCAAGGCAACCGGGCAGAAGATCGACGTCGTCTATTTCGGCCATGGCACGACGGTCGCGACCAATGCACTGATCGTCGGGCGCGGCGCCGAGACGGGACTGATCACCACCAAGGGTTTTCGCGACGTGCTGGAATTGCGCCGCCAGAAGCGCGATTCCCTCTACGACATCCAGACGCAGAAGCCGCGCATCCTGGTGACGCGCGACAAGCGGCTGGAAGTCAGCGAGCGCGTGCGTTTCGACGGCAGCATCCACACAGCCCTCGACGAGGAGGAGGTCCGCGCGGCCGCCCGCAAGCTCAAGGAGCAGGGCATCAGCACCGTTGCCGTATGCTTCCTGTTCTCCTTCATCGAGCCGGCGCATGAGAAGCGCGTCAAGGAGATCCTTGCCGAGGAGATGCCGGGCGCCTTCGTCTCGATCTCGCATGAGGTCGCGCCCGAGTTCCGCGAATACGAGCGGCTCTCGACCACGGTCGTGAACGCCTATCTCGGCCCAATCATGAAGTCCTATCTCTCGAAGCTGCAGCCGCGGCTTGCCGAGATCGGCATCGATGCCCATCCGCATCTGACGCAGTCGAATGGCGGCGTCATCTCCTCGGAGGTCGCGCAGAACTTTCCGGCCCGCACGGTGCTCTCCGGGCCGGCTGCCGGCGTCATCGGCGCGCTGTCGGTCGGCGGTCTTGCCGGCTTCGACAACGTCATCACCTTCGACATGGGCGGCACATCCACCGACGTCTCGCTGATCGACCGCGGTCGGCCGCAGATGTCGAACGACGCCATTGTCCATGGCTACCCGCTGAAGCTGCCGATGCTCGACATCCATACGGTCGGCGCCGGTGGCGGCTCGATCGCCCATATCGATGCCGGCGGCCTGCTCAAGGTCGGACCGCGCTCGGCCGCCGCCGATCCCGGCCCGGTCTGCTATGGACGCGGTAACGAAGAGCCGACGGTTACCGACGCCAATGTCGTGCTGCAGGTGCTGAACCCGACCCATCTCCTCAACGGCCGCATGAAGATCGACCAGGCCCGCGCCAAGGCGGCGATCGGGCGACTGGCCGACAAGCTTGGCCTCGGCGTCATGGAAACGGCGCAAGGCATCATCAGCGTGGTCATCGCCAACATGGCGAAGGCGATCCGCGTGATCTCGGTCGAGCGCGGCTATGATCCGCGGGACTATGTCATGCTTGGCTTCGGCGGCGCCGGCCCCATCCATGCCGCACGCCTCGCGCGAGAGCTCGATATCCCGCGCCTCGTCATCCCGAAATATCCGGGCATCATGTGCGCGCTCGGCCTGCTGCTGACCGACCTGCGGACCAACCTCTCGCTGACTCGCCTCCTGCCTCTGAGCACTGACGGCGTGCCGGGCATGGAGAGCGGCTTCGCCGGCCTGGAAGAGCGCGGGCAGGACTGGTTCGCCCAGGAGGAAATCCCGGAGGCACGGCGCTCGCTGCTTCGCTCTGTCGACATGCGCTATGGCGGCCAGGGCTACGAGCTGACGGTGCCCTGCCCTGCCGGTCCGATCGACGCCGACGCGCTGGTCAAGCTGCGCGCCGAGTTCGAGCGCATCCACAAGCAGGTCTATGGCTATATCGCCGCCGAGGAGCCGGTGCAGATCACGACGCTGCGTATCGAAGCGGTCGGTCTCGTGCCCAAGGCGGACCTCAAGGCCTATCCGCCTGCGACCGGCCCGGTCGAGGCCGCCGTCACGGCCCATCGCGAAGTCTGGCTGCCGGAAACTGGCGGCTTCACCAACTGCCCGATCTACGACCGCGCCCTGCTCGGCCCCGGCCACACGATCGCCGGCCCCGCCATCATCGACCAGATGGATTCGACCACGCTCGTCCTGCCCGGACAGACCGCGACCGTCGACACCCATCTCAACCTCATCCTCGAGGGCTGACCATGCTCGACACCGTCAAGACGCAGCTCGACCCGATCACCGTCGAGGTCATCGGCAGCGCGCTCACCACCATCGTCGAGGAAATGGGCAAGGCGATCATCCGCGCCGCCTACTCGACCAATATCAAGGAGCGGCAGGATTGCTCGACCGCGCTGTTCGACGCGCAGGGCCGCACCATCGCGCAGGCCGAGCACATCCCGGTCCATCTCGGCTCGCTGCTTGGCATCGCCGACCACGTCTTCAAGAACCACGATCTCTCGACCGTGCGCCCCGGTGACGTCTTCATCGGCAACGACGCCTATACCGGCGGCGGCACGCATCTCAACGATATCGTCTTCCTCGAGCCGATCTTCCACGCCGACAAGCTGGTCGCCTGGGTGACGAACCTCGCGCACCATTCCGACTTCGTCGATCGCGGCCACGCCCATATCTTCCAGGAAGGGCTGCGCATTCCGCCCGTGCGGCTCTATCGCGAGGGCGTGCTGCAGGAAGACCTGATGCAGCTCATCTTGCTGAACTGTCAGGTTCCGCGTGAGCGCATCAACGATTTCCGCGCCCAGATGGCGGCCAATCGCCTCGGCGTGCAGCGCTACCAGGCGCTCTGCGACAAATACGGCGCGGAAACCGTGCGCGCAGCTGGCGCGCAGGTGCTCGACTATACCGAGCGGCGCACGCGCGCCGGCATCGCACAGATTCCGGACGGCACCTACAGCTTCCGCCACGACTTCGACAGCAATCTCGTCGATGGCGTGATGGATCTGCAGGTCGTGATCGATGTGAAGGGCGAGGAGATCTTCGTCGATTTCCCGGACGCTCCGCCGCAGGTCCGGGCGCCGATCAACATGGTCTATACGGCGCTGTTGGCGACCGTGTATTTTGCCGTGAAGGCAATCGTCGACCCCGATCTGCCGGCCAATGCCGGCTTCCATCGGCCGATCCATGTCTCCGCGCCAATGGGTTCCGTACTGAACGCGACGCCGCCGGCGGCCGTCTACAGCCGCACCGATATCGGCCAGCGCCTCGTCGACATGATCTTCGCCGCGCTCGCCGGTGTCGTGCCGGAGCGGATCGCCGCGGCCTCCACCGGCGGCACGCTGCTGACGACCAGCGGAATCCATCCGCGCACCGGCCGCTTCTATGTCTATAACGAGATGCACGGCGGCGGCATGGGCGCGCGCGCCGACAAGGACGGGCTCGACGGCGTGCAGGTCAACACGACGAACACCGCCAATCTGCCGATCGAGGCGCTCGAGATCGAGCATCCAGTCATGGTGAAATGCTACGAGCTGGTGCAGGATTCCGGCGGCGCGGGCGAATACCGTGGCGGCATGACCTTGCGCCGGCGTGTCGAGATGCTCGACCATACCGCCCGCATCTCGGCCGGCGGCACCAACAGCATCGTGCCCCCTTTCGGCCTCAAGGGCGGCCAGGACGGCCTGACCGCGCGGGTCGAGCTTTCGCCCGGTGCCAAGCCGCTCGACCGTCGCGCCGGTATCCTCCAGCCCGGCGAATGGGTCGGCATGGTGGCGGCCGGCGGCGGCGGCTTCGGCGATCCGAAGAAGCGCGACCGTGCACTGGTCGAACGCGATCTACGCGAGGAGCGCATCTCGCGACAGGCAGCTGTCGAGATCTACGGGCTGAAGCTCTGACGAATGTCGTGACGATGGAGGCCGTCGGATGCCGCGCCACCTGACCTCCCGCCTCGGCGAGGGCCTGATCGCGATCTGGGGCGTGGTCACGATCGTCTTCGTCGTCTCGCGGTTGCTGGGGGACCCCGCCGTGCTCCTGCTGCCGATCGGCGCGACGGAGCAGGAATTGCAGGAGCTGCGCACGCAGCTTGGGCTCGACCAGCCGCTGCTTCAGCAATATCTGACCTTCCTTCTCCATGCGCTGAAGGGCGACTTCGGACAATCCTTCCAGTTCGCGCGCCCGGCGCTCGACGTGGTGCTCGAGAGGCTGCCGGCGACGGCGCTTCTGGCGGGCAGCGCCCTGGTGATCGGCGTTCTCGTCGGCGGCTTGGCCGGAGCACTGGCTGCGATCTATCGCGGCTCGGCGATCGAGGGACTGGTGCTGCTTGTCGCTCTGCTCGGCCAGGCCACGCCGTCCTTCTGGCTCGGCATCATGCTCATCCTCCTCTTCGCCGTGCAGCTTGGCTGGTTCCCGACGGGCGGCTACGGCGAATGGCAGAACCTGGTCCTGCCGGCCGTGACCCTGGCCTGCTTCACCACGGCCAGTATCGCGCGCCTGTTGCGCTCCTCGATGCTCGACGTGATGCGGGACGATTATGTCCGCACGGCCTACGCGAAAGGCCTCGCTCCCCGCCGCGTCTATATCTGGCATGTCGGCCGGAACTCCCTCATCCCCGTGGTCACGATGACAGGCATCCTGGCGGGCGAACTGCTGGGCGGCGCGGCCGTAACCGAGACCGTCTTCGCCTGGCCGGGCGTCGGGCGGCTGATCGTTCAGGCGATCGAAACCAAGGATTTCCCGGTCGTGCAGGCTGGCGTCGCCGTGGTCGCGACCATCTTCGTCGTAGTCAATCTCCTGGTCGACCTGCTCTACACCTTGATCGATCCGCGTATTCGGCAGGCGTCATGAGGATCCTCTCGTTCCTGCGCCGCCAGCGCGCGAACTGGCTCGGCCTCACCGGCGCAGCGCTGCTTGTGATCCTGCTCGCATTGGCCCTCGCCGGCCCTTGGCTCGGCCTGCCTGACCCCACGCGCGGCGATCTGCGCGCCCGCATGCTGGCGCCGACGATCTCCTGGGCCGGGCTCGGTGCCCATCCCTTCGGCACCGACCAGCTCGGCCGCGACATCCTGAGCCGCATCATCGCCGGCAGCCGCGTAACGCTGACGATCGCCGGCTCCGCCGTGATCCTCGGCGGCATCGTCGGCGTTCTGCTGGGGCTGGTCGCCGGCTATTTCGGCGGCTGGTACGATCGCGTGCTGATGAGGCTGGTTGATATCCAGCTCGCCTTTCCACTGATGCTGCTCGCCCTTCTGGTTGTCGCCGCGCTCGGCCCCAACCTGCACAACCTGATCGCAGTGCTCGCCCTGACGAGCTGGGTTCGCTACGCCCGCATCATTCGGGCCCAGGTTTTGACGGTCCGGGAGCGAGAATTCGTGCAGGCCGCCCTCGCCATGGGTGCCGGACATGCGCGCCTGCTGCTCCGGCACATTCTGCCCAATGTTCTGACACCGGCCTTCGTCGTTGCGACGCTCGAACTGGCGCGCACCATCGTGCTCGAAGCGGGGCTAAGCTTCCTCGGCCTCGGCATCCAGCCTCCATCGCCGAGCTGGGGCCGTATGCTCGCGGACGGACGCACTTACATCGCCAGCGCCTGGTGGATCATTACCCTGCCAGGTCTGGCGCTGATGTTGACGGTACTGAGCGTCAATCTGCTGGGCGACTGGCTTCGGGATTGGCTCGACCCGCGCGCCGATCGACACTGACTTTGATCAGCCCTCAAGCCCCATCCGGAGCACATTCCGGATAAGCGCCTGCCGTGTGGCGTCGGCGCTTCTCGGCATCCGAATCCTCCGCTAATCAGAGGCCTGCTGCAATCCACCCGACGCCCTATCAGAGAGTCTCATCATGCCGCACGATCATGCGCTGGAGATCGCCAGGATCACGGGCCACCCGGCTTTCAAGGCGGCGATCGGGAAACTCGACGCCGATCACGATCGGACCGTTGCCGACATCATCACTTTGACCGAGATTCCGGCCCCACCGTTCAAGGAAGACAGGCGCGCCGCCGCCTATCTCGAAATGCTGCGCGCGCATGGCCTGGAGGATGTCGAGCAAGACGAGATCGGCAATGTCATGGGCCTGAGGCGCGGTGCCGGCAACGGGGCTCTCATCGTGGTCGCCGCCCATCTCGATACGGTCTTCCCGGAAGGCACGGATGTCACCGTGCGCCGGGAAGGGACGAAGCTTTATGCGCCGGGCGTCGGCGACGATACCTGCAGCCTCGCCGTCCTGCTGGCTTTCATTCGGGCGCTGGATGCAGCCGGCATCCGCACGCGCAACGACATTCTTTTCGTCGGCGATGTCGGCGAGGAAGGCCTGGGCGACCTGCGTGGGGTACGCCACCTCTTCACGCAGGGGCGTTACCGGGACAGGATCGCGTCCTTCATCACCGTCGACAGCCCGCAGGTCGACAAGATCGTCGTCGGCGGCGTTGGCTCGAAACGCTATTCCATCCGGTTCAAGGGGCCGGGCGGGCACAGCTTCGGGGCGTTCGGCATCGTGAACCCGATGAATGCCATGGCCCATCTGGTTTCGGAGCTCGGCCGCATCCAGGTGCCGGAAACCCCGCGCACCACCTTCTGCGCATCGATCGTCGGCGGCGGAACCTCCGTGAACGCCATCCCCGAGGAAAGCTGGGTCGATATCGACCTGCGATCGGAATCCGCCGAAGAGCTCGCAAGGCTCGACGCGCGATGCCGTGAGATCATTGCCGAAGCCGTAGCGCGGGAAAACGCTGCTCGCTCGACCAGCGAAGGCGCCATTTCGGTCGAGATCCGTACTTTGGGGGACCGCCCCGCCGGAAACACCCCCAAGGATGCCGACATCGTCCGCTACGCGAAGGCTGCCTTGGAAGCGGGCGGGTTTGCGCCCCGCCTCGAAGCGTCCTCGACCGATGCGAACATTCCGATGAGCCTCGGCATTCCCGCGATCAAGATCGGTTCAGGTGGCACGGGCGGTCGGGCGCATTCGTTGGGCGAGTGGATCGATGTCGAGAAATCCGCCAGCTTGTCCGGCATGGTCGCAAGCCTCGCGACCATCCTGGCCGTAGCCGGCTTCGTCGAAGGCTAATCCCGATCGTTCGGTGCTGCTGGCTAGGCTCGGTCGCCTGGCGGCGCTTTGCCTGGCCCTTCCCGCTCAAAGCCTGGCCAGGCGTCGCTCGATCGCATCCTGGAGATGATACCAGCCGCTGACGATGGGCAGGAACCACGGCCGGCCGTCATAGAGCGGCACGGGAATCTCCGGGAAAGCAGGATCGTCGAACGCGCTCTTGCGATTTTGCTTCCCGAGCAGCTTCAGTGCCGACTGGTGGCCGAGATAGGTCATCAGCGCCACGCCGTTGCCATTGCAGCCAACGGCGAAGTCGATACCGCCTCGCTTGCCCATATGCGCGATCTTGTCGGCGGTCATACCGACCTTCCCGCTCCAGCAATGCGTGACCTTGTAGCCGGCAAGCTGCGGCCAGACCTTCAGCATCATCGCGTGCAGGCGCGGCGCCGCCTCGCGCTCGGGCAGGCTGAACATCCCCGGCCTGCTACCGAACAGAATGCGCGTCCCGTCCGGCGAGGGCCGCGAATAGATCAGCTCCCGCCTGGAATCCGTAATCATCCGCCGGCCGGGATTGATCTCGGCCATCAACTCAGGCGGCAGCGGTTCGGTCGCGATCTGGTAGCTGCGCACGCCTACGATCCGCTGGTGCAGAAAGCCGCTCGCCTTATCGCTATAGCCGTTGGTGCCGAAGAAGACATGGCGCGCGCGGACCATGCCGCGCCCCGTTTTGACATGCTGGAAGCCGTTTTCGAGCAAACCGACGTTGAGAACGGGCGCATGGGAGCGCAGCTTCGCGCCGTTGGCCCGGGCGAGTTCGCGCAAGGCGCGATGGTATTTCGCCGGATGCAGGCCGCCATAGTCGTCGATGACGATGCCGCCATGGTAGTAATCCGTCCTGGTCACCTCGTGCTGGCGCGATTTCGGGATATTGTGGACGGTGACGCTGGTATGCCGGGCCAGAAGTTCGCCCTGGCGAAGCAGCCGATCGTAATGGCCAGGCACATGGGCGCCGAAATAGCGGCCGAAGACACCGAGGTCGGCATCCAGTTCCTTCTCGCGGATCAACGTCTTGAGATGTTCGTAGGAGGAAAGCGAGTCCTCCAGGAGCCGTTCCATGCGCGCGGCGTCGACGCCCTTGATCGCACCGCCGATGACGAGCTTCTGGCCGCTGGAGACCATGCCGCCGGAGCGCGTGGAAGCACCGGCGCCGAGTTCCTCAGCATCGACGACCGTTACGTCGACACCGTTGCGCGCAAGCTCCGCTGCCGCAGAGAGCCCGCAATAGCCGGAGCCGACGACCAGCACATCGGTCTCTTCGGGCAAGGGGTCGCGCGCGGTCTCGGGCGGGGCGGCGTCCCACCAATACGGGTCGGTGGTGAATTGCGGCGCCAGGGCGTCGGACGGCTCAGCCATGGACGGCTTCTCCGAAAGGTCTGATGCTGGACAGGAAGGCGCGGGTGCGCTCCTGGCGGGGATCGCCGAAAAAGGCCGCGGGCGATCCTTCCTCGACGATCCGTCCCTCGGCCATGAATACGACGCGGTCGGCGACCTCGCGGGCGAAGCCCATCTCGTGCGTGACGACGATCATGGTCGTGCCCTCGCGGGCGAGGTCCTTCATCACGTCGAGGACGCTGCCGATCGTTTCGGGATCGAGTGCAGAGGTCGGCTCGTCGAAGAGCAGCGCCTTCGGCCGCATGGCGAGCGCACGGACGATCGCGACGCGCTGCTGCTGCCCCCCGGAGAGCGCGGACGGATAGTCGAGGGCCTTGTGGGCGAGGCCGACGCGCGCCAGCAGGGCCCGCGCCTCCTCTTCCGCCTTCGCACGCGGAACACCGCGCCGGCGCTCGGGCGTGATCGTCATGTTGCGCAGCACCGTCAGGTGGGGAAACAGCGAATAGTCCTGGAAGACCATCCCCACTTCGGTCCGCATCTGCTGCCAGGCGCTCTCATGATGGATGTCGACCGGCTGGCCGGCGATGTGCAGCGTTCCTTCGTTCGGCCGCACGAGGCCGTTGATGCAGCGGATCAGCGTGCTCTTGCCGGAGCCGCTGGGGCCGATCAGCACGACGACGCTGCCGGCCTCGACATCGAGATCGATGCCGTGGAGCGCCTGATGGGCGCCGAAGCGCTTGCCGATGCCGCGCAGGCTGATCAGCGGCGTGGCGCTCATGCGGCGAGCTCCCGCATCGCACGCTTCAGCTCCTCGCGTGCGGCTTGCAGGTCGCTGCGCTTGCGGGCGAGCGTGGCGCGGCGGCTTTCGAGCCGCGCCTGCGCCGCTTCGACAGACCTGGCGACGGCTTCCGGAGCCGGGCCGCCCGGCGCCAGCCGCGCAGCGACACTCGCCGCGGGGTCGAGGCTTTCGCGAACCTGGGTATCGGGAAGGCCAAGCGGCCGCCCAAGCTGCTCCTGAGCCGCCGCGTCGATCATATCGGTGGTGATTCCGTCGGCCGCCAGGCCCGCATCCATCGCCGCCCGGACCACGCCGCCGACCACGTGATGTGCCTCGCGGAACGAGAGATCGGCTTCGCGCACCATCAGGTCGGCGAGATCGGTGGCGGAGGCGAAATCCTCGGTGACGCGCCGCTTCATCAAGGCCGCGTTCGGCCGGGCCGTGGCAATGATGAGGTCGAAGAGCGACAGGCAGCGCAGCGTCTCCTCGCCGGCCTCCCAGACACCGCGCATGCCTTCGCGGTTGCCGTCGATCGTGTTGGTGAAATGCGTGCCCTTCACGGCCGTGGCCGAGGCGACATAGAGGCCGAGCACCTGGCCGGCCTTGCCCTTGAGATGTTCGAGCACGACCGGATTCTTCTTCTGCGGCATGATGCTCGACGTGCCCGTGACGCGGTCCGGGAACTCGATCGTCTGGAACTCGTGCGAGACCATGACGTGGTAGTCCTGCGCGACGCGGCTCCAGCCCAGCGCGATCTGGGTCAGAGCGGACAGGATCTCGAGCCCGAAATCGCGGGTCGCGACCGCGTCGAGCGCGTTCTCGACGAGACCGTCGAAGCCGAGCGCGCGTGCCACCGCGTCGCGGTCGATGGCGAAGGTCGTTCCGGCGAGCGCGCCCGCTCCCAGCGGACTGATATTGGTGCGGGCCCACGCGTCCATGAGGCGGCCATGGTCGCGTTCGAGAGCCTGCGCGACGCCGGCGAGGTAGAAGCCATAGGTCACCGGCTGCGCCGGCTGGAGATGCGTATAGCCCGGCATCACCACGTCGCGGAAGCGGAAGGCGCCGTCGAGCGCGTGTTCCTCGACCGAAAGCAGCGCCTGGCTCGCATCGAGCAGCAGGTCGCGGGCGCGCAGCCTGTCGATCGCCGCGGTCAGGTCGTTGCGGCTGCGGGCGATGTGCATGCGCCCGCCGGCCTCGGTCCCGATCAGCTTGATCAGATGCGCCTCGAAGTTGAAATACGAATCCTCGCGCTGCGGATCGAGTTCGACGACCTCGGGCCCTTCCTCCTCCATGCGCAGCAGGCCGGCGGCAAGCGCCTTGGCCGTCTCCGGCGAGATCAGCCCGCAACGGGCCAGCATCAGCACATGAGCCTGATTGAGATCGCTCATGTAGCTGAAGACACTGCGGAAATCGCGATCTAGGCGCGGGGCGTAGATGTGCTCGCAGACCTCTTCGGCGACACGTTCGGTCAAGCGGCGGCTGACTTTCGATTCCATGACGGCTTCCTCGGGATGCAGGCGGGGTGCGTTTGTGAAGATCAGGGCAGTTGCGCAGCAGGCTGGGCGACGGGGATCGCCCCCGGCCTGGCCTGCGGGCGGTCGCGCTTCAGCCGGCGTTCGAGCCAGCGACCGAACCAGGTCAGCGTCGAGCAGATGACGAAATAGGTGAGCAGGACCGCGGCGTAGACGGTGAAGGCCGGGTTCCAGCCCTCCATCATCGTCGTGCGCTCGACGATGATCTGGCCGACCTTGAAGAACTCGTTCACGCCGACCAGCGCACCCAGCGACGTCGCCTGCACCAGCAGCGTGAGCAGCCCCACGAAGGGGGGCAGGATGGCCCGCAGAGCCTGCGGACCCGTGATGAAGAGATAGATCTCCCAGGTCTTCAGCCCGAGCGCGGCCGCGCTCTGCCATTGATGCTTGGGAACGGCGTTGAAGCCGCCGCGGACGATCTCGATGCCGTTGGCGCTGCCCCAGACCGAAAGGCCGACCGTCACGGCGGCGAAGGGCGAAAGCTCGAGCCCGAAGAGCGGCGCCACGAAGAACACGAAGAAGATGTTCACGATCAGCGGGATGTCGCGGAAGAGCTCGACATAGACCTTCACCAGCACGCGCAGCCAGCCGAAGCGCAGCGTCGCCAGCGTGCCGAGCACGAAGGAGATGATCGTTGCGAAGAACAGCGTTGCCAGCGCCAGGCCGAGCGTCATCGCCAGGCCTTGCAGGATGAAAGGAAGGTTGCGGATCAGCAGGTCCATCGCCGTCTCCCTCAGGTCCGGAACGGCGTGTTGAGCCGGTATTCGAGGCGGCTCGCGAGGAAGGAAAGGAGGAGGACCAGGGCGAGGTAGATCACGCAGATGGCGGTGAACATCTCGATGGTGCGAAAATCCATCGAGATCCGGTCGATCGCGACATAGGTCAGTTCAGCGAGGCCGATCGCCTGGAGATAGGATGAATTCTTCAGCAGCGAGATCGAGGTGTTCAGCATCGACGGCAGACCGACGCGGATCGCCATCGGGGCGGCCACCAGGCGGAAATAGCGCCAAGGCGACAGGCCCAGCGAAAAGGCGGCCTCCCGCAGGCCCTTGCCGACGGTCTCAAGCCCGCCGCGGACGTTCTCGATCTGATAGGCGCCGGCCCAGACCGTCAGGCACAGGACGCCCGACCAGAACAGCGAGAGGCGCAGGCCAAGCCCCGGCAACCCGTAGAAGATGAAGAAGAGCTGCGCGAGCAGCGGCGTGTTGCGGATGAACTCGACATAGCCGACGACCAGCTTGTCGAGCACGGGCACCTGAAGCACGCGCGCAGCCGCGCCGAGCACGCCGACGGCGATGGAGAGCACGATCGAAAGCGCGCTCACCTGCACCGTCAGCCACAGGCCGCGCATCAGCGCCGGCCACTGCGCCGTTAGATAGGCGACGTCGAATTCCATGGCACGCGCTCCTCTCGCTGCCAGGCTGTCGGGTTGCCGGGAGCGGTTCGCTCCCGGCGCGCGGTCGCGTTCAGCGCGCGTTCGGCTTCGGCTTGGTGAAGGCCTCGACATAGAAGGGCCGGATCTCGGCCGGGATCCACTTGTCGACCCATTTCGCATAGAGGCCCTCGGCCTTCATGCGATCGAGGGCGGCATCGACATAGGCCAGCCATTCCGGCTCGTTCTTGCGCACGCCGACCGCCGCGTCCGAGACGGCGAAGGACTCGCCGACCAGGCGCAGGCTCGGGTCCTTCGCGGCGATGACGACGAGCGTGGCCGCATCATGCGTATAGGCATCGCCGCGGCCCTGCTTCAGCGCCTGCAGGGCATCGGAGGCCGTGTTCAGCCGAAGCCCTTCGAGCTTTGGCATATTGTCCTCGAACCATTTTGCCTGGGTCGAGCCCTTGAGCATGATGACGGTCTTGCCGGCGACGTCGTCGAGCTTCTTGATCGGGCTGTCCTTGGGAACCAGTATGTCCGAACCGCCCCAGCGGTAGGGCTTGGAGAAGTCGATCACGCGGGCCCGCTCCGGCGTGATGCCGAGCGTCGCGATGAGGATGTCGACCTTCTTGCCCGCGAGCTGCGGAATCCGGTTCTCTGCGGTGACGCAGGTCAGTTCGATCTTGTCGGGCGAACCGAAAGCCCAGGCGGCGATCTGGATCGCCATCTCCGTCTCGACGCCGGCGAATTTTCCGGTTTCATCCTTGTAGCCGTAGGGTGGCTGGTCGCAGCGCACCCCTGCCTTCAGGACGCCTGCGGACTTGATCGCCTGCGGCAGCGCCGGCAGGCCCTGGGCCTGGGCTGCGACCGAAAACGTGAAGGCGGCGGCTGCGAAAGCCGAGAGCGCCGCGAGGCGCGAGGCGAGCGTGGTCATCCGTTTTCCCTCTGTTGGACCGATGGATCGGTTCTCGGTGGTGAAGCGCCGGTCGTTGCCGGCTATGTGCGCCGCTTCCGAAGCAGCGTCGTTTCGGGGCTCCGAAGCCCACCCGGGATCGCCGGGGTCGCGCAGGCCAGAGCCCGTCAGCACGATGACCGCATGGCGGCCTGCAAGCGCGCCGTCCTGCGCGAGCTTTGCCGCAGCCGCGAGCGCCGAGGCGGCCGAAAGCTCGGCATGCAGTCCACAGGCCGCAAGCCGCTCCTGCGCTGCCCGCGCCGCAGCATCCTCGATCGGGATGGCGCGACCGCCGCTGGTCCGCAGCGCCTGGACCGCCTGCCATGTCACGGTATTGCCGGCGATCGAGACTTGCGCCGTCCGCCCTTCGAAGGACCCGCGATAATCGGCACCGGCGAGAACCTGCGCGAGCCGCGGGAACGGTTCCGCGGCGACCAGCATCGGCATGATGCCGCCGGCCTCCTCGAAGCCGAAGCGGATGCCGGACAGCAGATCGCCGCGCGAACAGGGAACGATGACGAAATCCGGCTTGCCCGCGACAGCGAGCTCGGCCGCAATCGTCTTGTACCCATCTACGCCGAACGGATTCGTGCCGATGGCGGGAACCTTGTAGTTCGTAGCGGCGAATGCGCCTTCGCCAACCCGCTGCGCCAGGTGATGCCAGCGCGCCATGCTGTCGCCGAAACTGGCGAGCGTCGCACCATGCGCAGCGATGGCTCTGCGATAGCTTTGCGGCAGCGCATCGGTTGCCGCGATTTCGGCGGCCAGGCCGGAGCGGGCGGCATAGGCTGCGATCGAAAGCCCGCCATTGCCGCTCGACGCCGCAACGACAGAGCTTGCGCCACGATCGAGAGCCCGCGCGATGAGCTGGGCGCTCATCCGGTCCTTGTGCGAGCCGGTGGGATTGCACCATTCGAGCTTGGCGGAAAGCCGACCGAGCTTCAGCTCCTTCGCCAATTCCGGCAGCTCGACGAGCGGCGTGTCGCCCTCACCCAGCGAAAGCGCCGCCGGGTAAGGCAGAACGGCACCGGGCGCGCCGGGCGCATAGGTCAGCCGCAGATTTGAGGCATGCCCCTCGGCCGCGCAGCGCGGGCAACCCGCCTCGTAATCCGCGACCGGCCAAGGCGCGTCGCAGCGCAGGCAGGTCATGCCGGTCAGGCGGGACGTCGCTGCGATGGTCGGGCGCGGTGACATGGCCAAAAGTATTGTCTTGGTCGGCTATCTGGTCAAATCTCAGTTTTTCGACCTTCTATTCACCTGTGATATGAGTATGCCGATGAATCTCCGACAGGTAGACGCTTTTCGGACCATCATCCTGCGCGGCTCGATGACAGCCGCGGCGCTGGAACTACGGACATCGCAACCCAGCATCAGCCGCCTGATCGCCGAACTCGAAGCCGAGCTCGATCTGAAGCTGTTCGAGCGGAAAGCCGGCCGCATCCAGCCCACGCAGGAAGGCCTGGCCTTCTATCGCGAGGTCGAGCGCAGCCATATCGGGCTGGAGACGCTCTCTTACGCAGCCCGCGATATCCGCAACTTCGGCTCTGGCCGCTTGCGCATCGCGGCGATGCCGGTGATGGCGCTGGGCTTCGTCCCGCGCTGCATCCGTCGCTTCAAGGAGCGCTTTCCGCAGGTGAGCATCTCGCTGCAGATGGGCCATGACGGCACGGTGACGCGTTGGATGTCGTCATCCTATTGCGATATCGGTTTCGTCGCGAACGTGATCGACATACCGCGCGTGGAACATCGCCCGCTCTATGTGATCCCGGGTGTCTGCGCCTTGCCGCCAGAGCACCCGCTCGCCAAGCGCGATTGCATCAAGGCCAAGGATCTCGAAGGCGAGGCCTTCATCTCGCTGTCGATGGAGGATGGTGCGCGGGCCCGCGTCGACCGCATCTTCCAGGATGCCGGAGTACGGCGTCATCTAGCGATCGAGACTCCCTTCAGCGCGGCGATCTGCGCACTCGTCGAGCAAGGGCTCGGCATCGGCATCGTCAACCCTATCGCCGCCGATGACTACAGGCACAGCGGAATCGTCTTCCGTCCCTTCAAGCCCGAGGTGATGTTCCACGGCCACGCGATGTTTCCGAACCACTATCGCACCGACCCTCTCGTCGACGGCTTCCTGGCCGTCGCGCGCGAAGAGCTAGCCGGTTACGAGGCGACGGCAGCGCGCCGCGCGGAAAGGCCCAACCGAAGGGGTGCATGACGGTGCCTACGAGCGTCGATTGGACGAGCGATCGGGCATGCCGTCGCCGCTGCGCCATGTCCGGTCGCTGGGCAGCCGACGCCACGACAATGCCGGAAAGCGGCCCTTCTCAATGTCGGCTGGGGGCCAACTCCGTACGTCGACATGACAACTGCTGATATCCCAAGCAGTCGCAGCACGCGCTTCTTCACTTCTCCCTGTGCCTGCCCAACTCTTGGTTCGCATCAGGCATGACCAGGTCCGTATGACTCACTCCAAGAGCCTGCGCCAACTCACATAGCGTTATGATGGTCGGGCTGGAATACCACGCTGGGCAAGGCCAAGTAGGTGATGGCTTTTCCACATGCTGGGAACCAACTGGTTCACCAATCCGCCGGCAACGCGTCCTTGGAATCGAGATTGCGGCCTCTTCCCGGGATCTCGTGTCGTAGCGCGGACTGGTGGCCGAGACAGGTCATCAGCGCCACGCTGCTGCCATTGCAGCTAATGGCGAAGTCGACGCCGCCCCGCTTGCCCATATGCGCGATCTTGTCGGCGGCCGTCCCGACCTCCCCGCCCCAGCAATGCTTGACCTTGTAGCCGGCAAGCTGCGGCCAAACCTTCAGCATCATCGCGAGCAGGCGCGGTGCCGCTTCGTGCTCCGGCAGGCTGAACGTCCCCGGCGGGCAGCCGAACAGGATGCGCGTCCCATCCGGCGAGGGCCGTAAATGCGCTTCAACTCTCTCAGCTGGCGGATGTTCTCGCAGAGCTTAGCTTGCGAGCTTCGGCCATGGGCGTGCGGGACCTCGCATCTCCTCGAAGGCCTGGGCGAGACGCAGGACGCCGAGATCGTCGAAGGACTGGCCGATGATCTGCAGGCCGATCGGCAGGCCACCGCTGGAATAGCCGCAATTGATCGACAGCGCCGGCTGGCCGCCCATATTGGCCGAGACCGTAAAGGCGATATGCTCGAAGGGCCGCTGCGGATCGTTGAAGGGCGAGGCCCATTCGGCCGGATAGGACGGCTCCGGCGCCGTCGGCGAGATGATGAAATCGACGTCCCTGAGCGCGCCATGGAGAGCGTTGCGCATCGCCTCGATCTGGGCGAAGCCGGTATAGACGTCGCGCCCCGAGAAGTCCTTGGCCGTCACGATCCAGTTGAAGATATAGGGCAGGATCTTGGCCTGCTGCTCCGGCGGCAGACGCGAGACGTCCTCATAGCCCCGTGCCCGCCAGAAGCGGTCGAGCCCGTCGATCATGGCTCGGGTCAGGAAGGGCTGGATCGGCACGATGGTCGCGCCGGCATCGGCGAGGATCGCGGCGGCGCTCTGCACGGCCGCGAGCGTCTCGGCGCCGACGGCCTGGCCGAAGCCCGCATCCAGCCACAGGCCGATCTTCAGGCCTTTCACCGAGCCGGCAAGGTTGAGCCAGTTGAGCTCCTGATAGGGGATCGCCATCGTGTCGCGGCAGTCCGGCTTGGTCAGCACCGACATGTAGAGCGCGGTGTCGGCGACGGTGCGCGTCATCGGCCCGGCGGCCCGCCCGATGAAGGGCGGGTCGATCGGCAGGCGTCCAGCCGAAGGCTTCAGGCCGACGAGACCGCACCAGCCTGCCGGCAGGCGGATCGAGCCGCCGATATCGGTACCGATATGCAAGGGACCGTAACCGGCGGCGGCCGCCGCAGCAGCACCGGCGCTGGAACCGCCTGGATTGGCCGAAAGGTCCCATGGATTGCGCGCCAGCTTATGGAAGCTCGACAGGCCGGAGGACAGCATGCCGTAATCGGGCATGGTGGTCTTCGCGAAGATGACGCCGCCGGCCTCGCGCGTGCGGGCCGAGGGCGGCGCATCGGCCGCCGCCGGCACCAGCGTCACGGCCGCGGTGCCCAATGGGACCGGCGTCCCCTTCGTCGCGATGTTCTCCTTGATCGTGACGGGCACGCCGTCGATCGCGCCAAGCGGCTCAGCCCTCATCCAGCGCGTCTCGGACTGCTTCGCGCTCTCCCGCGCGGCCTCCGGGTCATAGGCCCAGAGCGCGTTGAGCTGCGGCTCCCAGGCGTCAGCGCGCGCGATGACGGCGTCGATCACCTCGACAGGCGAAAGCTTGCGGGCGCGATAGGCGTCGACGAGTTCGACGGCCGTCAGATCAGCAAGGTCGGTCATGGGGCAGCTCTCAATCGTATGCAGCGCACGCAATTGTTGTTGCCGGTTAGATCGACCGGCCGCCATCGACATCGAGCGCGACGCCGGTGATCATCGAGGCCTGCGGCGAGGCGACGAAAGCGGCGGCTTCGGCCAGGTCTTCCGGCTTCAGCAGGCGGCCGAGCGGGATCGAGGCGCGGAAGCGCTGCCGGACTTCTTCGGTGTCCTCGCCCATGAAGGTAGCGAGCAGCGGCGTTTCGCCGGCCACCGGATTGAGCGCGACGACGCGGATATTGAACGGCGCGAGCTCGATGGCGAGCGCCTTGGTCGCCGAGACCACCCAGCCCTTGGTCGCATTGTACCAGGCGAGATTGGGACGGGGCCGGTTGGCGCCGGTCGAAGCGATGTTGACGATGACGCCGGCGCCATTCGCCTTCATATGCGGGAGCAGACCGTGGGTCATGAGATAGACGCCGCGGATGTTCACGCCGACGACGCGGTCGAACTCGGCCGGCTCGACCAATTCGGCATTCTGCGGCTTGTGGCCGATGCCGGCATTGTTGACGAGAATGTCGACGCGGCCCCATTGCGCCAGCGTTGCGGCGATCGCGGCGTCGACATCAGCCTCCTTGGCGATATCGGCGGTGACGGCCACGGCGCTGTCGCCCAATTCCCTGGCGACCCGAGCAGCAGCAGCCGCATCGCGGTCGAGCACCGCGACCTTCGCGCCGCCAGCGACGAAGCGCCGTGCGATGCCCTCGCCGAAGCCTGAACCCGCGCCTGTGATGAGAGCGATCTGACCGTCCAACGACACGTGAACCTCCGGGACAAAACTATTCTTGCACGGGCCGAACGCCAGCTCGCGGGAAGAGGGTGATGGATGACAAGCGGTCGAGGCGTTTCCGCAGCGCCGGGCGCCGCGGGAGCAGCCTCACCCGTGAAAGATCGAGATCGTCTTCATGCTGGCGAAGCCGTAGAGGGCCTCAAAACCCTTCTCACGGCCATGGCCCGATTTCTTGACGCCGCCGAAGGGCAGCTCGACGCCGCCGCCGGCACCGTAATTGTTGATGAAGACCTGGCCGGCCTGCGCAGCGCGCGCCATGCGCAACTGCCGGCCGCCATCGCTCGTCCAGACGCCGCAGACCAGCCCGTAAGGCGTGCCGTTGGCGAGCGCCAAGGCCTCTTCCTCGGTATCGAAGGGCATGATCACCTGCACCGGGCCGAAGATCTCTTCCTGCGCCAGCCGGTGATCGGGGGGCACGTCGCGCAGCAGGGTCGGCGCAACATAGGCGCCTTCCGCCGGCGCATCGGCAACGATCGTGCCCTCCGCCGCGACCTTCAGGCCGTCCTTGCGTGCGACACCAAGGAAATCCTCGATGATCGCCTTCTGGCGCTGGGAGACCACGGGACCGACGGAGAGATCGGCTTCGGCCGGCCCCACCTTCAGCGCACGGTATTTCTCGCTCATCCTTGCGATCACGTCCTCATAGACCGAGCGCTCGACGAGGATGCGGGAGGAGGCCGAGCAGGTCTGGCCGGCATTCTGGATGCCGGCATTGATCAGGAACGGCACGGCGCGATCGAGATCTGCATCGGCGAAGACGACCTGGGCCGACTTGCCGCCGAGTTCCAGCGTCACCGGCACCGCGTTGCGGGCCGCGGCGGTCTGCACCATCTCGCCTGTCCGGGCCGAGCCGGTAAACGAGATGTGGTTGACATCGGTGTGCGCGGAGAGCGCCGCGCCGGCCTCGGCGCCGAAGCCCGTGACGATGTTCAGCGCGCCGGCCGGCAAACCTTCTTCCTGCGCGATCCGCGCGAATTCGAGGATGGTCAGGCAGGCTTCCTCCGCCGGCTTGACCACCGCGGCATTGCCCATGGCCAGCGCCGCGCCGAGGCTGCGGCCGAGGATCTGCATCGGATAGTTCCACGGGATGATATGTCCGGTGACGCCGTGCGGCTCATAGATCGTCAGGACGGTGAAACCGTTCTGATAGGGAATGGTGTCGCCATGCACCTTGTCGGCGGAGGCGCCGTAGAACTCGCAATAGCGGGCGAGCGCGACGACATCGGCGCGCGCCTGCGTCAGCGGCTTGCCGACATCGCGCGCCTCGATCTCGGTCAAGAGGTCGATATCGCGGAGCACGCCGGCCGCGATCCGGGTCAGGATGCGGCCGCGCTCCGTCGCGGTCAGGCGCCCCCATTCGCCAGACAGCGCCTGCCGGGCAGCGGCGACCGCGAGATCGACATCCTCCCGTCGGCCGCGCGCCAGCCTGGCCAGAACCTGGCCGGTCGAGGGATTGCGCACGTCGATATGCTCTCCGTCGACGGCATCGCGCCATTCGTTGGCGATGAAATTGCGGTAGGTCTTCACGTCAGGCCTCGGTCGTCTTCTTCTGCACGGCGAGCTGCGCCTTGAGGCGGACAGCCGTCGCATGGATATGAGCCCGCGCCACGCGCTCGGCCTCGTCGGGGTTGCGTTTCTGGATCGCGTCGAGGATCACGACATGCTCGGCCACGGCCGCGCTCGCCCGCTCGCTCGAGAGGGCGAAGGCCGGCGCGAACACCTGCGACGTCAGGTGCAGGAGCGGTACCAGTGCAGCCAGCGACGCGTTCCTGGCGACGCTGATGATCATCAGGTGGAAATCGACATTCGACTGGGAATAGGCGCTCGGATTCCAGTCCGTGATCAGCTTCTTCTGGAGATCGACCAGCTTGGTGAGCTGCTCGATCTCGGCTGGCGTCGCCCGCTCCGCGGCATTGCGGGCCGCGACGCCGTCCATCGCTTCGCGGACGGCATAGGCGTCGAGCAGCTTCGGCAGGTCGGCCGTCGCAACCCTGACGCCGCTACCCGGCTTGTTCACGACGAGGCCGTCGCGCTCCAGGACGCGGAACGCCTCGCGCAGTGGCGTCCGGCTGATGCCGAACTCGGCGGCGATCCGTTCCTGCCGGAGCGTGGCGCCGGGCGCATAGACGCCGGCATAGATGCGCTCGCGCAGCGCCTGCGCCACCTCGTCGAGAAGGCGCGACTGGCTGCGCCATTCGAGCACCTGGTCCATCGGTTTCTCCAAGATCCGCGAAATCGTATCCAGGATACAAGACCTGTCAATATCGACTGACGGTTGAGTGACTCCGCGCAGTTGCCCCTGCAGCCGCGAGATCGAAGCGCTGCACGCATGCCGGCAGTGTACGCGGGTACGCTCACGGATGTCGGCTACCGGCTCCTGCCACGCCACGAGCGGAGTTTATGAAGCCGCCTAAAAGCGGACATCACCGCGGCGGCCCCGCCCTTAGGATCAAGCGCAGCCTCCTCGACATCACCTCCCTAGTCGTTACGGAGAAGCTTACATCGACGATGGCGATACTGCCTGGCTTTACGGCGTGCCTGTGAGCCTCCGCGTTATTTCTCCGACCGCGGATCGAAAGCGTGCTGCATGGCGTCGCCGAGGAAATTGACGGCGATCACCGTGACGAAGATCAGGAGTCCCGGATAGATCGCCAGAGCCGGCGCGGTCGTCACGAGCTCCTGGGCGTTGTTGAGCATGTTGCCCCAGCTCGGCGTCGGCGGCACGATGCCGAATCCGAGAAAGCTCAGCACCGACTCGAACAGGATGACGCGCCCGACGGTCAGGGTGAAGGCCACGATGATCGGCGTGATCGTGTTGGGCAGGATATGCCGCGCCATGATGTAGAGCGCGTTCGCGCCGCTGCCGCGCGCCGCGCTGACATAGTCGCGCTCCTTGACCGAGAGGGTGGCGGCCCGGACGATCCGGGCGATCGCCGTCCAGTCGACCAGGGCGATGATCAGGATGATCCGCCAGAAGGCGACCGATTGCGAATGGGCGGCCTCGGTGGAGAAGCCGAGCTTTGTCAGATCGACCGCGCCGAGCACGATCAGCAGCGGCAACAGCGGCAGGGCGATCATCCCGTCGGTCAGCCGCATCAGGGCATTGTCGAGACGGCCGCCATAATAGCCAGCAAGCAGGCCGAGCGAGACCCCGAAGACGCCGCCGATGATGGTCGCCAGCAAGCCGACCAGCAGCGAAACTTGCCCGCCATACATCAGCCTTGCCAGCACGTCGCGTCCGGCATCGTCGGTCCCGAGCCAATGCTCGGCCGAGATCGGCAAATAGCGCTTGAACAGGTCGGTCTGCGTCGCGTCGATGCCGCGCCAGGCTTCCAGCGGCCCCGCCATCAGGCAGAACACGATCAGCAGAGCCAGCACGACAAGGCTCGCGACGCCGGTGCGGTGCCCGCGGAAGCGACGCCAGCGCAGTGCCCAGATCGATTGCGTATCGGCCGAATTCGGCTGGGCATGCCCGCCTTGCGCCATCGGCTTGTCCAGGGTGGTCATTCCAGTCGAATCCGCGGGTCGAGGGCGACATAGGCCAGATCGGCCAGAAGATTGGCCATCAGCGTCGTGAACGTCGCAAACAGCAATCCGATCAGAGCGAGGTTGAAGTCGTTGGACAGGATGGAGTCATAGATCATCTTGCCCATGCCCATCTGCGCGAACATCGTCTCGGTGACCAAGGCGCCGGAAAACAATGAGCCGAAGCTCAGGGCCATGATCGTCACGAAAGGCACCATGGCGTTGCGCAGTGCATGAACGAAGATGACGCGCCGGCTGCCGCTCCCTTTCGCCCGTGCCGTCCGGACGAAATCCATCTGCAGCGTCTCGATCATCGCCGCGCGGACATAGCGGGTGAACTGCCCGGTATTGGCCAGCGTCAGGGCCAGGACCGGCAGCGTGAGATGCCGGACCTGATCCCAGAAGCCGAAATCGCCCACCTGCCCCATGCCGCTCGCCGGCAGCCATTGCAGCCCGACCGCGAAGGTCAGGATCAGTACGAGCGCGAGCCAGAAGATCGGCACCGAGATCCCGGCGAAGGCGAACAGGCTGACGAAACCGTCGACCCAGCCGCCCGGCTTCAGCGCCGAGGAGACACCCAGGATCAACGACAGGATCACGCTGAGGGTGAAGCTCGCCAGCATGAGCTTGCAGGTTTGCAGCAGGGCCGGGGTCAAAACCTCCAGCACGGGCCGCGCATGCGTGCGCGAAAAGCCGAAATCGCCGCTCATGACCGCCATCAGCCAGCGCGCATAGCGAACCATGAGCGGTTGATCGAGCCCATAGATCGCCCTGAGATTGGCCATCACCTCAGGCGTCATGCCGGGCTGGCTCGCCGCCATGACGTCGACGGGGTCGCCTGGCATCAGCCCCATCAGACCGTAGATCACGAACGACATCACCAGCAGTACCACGAAGGTCTGCAGCAGCCGGCGGGTGATGAAGGATGCCATCAACCCAACTCCCTATCGCGGCGCACCTGCGCGCGCCGCAGCATGACGTTCAGCGGCCGCGTTGTAGCGACCGCCTTAAGGCTCACAACTGGTCCGATCACTCGGCGGCGCGCCAGTTCTCGCTGAACATCGAACCGTAATGGCCATGTCCGGTCGGCTCGTAGCCCTTCAGCCATTTCGGATAGACATGGGCCTCGGAGCGGAAGAACAGCGGGATGACAGGCAGTTCCTTGGCGTAGATCTGCTCCATCTCGGCCCAGAGTGCCTTGGCTTCCTCCGGGTCGAGGGCGGATTCGGCCTTGGTGATGAGCTCGTCCATGCGCGAGTTGGAGAAGTTGATATAGTTGGCGCCGCCCCAGCCATTGGCCTCGGTCGGAATGTTGTCGCTCGCCAGCGTCCGGCGCGGCGATTCCGTCACGCTGCTCGACCAGGCGTACATCGCCAGCCCGCCATAGGTGCGCTTCTTCATGGTCTCGCCGAAGAAGGTACGCGCCGGCTCGTTCTTGATGCGCACTTCGATGCAGGCAGCCTTCCAGTTGTTCTGCAGCACGGCCTGCTGCAACTCGCGCAGGCGGTTGCCCGCCGTGGTGCCGAATTCCAGCGACAGGCGCGTGCCTGCGGCGTCGCGGCAGATCCCGTCGGGACCCGGCTTCCAGCCGGCCTCGGCCAGAAGCGCCTTCGCCTTGGCCAGATCGAAGGGATAGTGCAGCGTGTCCTTCGTAAAGTTGGCGCTGAGCGGGTTGACCCAGGTATCGGCCACCGGCTGCAGCCCCTGGAACAGACGGTCGGTCAGCGTCTTGCGATCGGCCGAGTAGATCAGGGCCTGCCGGACCCGCAGATCCTTCAGCAGCGGGTTGCCGTTCTGCAGGTCGATATGCTCGTAGTTCAGGCTCGGCTTGAACAAGTACTCGAAGCGATCGGGATGCTGCTTGCGCAGCTCCAGAACCTGATCGATCGAGAGGCCGACGCCCTCGCCGCCGATCATGTCGACATCGCCCGAGAGGAGATTGGCCTGCAGGGCCGCGGTGTTCTCGATCAGCTTGAGGATGATGCGCTTGAAACCGGGCTTGGTGCCGGCCCAATACGGATTGGGCTCGAGCACGACCTGGGACCCGGAGGTATAGCCGGTGACCATATAGGGGCCATTATACAGGCCGGGCGTGGTCGGGTTGCGGGCGTAGGTCGTCTGCTTGACGTAGTCGCCCGCCTCCTTGGCCTTCTCGTAGACGGGCCCCTCGATATGCTCCGGCAGAATCTGGTCCCATTCATTGTAGGACGACAGCACCTTGTCGAGCGTCAGCACCGCCGTGGTCGCGTCGACGATGTCGACCTTGACGGCCCGGGTCCAGGGCTGGGAATTGGAGAAGCCGGTCTTCGGATCGCGCGCAATACGCCAGGTGAACTCCAGATCCTTGGTCGTGACGGGCTTGCCGTCGGCCCATTTCAGGTCCGGCTTCAGCTTGATCGTGACCTCCATGCCCTTGCCGCCATTGGGGAGGTCGATGATCTTGGCCGTGCCGTTCTTCACGCTGGGAAGCTCGGTGCAGCTCAGGCAGGTGTTCTTCCAGTCCTTGTCGAACGCCGTGATGTTGCGGATGACGAAGCCCAGCGTATAGGACTTGATCACTTCGGCGTCGATATTGGGATGGAGCGTCGAGGGGAATTGCGCGACCCCGATGGTCAGCTGATCTTTGGCCGCCTGCGCCGGCGCAGCGGTCATCATCAAACCTGCAACGCCCAATGCGGCCAGTGTCGTCCTGAAAATCATAAAATCACCTCCGGCGTCATTCTAGGATTTACCACGTCGCCGAGCGGCGACACTGGACCTTGCCTGCCGGCTTTGCGAGGCCGGCTGCTGGCGCGAGAGTATTGCGATCGCTTCGCCCGACGCAATCGCCGATCGGAGGTTGAATCCACGCCCGGCAGCCTCGAACCGAGCCGAGAAAGACTCGCCGGAAACCGGACGTTCCGCCGGTGTTTACGATCGGCTCCGGTCAGTTCACGCGGTCCAGGGCATCGACCACGTCTTGACGTTGGTGAAGGACTTCATGGCCTCGACAACACCCTCCTTGTAGCCGAGGCCGGAATCCTTGATGCCGCCGAAGGGGGACATCTCGATCCGGTAGCCCGGGACCTCCCAGAGATTGACCGTGCCGACCTTCAGCTCCGCAATGAGCCGCTGGATGTAATCGTAGCGGTTGGTGCAGATGCCGGAAGAGAGACCATAGGCGGTGGAGTTCGAGATCGCGATCACCTCGGCGATGCCGTCAAGGCCGGAGATGCGGGCCGCGACCTCTTCCAGGCTGGCGCCATCAGGCAGGTAGACCGTGGCGAAGGAGCCGAGCGCGCCGTGATGCACGACATAGGGGTCGGTGATCGGCAGGATCACGCGCATCGTGCCCCGGCCGTACCACTCGTCCATCAGGCTCTGGAGATAGACGACATCCGGCTCGCCATTGGCGAGATGCTTGTCGTTCATGCCGTGATCGGCGGTGATGACCAGCGTGCAACCGAGCGCGTCGAGCTTGCCGACATAAGCGTCGAACATGGCGTAGAACGAGTCCGCCATCTCCGAGCCGGGGCCGGCCTTGTGCTGCACATAGTCGGTGGTCGAGAGATACATCAGGTCCGGCTTGAAGGTCTCGAGCAGCTTGACGCCGGCGGCGAAGACGAACTCCGAGAGATCGGCCGAATAGACCGACGGCACGGGCATGCCGACGAAATCGAGCACGTTCTCGATGCCGTTCTCAGGCCTATTGGCCTTGTCGGCCTTCTCCGAGGAGAAGGCGATTGCCGAGCCGGAGGCGAAGTCGAGCCCCTTGCCGAGCAGGGTGCGCAGCTTGTCCTTGGCGGTGACCATCGCGACCTTGAAGCCGGCCTTCTGGAACTCGGCCAGGATGGTCGGCGCCCGCAGGAAGCGGGCATCGTTCATCATCACCTCTTCCCTGGCCTCGCGGTCGTAGAAGAAGTTGCCGGCGATGCCGTGCCAGGCCGGCGGGCGGCCGGTGATGATCGAGAGATTGTTCGGGTTGGTGAAGCTCGGGATCACCGAATAGGCATGGGTGCTGGCGCCGGTCTTCATGATCCGGTCGAGGTTGGGCGTCAGGCCCTTGGCGCTCGCCGCCTCGATATAGGCCGGCTCCGAGCCGTCCATGCAGATCACCACCGTCGGGCGAACCGGGCGGGAATAGGCGCGGCCGTTCGCAACGACGTCAGAGCCAACCGAAGAATGCACGTTCATCACCAACTCCTTGCGTCGGCCCCGATCAGCGGATCAGCGCCCTGACGCGGGACGAAACAAGATCGGCCACCAGCACCATCGCCAGGATGACGAGAATGCAGGTGGCGGTGTCCTGGTACTTGAACAGCTTCATCGAAGAGACGAGCTCGAAGCCGATACCGCCGGCGCCGACCATGCCGAGCACCGTCGACTGCCGGACATTGGTCTCCAGCCGGTAGAAGATCGTCCCGAGCCAGGTCGGCAGGACCTGGGGCAGCACGCCGAAGAAGAAGGTCTTGAACGGACCCACGCCGGCCGAGCGGAAAGCCTCCAGCGGCCCCTCGTCGATATCCTCCATCGCCTCGGCGAAGAACTTGCCGAGCATGCCGGCGCCATGGATGGCGAGCGCGAGCACGCCGGCGAAGGGGCCAAGGCCGATGGCGGCGACGAAGATCAACGCCAGGATGATCTCGTTGATGCCGCGCATGCAGTTGAGCAATTGCCGCGTCGCATGGAAGACCGCCGGGCTCGGGCTCAGGTTCCGTGCCGCGAAGAAGCAGATCGGCAAGGAGATGACGACGCCGAAGAGCGTGCCCCAGACCGCGACCTGGAGGCTCTCCAGCGCCGGCTTCCACAGCCGTTCGAGGAATTCCGGGTTGGGCGGCACCATCCGGACGAGGAAATCCCACATATAGGGGATGCCGTTCCAGAGATTGCCGGCGTTGATCTGGGAGCCGACCGCGGCCCACCACAGGAAGACGAGGATGGCGAGCGCGATCGCACCGACGCCCCACCAGCCGAAGCGGTTCTGCGGCGGGCGAATGACGAGTTGCAGCGTTCCGAAGGACATAGGGAGCCTCCCGTCAGGCGATTGCAGGGGCGATCATCGGCGCCAGCACGGGCTGGCTCGCCGGGCGGGGCTTGAGCACGCGGCTGATGCCGGGGTCCTCGAGGCCGGGATAGATCTGGTGAACGATCTCCGAGGTCAGATGATCGGGCGTGTCGTCGAAGATCACCCGGCCGCCGCTCAGGCCGACGATGCGCTCGCCGAACTCGACGGCGTAGTCGACCTGATGGAGGTTGCAGATCACGGCGATCCCTTCGGCCTTGCAGATCGCCTTAAGGTAACCCAGCACGATCCGCGAGGTCTTGGGGTCGAGGCTGGCCACCGGCTCGTCGCAGAGGATCACCGCCGGCTGCTGCGCCAGAGCGCGGGCGATGCCGACGCGCTGCTGCTCGCCGCCGGAGAGCTGGTCGCCGCGCGCGTTCGCCTTATGGGCCAGCTCGACCCGCGCCAGGCAATCCAGGGCGATGGCGACATCCTCCCGCGGGAAGAGCTGGAGCATGCTCAGGAAGGAGGACAGGCCGGCCATCCGGCCGACCAACACATTCTTCAGCACGGAGAGGCGCTTCACCAGATTGTGGTGCTGGAAGATCATCGCGACCGGCCGTTTGCAGGTGGCGCCCCGCTTCAGATCGAGCACCTTGCCGTCGATGACGGTGCGCCCGGCATCGGGCTGGGCCAGCCCGTTGATGCAGCGCAACAGCGTCGACTTGCCGGCGCCGCTGGGCCCGAGCACGACGAGGAACTCGCCGGCCTTGACGCTGAGGTCGATGCCCTGCAGGACCGGGCGGCCGGCATAGGACTTCTTCAGGCCTTCGATCGTGATCATGCCGCTTCCCCCGCCTACTTCATCTTGGTCAGGTCGAGATTCAGCGCCTTCGCCGTCTCGCGGATGACGTCGTAGGCCTGGTCATTGGTCTCGACGAAGCGGTTGAGCTTGCCCTGATCCGCCCAGGTGATGTCCCGGATGTTCAGGAAGGCCGTCTTGATCTGCTTCTTCAGATCGTCGGGCAGGTTCTTGCGCCAGCAGGTCGGCGATTCCGGGATCGGGTCGGAGCGCCAGACGACCTGGATCTCTGTGGGGTCGACCAGCTTCTTCTGCACGGCCGCATCGAAGATGCGGTCGGCGATCGTCGCGGCATCGACGCGCTTGTTGGCGACGGCGAGCGCATTGGCGTCATGCGAGCCGGTGAAGAGGACGCGGCTGAAATCCTTCTCGGGATCGAAGCCGAGCTTCATCAGGCCGGCCTTCGGGAAGAGATGGCCGGAGGTCGAGGACGGATCGACGAAGGCGAAGGTGCGGCCCTTGAGATCCTTGACCTCTTTGATGCCGCTGTCTTTCCGGGCGATGATCTGGCTGTGGTAGAAGGTCCGGCCGGATTTCGCCGTCTCCGCCGTCGCGAAGGCCTCGATGGCGGCGACCGTCGTGCCGAGCACATAGGAGAACGGGCCGAGATAGGCGACGTCGACATGGTTCGAGCGCATCGCCTCGATCACACCGTTATAGTCCGAGGCGACGAAGCCCTGGACCTTGATGCCAAGGTTCTTCTCCAGCGCATCGAGAAGCTGCTGGCTCGATTCCAGCATCGCCCGCGAATCCTCGGACGGGATCAGCCCGACGCGGACCTGTTTCGGTTGGGCCTTCACGAGGCCCGGCGTCGCCAGCACCGCACCCGCGGCCAGTGAGCTCTTCAGAATCGTCCGACGCGAAATGGTCATGTCATCCTCCCGAGATGATCCGGCGATCTCTTGATCTGCCGGTGAACCGTTGCGGGCGTCGTTGCCCGTTGCTTGCTCTCAGGCGGCCATGGCCGCCTGCCTTCCGATGAAGTTGCGGCCGCGCTCGCCTTCCAGCGCCCTGCCGACGAGGCGGTTCCACTCGACGGCTGAGACGCCGTAGGCGGTGGGGTCGGTCGAGACGCCGAGATTGCGCAGGAAGGCACCGAGCCGCTCGGCTCCGGCTTCAAGGTCCGGGCCGAAGATACGGCGCAGCGCAGCGTCGCATTGCGGCTGGGCGCCCATCGCCCAGCGCATCACGATCGGCAGCGAGAAGGAGCAGGCGATGCCGTGGATCGTGCCGCTCTTCAGCGTGATGTCGTAGGAGATATTGTGCGCGAGCGCGGTCTTGGTGTTCGAGAAGGCCATGCCGGCGAGCAGGCTGGCGCGCATCTGCCGGGCCCGAAGTTCGCCATCGTCGAGGCGCTCCAGCAGGCGCGGCAAGGTGTCGATGATCTCCCTGGCAGCCTCGACGGCGTAATTGGCCGAGACCGGATTGCCGTTGACGTTCCAGATGCTTTCGAGCGCATGGGACAGGGCGTCGAGCCCAGTCGCGAGCGTCAGCCCGCGCGGCGCGCCGACCGTCAGCGCGGGATCGAGCACTGCGGTTTCCGGGTAGAGCCGGGGATGGGCGAGCGAGTATTTGCTGCCATTGGCGGCGTCCCAGACCGTCGCCCAGGAGGTGACCTCGCTGCCGGTGCCGGCCGTCGTCGGCACGGCGATGATCGGGATGATCGTGCTTTCGTCGAGCGGCGTCTTCTCGACGAGATGGCGGCGCACCGTCTCGAAATCGCCGTCGCAGGCGGCCAGCACCTTCGCGGCATCGATCATCGAGCCGCCGCCGAGCGCGACGATGACCTCGGCCGGCTCCGCCGCGCCGAACCGGCGGCAGGACAAGGCGAGATCGGCGCAGTCCGGATTCGTCTCGATATTGGTGATCGACACCACCGGCGCGCCGGCTACCGCGGTCAATCGAGCCGAGAGCCCGCGGAAGATCGGCTGGTCGTAGGTGACGAGCGCCCAGCGGCGCTTGCCGATCAGCTTCGCGACCTCGTCGAGCAGGTCGGATCCGAAGCGGATTCTTACGGGATTCCAATAAGCCCAGTTCATGCGGTCGATCCTCGCAATGCGCCTTTCCGGCCTGTTGCGAGGATGCTCACAGAAGCTCGTTCTTATAACAAATTGATTTTTTGATCCGATTGGATAGATTTTTGCTATGCGTTACACCCAGCTCAGATCGTTCCACCTCGTGGCCAGTTCGGGCGGCTTCAACGCCGCCGCGGACGCCTTCCACATCAGCCAGCCGACCTTGACGGCCCAGGTCGGCGCGCTGGAGGAGGAGTTTGGGGTCGAGCTCTTCGTCAAGCGCGGCCGGCGCCGGGAGCTCAGCAATACCGGCCGCCAGCTTCTCGCCATCACCACCCGCCTCTTCGCCGAGGAGGCCGAGGTGCTCGCCTTCCTGTCGGAGACCCGCGAGCTGCGCACCGGACGCCTCTCGATCAGCGCGGTCGGCCCCTTCCACGTCACGGAGATGCTGGCAGCCTTCAACCAGGCGTATCCGGAGATCGAGCTCGCCGTGAAGCTCGGCAACTCCGCCGAGGTCCTCGACGATCTCGCCAGCTATCGCTGCGACGTCGCCGTGCTCGCCTATATCGACGAGGACGACCGGCTGCTGACCATCCCCTACAGACGCCATCCCGTGGCCGTGTTCGTGCGGCGGGACCACCGTTTCGGCGCGTGTGACAGCATCCGGCTGGCGGAGCTGGAAGGCGAACCGATGATCGTGCGCGAGCAAGGTTCGACGACGCGGCGCGCCTTCGAGGAGGCTCTCGCCGGGACGGGGACGAAGCCGCGCCTGGTGATGGAGATCGGCAGCCGCGAAGCGATCCGCGAGGCAGTGATCCACGGCCTCGGCATCAGCTATGTCTCCGAGGCGGAGTTCGTGCCGGACGAGAACCTGAAGCTGGTCCGGATCGAGGGGGCCGAGGTCTACACCTATGCCCATGTCGTCGTGCTGAAGCAGCGCGAGTCGAGCCGGATCATCAAGGCGTTTCTCGACGTCGTGCATCGCACGCGTGATGCCTTCGCCCTCGGGATACACCACGCCTAGTTCGGTGGTGATGGAGGCGCGACGAGCGTTGCGTCGCCCTCCGCATTCCCCTGATTTTCATCCCGCGTCACATCCGATGAGCACTGTCGAATACATAGAAAATTGCTATCTATCATATGGGAATTTCGTATTTGAGGTGCCCGGCAGCCTGCTAAGAATCAGACCGAGAAACGCCTAAATTCAACATGGCGATGCCGCCTCGATCCCCGACGCGCATGCGATCGAGGTCTACAACCATACCAGCCAGGCCCTGAACGGACGCGGCGGCGGCTCCTACTATCTCGAAGACATCCTCAACACCGGCCGGCGCATCGATGCGCTCGCCTGCGACGATGCCCATTGGGTCATCGAGACCGACCGCAACCGCGATGCCTTCGGCGGCTGGGTCATGGTGAAGGCCGAGGCCAACGAGCCGCAGGCGCTGGTCGATGCGCTGAAGCAGGGTCGCCATTATTCCAGCCAGGGACCGCTCATCGAGAACGTCACCGTCGACGGCGATTTCGTCGAGATCACCTGTTCGCCGGCATCTCGCCAGATCGGTGCAAGCCTTAGGGGCGAGCTCGTCCCAGCGGGCTAGATTCTTCTGCGAGGAATGGCCGTCGCATAGGTGTTGAGCGAGAGCAGGTGGCGGTCGGCGCGCTGGAGCGCGGCGAGCGCCGCCGTGCGATCCTTGTTGGCGAGCAGGCCGCAGAGCACCTCGGAGATGGCCAGCGCCGGCGCCAGTGTGTGGAAGAAGCTCTGGCTCTCGGTCGAGCAGAGGATCGCGATATCGGCGAGGCCGACCAGCGGCGAAACCTCGCTATCGGTAATCGCGATGATGCCGAGGCCCTTCTCGCGGGCGAGCTGCGCCAGCTCCAGGCTGTGCAACGCATAGGGGTTGATCGAGATGGCGAGCAGGACATCCTGCGCGCCGGCGCGGATCAGCCCGTCGCCGACCGTGTCGGCCGGGCCGTCGAGATGGATGGTCTTCTCGCCGAGCAGCGTCATCACGTAATGGAAATGCCAGGCCACCGAATGGCATGAGCGCAGGCCGAGCACGAAGATGCGGCGGGCCTGTGCCAGCCGGTCCGCGGCGGCGGTGAGGCGTTCGAGCGAGGCGGGTTCCGTCAATCGCGCGATCTGCGCGGCGAGGCCCTGCAACATGCGGCGCGACAATTGTGCCGCCGCCATGTCCTCTTCGCTCTCCTCGGTCTGCATGGCGCGGGCGGCGAAGCCGTCCACGCGGAAGCGGATCGCTTCGGCGTGATGGGCGCGGATGTCGTCATAACCGGCGAGGCCGAGGAACTTGGCGAGCCGGGTCATGGTCGAGGGCTGCACGCCGGCATTGCGGGCGAGCTCCCGCATCGAGACCAGCGCGACCTCCTGCGGGTGCTCGATGATGTAGCGCGCCGCCTGCCGCAATTGCGGGGACATGGCGTCGAAGAGGCTGACGATGCGTTCGCGCAAGGGATCGGCCTGCAACATTTGAATCGAGCCCTCTTTGTCCGGCCGCGACCATTCCCGCGCGGCGGACGGATTTCAAACGGTTTTTCCGTTTTCCCTCAGCCGGGAGGGTGTTGCAACGCAGTGTTCTGCTGCAACAGTTTAGAAGTCAATCGTTTCATATTTGTATCACATAAAACAAATGTTGCATTTCGTTGCAGAGCATGTCATGAGGCTGCGCGCCGCGGCGGTCTGCCCGCGCCAATCCGGGAATGCCGAGATGACCAGGATTCTCCATCGCTCGATCGGCGGCAGCCTGCCGCAAGCTGTCGCGGGGCACGGGGTTACCATCACCGACGCCGACGGGCGCAGCTATATCGACGGCTCGGGCGGCGCTGCCGTCTCCTGCCTCGGCCACGGCCATCCCGAGGTCATGGCGGCGATGCGTGCGCAGATGGACCGCATCGCCTACGCGCACACCTCCTTCTTCACCACCGATGTCGCAGAGGAGCTGGCCGACAAGCTGATCGACCTGGCGCCGGAGGGGCTCGATTACGTTTATCTCGTCTCCGGCGGCTCCGAGGCCGTCGAGGCCGCGATGAAGATGGCGCGGCAATATTTCGTCGAGATCGGCCAGCCGCAGCGCCGACATTTCATCGCACGCCGGCAGAGCTACCACGGCAACACGCTGGGCGCGCTCGCCGCCGGCGGCAATGCCTGGCGACGGGCGCAGTTCCAGCCGATACTGCCCGAAACCCACCATGTCTCGCCGTGCTATGCCTATCGCGACCAGAAAGACGGCGAGACGCCTGAGGCCTATGCCGCCCGGCTCGCCGACGAGCTCGAGGCCAAGATCCTGGAGCTCGGCGCGGACGAGGTCATCGCCTTCATCGCCGAGCCGGTGGTCGGCGCGACGCTCGGCGCGGTCGGCCCGGTCGCGGACTACTTCGCCCGCATCCGTCACGTCTGCGACAAGTACGGCGTCCTGCTGATCCTCGACGAGGTGATGTGCGGCATGGGCCGCACCGGCACGCTGTTCGCCTGCGAACAGGAGGGCATCTCGCCCGATCTCCTCACCATCGCCAAGGGGCTCGGCGGCGGCTACCAGCCGATCGGCGCCGTGCTGCTTTCCGACAAGATCTATCGCTCCTTCGCGGAAGGCTCTGGGCTCTTCCAGCACGGCCATACCTATATCTGCCATCCGATGGCGGCGGCGGCGGCGCTCAAGGTCGTCGAGCTGATCTCGCAGCCGGAGATGATGGAAAACGTCCGCCTGATGGGTGAACGCCTCCAGGCCGGGCTGGACGCTCGCCTCGGCCAGCATGCCCATGTTGGCGATATCCGCGGGCGCGGCCTGTTCCGCGGCATCGAGATCGTCGCCGACAAGGAGACCAAGACGCCCTTCGATCCGGCGTTGAAGATTCATGCCCGGATCAAGAAGGAGGCGATGGCGCGCGGGCTGCTGTGCTACCCGATGGGCGGCACGATCGACGGACGCCTGGGCGACCATGTCCTGCTGGCGCCGCCCTACATCATCAGCCCCGAAGAGATCGACCAGATCGTCGAGCGGATCGGCGGCGCGATCGACGCGGCGGTCAAGGGCTGAGCCCGGCATGACGCTCCGCATCGCCTTCGCCGGCTTCAATCTCGAATCGGTCACGGCCGTTCCGCAGATCGTGGAGCTGGCGGAGTTCGAGCGCGTCTGCGTGCGTGGGGCGGATCTGACGGAACGCTTTCGCGGGACCAACACGGTGCCCGGCGGCTGCCTGAAGATCTGCGAGGGGGAAGGCGCGGAATTCGTTCCGCTGTTCCACACGCTGCTCGGCGCGCTCGGCCCGACGGCGGATGCACCCGTCGCGCATTACACCGGCGAGATCATCTCCGGGCTTGCCCGCAGCGGTCCGCTCGACGGCGTCATCCTGTTTCTGCACGGCGCCTGCTGGGCGGCGGGATACCCGGATGTCGAGCGGCACGTCATCGATGCAGTGCGGGCGGCCTTCCCGGAGCTGCCGATCGCGGTTGCGCTCGACTATCACGGCAATATCGATCGCGAGACCTTGCGCGGCGCAGATATCGCCGTCGCCTATCGCCATTCCCCGCATATCGACATGGGCGAGACCGGCGAGCGGGCGGCCCGCGCCCTGCTGCGGTTCCTGCGCGAGGGGCGTCGGCCGGGTCTCGCGGTGGCGCGGCCGGATGTCGTCATCCCCTCGATCATGTCGGCGACGGCGCTGGAACCGCTGGCCTCGATCATCGCCGAGGCACGCGGCGCCGAGCAGGCCGGCGATTGCGACATCTCGATCATGGCCGGCTTCTCTTATGCCGACAGCGCCAATACCGGCATGTCGGTGATCTGCCTGGACTGGGCGGGGCAGGAAGCAGCCGAAGCGAAGGCGCAGGCCTTCTCGGACCGGCTGCGTGCGACACGGACAGCCATCGCGAACGCCATTCCGATCCTGGGCGTCGAGGACGCGCTGGCCGATGTCGAGCAGAAGCCGGCGCAGGGCCGGCCGATCGTGGTGCTCGAGCATGCAGACCGGATGAACGACTCGACCCATCTGCTGCGGGCGCTGCTCGGCCGCGATGTCGGGAGGGTCAATGTGCCCTTCCTGCTCGATCCCGAGACCGCCGCGCAAGCCCATGCAGCGGGCGAAGGCGCCGAAATCACGATCAAGCTGGCCGGCAAGACGGCGCCGGAGACCGGCGGGCCGGTCGAGGCCAAAGCGCGGGTCATCTGGTCGGGGCCGAAATCCTTCAACGTTTCCGGGCGCTACCAGCGCGGGACCTTCGTCGATCTCGGGCTCACCGCGCTCCTCCAGATCGGTGCGATCCGCGTCTCCGTGGTCTCGCATTTCGCCTTCGCGGTCGATGGCGATCCATTCTTCATCTTCGGGGAGCGGCCGGAGGATTACGACGTCATCCTGCTGCGCTCGAAGACGCATTTCCGCGACTATTACGAGCCGGTGGCCGACCGAATCCTCGTGGTCGACACGCCTGATCTCGGCCCCGCCGATGTGCGCCTGATCCCATACCGGCAGCTCGATACGGCCAGGGTCTATCCGTGGAGCGATGCTCCCGCCTGACGACGCTCAACCAATCCAGATAGCCAAAAACGAGGGGATAAGAATGACGTTTCGGTTCAGGACTTTCGGAGTTGCCGCGTTGGTCGCTGGCTCCCTCCATGCGCTGCCGGCCTTTGCCGAGACGACGCTCAACGTCGTCATGCAGGCACCGCTCAGGACGCTCGATCCGATCCTGAGCACGGCGCAGATCGTGCGCACGCACGGCTTCATGGTGTTCGACACGCTGCTCGGCATGGACGCCAAGTACAATCCGCAGCCGCAGATGGCGGACTACGCCGTCTCGGCCGACAAGCTGACCTATACGCTGACGCTGCGCGACGGCCTCAAATGGCATGACGGCGCGCCGGTGACCGCCGCCGATTGCGTGGCCTCGCTGAAGCGCTGGGGCGAGAACGATGGCGCCGCCCGCACGATGATGGCGCATGTCGCCTCGATCGAGGCGACATCCGACAAGGTGCTGGTGATCAAGCTGGCGAAGCCCTTCGGGCAGGTGCTGGAGCTCCTGGCCAAGCCCTCGCCGGTGCCGCCCTTCATGATGCCCAAGCGCCTCGCCGAGACGCCCGCCGGCAAGCAGGTCACCGAGATGATCGGCTCCGGCCCGTTCCGTTTCGTCGCGGAGCAGTACCGGCCGGGCGACCAGGCCGTCTATGTCAAGAACAAGGACTACAAGCCGCGCTCCGAGCCGATGAGCTGGACCGCCGGCGGCAAGACCGTCAACGTCGATAAGGTCGTGTGGAAGGCGATGCCGGACATGCAGACCTCGATCAATGCGCTGCAATCCGGCGATGTCGACCTGATCGAGCAGGTGACGATCGACCTGCTGCCGCTGCTCAAGGCCAATGACGAGATCAAGACCGGCGCGATCAACGCGCTGGGCAGCCAGGTGACCGGCCGCTTCAACCATCGCCTGCCGCCCTTCGACAATCCCAAGGTCCGTCAGGCGGCGATGTATGCGCTGGACCAGGATCAGCTGATGCAGACCGCGATCGGCGACAGCCAGTATTACAAGCTCTGCGCCTCGGTCTATGGCTGCGACGTGCCGCTCGCTTCCGATGCCGGCTCGGAATACCTGAAGGGCAGCGCCAAGGAGCGCATGGCCAAGGCCAAGGAATTGCTCAAGGCCTCCGGCTATGACGGCACGCCGGTGCTGATGATGCAGCCGACGGACCTGACCATCCTCTCGACACAGCCGATCGTCGCGGCCGAGCGCCTGCGCGAGGCCGGCTTCAAGGTCGATGTCGCCTCGATGGACTGGGCGACGCTGCAATCGCGCAAGAACGGCTGGCAGCCGGTGGCGCAGGGCGGCTGGAACATGTTCTTCACCTATTGGGGCGTGTCCGGCATCTGGAACCCGACCGTCCATGCGCTGCTCGATGCTTCCGGCGCCGACACCGCCTGGTCCGGCTGGCCGAAAAGCGCCCGCGTCGAGGAATTGCGCGCGGCCTACATCACCGCCTCGACTCTCGACGAGCAGAAGAAGATCGCCCGGGAGATCCAGCAGATCGCCTATGACGAGGGCTTCTACTTCAATGCCGGCGAGTTCCAGTCCGTCGCCGCATGGAGCGCCAAGCTGAAGAACCTCCAGCCCGGCCCGCTCACCCTGTTCTGGGGCGTGAGCAAGTAAGCCCCGCAAGGCCGGGCTGCGGTATCCGCCGCCCGGCCTGACCGGCCCGGTTCCCGGCATCGCCCGCCACGGCGGATGCCCAGGCGCGTGGAGAACTCCATGGCTTCCTATTTCCTGCGCAGGCTCGCGATGGCGATCCCCGTCATGTTCTTCGTGGCGCTGTTCGTCTTCCTGCTGCTGCGCCTGACGCCGGGCGATCCGGCGCAAGCGATCGCCCGCGACCAGGCGACGCCGGCGCAGCTTGCGGCCATCCGCGAGAATCTCGGCCTGGACAAGCCGATCGCCGGCCAGTTCATCGCCTGGATCACCAATATGGCCGAGGGCGATTTCGGGTCATCGCTGATCTCGCAGCGCCCGGTGCTGGAGATGATCGGCCAGCGTATCGGCCCGACATTGGCGCTCGCCGTCATGGCGATGATCTTCACGGTGGTGATCTCGCTGCCGCTCGGCGTGCTCGCCGCCTGGCGCCATGGTGGCATGGTCGACCGCTTCGTCATGGCGCTCTCGGTCGTCGGCTTCTCCGTGCCGATCTTCGTGATCGGCTACGTGCTGATCGCGGTCTTCGCTGTGAACCTGAAATGGTTCCCGGTGCAGGGCTACAAGGCGCTGGCCGATGGCTTCGGCCCGTTCTTCCACCGCATCGTGATGCCGGGCCTGGCGCTCTCCTTCTTCTATATCGCGCTGGTCTCGCGGATGACACGCGCCTCGATGCTGGAGGTGCTGCGCGAGGACTATGTCCGCACGGCCCGCGCCAAGGGGCTGGGCGAGCGGATCGTGCTGTTCCGTCATGCGCTGCGCAACGCCGCGATCCCGATCCTCACCGTGGTCGGCACCGGCTTCGCCATGATGGTCTCCGGTGTCGTCGTCACCGAGACAGTGTTCAACATTCCCGGTCTCGGGCGGCTCGTGGTCGATGGCGTGCTCGCCCGCGACTATCCGCTGATCCAGGCGATCATCCTGCTGACAGCCGGCACCTATGTGCTGATCAATTTGCTGATCGATCTCTCCTATGCCCTGACCGACCCGAGGATCCGCTACCAATGAGCGCTCCGTCGAACCCCGCGCAGGGCGCGCATCCGCCCCGCCGCCTGCTCGACAATCCGCCGCACTGGACGACGGTGCTCGCCGTCATCGTCCTCGTCGCCGTGATCGTGATGGCGGTGTTCGCGCCGCTTCTCGCGCATTTCGAGCCGACCAAGCTCAATGCCGCGATGCGGCTGAAGCCGGCCTCCGACACCTATTGGCTCGGCACGGATTCCTTCGGCCGCGACCTGTATTCGCGCGTGGTCTATGGCGCGCGGGTCTCGCTTCTGGTCGGTGCTGGCGTCGCCATCGGCGCGATCGTGATCGGCCTGCCGCTCGGCCTGATCGCCGGCTGGTATCGCGGCATCGACGGCGTGCTGATGCGGATGATGGACGGGCTGATGGCGATCCCCGGCATCCTGCTCGCCATCGCCATCGTCGCGCTGGTCCGCGGCGGTCTCGTCACCGTGATCATCGCGATCATGATCCCGGCGATTCCGCAGGTGGTGCGCCTCGTCCGGGCGCGGGTCATCGCGGCGCGCGAGGAAACCTATGTCGATGCTGCCGTGCTGCTCGGCACTCGGCCGGGCAAGCTGATCCGCAAGCATCTGCTGCCGACGACGATCGCGCCATTGATCGTACAAGGCACCTATATGTACGCCTCCGCCATCCTGACCGAGGCGGCGCTCTCCTTCCTCGGCGTCGGCATTGGGACGGAGGTCCCGAGCTGGGGCAACATCATGGCCGAGGGCAGGCTCTATTTCGCGATCAATCCCTGGCTGGTGTTCTGGCCGGCGATCGTGCTGTCGCTGTGCATCCTCTCGATCAACCTGCTCGGCGATGCGCTGCGCGACCGGCTCGATCCGAAAATGCAAGGGAGGGCTCCTTGATGGCGACCGCCGCGACCCAGCCCGTCCTCTCCGTCCGTGATCTCAAGGTCGCGACGCGGGGGCGCCAGCCCAGCGACATCCTGAAGGGCATCAGCTTCGACATCCATCCCGGCGAGACGCTCTGCCTCGTCGGCGAATCCGGCTCCGGCAAGTCGGTGACCTCGCTGGTGGCGATGGACCTGCTGCCGCGCGACGAGTTGCGGGCGACGGCCGGCACGGTCCGGCTCAACGGCGAGGATATCCTGACCGCGACGCCGGCCCGGACCAAGGCGCTGCGCGGCGCCGAGATGGCGATGATCTTCCAGGAGCCGATGACGGCGCTGAACCCGGTGCTGACCATCGGCTTGCAGATGGACGAGGTCTATTGGGCCCATACGAAGATGCGGCCCAAGGAGCGTCGCGAAGCCGCGCTCGCAGCATTCGAGGCCGTGCATCTGCCCGATCCGGCCCGCATCTATGACAGCTATCCGCACCAGCTTTCGGGCGGGCAGCGCCAGCGCGTGATGATCGCGATGGCTCTCGCGCTCAAGCCGAAGCTGCTGATCGCTGACGAGCCGACGACCGCGCTCGACGTCACCACGCAGAAGCAGATCCTCAGCCTGATCCGCGAATTGCAGGACAAGCAGAACACCGCCGTCCTGTTCATCACCCATGACATGGGCGTGGTCGTCGACATCGCCGACCGGGTCTGCGTGATGCGCCGCGGCGAGATCGTCGAGACCGGCCCGGTCGAGCAGGTCTTGAGCCGGCCCCGCGAGGATTACACGCGCGATCTCCTGCAATCGGTGCCCTCGCTGACGCCACGCGCACCGCGCGCTTCGTCGGGAGGCGAGACGGTGCTGGAGATCCGCAATCTCGAGAAGACCTTCAGCTTCGGCTCCCTGTTCGGAAAGCTGATGGGGCGCGAGAGCCGTAACGTGCGCGCCGTGAAGGATGTCAGCTTCGGGCTGGCGCGCGGGCGTACGCTCGGCATCGTCGGCGAAAGCGGTTCGGGCAAATCGACGGTGGCGCGCTGCCTGATGCGGCTGGAGCATCCGACCGGCGGCGAGATCCGCGTCAACGGGCAGGACATCGCCAATTTGCAGGGTCAGCAGGCCTTGGCCCCGGCGCGGCGGCGCGTGCAGATGGTGTTCCAGGACCCCAACCGCTCGCTCAATCCGCGCCTGCGCATCGGCGAGAGCCTGATCGAGGGGCCGTTGAATCTCGGCGAGGATCGCGAGACCGCCCTGAAGCGCGCGGGCGAATTGATGGAAGTGGTCGGCCTGCCCAGCGCGAGTCTCGAGCGCTTCCCGCACCAGTTCTCCGGCGGCCAGCGCCAGCGCATCGCGATCGCGCGCGCCTTGATGATGGAGCCGGAGGTGATCGTCGCGGACGAGGCGGTCTCGGCGCTCGACGTCTCCGTGCAGGCGCAGGTGCTCGACCTTCTGGCCGAGATCCAAGAGCGGCGGAACCTCGCGGTGCTGTTCATCACCCATGATCTGCGCGTCGCCGCCCAGATCTGCGACGATGTGATGGTGATGCAGCGCGGCAGCGTCGTCGAGATGGGGCCGGCCGCCGAGGTTCTGGGCCGGCCGAGCCATGAGTATACCCGTGCGCTGATCAACGCGGCGCCGGGGCGGGACTGGGACTTCGCGGCCGGGCGCCGCATCGCTGGAGCCACCGCATGATTTCCGCCAGCCTTATCCAGATGGACGTCCAGTCCCTGGCGCCGGCCGAGAACTTCCGGCGCATCCATGATTTCGTCGCGGCAGAGGCGGCGAAGGGCGCGCAGCTCATCCTGTTCCCGGAGCTAGCCAATACCGGCTATGTCGAGCCGCTGGTGCCGGGCGGCGCTGTAATCAGCGATGTCCCGCATTTCGGTGCGGCGCTCTACGAGGCTTGCGCGGCGCCGGATGGCGAGGAGATCAAGGCGCTCGTCGCGCTTGCCGCGAAGCATCGCGTGCATCTCGTCATCGGGCTCGGCCTGCGCGACCGCCTGCGCGCGGGCGTGATGCGCAATGCCTCGCTGCTGATCGGGCCGGAGGGCGTGATCGGCGACTACACCAAGATCCACCAGTGGCAGAACGAGAAGCTGTTCTTCAGCGGCGGCGACAGCATCGACACCTATCCCGTCTTCGGGACGCGGCTCGGCATGCAGGTCTGCTACGATATCCGCTTCCCGGAGATCACCCGCATCCTCGCGCTTCAGGGCGCGAGCATCGTGACCTCGGTCTGGGCCTCCTTCGGGGCCGAAAGCGCGCCGGTGACCGACGAGGGGCTCTTCATCCACCGCGCCTATACGCGCGCCACCGAGAACGGCGTGTTCTTCCTGAGCTGCAACCGCAGCGGCAGCCGCGGCGGGCAGCGCTTCTTCGGCCGCTCCTGTGCGGTGGCGCCGGATGGCCGCGTGCTCGGTGCGCTCGACCACGATCGCGAGGACGTGCTGCGGGTCGAGATCGACCTCGCCGAAGTCGCGCGCTATCGCAGCTTCACGGGCATCTGGGCCGACCGGGCGCCTGCCCTCTATGCCAAATACCTGACGCCCTGAGCTTCGCGAGACAGCCGATGACGACCTCTCCCTGCCCGCCGATCAGCGACGCCGACTGGCCCGAGGCTATTGCCGAGATGAAGACCGGCTTTGCCGGCGCGCTCAATGTCTACCGGACGATGGCGCATCATCCGGCGCTGCTGAAGGCCTGGGCGCCCTTGCGCCAGCATGTCGTCAAGGACAGCGCGCTCGGGCCGGTGCGCTCGGAGGTGGTGATTCTGCGCGCGGCGCACCGGATGGGTTCGCCCTATGAATGGGCGCATCATGTCAGCCGGGCGCGGGTGCTCGGCATGAGCGATGCCCGTATCGCCGCTTTGCGGGGCCAGCCAGAGGGCGAGGACGGGTTGATCGTGCGGGCGGTCGACGCGCTTTTCGACGACAAGCGTCTGTCGCTTGCGCTCGAAGCGGAGCTTGCCGCCGCGCTCGGGCGCGAGGCGGTGTTCGACCTGATCGCGACGGTCGGCTTCTATTCGGTGCTCGGCTACATGCTGATGACCTACGAGACGCCGATCGATGAAGCGATCGCGACCGAGATGGCCGAGAAGCCGCTCGCCAACAATATCGACCGCTAAGCGCAGAGGACTGCCGCTCCTGGCAAAAGCGATCCGTTTCGCCGGAAAGCGTCAGAAGCGGCCATTGGAGACCGATCTTGCATTGCCTGCCCGGACTAGCGGCAGCGGCCGTTGCGGGAAGTCAGATCACCTTCTTGGCGCTCTCCGTGCGGACTCGCCTCACCAGCGCAGGAAACGCGGCAGGATTAACGCCCCGAATGTGGTCACGATCGCGGTCGCGATCGTGTACCAGGTCGCCAGGAAGGGCGCGGTATCGTCCGGACAATGCAGGCTGTAGGCGATTATGGCGAGGCCTGCGGAGGCAAGGCCGGCAGAGCCTCCTGTCAAGCCACCGTCGACCGGTGCGCCACGGCGAGCCAGCAGCAGAAGTGCGACGAGCGGAAGCAGCGCGTAGAGCGGCACCGCGATGAGGCAGGCTCGCCAGTAGCGGCCGAAGATCAAGGCATGCCATTGCTCGGCGGGGGCCTGCACCAGCGTCAGGAGGGCCCAGCCCGCCGCGACCAGCAGCGGCAGCGCAACGAGCGGCAGGCGCCGCGCCGGCTTCAGGCCCGGTCGCAAGCTGTTCTGGAACAGCATCAGCGCGATGGTTGCGACGCTGGCGCCGAATGCGACTTTGGCGATGACCGGAAGCGTCGTCCAGGCGCTTGCGAGGTCTGGCCGCGTGCCGAGCGTCAGCAGGACGAGTCCGGCCGTGGCCGCAAGGGCTGCGAAGGCCGAAAGCCAGGTCGCGCGGCGCAGCCAGCCGGTATCGACCGGCCGGCTGTCCATGCTGATCAGGGAGATCAAATCGTCGGTCTGCATGTCCGATCTTCGAAAATGTCCGGTTCAACGGGAATTCGCGCGGAGCCGGCGAAAGGTTACGGCGCGCTGGTGCCTCATGGGGATCGTCATGGTGGCCGCCTCCGTTTCGACAGGAATCGTGCCATGGCCTGAAGGCCGCGATGGATCGCGACCTTGGCCGCCGTCTCCGTCATCCCAATGGCATCTGCGGCGGCGGCGATGCTGGCGCCCTGGAGCTTGACCTGATCGATCAGGCGCCGCGTGCGCTCCGGCAGGGCTTCCATCGCGCGCGCCAGATCGAGCCGTGCCTCTGCCGCGGCGCTTTCCGACGGACCTGCCAGCCGATCCACCTCGTCTTCGAGCGGCAGCGCACCGGCGTGGCGGCCGGAACGGCGCAGATAGTCGACCAGCTTGTAGCGCGCGATCGCATGAGCCCAGGCCGTCACCGGGCTCGCGGCGTCATAGGTATGGCGCGACAGGTGCAGCGCCAGGAGGGTTTCCTGCAGGACGTCCTCGGCCTCGCTCGCCTCGGTCCGGCCGGCGCGGGCCAGCATCTGGCGGAGATAGCCGCGTAGCCGCAGGCTGATCGTATCGAGGAATAGGCGATAGGCAGCTTCATCGCCGGCAAGGGCCGCGAGGAAGATCGGTCGGAGCTGGGTTTCGAGCTCGTGCAGCGACACGTCTTGCGCTTGTTCGCAGGGGGATTCGCAATCCAAGTCCGTTGCATGCGCGGCGCCGCCTCACAAGTCCGCGATGCCGAGATGAAGCGCCGGTTCGCCCCAGCTACGCTTGCGCGCAAGGGCAGGCTTCGGCGAAGCAGCGGAGAGATCGCAAATGGCATCGAAGCTAGGGCTCATCGGTGCGCTGGCCGGTTTGGTCCTGACGGTGTCGGCCGTTGCGCAGCCCCCCGCCCCTGCCCAGTCCCGCGACGCCTGCCCTGCGGACACAGGCTGTCGCGTGGCGAGCGGCAGCTACCGCATCGTCCTGCCGCCGCAGGCGCCGGCAGGACGCAAGGTCGGCGCGATCCTATATTTCCACGGCTATCAGGGTTCGGCCGAGGAGGTCATCGCCGATGCCGAGCTCGTCGCCGTTGCCGAGCGTCTTGGCGTCGCGCTGATCGCGCCTGACGGCGCCGGGCGCTCATGGTCCTTTCCCGGTTCGCCGGCCCGTCATCGCGACGAGTTTGCCTTCGTCGGACAGGTGCTCGACGATGTCGCAGCGGGCTTTCCCATCGATTCCGGCCGCATCCTCGCGAGCGGCTTTTCGCAGGGGGGATCGATGGTCTGGTATCTCGCCTGCCGGATGTCGCGGCGCTTTGCCGCCTTCGCGCCGATCGCTGGGGCTTTCTGGGAGCCGCTGCCGGAAAGCTGCGACGGCCCGCGTCCGCCGCTGATCCATGTCCATGGCACGAGCGATACGACCGTGCCGCTCGCCGGCCGCACCCTGCGCCAGGGCTCCAGACAGGGCGATGTCTTCAAGAGCCTCGCGGTCTTCGCGCCCGGCGGCTGTACCGCAGGCTGGGCGGAAGCTGTTCGTACGGCCCCTGCGCCGGAAGGCTTGATCTGCCGCGTTGCGACCGGTTGCGGCAGCCCGGCGCGACTGGAACTCTGTCTACATGGCGGCGGCCATGTCGCTAATGCCGCGTGGGTCGAACGCGCCTGGCGCCTGACGATGCAGCCGCCTGCTTCAGCTGCCGGTCTCACGTCTCCGTGATCGTGTAACCAAACCGGCCTCCCGCGCGATCTCTCCCGCAGAGCCGCTTTCGCGGCAAGGCGGAGAGACATGATGCGTCACGAACGGATAGCGGCCGCAAAGCCGGCTGGAAGCGATCCCGAAGCGTTCGTGACTGGCGCCGATCTACTGGCCGCCCGGTTGGCGGCGGCCGGCGCGACCCATGCCTTCGGCATCCCCGGCGGCGAGGTGCTGGCGCTGGTCGATGCGCTCGAACGCGCGGGCATCCGCTTCCAGCTCGCGCGGCACGAGAACGCGGCCGGTTTCATGGCCGAAGGGCTCTGGCACGTGACGGGCGCGCTGCCCGTCCTGGTCGCGACGCTCGGTCCCGGCGTCGCCAATGCGGTCAATGTCGTCGCCAATGCCCAGCAGGACCGTGTGCCGCTGATCGTCGTGACCGGCTGCGTCGACCAGGCCCTGGCCGAGAGCTACACGCATCAGGTCTTCGACCATCAGGCCGTGCTGCGCCCGCTGGTCAAGGCGAGCTTCCGCGCCGCGCCCGGCACCGAGGACCTCGTCGTGGCCAAGGCTGCCGCCATAGCCCGGCGTGGACGGCCCGGGCCGGTCCATATCGACCTGCCGATCTCCGTCGCCGAAGCTCGCATGGCCCCGCGCGCGCCGCTGGCCATGCCATCGGCTGCGCCTGCGATCCCGGTAGATCTCCAGCCGGCACGCGCCCTGATCGCCGCCGCGCAGCGCCCTCTGGTGATCGCCGGGCTCGACCTCGTGAACCAGGATGGCGGCGCGGCGCTGAATGAGTTCCTGGCTCGCACCGGCGCACCGCTGCTCACCACCTACAAGGCCAAGGGGCTGGTGCCGGAGGATGACCCGCGCGTGATCGGCGCGGTCGGCCTCTCGCCCAAGGCAGACGCGCTTGTCCGCCCGCTGATCGATGCGGCCGACCTGATCGTACTCGCCGGCTACGATCCGATCGAGATGCGCCAGGGCTGGCGGAACCCCTGGCCTGCCGGCAAGCCGGTCATCGATATCATCGCGGAACCTGGCCAGCACGGCATGCATCACTCCAGCCTGCTGCTGGAAGGCGAGGTCGGCGCCATCCTGACGCGCCTGTCGGAGGAGCATGCGCGGCGGGACACCTGGCCTGCCGGCGAACCTGTCGCGGCCCGTGCCGCCTTCCGCGCGGCCTTCGCCGCTCCCGCAGCATGGGGGCCGCATGCCGTCTTCGAGACCCTGCGCCGGGTCGCGCCGGCCGGCACGGTCGCGACGGCTGATTCAGGCGCACATCGCATCCTGCTCAGCCAGATGTGGAACTGCGACGGGCCACGCCGCCTGCTGCAGTCGAGCGGGCTCTGCACCATGGGCTGCGCCCTGCCTTTAGCGACGGGTGCGGCGCTTGGCTCCGGCCGGCCGGTGCTGTGCTTCGTCGGTGATGCCGGCCTCGAGATGGTGCTGGGCGAGATGGCGACACTGCGCGATCTCGGCCTGCCGGTGATCGTCGTCGTGCTCGTCGATCAGACGCTCGGGCTGATCGCGCTGAAGCAGCGCCAGCTCGGCATGGCGCGCGCCGGCGTCGATATCGGCGAGACCGATTTCGCCGCGGTCGCCCGCGGGTTGGGCGGGCATGGCGCGGCGATCGACGACCGCGAAATGCTGACGCGCGAAGCAGAGGCGGCCTTCCGGCGCGATGGCTTCACCGTGCTCGCCTGTCGCATCGATGCTTCCAGCTACGAGGGAGCGTTCTGATGGCCGCAACCTCCACCGCTCCCGCAAAGCGGCCGCGCGACGAGCGGCTCGACCTCTTCCGCGGTCTGACCATGCTGATCATATTCGTGGCGCATCTGCCGGAGAATAGCTGGAACGCCTGGATTCCCGCGCGCTTCGGCTTTTCCTCAGGCGCAGAGCTGTTCGTCTTCTGCTCTGGTATCGCCAGCGCGCTTGCCTTCGGCAGCGTCTTCACGCGTCGCGGCTGGCGGCTGGGCACAGCGCGGATCACCTACCGGATCTGGCAGGTTTATTGGGCGCAGATCGGCCTCGTCATGGCGCTGATCGCGCTTGCTGCCGCGCTCGACCGGATCTTCGGCCTCGCCGTGCTCGCGCAACAATTCCAGCCGCTGCTGGCGGATCCCGAGAACGCGCTGCTCGGCCTGGCCACGCTGACCTGGCAGCCGGACTATCTCGACATTCTGCCGATGTATCTCGTCATCCTGGCGCTCGTGCCGGTGATGATGCTGGCGCGCCGGCTCCATGCCGCCTTGCCCTTCCTGATCGCCGCGGCGCTCTATGCGGCAGTCTGGGCGACCGGCCTCAACCTGTCGGGCAATCCCTGGAACGGCGCCGGCTGGTTCCTCAATCCGTTCGCCTGGCAATTCATCTTCTTCATCGGCTTCTTCATCGCCATGAAATGGCTGCCCGTGCCCCCGCTCGGCGATCGGCGCCTGATGATGGCGGCGGCGCTCTTCATCCTGATCTCGGTACCGCTGTCGTTCTGGGGCATCCTGGAGCACTGGCCATTGGCACAGGCGGCCCGCGATCTCGTCATCCCGGCCAGCGAGAAGACGGACCTGCATATCCTGCGCGTGCTGCATTTCCTGGCGCTCGCCTATCTCGCGCTCAGCTTTATCGAACCCTGGCGGGACCGGCTCGATCGCGGCGCCGGCCATCTGCTCATCCTGATCGGGCGGCAGTCGCTCGCCTGTTTCCTGGCGAGCGTCGTGCTGGCGCGGCTGCTGGGCACGGTCGCCGACATGGAGGGGCGCAGCGAGCTCGTGGTCGCGCTGCTCAACCTGACGGGTTTCGCACTGATCCTCGCCGCCGCGCTCGTGGTCGGCTGGTTCAAGAGGGCTCCCTGGGCCGGCCTGGGACACAAACCCGTGGCTGCGCCGCGGAGCGAGCCGGCTGCGCAGGCGCCGCTGACAACACGGGTCCGTGAAGCGAGTTGAACGCCGCTTGATCGCGCCGCTGCGAACTCCCCGACAAGCGCCCTTCACCGGCGCGGCAATGGAGCAGCCCATGACTTACGCCGTCCATCACGATCTCTCCGGCGATCCGATCACCGTCTCCGGCGATGCCGCGCGCCTCGCCTGGAACGATATGCTCGAAGCGCTCATGGCCCATGCCGCCGCGACGCCCGAGCATCTCGTTCGGGTGCTCGCCGCCGACCCGGATTTCGCGCTGGCCCATGCCGCCAAGGGGCTGATGCTGCTCTCGCTGGCCCGCGCCGAGCTCGTCGCCCCGGCTCGCGACTGCCTGGCTCGGGCGCAGGCGACAGTCCTCCAGCGCCCGGTGACCCGGCGCGAGGCGATGGTCACTGAGGCACTGGCGCTCTGGCTCGACGATCAGCCGCGCCGGGCGGCCGAGCGGCTGGAGGCAATCCTTATCAGCCATCCCTTCGACGTGCTGGCGCTCAAGCTTTCGCATGGCATCCGCTTCATGCTGGGCGACCAGGCCGAGATGCTGACGACGCTCAACCGCTTCGCGCCGGGCTTCGGCGAGAGCCATCCGCTCGCCGGCTTCGTCCATGGCTGCCATGCATTCGCGCTGGAGGAACGCGGCTTCTATGCGCAGGCCGAGCGCATTGGTCGCCGTGCCGTGGCCTTGAGCCCGCGCGACGCCTGGGGCCGCCATGCCGTCGCCCATGTGCTGGAGATGGCTGGACGCGCCGAGGAGGGCATCGCCTGGCTCGGCGACGGGCGCGACATCGCTCACACCAACAACCTGCGCTTCCACATCTTCTGGCATCTCGCGCTGTTCCGGCTGGAGCGCGGTGAGACTGGCGAGGTCTTACGGCTCTATGATGAGGAAATCCGGGCCGAGCCGACCGACGACTATCGCGACATCGCCAACGGCGCTTCGCTGCTGGCCCGGCTGGACTATGCCGGCGTCGATGTCGGCGATCGCTGGGAGGAACTCGCCGCCAAGGCCGAGGGGCGCGTCCATGACGGACGCCTCGTCTTCGCCGACCTGCATTATGCGCTCTCGCTGCTCGGTGCCGGCCATGCCGACGGGGCCGAGGCCATCGCCCGCAGCCTGATCGAGGATGCGAAGGCCCATCCCAGCAGCGAGCGACGCGACGCTGCCCGTCGCGGGGCGCTCGCCGCCTTCGGGCTGATCGCCTTCCATGAGGGCGATTATGACGAGGCCGCCCGGCTGCTCGGTTCGGCCCGCACCGGCCTGATCGCCATCGGCGGCAGCCATGCCCAGCGCGACCTGTTCGAGCAGGCCTATGCCGAAAGCCTGATCCGCGCCGGAGAGTATGAGGGTGCCGTCGAAATTCTCGACGAACGCCTGCGGCGGCGCGGCGGCACCAATCTCTTCGCCGCCCGCCGGCTGGCGCAGTTGCGTGGCCGCGGTGCCGGACGGCTCGCCGGTCTCGCCATCGCCTCCACCCCGCTCGCCATCGCTCACTGAGACCAGGAAGGGACGCCTGCCATGACCACCGCGACCATGACCCGCAGCTTCGCGCTGCCCTCGACCCGCACCGTCATCAACCTGGCGCTGGGCGGCTTCGCCGGCCTGGGCTTCTGGGAGCTGTTCTCGGCCGTGCCGACCGCCTGGTTCGCCGAATATCCGCTGGAGCCGCCGGAGCTGGTGAAGTCGCTCTTCTACCATCAGCTCGGCCTGACGATCTCGACGCCGACCGCCAAGCTGCTGCATTTCACCACCGGCTTCCTGTTCTACCCGCTCGGCTACTGGGGGCTGACACGCTGGGTGAAGAGCTTCGGCATGTCGGCCGATGGCTGGATCTGGGGCGTGATCACCTATTTCATCGCGCTCGCCTTCTTCGCGCCGCTGGCCGGGCAGCATTTCCTGCTCAACGACGTGCCGCGCCTCTCCTTCATGAGCCTCATCGGCCACGCGATCTACGGCTATCTCGCGGCCTATGTCTTCGAGGCGCTCGAAGCGCGAGCCAGGTGACGCCATGCTCGACAGACGCGTCTTCATCGGTCTCGCCGTGGCGGCGCTCGCTGCCGGTGGCGAGGCTCGCGCCGAGGCTCCACGCCCAATCAACACGCTCGGTTCGCCCGATGGCGTCGCGATCCGCGGCTACGATCCCGTCGCCTATTTTCGCGACGGCGGCCCGCGGCTCGGCAAGCCGGAATTCTCGGTTCGGCACGGCGGCGCGACCTGGCATTTCGCCACTGCCGAGCACAAGGCGTTATTTGAGGTCGACCCGGAGCGCTACCTGCCGGCCTATGGTGGCTTCTGCGCCTACGGCACCTCGCGCGGCTATCTCGTGAAGGTCGAGCCGGAAGCCTGGTCGATCGTCGATGGCCGGCTCTACCTCAACTACGACCTCGGCGTGCGGAAGACCTGGCTCGGCCGGACGAAGACCTACATCGCCCGTGCCGACGGGAACTGGCCGCACTTGATGGCCAGGGACATTCGCTAGCTCGTACGAGGGCCGCGCGCCACCTCCGGACGTTGACCCGCCTCCCGAAAGCGGACGCCCACGACGAAAAAGGCATCGGCTGGCCAGCTCGGGCCAGCCGATGCAGATATTCCTGACAGGGAACATCATCGAGGCGCAGTTTGCCGCTGTCCCCTCGACACCTGGCTCGAAGCAGGCGGATGACCTCTCTCATTATTTCTGCTCGGTCTCGGACCGAGCCGCGAGACCGCCGTTCTTCTCGATGAAGGCGACGATCTGATCCACCCCGGTGAGCCGGTTCAGGTCGCTGAAGACGAAAGGCCGGTTGGCGCGCTGCTTTTCGGTATCCGAACGCATCACGTCGAGATCGGCGCCGACATAGGGCGCGAGATCGATCTTGTTGATGATCAGCAGGTCAGAGCGGGTGATGCCCGGCCCGCCCTTGCGCGGGATTTTCTCGCCGCCCGCGACGTCGATGACATAGAGCGTGATGTCGGCGAGATCGGGCGAGAAGGTCGCTGCGAGATTGTCGCCTCCAGATTCGATGAAGACGATATCGAGATCGGGAAAGCGGCGACGCATCTCGGCGATCGCGGCGAGGTTGATGGAGGCATCCTCGCGGATCGCGGTATGCGGGCAGCCGCCGGTCTCGACGCCGATGATGCGCTCCTCCGGCAGGGCCTGCAGCCGGTTGAGGATCAGCTCGTCCTCCTTGGTGAAGATGTCGTTGGTGACGACGGCGACCGAATAACGGTCCCGCATCGCCTTGCAGAGCTTCTCGGTGAGCGTGGTCTTGCCGACGCCGACCGGGCCGCCGATGCCGACCCGGAGCGGGCCATGGGGGGAGTTCACGAGCGAAAGACCCTTGAATACTGCGTTTCGTGGTTCATCGACAGGATGTCGGCGCGGATGGTGCAGGAGCCGAGATCGTCTAGCGTCGAAGCGGCGGCGCGCCGGGCGGTGCGCAGGATGACCGACTCCAGCGCCGCGAGGGTCGCAACGCCGTCGCGCTGGCCGAGCGGCACCAGCCGCACGCAGGCCTGGACGAGATTCGAGGCGAAGGCGTGGAGATAGGCGGTCAACGCATCGGCAAGCGCGATGCCGTGGCGCGCGGCGGCCGAGCCCACGGCCACCGGATAGGCGACCGGCCCCTCCTCGCTCGCCGGCGGCTCACCGCTCCAGGCCGCCATCGCATCGACGAAGGCGCCGCCTTGCAGCGTGGTTTCCATGTGGCGCTCACGTGAGCCCGACATCGCCTCGGCCAGCTCCGCGACCTCTGCGATATCCTCGCCGGCGCCGGCCCGACGCCAGGCCTCGGCCAGCAGGACAGCATCGTTCCAGGCGGAGCCGTGCTCCAGCAGCGGCTCCAGCCATGCGAGCAGGCTCTGCCGATCCCGGATCAACCCGTCATGGATCGCCCGCTCCAGCCCATGGCTATAGGCGAAGGCCCCGACCGGAAAGGCCGGGGAGAGCCATGTCATCAGGCGCGCGAGCGTGGCAGCCTCAGTCATGGTGGTGGTGATGGCCATGCTCATGGGAATGCCCATGGCCGTGGTCGTGATGATGAGCGTGGCTGTGCCCGTGATCATATCCGTGCGCATGATAGGCGCCATGGACGGGCTGGAAGCGCGCCACGACCTCGCGAACGGAGGCATCGAGCCCTTCGAGCATCGCCCGGATGACATGGTCGCGCAGGATCAGGATGCGGGTTTCGTCGATCTGCGCCGGCAAGTGGCGGTTGCCGAGATGCCAGGCGAGATGCCGTAAGGGACAGGCTCCCGGAAGCACCTCGTAGAGCTCCTCTTCAGCCGCCACGATCGCGACGCTGCGCCCATCCTGCAGCACGAGCCGGTCGCCATCGGCGAAGAGCACCGGCTCGGGCAGATCGACCATGATCTCCTCGCCCTGATCGGTGGTGACGAGCTTGCGGCGCAGATGGCGTGCGGCATGGTCGAGCCGGAGCGTGCCGGCAGGCCGGTCGCTACCGCCGTGGCTATGGGAAACGGCGCGGAGCATGGCGGGCCTCAAAACAGGAAATAGCGCTGCGCCATCGGCAGCACGGTCGCGGGTTCGCAGGTCAGGAGTTCCCCATCGGCGCGCACTTCGTAGGTCTCGGGATCGACCTCCATATGCGGCGTGGCGTCGTTCAGGACCATCGAGGCCTTGGAGATGCCGCCGCGCGTGTTCTCGACCGCGACCATGCCCTTGGCGACGCCGAGCTTCTCCTTGAGGCCATTGGCGATCGCCGCCTGGCTGACGAAGGTCACGGAGGAGACGGCCGGCGCGCGGCCCATGGCACCGAACATCGGCCGATAATGCATCGGCTGCGGCGTCGGGATCGAGGCGTTCGGATCGCCCATCGGAGCGGCCGCGATCATGCCACCGACCAGCACCATCTCCGGCTTCACCCCGAAGAAGGCCGGGTTCCAGAGCACGAGATCGGCTCGCTTCCCGACCTCGACCGAACCGACATGCTTGGACAGGCCCTGCGCGATGGCGGGGTTGATCGTGTATTTCGCGATATAGCGGCGCACGCGCAGATTGTCGTTCTCGCCGGTCTCTCCGGGCAAGCGCCCGCGCTGGACCTTCATCTTGTGCGCGGTCTGCCAGGTGCGGATCGGCACCTCGCCGACGCGGCCCATGGCCTGGCTGTCGGAGGAGATGATCGAGAAGGCGCCGATATCGTGCAGGATGTCCTCGGCCGCGATCGTCTCCTTGCGGATGCGGCTCTCGGCGAAGGCGATGTCCTCCGGGATCGAAGGCGACAGGTGATGGCAGACCATCAGCATGTCCAGATGCTCGGCGATGGTGTTCTGCGTGTAGGGCCGCGTCGGGTTGGTCGAGGACGGGATGACGTTCGCGAGACCGCAGACCTTGATGATGTCCGGCGCGTGGCCGCCGCCGGCGCCCTCGGTGTGGAAGGCATGGATAGTGCGGCCCTTGAAGGCCGCGACCGTGTCCTCGACGAAGCCGCTCTCGTTCAGCGTGTCCGTATGGATCATGACCTGGACGTCGTAATCGTCGGCGACGGAGAGGCAATTGTCGATCGCCGCCGGCGTCGTGCCCCAGTCCTCGTGGAGCTTGAGCGCGCAGGCGCCGCCCTCGATCATCTCGATCAGCGCAGCCGGCTTCGAGGCGTTGCCCTTGCCGGAGAGGCCGAGATTGATCGGCACGGCATCGAAGGACTGGATCATGCGGGCCAGATGCCAGGGGCCGGGCGTGCAGGTCGTCGCCAGCGTGCCGTGGGCCGGGCCGGTGCCGCCGCCGAGCATGGTGGTGACGCCGGACATCAGCGCCTCCTCGATCTGCTGCGGGCAGATGAAATGTATATGGGCGTCGACGCCGCCGGCGGTGAGGATCTTGCCTTCGCCTGCGATTGCTTCCGTTCCGGGGCCGATGACGATGGTGACGCCGGGTTGCGTATCCGGGTTGCCGGCCTTGCCGATGGCGACGATCAGCCCGTCCCTCAGGCCGATATCGGCCTTCACGATGCCCCAGTGGTCGACGATCAAGGCATTGGTGATGACGGTATCGACCGCCCCCTCGGCGCGGCTCGCCTGGCTCTGGCCCATGCCGTCGCGGATGACCTTGCCGCCGCCGAACTTCACCTCCTCGCCATAGACGGTGAAGTCCTTCTCGGCCTCGATGATCAGGTCGGTATCGGCGAGGCGGACCCGGTCGCCGACGGTCGGTCCGTACATCTGCGCGTAAGCGGCATGGGAGAGCTTGGCCGGCATCAGAGTTTCCCCATCACCTTCTGCTGGAAGCCGTAGACGGCGCGCCCACCGCCGAATGGCACGAGGCGCACCTCGCGCTGCTGGCCGGGCTCAAAGCGCACGGCGGTGCCGGCGGCGATGTCGAGCCGCATACCGCGCGCCAGCGTGCGGTCGAAATCGAGCGCCGCATTGGTCTCGAAGAAATGGTAGTGCGAGCCGACCTGGATCGGCCGGTCGCCGGTATTGGCGACGAGCAACGTGACCTGCTCCGCACCCGCGTTGAGGATGATGTCGCCCGCGGCGGAAAAGACCTCTCCGGGGATCATCGGGTCAGGCTCCAGTGACGAGCCAGAGCCCGCCGAGCGCGGTCAGGCCACCGGCGATGCGCGCCACGATCCGGCCGCGATGCGAGAGCGCATTGCCCGCGAGGCCGATGCCGAGGCCGACGGCATGCAGGAGGGCTGTGGCCAGCGCGAAGCCGATCATGAAGGACAGGCTCGTCGCCTCGCCCATCTCGCCGCCATGGGCATAGCCGTGGAACAGCGCGAAGAAGCCGACCACGGCCATGCCGACTGCGACCGGGACCTGCAGGGCGACCAGCGCCAGCATGCCGAGCACCACGACGGAGGCCGCGATCGTCGGCTCGACGAAAGGCAGGCCGATACCGACGAGCGCTGCGGCGAAGCCGAGCATCATCGTGACGACAAAGGCGGTCGGGATCGCCCAGACGGCACGTCCGCAGACGAGGAAGGCCCAGAGACCGACGCCGACCATCGCCAGGATATGGTCGGCACCGAAAAACGGATGCGAGAAGCCGGCGGCGAAGGAGCCGTGCTCGGCCGGGTTGAGATGCGCGAAAGCCGGGCTCGCGGCACCGACGCTCAGGATCAGGGCGATCGACAATCTCTTCATGGCAGTCTCCGGCTTGCTTGCTCAGCGGATGGGTTCGTGGACGGTGACGAGCTTGGTGCCGTCCGGGAAGGTGGCTTCGACCTGAACATCGTGGATCATCTCGGCGACGCCTTCCATGACCTGCGCACGGCTGACGACATGGGCGCCCGCCTCCATCAGATCGGCGACGCTGCGGCCGTCGCGCGCGCCCTCGACCACGAAATCGCTGATCAGGGCGATGGCCTCGGGATGGTTGAGCTTCACGCCGCGCTCGAGCCGGCGCCGAGCGACCATGGCCGCCATGGAGATCAGGAGCTTGTCCTTCTCGCGCGGAGTCAGGTTCATGCCGTCAGTCCCTAGAGTTGCCAGACCTTGGGCAGCGGCTGGCCGCCCAGGAGAAGAGCGAGCAGCGGCTCCAGCCGCTGCCGGAGCGCGAGCCCGGTCTCCTCGACCAGCCGCGCGAGAAACTTGCCGTTCCAGGCGCTGGCGCCGCCGCCTTGCCCGATGATCGCGCGGGCCTGATCGAGGAAGCGCTCGGGTGTGGCTCCGACGAAAAGCACCGTCGCCACGGCACGGCAGCCGACCATCGCAGGCTGCGGGGCAAGCCGCGCAGCGATATCGCCCTCGACACGCAGATCGTCGGCGAAGATCAGGCGGCCGTCGCGCCTGATGCGCCAGCGGTCGTGCAGGTGGCCGCTGTGCAGGGTCTCCCCCATCGCCTGCCGGCCGAAGAGCACGGCCTCGACCGCGACCAGCTCGGCATCACCAGCGAGATCGACGTCGAGAGAACGCGACAGGCGCCCGCCGTCGAACAGAATCGTCTCCTGCGGAAGCCAGGCGAGCCGGGCGCCGGCCGAGAGCTGCAGGCGGTTCGCGACGACGGCATCCGCTCCCGTCGAGCGATAGACCCGCTCGCAGGCTTGGGTGGTGACACAGGCCTCGGCCCCTGCGGCAAGCTTCACCTCCGTGCCGAAACGGTCGCCGCCGGTCAGCCCGCCGGCCGTGTTAATGAGGATGGCCTGCGGAGCGTCGTTGCCGAGCGGGCGCGGGAAGCGCAGCTTGGCACAGCCCTCCTGAAAGAGGCGATCGAGGCGCGTGTGGCTGTCGCGAGCGTGGAAGGCGACGCTGGCCTGCCCATGGGCGCGCTGCATACGCGCTGGCGCAAGAGTCGAGAGATCGGTTATCGCCAGCATCGTCAGGGCTGCTTCCCGTCAGGCTCGGCACGAAGGCGTAAGGCCCATCAGACCTGAATCAGTCTTTGAACCTGAGCACCGTCAAGCTCGCTCATCGGCCCCGACAGCACAACCTCGCCGCGATCCATCACGAACATCGTGTCGGCGAGATCGCGGGCGAAGTCGAAATACTGCTCGACCAGCACGATCGCCATGCCACCTTTCTGGCGAAGATAATCGATGGCGCGGCCGATATCCTTGATGATCGAGGGCTGGATGCCCTCCGTTGGCTCGTCCAGCACCAGCAGCCTGGGTCGGGTGACCAGCGCCCGCGCAATCGCGAGTTGCTGCTGCTGGCCACCCGAGAGGTCTCCGCCGCGCCGGCCCAGCATGGTCTTCAGCACGGGGAATAGGTCGAAGAGTTCATCCGGGACGAAGCGGTCCTTGCGTTTCAGCGGCGCATAGCCCGTCTCCAGATTCTCCTTCACCGTCAGCAGCGGGAAAATCTCCCGCCCCTGCGGCACATAGGCGATGCCGGCCCGCGCGCGATCCTCGCTGCGTAGAGCCGAGATGTCCTCTCCATCGAGGCGGATATGGCCCCCGGAAATCGGCTGGTGCCCGACGATGGCGCGCATCAGCGAGGTCTTGCCGACGCCGTTGCGGCCCATCACACAGGTGACCTTGCCCGTCTCGGCCGCGACTGAGACGCGGCGGAGCGCCTGGGCCGCACCGTAGTGGAGGTTGATGGCGTCGACATAAAGCATGCGGGTTATTTCCACCGCATGAGCTGATCGGAAAACCGGTTCCCACTTTTCCTGATCATGCTCACCGCCCCAGATAGACTTCGACGACGCGCTCATTGGCGCTGACATGGTCGAGCGGGCCTTCGGCCAGCACCGCGCCCTCGTGCAGCACCGTGACCTTCACGCCGAGTTCGCGGATGAAGCCCATGTCGTGCTCGACGACGATCACCGAATGATCCCTGGCGATCTCCTTGAGCAGCACAGCCGTCTGCGCCGTCTCTCCGTCGGTCATGCCGGCAGCGGGCTCGTCGACGAGGAGGAGCTTCGGATCCTGGGCCAGCAGCATGCCGATCTCCAGCCACTGCTTCTGGCCGTGAGAGAGCAAGCCCGCCAGCCGGTCGCGCCTGTCGGCGAGGCGGATGATGCCGAGGATGTCGTCGATGCGCTTCTGCTGCGGATCTTCCGTCTTCCAGAACAACGTCCTGCCGACCGTGCGCTTCGATTTCAGCGCCAGCAGAATGTTGTCCTCGATGGTGTGGCTGTCGAAAACGGTCGGCTTCTGGAACTTGCGGCCGATGCCGAGATTGGCGATCGCGGCCTCGTCGAGCTTGGTCAGATCGACCGAGCCGCCGAACATCACGGTGCCGACATCCGGCTTCGTCTTGCCGGTGATAATGTCCATCATCGTGGTCTTGCCGGCGCCGTTGGGGCCGATGATCGCGCGCATCTCGCCGGGCTCGATCGTCAGCGACAGCCCGCGGATCGCCTTGAAGCCGTCGAAGGTGACGCTGACGCCGTCGAGATAGAGCAGCGAGGAGGTCAGGGCGCCAGGCACGGGAGCGTTCATCGCCTTCACTCCGCCGGGGCCGGCTCGGCGGCCGGAGCGTTGTCGGGTTTGCCGCGGCGTGCCCATAAGGCTTCGGCCGTGCCCAGAATGCCCTTGGGCAGGAAGAGCGTGACCACGACGAAGAGTCCGCCCAGCGCAAAGAGCCAGTACGGCGCCATGAAGCCGGAGGTGAACAGCGTCTTGGCCCAGTTGACCACGACGGCGCCGAGCGCCGCCCCGACCAGCGAACCGCGCCCGCCGACCGCGACCCAGATCACGGTCTCGATCGAATTGGCCGGGGCGAATTCGCTGGGGTTGATGATGCCGACCTGCGGGACATAGAGCGCGCCAGCGACGCCGGCCATGCAGGCCGAGACGGTGAAGACGAACAGCTTGAAACGGTCGACCCGGTAGCCGAGGAAGCGCGTGCGGGGTTCCGCGTCGCGGATCGCGATCACGACCTTGCCGAGCTTCGAGACGACGATGCCGCGCGCGATCAGGAAGCCTGCCGCCAGCATGACGCAGGTCATGGAAAACAGAGCCGCGCGAGTCGCTTGCGCCTGGATGTTGAAGCCGAGGATATCCTTGAAATCGGTCAGGCCGTTATTGCCGCCGAAACCCATGTCGTTGCGGAAGAAGGCGAGCAGCAGCGCATAGGTCAACGCCTGGGTGATGATCGAGAGATACACGCCGGTGACGCGCGAGCGGAAGGCGAACCAGCCGAAGACGAAGGCAAGCAGGCCGGGCACCGCCAGCACCATCAGCATGGCGAAGGGGAAGGAGGAGAAGCCCCACCAGTACCAGGGCAGCTCCTGCCAGTTCAGGAAGACCATAAAGTCGGGCAGGATCGGGTTGCCGTAGACGCCACGCGAGCCGATCTGGCGCATCAGGTACAGCCCCATGGCGTAGCCGCCGAGCGCGAAGAAGGCGCCGTGGCCGAGGCTCAGGATGCCGCAATAGCCCCAGACGAGATCGAGCGAGACCGCGAGCAGCGCGTAGCAGAGGTATTTGCCCCAGAGCGACATGGTCGAGGTCGGGACGTGGAAGGGCGAGGATGCCGGCAGGAGCAGGTTCGAGAGCGGCACCAGCAGGGCGAGCCCCAGCAGGATCGCGAGGAAGACGCCGCCGCGCTTGTCCATGTTCTGCAGGAGGAAGCGGGTGATCATGCTTCCACCGCCCTGCCCTTTAGCGCGAACAGGCCGCGCGGGCGCTTCTGGATGAAGAGGATGATGCAGACGAGCAGCGCGATCTTGCCGAGCACTGCACCGGCATAGGGTTCGAGCAGCTTGTTGGCGACGCCCAGCGTCATCGCGCCGACCAGCGTGCCCCAGAGATTGCCGACGCCGCCGAAGACCACGACCATGAAACTGTCGATGATGTAGCTCTGGCCGAGATTGGGGCTGACATTGTCGATCTGCGAGAGTGCGACGCCGGCCAGGCCCGCGACGCCGGAGCCCAGCCCGAAGGTCAGCGCATCGATGCGGCCGGTGCGGATGCCCATGGCCGAGGCCATGCGCCGGTTCTGGGTGACGGCCCGCATCTGCAGGCCCATCGGCGTCAGCTTCAGGATGGCGAGCAGCGCAGCGAAGACCAGCCCCGCAAAGACGATGATCCAGAGTCGGTTATAAGTGATTGCTAAACCACCGAGTTCGAAGGCGCCCGACATGAAGGAGGGCGCGCCGACCTCGCGGTTGGTCGGGCCGAAGGCGGTGCGGACAGCCTGCTGCAGGATCAGGCTGATGCCCCAGGTCGCGAGCAGCGTCTCCAGCGGGCGCCCGTAAAGGAAGCGGATGACGCCGCGCTCGATGGCGATGCCGACAGCACCGGCGACGACGAAGGCGGCCGGCAGGGCGATGGCCAGCGACCAATCGAAGAGCCAGGGCGCGTTGGTTCGGATCAACTCCTGCACCACGAAGGTGGTGTAGGCGCCGAGCATGACCATCTCGCCATGGGCCATGTTGATGACGCCCATGACGCCGAAGGTGATGGCAAGCCCGATGGCCGCCAGCAGCAGGACGGAGCCAAGCGATAGGCCGTACCAGAGGTTCTGCGCGGCGGCCCAAAGCTTCAATCGGCCTTCGATGGCGGTGATCGCCTTAGCCTGTGCCTCCTTGAGGGCCGGCGTTGCATCGCCCGGCAAGGCGCGTAGCGTGGCGAGAGCATCCTGATCCGCGCGATCACGAAGCACTTCGATCGCGGCGAAGCGATCCAGCGGCTGCGTGTCGGGCTTGGCGATCAGGATCGCCGCCTGGGCCTGTCGCAGAGCGGCGAGCGCGCGGGGGTTGGTTTCCTTGCCGATGGCGGCCTCGACGATCGGCAGCAGGCCGGCATCGCGGGACTTGAACACGGCCTCGGCCGCAGCCGTGCGCTTCGCCGGGTCGGGATTGAGCAGGCCGAGGCCGCCGAGAGCGGCCTGGACCGCGCGGCGCACGGCGTTGTTGAGACGGACCGGCTTCACATCGCCGGGGGCGGCGGCGAGTGCCACACCTGTCTTCGCATCGACGAAGCCACCGCCGGCCGTCTTCACGGCGACGCCGCCCGGCCCCGCCAGCAAGCGGCCGTCATTGAGGGCCTCGACGATCAGCGCCGCATTCGGATGGGCTGTCGAAACGAGGAGCTCGATGGCGCGGGAGGTATCGGAGTAGCTGTCTGCCGCCAGCCGCGTGAAGGCTTCGTCCGCGGTCTGCGCGAAGGACGCGACCGAGGCCGCGACCAGCGCGACGAGGATGACGAGCGCATGCTTCAGGCGGTGGAAGATCGGCATCGATCCGGTTCGCTTGTCGGCTGGTGATTGCCTGGAAAAGCCCCGCCGCAAGGCGGTGAACGGAGGGCGGCCGGGATTTTTCCCGTGCCGCCCTTCCCCCTCATGATCTCAGACGCCGCCGCACTTGCCGGTCTTGACGTTGAAATTGCCGCATTTCTTCTCGACCCAATCGCCGACGAGATCCTTGGAGCCGTCGAGCTCCTTCGACCAGGCATCGCCGGGGACGAGGCCCGCGGTCTTCCAGACCACGTCGAACTGGCCGTCATCCTTGATCTCGCCGATGAAGACCGGCTTGGTGATGTGGTGGTTCGGGAGCATCTTCGAGATGCCGCCTGTCAGGTTCGGCGCCTCGATGCCGGGCAGCGCGTCGATGACCTTGTCCGGATCGGTCGATTTGGCCTTCTCGACCGCCTTCACCCACATATTGAAGCCGATGTAGTGCGCCTCCATCGGATCGTTGGTGACGCGCTTCGGGTTCTTGGTGAACGCCTGCCACTGCTTGATGAAGGCCTCGTTCTCCGGCGTCTTGATCGACTGGAAGTAATTCCAGGCAGCGAGGTGGCCGACGAGCGGCTTGGTGTCGATGCCGGCGAGTTCCTCCTCGCCGACCGAGAAGGCGACGACCGGAATGTCGGTCGCCTTGATGCCCTGGTTGCCGAGCTCCTTGTAGAACGGCACGTTGGCATCGCCGTTGATGGTCGAGACCACCGCCGTCTTCTTGCCGGCCGAGCCGAACTTCTTGATATCGGAGACGATGGTCTGCCAGTCGGAATGGCCGAAGGGCGTGTAGTTGATCATGATATCCTCGGGCTTCACGCCCTTGGACTTCAGATACGCCTCCAGGATCTTGTTGGTCGTGCGCGGATAGACGTAGTCGGTGCCGGCGAGCACCCAGCGCTCGACCTTCTCCTCCTTGGCGAGATAGTCGACGGCGGGAATCGCCTGCTGGTTCGGCGCGGCGCCGGTATAGAAGACGTTGCGCTCGCTCTCCTCGCCCTCGTACTGGACGGGGTAGAACAGGATGTTGTTGAGCTCCTTGAAGACCGGCAGCACCGACTTGCGTGAGACGGAGGTCCAGCAGCCGAAGGTGGCCGCGACCTTGTCCTTGGTAATGAGCTCGCGCGCCTTCTCGGCGAAGAGCGGCCAGTTCGAGGCGGGATCGACGACGACGGCCTCGAGCTTCTTGCCGAGGAGACCGCCCTTCTTGTTCTGCTCCTCGATGAGCATGAGCATGACGTCCTTCAGCGTCGTCTCGGAGATCGCCATCGTGCCCGAGAGCGAATGAAGGATGCCGACCTTGATGGTGTCCTGCTGCGCCGCCGCCGGCAGATAGGACGATCCGAGGAAAGCGGCGCCGGCCAGAGCGGTGCCGAGGAATTCGCGACGGTTGCTGTTCACGGCCATCTCCCCGAAGGACTGTTGCTGACGGCGCCCCCTCGACGCCGACGGGCCGCGCGGCCCATGCACCAGCCAACGCAAGCGATGTGCCAACCTCTCTCGGGGGGCGTTTCAAATCGGTGCGGCGGCCAATTCCTGACACTCGATGATCCATCGAGAACTCGCCGGCGGCTGCGCTTCCACGGCAGCAAGATGAGGATGCCTATTTTCTGATCCCCTTGAGCGCCAAGGGCGCAGTTGAGCTGTTTTTAGGCAATGACGCCGCAATCGACGCGCCTGCGGGTTATGCTCCGACGCCGTTTCAAGCTCCTCTCTCGTTCGCGTCCGACCCGGCGCCCGGATATTCCCTTTTGCCGCCCTTCATGCCATCGGAGTCGATGATGGCCCGCGCTCGGCAAAGGCGATCCAAAATGTAGCGGCGTAACGATCTCCCTCCGGGATTCGCGGCCCGCGCAAAAAGGGTTCGACAGGGGGCGGGAATGTTCCTGAGCGTATTCGACGTCTTCAAGATCGGCATCGGTCCCTCGTCATCGCATACGATGGGGCCTATGACGGCCGCCGGGCATTTCCTGGATCTTCTGCGCCGGGCCCCCTCCCGGGACCGGGCTGCGGCCGTGAAGGCGACGCTCTATGGCTCGCTCGCCTTCACCGGAAAGGGCCATGCCACCGACCGCGCCGTGGCGCTCGGGCTGCTTGGCTGGACGCCGGCCGCCTTCGATTTCGACGCGGCCGAACGCCAGATCCAGGAGCTCGACCGTAGCCACCTGCTGCGCCATGACGGCCTGCCGCCGCTCGCCTTCGACCCGTCGACCGATATCGTCTTCGACTACGGACCTCCCCTGCCCGGCCACGCCAACGGGCTTGTCTTTTGCGCCCGCGATTCCGCCGGCCAAGAGCTGCTGTCCGAGACCTACTATTCGATCGGCGGCGGCTTCGTGGTGACGGCGCAGGAGCGCGAGGCGCCGGCTGCGGCAACCGAAACGGCCTCCTGGCCCTACCCATTCGCGAATGCGGCGGCGATGTTGCGCATGGCCAAGGAAAGCGGGCTGTCGATCGCGGAGATGAAGCGCGCCAACGAAATCCATCTCCGCTCGACAAAAGAGGTCGAAAGCGGTCTCGCCCGGCTCTGGTCGGTGATGAATGATTGCATCGAGCGCGGCATGAGCCAAGAGGGCGAGTTGCCCGGCGGCCTGCGCGTGCGGCGCCGGGCGGCGCGTATCTACCAGCAATTGACGGCCGAGCGGATGGCCAATCGCTCGCAGCCGCATGCCACGACGGACTGGCTCAGCGTCTACGCCATGGCGGTGAACGAGGAGAACGCGGCCGGCGGCCGGGTCGTGACCTCGCCGACCAACGGGGCGGCCGGCGTCGTGCCGGCCGTCCTGCGCTATTATCTAGACCATTGCGTCGGGGCGGATCCCGAGAAAGTTGCCGATTTCCTGCTGACGGCCGCCGCGATCGGCGGGCTGATCAAGCATAACGCCTCCATCTCCGGCGCCGAAGCCGGCTGTCAGGGCGAGGTCGGCTCCGCCGCGGCGATGGCCGCGGCCGGGCTCTGCGCCGTGCTCGGCGGCACGCCGGCCCAGATCGAGAACGCCGCCGAAATCGCGCTGGAGCATCATCTCGGCATGACCTGCGATCCCGCTGCCGGGCTCGTCCAGGTGCCCTGCATCGAGCGCAACGGCATCGGCGCGATCAAGGCCGTCGCCGCGGCGTCGCTGGCGCTGCGCGGCGACGGCTCGCATTTCATGCCGCTCGACAACTGCATCGAGGCGATGCGGCAGACCGGCGAAGCCATGAACGAGCGCTTCAAGGAAACCAGCCTCGGGGGTCTCGCGGTCAACCTGCCGGAATGCTGAGCCCACCCGTTCCGTTTTTGCATGATGGTTCGAGCAAGCACCGACTAGGGTGAGCGCACAGCCTGCAAGGATCGGATCGATGATCGTGAATGATTTCCGCTCGGATACGGTGACGCGCCCTGGCGAGGGGATGCGCGCCGCCATGGCGGCGGCCGAGGTCGGCGACGCCGTCTATGACGATTGCCCGACGACCAAGCGGCTGGAGGCGATGACGGCCGAGCGGCTCGGCAAGGAAGCGGCCCTCTTCTTCCCTACCGGCACGCAGGCCAATCTGGCCGGGTTGATGGCCCATTGCGGCCGCGGCGAGGAGTACATCGTCGGCCAGATGGCGCACACCTATCGGCTGGAAGGCGGAGGCGCGGCGGTGCTGGGCTCGATCCAGCCGCAGCCCCTGCCGAATGAGGCGGACGGGACGATCGCGCTCGACGCCATCGCCAACGCGATCAAGCCGAACGATTTCCATTTCGCGATGACGCGGCTGCTGACGCTGGAGAACACCTTCAACGGCAGCGTGCTGCCCGATTCCTATCTGGAGGCTGCGACCGGGCTCGCCCGCTCGCATGGCCTCGCGACTCATCTCGACGGCGCCCGCCTGATGAATGCGGCCGCCGCGAGCAACCGGGACGCTGCCTGGATCGCCGGGCAGTTCGATACGGTGTCACTGTGCCTCTCCAAGGGTCTGGGCGCGCCGATCGGTTCGATCCTTGTCGGCCCGAAGGATTTCATCGAGAAAGCACGCCGCATCCGGAAGATGCTGGGCGGCGGCATGCGCCAGACCGGCGTGATCGCTGCGGCCGCGATCTACGCGCTGGAGCATAATGTTTTGCGGCTCGGCGAGGATCACCGGCGAGCATCGGCTCTGGCGGAGGTTCTGGGCCGTTTCCCGGAACTCGGCGCTGGGCCGGCGCGCACGAACATGGTGTTCATGTCGCCCAAGGCGCTCGATACAGCGGCGTTTGCCGCCTTCCTGCGCGAGCGCGGCATCGCCGTCAGCGGGCGCTATGGCACGCTGCGCTGGGTGACCCATCTCGATGTGAACGACGTTTCCGTCGCCCGCGTCGCCGAAGCTTGCGAGCGCTTCTTCGACAAGCGGCAGGCGGCAGCGGAGTAAAGGCTCGGCCTCAAACGCTTCCGGCCGCGCTTTTCCTGGGTTCGGCCTCGATCAGATATTCGATATGCCGCCGCCCGGACGCCCCCATGCGGATCGAGACCGCGACGCCGAAGATGCGCTGGATCGCCTCGGCGGTCAGCACCTCCTCCGGCGCGCCGGCTGCCTGCAAGCGCCCGTCATGCAACAAGGCGATCTCGTCGCAGAACATGGCGGCGAGGTTGAGATCGTGCAGCGCCATGATGCAGGTGATGCCGAGGCGGCGGACCAGGCTCAAGATCGAGAGCTGGTGCTGGATGTCGAGATGGTTGGTAGGCTCGTCCAGGATCAGCTCGCTCGGCTCCTGCGCGAGCGCCCGGGCGATATGGACGCGCTGGCGCTCGCCTCCCGACAGCGTGTGCCAGTGCTGATCGTGACGCTCCGTCAGCCCGACCCGCGCCAGCGCCTCGTTGACGGCGGCCTCGTCGGCGTCGTTCCAGGAGGCGAGAGCGGCGCGATGCGGCGTGCGGCCAAGGCGGACGACATCGCAGACGGAGAGCTGGATTTCGGTGGTCGCCTGCTGCTCGACGAAGGCGAGGCGGCGGGCGAGTTCGCGGCGCGGCACGGCGGCGATGTCGTTGCCGTCGAGGGTGACGACGCCGCTCGCGACATTGCGCAGGCGGCAGAGCAACCGGAGCAGGCTCGACTTGCCGGAGCCGTTCGGCCCGATCAGGCCGAGCACCCGGCCGGGCGCCGCTTCCAGCGTCACACCGTCGACGATCATCCGGCCGCCGGCACCCCAGCGGACCTCGCGTGTGGCGAGCGTCATGCCGGCCTCCGGGCACGATAGAGGATCAAGGCGAAGACAGGCGCGCCGAACAAGGCCGTCACCACGCCGATCGGCAGAATCTGCTGCGGGATCAGGACGCGAGAGAGGATGTCGGCGAGGATCATGAAGATCGCGCCGATGACGAGACAGGCCGGCAGCAGGCGGGCATGACCGGAACCGACAAGGAAGCGGGCGGCATGGGGAATGATCAGCCCGACGAAACCGACCGTGCCGACGATCGAGACCATCACCGCCGTCATCACCGCCGTCGTCGCGAACAGCACGACCTTCACCCGGGTGACCGCGACGCCGAGCGAGGCCGCGGCATCGACGCCGAAGGCAAAAGCGTCGAGCGCCTTGGCGTGCAACATGCAGATGCCGAAGCCAATGAAGGCGACCGGCGCCGCCATCCAGATATCGGGCCAGCGCACGCCGCCGAAATTCCCGAGCATCCAGAACATGATACCGCGCGCCTGCTCGGCGCTGGCCATGGTCGTGACGATCATCGACGTCGCGGCGTTGAATATCTGGGAGGTCGCGACACCGGCCAGGATGACGCGATCGCTCGCCCCACCCGCTCCCGCTGCGAGCAACGCAACGACGACGAGCGCGACGCATGCGCCGATGAAGGCGCCGGCCGAGACTGACAGCACCGCGCCGCCGATGCTGATGCCGAGGATCAGCACCGCGACGGCGCCGGTCGAGGCACCCGCCGAGATGCCGAGGATATAGGGCTCGGCCAGCGGATTGCGCAGCAGCGCCTGCAGGATCGCGCCTGACAGGGCGAGCGCGCCGCCGCACAGGCCGGCCATCAGCGCGCGGCTCAGGCGATAGTCGAAGATCACGCCCTGCTGGATCGCGCTGACCGGAAAGTCGAGATCGAACAGCCCGTTGCCGAGCGCCTTCAGGGCCGTGTCGAGCGGAATGCGCATCTCGCCGATCGTCACCGCCAGCGCGACCGACAGGATCAGCGCCAGCAGCGAGGCCAGCGCGATCGCGATCCGCGCAGGCCAGTTCGGCCCATGGGAGGCGTGGCTCAACGCGAGAGCCCGAAGCCGGCGATCGCCTTGGCGAGGGTCTCGATGCCGTCGACCGTGTCGAGCCCGGCGCGGGTCGCGCCGACATCCATGATGACGACGCGACCATTCTTTACGGCATCGAGCTTGCTGGCGACCGGATCGGTCTTCAGGAATTCCAGCTTCTTCTCGATATCGTCGGCCGGGAAGCGGCGGCGGTCCATCTTGACGGTGACGATCACAGCCGGGTTGGCGGCGGCGATGCTCTCCCAGCCGACCAGCGGCCATTCCTCGTTGGTCGTGATGACGTTGCGGGCGCCGAGCTTGGACAGAATATAGGCGGGCACGCCGTTCCTGCCGGCCATGAAGCCGTCGCCCTTGATGTCCTTGCTGGAGAACCAGACGACGACCGGCACGTCCTGCGCCTTCAGCTTCGCGACCTGTTCGACTGCCCTGTCCTCGCGCGCCTTGAGCTCAGTGATGAGCTTTTCGGCCCGGTCGGCGACGTCGAAGATTTCGCCGAATTCGCGGATGTTGCGATAGACCAACTCCATCGTGAACATCTCGGTGCGGACGCCGTCGCCTGCGCCGGAATTGTCCTTGCCGATGCAATCGGTCGGCGAGACATAGGTCGGGACCTTGACCTTGGCGAACTGGTCGCGCTTGCCGACGATGCCGTTGGGTCCGACATGCCATTCGAACATCGCGGTGACGAGATCGGGCTCCTGCGCCAGCACGGCCTCGAAGCTCGGATCATTGTCGGCGAGGCGCTTCACCTTGGCGTTGACCGCCTCATAGGGCTTGGCTACCGGCGAGAACCAGACCGCGGTGCCGACGACGCGGTCGCCGAGGCCGAGCGCATAGAGGATTTCCGTCTGCGTCTGGCCGATAGCGACGACGCGCTTGGGCGCGGCGTTGAAGGTGATGCTCTCACGGCAATTCTCAAGGGTTAGCGGGTACTTGGTCGGCGCCGCGCTGGCCGCGCCTGCGGTGAGAACGCCGAACAGCGCGGCGGCAGACAGGCGAAGCAGGGTGTTGAACGGGCGCGCTGCCGGCATCGAGGTCATCCGAAATGTAACAATGTTGCATTTCTGATAGAGTGCCCGGCAGGCAAACGTCAAGCCGCCCTGAGTGGCTTGAGAATTGATCTTCGTGAACATGGACTTCATCGCTCCCCGAGATGACGGCCGGGGCAGCTTTGGGCATGTGGGACGGAGGGCTGGCCGCACGGGCCACCATCGACTCACAGGCTCCGGAACACCCCGTCCGAAAGACGTCTTCGACGATCGGGGCAGGTCTCCTGGCTCGCGGGTCGATGCCGCTTCCGCCCGGCCTTCCCGGCGCATCAGGCGCCAGTGGACGATGGACGGAGAGCTCGCCGCTTACAGTTGCGGGGGCAGCCTCGGCTTTTGCGCGCAACGCGCAGCACCGAATTCCCTCTTAGCTCCGGGAGCAACCCGGAGAACCTCGATCGGCGCACACCCTATAAGGGCGTGGCGCTGCGTCAAGCGGACATCGCGTCAGAGGCTCGGCGTGCTGTAGAGCCGCTTGCCGCCGACGGAGATTTCGACCTCCTGAAGATAGCCGCGCAGCGCCGTGGTCGCGACCTCGATACCGAGACCCGGCGCATCCGGAGCAGCGACCTGCCCGTTCGCGTCGCGCTCCAGGTGATTGGCGGAGATCGCCGTGGCGAGTGGCTTGGGCATCGCCGGGTATTCGCAGATCTCGTGGTCAGCGAGGCCAGCATAGGGCTGGAGCGAGGCCGAGAGCGCCAGATGCGAAGTGAAGGTGTGGTTGACGAAGGTCACGCCCTTCGCGATCGCATAATCCGCCACCGCCTTCGACGGGCCGATACCGCCAATGCGCCCGCAATCGATCTGGACATAGCCGATGCCGCCATGGTCGATGAGCTGGCGCGCCATCGACTCGTTATGGGCGCCCTCCCCGCCGGCCAAACGGACCTTGGGGCTGCGTTTGGCGAGGGCACCGTAAGCTTCAAGCGCGCTGGCGTGGAACGGTTCCTCGAACCAGAGCACGTTCGCCTTCTCCATCGCGGGCAGGCGGCCGGCAGCGCGCTCGACATCCTCGATGAAGATCTGGCCGGTATCGACGAGCAGGATACCGTCCGGCCCCAGCCCCTCGCGTGCGGCGACGAAATGCTCGGCATCGGCCTCGACGCTGCCCCGGCCGATCGGCCCCCAGCCGAACTTGGCGGCGCGGAAGCTGCGGCTGCGCGCATCGCGCGCGCGGTCGAGGGTCTCCTGCGCCGTGTCGCCGAACAGGACCGAGGCATAGGGCGTCTTGGGATGGCTCCTGTCATAGCCGAGCAGGCGCCAGACCGGCTCGGCGCGCATCTTGCCGAGGATGTCCCACAAGGCCATCTCGACGCCGGAGAAAGTGTGCGGCGCCTGCAAGAGGTCCATCGAGTTATAGGCGACGGCGGCGGCGATGCGGGCGATGTCCTGCGGGCCTTCCAGATTCTGGCCGAGCACGGAATCGGCGACGGGCCGGCAGACGCCGTGCGACATCGGGCAGATGAAGGCGGCGATGGAGGGCAGCGGCGCCGCCTCGCATTCGCCCCAGCCGACATGGCCGCCAGCGGCGACCCTGACCAGCAGCGCATCCTGGCTGCCATCGGCCTCGTCGGTGACGACGGGCATGGCGAGATAGAAGAAATCGACGGCCTCGATCCTGGGCACGGGTCTTCTCCTCACAGTTCGTAGATCGTGGCACGGGGCGCGAAGGTGACGCCCTCGTCGAGCGGGTAGATCGGGCGGGCGCAGATGGTGTGGCCCAAGCTCTTCAGATTGGCGGAGGTCGCTCCGGGCGCGTCGATGTTGAAATTCCGCGCGCACCACTGGTCGAACATGTGGAACTCGGTGTGCGGCGACTTCACCACGATCAGGTCGAAATCGGTCGGGTCGATGCCATTGGCGTAATACATCGCGCGGTCGAACAGGCTGACCGAGCGGCTCATCACGACGACGGTGACATTGTCCCAGGTCAGAACCGCGGTCGGCCCGGCACTCAACGGCGCCTTCATCGTCTCAAGCGCGGCCTCGCCATCCGATAGCAATTTGACCTTGGCTTTCACCTTCATCGGCGGGAAGCGAGCGGGATCGATCGAACCGCCGAGCGTGACCTCTATCGTCGCGCCGACGCCGGCCTTATGCGCGGCGGCAGCGGCCGACGTATCGACGATCTGGGCCAAAACTCGCTTGCCGTAGCCAGCCGCGCGAAGTGCGACGAGGATCGTGTTGCTGTCGCCGGAGGCGCCGGAGGAGGTCGCATCGGCGGCATCGGTGAAGATCACCGGGCCGTCGATGCTGCGGGCCTGAGCGATGGCGCGGTCGAGCGGCACGAGCTTGCCCTGCATGCGGAAGCGCAAGGGCCAGAATTCCTCGGCGAGCCGGATCGCCTCGCGCTCGGCAGTCGCCTTGTCGCCATCGGTGAGGATCAGCACCTGCGAGCAGAGCTCGGGCACGTCGGTGAAGGGATTGCCGATCATGATGCCGGCGGCGAGCGCCCGCCCCTCCTCCTCCAGCCGGCGGCATTCGGCGAGCAATTCGCCATAGCAGCCGGTCTTGGTGATGAGCTCGTCGCCACGCACCAGAGCGGGAATAACGACACGAGCGGCGACCGGCTTGATCCCGCCAGCCATCAGCTTCAGCAGGAGTTCGGCGGCGCGCCGGCCGGTATCGGCGAAATCGACATGGGGATAGGTCCAGTAGATCGCGAAGCCTTCGACATTGCGCAGCATGCGGTCGGTCAGGATGCCGTGCAGGTCGAGCGAGATGACGATCGGCATGTCCGGGCCGACGCGCTCGCGCAGCTTCTCCAGCAGGTAGCCTTCCGGGTCGAGCTCGCCATCGGCGCCCATCGCGCCGTGCAGCGAGACATAGATGCCGTCGATGCGGTCGAGCTTTGCGAAGATGGCGGCCAGGATTTCTTCGGAGAGCTTCTCCCAGCCTGCAGCCGAGAGCGGCCCGGCGCTGCCGGAGCGCGCGCAGATCGTCGGCACGATCTCGATATCGGGCCTCGCCTCGAAGGCCGTAAGCGCGCCGCCCAATTCTTGGTTCTGGCCGCGCTGGACATAGAGGCCTTCGCCATGATGGATCAGGAAATTCTCGTAATGTGATGGCAGCGGGTTGAAGGAGGAGATCTCCTGCTTGCAGTCGGCGATCAGGATGCGCTTCATCGGGCGGCTCCTAGAGGCTGTTAGTGACCATGGGAGGGATTTGACGCTGGCGATTTTGCGCGAATGCAAGGAGTTCGAGGACGCAAGCCCTCCGGCTTGCTACGAAGGACGACACGGCAGTCGCGCAAAATCGCCGCGCCCTGCGGGTGAGGTGAAAACCGCAGAGCTGCAGCGTCGCACCGCTTGCCGATACCAGCGGTATCGGCGGCGCGATGCTCCTCCCATCTCTGCGGTTTTGACCTCATCAAATCCTCTCCCATGGTCACTAACAGCCTCTGGGGTTCAGAATTTCAGGCGGGGGTCGAGCACGTCGCGCAGGCCGTCGCCGAGCAGGTTGAGGCCGAGCACGCAAGCGATGATGGCGAGGCCGGGGAACACCGTGATCCACGGGGCCTCGCGCATGAAATCGCGCCCCTGGGCGATGATCGAGCCGAAGGAGGCTGCCGGCGGCGGCGGGCCGGCGCCGACGAAGGAGAGCGCCGCTTCGGCCAGCACCGCGATGGCGAAGACATAGGTCAGACGCACGATCAGCGGGCCGGCGACATTGCGCAGCACATGCCTGAACAGGATCGTCCATTCGCCCACGCCGATCGAGCGGGCGGCGGCTATGTATTCCTGCTCCTTTTCGAGCAAGACCGAGGCGCGGACGATGCGGGCGGTATGCGGCGTCGTGGCGATGGCGAGCGCGATCACGACATTGGTCAGCGAGGCCCCGAGCACCGCCGAGACGACCATGGCGAGCACGATCGACGGAAACGCCATCAGCGCGTCCATGATCCGCATGATCGGCTGGTCGAGATGGTAGAAATAGCCGGCGATGGCGCCGCTCAGCGTGCCCGCGATACCGGCCAGGATCGCAGTGAAGGCACCGATGGCGAGCGAGATGCGGGCGCCGATCATGACGCGGGAGAGGATGTCGCGGCCGAAATGGTCGGTTCCGAACCAATGAGCGGCGCTGGGCGCCGCCAATCGTGCCCGGACATTGCTCTTGAGCGGGTCGAAGGGCGTGAGCCAGTCGGCAGCGAGCGCGACCGCGATCATGAGCAGCACGAGCAGCGCCCCGATCACGAAGGAGCGGTTGCGCAGCAGGCGCCCCCAGAGGGCGCGGCCGACGAGTCGCGTGCCCTGCATCAGGCCAGCCTCACACGCGGATCGACCACGGCGTAGAGGATGTCGACGACGAGATTGATCGCGAGATAGACAACCGCGAGGAAGAGCAGGCCACCCTGCAGTACCGGGAAATCGCGCGAGGCGATGGCGCCGACGATCAGGCGGCCGATGCCGGGAATCGAGAAGACCTGCTCGACGATGACCGCGCCGCCGAGCAAGGCGCCGGAAACGATGCCGATGACGGTGAGGATCGGGATCATCGCGTTGGGCAATGCGTGGCGCAGGACGACATGGAGCTTGGCCAGCCCCTTGGCATCGGCGGTGCGGACATAGTCCTGGCCGAGCGTGTCCAGCATCGAGGCGCGGGCCATCCGGGCGATGAAGCCGACCTGCACCAGCCCGAGGGTCAGCGCCGGCAGGATCATCCCGCGCAGCCATTGGCCCGGCGATTCCATGAAAGGCGTGAAACCGCCGCTCGGCAGCCAGCCGAGCGAGACGGCAAAGACCAGAACCATGACAAGACCGAGCCAGAAATCCGGCACCGAGAGCCCGAGCAGCGCCGTGGTCATCACCGCCTGATCGGGCCAGCGGTTGTGATTGACGGCCGCGATGATGCCGGCGGCGACGCCGAAGAAGACGGCGAAAGCGAGTGCCAGCGCCGCCAGCGAGAGCGTGACCGGCAGGCGTTCGACCAGAGCCGCCGTCACGGAGCGGTTGAGCAGGATCGACTGGCCGAGATCGCCGCTCAGGATGCGGCCATACCAGCCGAGCATCTGCTGCGGCAGCGACAGGTCGAGGCCGAGCGCGCTGCGCAGCTTGGCGACTTGCTCCGGCGTCGCGGAAGCGTCGAGAAAGGCCGCCGCCGGATCGCCCGGCACCAGCCAGATCAGCGCGAAGGACATCAGCGAGACCAGGACGAGCACGAGAAAGGCGCCCGCGAGCCGGCGGATCAGGAAATGTCCCATGCCGCTCCTCGTCGAGTAAGAGGTGAAGGCGCCGCCGCCAAGACGGCCCGCAGGATCAACCCCGCGGGCCGGATTCGTTTCTGCGAGCCCTCATCCTGAGGAGCCGCGCCAGCGGCGTCTCGAAGGATGCTTCAGGAGGCTCCGGAACCATCTGGACCATCCTTCGAGACGGCCCTGCGGGCCTCCTCAGGATGAGGACTGAGGAGGCCCAGAAGAACACTCAAGGCTCGAGCCAGACGCCCCACATGCGCGGGATGCGATAGGGCTTGAAGTTCTTGAGCTTGGCCGTCGAGGCCTGGAAGACCCCGTAATTGCCGGCCTTCATCGCCACCGCCGCGTCGTACATGTGCTTCTGGAAGGCGTCGAAGAGGGCCTTGCGCTTGCCTTCGTCCATCTCGGCATTGAAGGCGGCGGCGATGCGGTCGATCTCCGGGTCCTTCGCCTGCTGCGAGAGGCCGTTGACCCAGGGCGCCATCACCGAGCCCGGCCCCTCATAGGGCTCTATGCCGAAGCCATGGGTCCAGAAGGTCCAGCCGGTCGGCGTAAAGCCGATCTTTGACACGGTCGGCCAGTCGGAGACCGCGATATCGACCTCGACGCCGATCTCCTTCAGCTTCTGCTGGACCAGCGTCGCGGTGTCGACATTGGGGCGCAGGTTGTCGGTGATAAAGGTGACCTTGCCGCCCTTGTAGGAAGACTTCGCGAGCAGTTCCTTGGCCAGCTTGATGTCGGACTTGTTGTACTTGTCGCTACCGACCGCCGAATGGAAAGCCGCACCCGGATACAGCCAGCTCGGGTCCATCTGATAGATATCGGCATAGGAGATCGCCATGATCTCCTCCATGTCGAGCGCCGCCTGGACGGCGAGGCGGAAGTTCACATCATTGGCCGGGGCCTGGGCCTGGTTGAACTTGATGACCTGCAGGCCGAACGGCATCACCTTGTGGATGGTGAAGCGGTTGTCGGTGCCCAGCCGCTTGGCGGTCGGGCCGTCGACGGTCTCGTTGAACTGGATCTGGCCGGCTTCGAGCGCCGCGGTGCGGGCGCCGCCTTCCGGCATGAAGCGGAAGGTCACGGTGTCCAGGAAGGCTTCCTTCTTGCCGGCGAAGCCGTCGCGGCCGGTGCCTTTCGGATTGGGCGCGTAGCCATCATAGCGCGTCAGCTTGACATGGCTGTCAGGCTTGTACTCGACGAACTTGTAGGGACCGGTGCCGATGACCTCGATCTTGCCGGCTTCCTTGGCAGCCTCACTCGCGGGATAGATCGCGATCGGCGCGCGCGGCGACGAGAGATTGTCGAGGAAAGTCGATTGCGGCTCCTTGAGCGTGACCGTGACCTCATGCTCGCCGCTCGCCTTGATCGTGTCAATCGCCGCGACCAGCGCCGGCGAGGCGCCGATCTTGCGGTATCGCTCCAGCGAGGCGACGACATCGGCCGCATCGAGTTTCTTGCCGTTATGGAAGGTCACGTCCTTACGGATCGGGAAGACATAGGTCTTGCCGTCCGGCGAGATCGTCACGCCTTCGGCCAGCTCCGGCACGGGCTTGGCGTTCTCGTCGCGGGCATAGAGCGTTTCGAAGATATGCAGGGTGATGTTGCGCGACGCCTGCGCCGAAGTGATCTGCGCGTCGAGCGAGGGCGGCGCCTGGCTGATGCCGATGACGACGTCGCCACCCTTGCGCTGGGCCAGAGCGCCTTGTGCCCCTCCCAGCATAAGCGCCGCCGCGAGGGCGGCGCCGAAGATGATGTGCTTTGCCATGTTCTTGTCCCCTCAGGATTGATGGTCAGGCACGTTCAGGCGTGAACTTGATCAGGCGGCGGCACGCACCGCGTCGTAATCCTCCATCAGCACGGCGACCGCATCGCCGCGCTGGACGCGACCCGGGCCGGCAGACATCCAGAGCACGCCGTCGCGGCGGTAGCGCACCTCCAGCGGATCGCGGTCGATGTCCTCGACGAAATGCAGGTAGCCCGCGAGATCGCCGGCGCGGCAGAGATCGCCGACGACATTGCGCGGCTCGAACAGCCCGCCCGCCGGCGCGAACGAATAGCCCGCGGCATCGCGCACCATCATGTGGCGGGTGCCGGGCGAGCCGTCGCGCTGCGTCGTGTCGGGCTTGCCGTCCATCAGGCCGCAATGCTTGAGGATGTTCGTCAGGGCCCGGTCGGCGATGCGCACGCCCTCGACATTGACGCGGCCCCAGCCGCCAAGCTCGGTCCCGAGCGAAAGAATGCCGCGACGCTCGACCGAGGAGGTCAGCGTCGCGCCCTCGTCGACGCCCCAGAACACGACATTGTAGGGCGCGCCGAAGGCGGCGGCCGCCGCCATGGTGCGTTCGCGTAGGGCCGTGTCGGCGACGTAGTGCATGTTGGTCGAGAGCGCGGAGTCGCCGGAATGGCCGGCGGTATGGAGATCGACGGAGATATCGACCAGCGGCAGCACGACGCTATCGACGAAATGCGCCAGCATTTCCGAGAAGGTGCCGCGCGGATTTCCGGGAAAGCAGCGGTTCATGTCGCGATTGTCGACCGGCGAGAGCCTGGTGTCGTTGAGCACGGCCGGCATGTTCAGCGCCGGGATCATGATCACCCGCCCCTGCACCCTGGCCGGATCGAGGCTCCGGGCGAGGCGCGAGACCGCGATCTGACCCTCATACTCGTCGCCATGCACGCCGCCGGTGAACAGGATCGTCGGGCCGGAGCCGTTCTTGACGCTGACGACCGGGATCTCGACGACGCCCCAGCCGGATGTATTGCGGGAGAGTGGCGCCCGCAGATAACCGGCCTGCCGCCCCGAAGCTTCAAAGTCGATCTCGCAACGAATTCGGCTTTCAGACGCCATTGCGATCCCCTCCTCGCTCTTGCGTTTCGTATGATTGTATACGATCATACGATCTGTCAAGCGAGAGGCAGAGAGCCGGATGACGGACACGGGCGAGCAAGTGCGGGCAGCCGGAACGGCAACGGAGGAGCGAGCGAAAAGCTCAGGTCCCGACTGGCAGCCGCTGCAACCGCAGACGCTCGTCGACCATGCGATCGAGGCGATCATCGCGGGCGCTGCCGCCGGGCTGATCCTGCCGGGAGACCGGATCGTCGAGGTCGATCTCGCCCGCAAGCTCGGGGTCAGCCGCGTGCCCGTCCGCGAGGCTCTGCGGCTGCTCGAAAGCCAGGGCGTCGTGGTCAGCGAGCCCTATAAGGGCATCAAACTGCGCCCGGTGACCAACGAGCGCGTCTCGGACCTGATCGAGGCGCGCATCGCGCTCGAAGCCAGCGCAGTGGCGCGCGCCGTCGCCGCCGGGCGCAATCGTGGTGCTCACCTCGACGAGTTGCGTGCAGCGGTTGCCGAGATGGAATTGATGGCGGCGCGCGGCAGCGCCTATGGCGTCGCCGTCGCCGATACCGCCTTCCACCGCGCGCTCTGTCGGCTCGGCGGCAACAGCGTCACCTTCGACCTGTGGGAGACGCTGGCGCCGCAATGCACGATCATCTTCGGCCTCGCCACCTTCGGCAAGCCGATGGCCGGCGTGGTCGAGGAGCATGTCGACCTGCTCGCGGCCTTCGAGGCCGGCGACATCGCGGTGATCACCCGCACGCTCGACGAGCACATCACCGTCATGAACCACGCGATGGATTACGAGACCATCGTCGCCCAGCGCCGCAGGGAAAGGGATATGCCGTGAACGACCAGCCGATCCAGACGCGCGCAGCCGGGCGGGCGGGACTTCCGCCCTTCCGCATCACCCGCATCGAGGCCGCTCCTCTGTTCGGCGAAAGCCCCAAGGGCGGCTGGTCGGCCGAGATCCGGCCGGAGGATTCGATCCATGCCCTGATCGCGGTCCATACCGACCAGGGGCTCACCGGCTATGGCAGTGTCTTCACCGATGGCCGGCTCGTGCAGGCTGGCCTGAAGGTGCTGGAGCCGCTGTTTCTCGGGGCTGACGCGCTCTCGCCCGATTTCGTCAGCGAGAAGCTGCACCAGAACACCTTCTGGATGGGCCGCGGCGGCACGCTGACCCATACGATCAGCGGCATCGACATCGCGATGTGGGACATTCTCGGCCAGGCGACGGGCCTCAGCGTCGGGCGGCTGCTCGGCGGGCGCTATCGCGAGCGCGTCCAGCCCTATTGCTCGCTCCTGATGGAAGAGCCGGCAGCGATGAAGGACGTCGTCGCGAGCTATCGCGACAAGGGGTTCAGCGCCTTCAAGATCGGCTGGGGGCCATTCGGTCGAGCGCTCGACGTCAAGCTCGACGAGGCGATCGTGCGCGCCGCGCGCGAGGCGGCCGGCGAGAAGTCCAAGCTTTTCGTCGATGCCGGCGCCAGCGACGCGCTCTGGCCGCATGGGCTGAAATGGGCGAAGCGCACAGCCGAGATGCTCGCGGATTACGAGGTCGGGTGGTTCGAGGAGCCGGTGCGACCCGACGCGATCGACGATTACCGCGAATTGCGCCGCTCCTCGCCCGTGCCGATCGCCGGCTGCGAGGTCCTGACCCGGCGCCAGAGCTTCATTCCGTGGCTGACGACCGGCGCGCTCGACATCGTCCAGCCCGACGTCACCAAGGTCGGCGGCATCTCCGAGCAGCGGCGCATCGCCTGGATGGCCTATGATCTCGGCATCAAATATGTCGGCCACGGCTGGAACACGGCGCTGGGCCTCGCCGCCGACCTGCAGATGGCCACAGCCTTCCCCGATGCCGATCTCGTCGAGTTCATCGGCGGCAGCCCCTATGTCGACGGCATCCTGGCCAGGCCCTTCGCGCTCGATGCCGAGGGCTGGCTGACGATCCCGGACCTGCCGGGGCTCGGCGTCACCATCGATCGTGACAAGCTGGGGCGGTACACGCCAGACCCGGCGGCACTATTCGGCTGACGCCCTCGCCTACTCCGAGATCGCGTAAGCCGCGCGATCGATGCCGTGGCGGGCCAGCTTGTCGTAGAAGGTCTTGCGGGGAATGCCGAGCATCTCCAGCGTCGCGCGGACATCGCCCCGGTTGGCTTCCAACGCCTCGCGGATCAGGTTAGCCTCGATCGTATTAAGGCGATCCGGCAGGCTGGCCACCGGAGCATCCGGGCGTGCCCGCTGCGCCGGCAGGTCGCTGGGCAGGCCGAGCGCGACACGCTCGGCGAAGTGGACAAGTTCACGGACATTGCCGGGCCAGTCGTTCTCGACCAGATGACGCTCCACCGCGCGGTCCAATACCGGCGCCGGCCGACGGTATTTCTCCGCCGCGCGGGCCAGGAAACGCGTGAAGAGCAGCGGGATATCACGCCTGCGTTCGCGCAGCGGCGGAATGCGCAGCGTCACCACGTTCAGGCGGTAATAGAGGTCTTCGCGAAAATCGCGGCGCTGGGCGGGATCGCCAAGATCGGCCTTGGTCGCAGCCACGACCCTGAGATCGACGCGGCGCAGATCGTTCGAGCCGAGCGGGGCGATCTCGCGCATCTCCAGCACGCGCAGCAGCTTGATCTGCGCCGAGGGCGGCATGCTTTCGAGCTCGTCGAGGAAGAGCGTACCGCCGCTTGAATGCTCGATGCGGCCGATCCGCTTCTTCTGTGCGCCGGTGAAGGCGCCGGGCTCGTAGCCGAAGAGTTCGCTTTCGATGACGCTATCGGGCAGCGCCCCGCAATTCAGGGCGACGAAAGGCTTTTCGCGACGCCGCCCCAGACGGTGCAGCAGGCCGGCGACGACCTCCTTGCCCGTCCCGGTCTCGCCGAGCACGAGCACATCGACATCGACATCGGCGAGCTCGCGCACGGTCTGACGCAGGCGCGTGATGGCAGGCGTCTCGCCGATCAGCGCCGTCTCCTCCTCGCCCTGCCCGGCCAGCGCCCGCAGGCGGCGGTTCTCGAGGACGAGTGCGCGCTTCTCGGCTGCGCGCCTCAAGGTCTCGACGAGGCGCTCGCCGGCATAGGGCTTCGCGATGAAATCATAGGCGCCCTCGCTCATCGCGCCGACGGCGGTGGCGATATCGGCATGGCCGGAGATCACGATGACCGGAATGTCGGGATCGAGCGTTCGCAAGCGCCGGAACAATTCGATCCCGTCCATGCCGGGCATGCGGATATCGGTGACGACGATGCCGGCATAGTCCGGCCCGATCCGCTCTAGAGCCGCCTCGCCGGAGGGCAGTGCCACCGCCCGGAAACCGGCGAGGCGCAGGGCCTGGACATTGGCGTCGCGCAGATCGGGATCGTCATCGACGAACGAGACTTCGATCGCGGCGGATGCGTCGGGATCGCTCATGCTGCCGCCCTTTCGAGATTGATGACAAAGCTGGCACCGGCGCCGGAGACGCTCGTCGCGGTCAGGGTGCCGCCGAAGGAGACGATCATGTCCTGCGAGATCACCAGCCCGAGGCCGAGCCCCTTGGGCTTCGAGGTGCTGAACGGGACGAAGAGCTGCGCCAGCGCCTGCTCGGACAAGCCGGGCCCGCGGTCGGTGATCGCGATCTCGACCCGGTCGTCGCTGGGCGTGACCGTGATCGCCAGCGCAGGTTCGCCACCCTGCCCGCCTTCATGCAGCGCTTCGATCGCATTGCGCAGCAGGTTGACGAAAACCTGTTCAAGCTCGATCGGACGCGCGATGACATGGACCGGCTCCGGCGGCGCCGTCACGAGCGGAGTCACACCCGCCTGCCGCAGAGGGCCTTCGAGCAAGGTCAATGCGCCCTCGATGATTGCGCTGATCGGAACCGGCGCGAGCGGCTCCTTGCTGCGGCGCGCGAAGCCCCGCAAAGTCTCGGTGATCGCGCCGATCCGGTCCGTCAGCGCGACGATCCTGACCAGGGCGCCGTCGGCATCGGCGGGCTCGGCGCGCTTGAGAAAGGCGCGGGCGTTCTCGGCATAGGTGCGCAGCGCCGCCAAGGGCTGGTTGACCTCATGCGCGACGCCGGCCGTGATCTGGCCGAGCGTCGCGAGTCGGTTGGCCCTGGCCAGATCTTCACGCAGATTCGAGAGCCGCTCCTGCGCGCGGGTACGCTTGGCCATCTCGGCAATGAGGCGCTCATTGGCGCCGGCAAGCTCCGCCGTGCGTTCGTCGACGCGCTCCTCCAGCTCGGCCTTGGAGCGGGCATCGGCCTCCTGCCGGGCGAGATTGCGCTGGCGGCGATGGAGAGCGAAACCGGCCAGTGCCGCCCCCGGCATCAGCAGGAGCGCGACCAGCGCCTGGGATTGCGTGCGCCCGGCGGCGACAGCCGCATCGACCGGCTGAAGCACCTCCAGCAGCCAGTCGGTGGTCGCGACGGGCTGGCGGATGCGGGCATAGAGGCCGGCATAAGCTTCAGTGCCCTGAACCAGTTCGTCGCGCTCCTGCAACGGCAGCAAGGTTAGCGGCGCGGTGCCGAACTGGAGCGAATCCCGGATCACGGCCGCAGTCGCCGCGTCGAGTGGTGTCTCGACACGGAAGCGCCAGTCCTCGACCGTCGAGAGCAGCACGACGCCACGCTTGTCGACGACATAGGTCTGGCCGCCGAGCGCGCGCCAATCCGCCTCGACGCGATCGAACTCGGCCTTGACGACGATCACACCGAGGCTGCGGCCGGCATCCTCGATCCGCCGGGTGATATAGAGGCCGGGGCGCTGGCTGACCGTACCGAGCGCGAACTGCTCGGCCGTGCCGTTTGCGACCGCGCCCCTGAAATAGTCGCGGAAGCTGTAATCGTTGCCGACGAAGCTCGTCGGTTCGTTCCAGTTGCTGGCGGCGATGGTAACGCCGTCCGGGCCGAGCAGGTAGATCACCGCCGCGCGGGCTTCTTTCGCGATAACTTCGAGCTTGAGGTCGAGCCCGTGGCGGTTGCCGCCAGCCAGGGCCTGCCGCACGTCGGGGTCGCGGGCGAGGATGACCGGCAGGGCGCGCTGCTTCTCCAGCTCCCCGCGCAGGATGGCGAGCGCCAGCGTGCCGCCATCGCTCGCCCGGCTCTCCGTCGCGGCGATGGCGCGGCTGCGGCCGATCTCGCCGGCGGTGAAGAGCGAAGCGATCCCAAGCGCTGCCACGACCAGCCCGAAGACCAGCCAGCGCAGCGTCGTGGCCCTCTGCCATTGATCGCGCCCGGAACGGCTCATCCCCTGTCGTTGTGCGGAATCCCGCACAAATCAAGAGGCAGCGTGCGGATTTCCGCCGGAAACGCTCGCAAAATGATTCAGAATGGAATCGCAAGTGTCTGTTTTCTTTGAGCTATATCTTCTTCCGAAAGTTGGCACGTAGGTTGCCAACAGGGGGAGCAGCGGTTTCAAACAAAACCAAGACGACCGCCGACCCAAGGAGCAGAACATGGCGACCCCGATCGACATCGCGCCCGCTCAGCCGGCGCGCCCGAAGAAGTTCTATCAACACCTCTACGTGCAGGTGCTGTTCGCCATCGCGGCAGGCATCCTGCTCGGCCATTTCTGGCCGGACCAGGGCACGGCGATGAAGCCGCTCGGCGATTCCTTCATCAAGCTGGTGAAGATGATCATCGCCCCCGTGATCTTCCTGACGGTCTCGACCGGCATCGCCGGCATGACCGACATGAAGAAGGTCGGGCGCGTCGCCGGCAAGGCGATGATCTATTTCCTCTGCTTCTCGACGCTTGCGCTGATCGTCGGCCTCGTCATCGGCAACTTGATCCAGCCCGGCACGGGTCTTCACATCAATCCCGCCAGCCTCGATGCCAAGGCCGTCCAAGGCTATGCCGCCAAGGCACATGATGCGAGCGTCGTCGGCTTCCTGCAGAACATCATCCCCGATACGATCGTCGGCGCCTTCGCGTCCGGCGACATCCTGCAGGTGCTGTTCTTCTCGGTGCTGTTCGGCCTGGCGCTGGCAATGGTCGGCGAGCGCGGCAAGCCGGTGCTCGACTTCCTGCAGGCGCTCTCGACCCCGATCTTCAAGCTGGTGGCGATCCTGATGAAGGCCGCCCCGATCGGCGCCTTCGGCGCGATGGCCTTCACCATCGGCCGCTACGGCATCGGCTCGGTCGCCAATCTCGCCTTCCTGATCCTGACCTTCTACATCACGGCAGCGGTCTTCGTGCTCGGCGTGCTCGGCCTCGTCGCCCGCTATAACGGCTTCTCGGTGCTGGCGCTGATCCGCTACATCAAGGAGGAGATTCTCCTCGTCGTCGGCACCTCGTCCTCGGAAGCGGCCCTGCCGAGCCTGATGGAGAAGATGGAAGCCGCCGGCTGCAAACGCTCCGTCGTCGGCCTGGTCATTCCGACCGGCTATTCCTTCAATCTCGACGGCACCAATATCTACATGACGCTGGCGGCCCTCTTCATCGCTCAGGCAATGGATATCCACCTGCCGCTCGGCGACCAGGTCCTGCTGCTGCTCGTCGCGATGCTCTCCTCGAAGGGCGCGGCCGGCATCACCGGCGCGGGCTTCATCACGCTCGCAGCCACGCTTTCGGTCGTCCCGGCCGTCCCGGTCGCGGGCATGGCGCTGATCCTCGGCATCGACCGCTTCATGTCGGAATGCCGCGCGGTCACCAACTTCATCGGCAACGCGGTTGCCACGATCGTGGTGGCGCGCTGGGAAGGCGAGCTCGACGAGAACCGCCTCAAGGCCGCGCTGTCCGGCCAGCTGCCGGACTTCCTCGACGAGCCGCTGATGACCCCGGCCGAGTAATCCGGGCACCCGCAAAAACGCCGCCGCCGGCATCCCAGCGGCGGCGTTTTTGTTGTCGAACGTTGTACCCTCAGAGCGTTGAGCGGCGCACGGTCAGGTCGGAGCGCTCGTAGACGGCCGGCAGCAGGTCGACGCCGAGGCCGGGGGCCTCCATCGGATAGACATAGCCGCCCTCGATCCGCGGCATCTCGGTGACCAGCTCCAGATACCAGCCGCGATAGAAGGCGCGCACCGATTCCTGGATCAGCGTGTTCGGCTGGCTGAACGAGGTGTGGACCGCCGCGACGAAGCCGACCGGACCGATGCAGTCATGGGGCGCAAAGGGGCGGTGCCAGGTCTCGGCCAGCGCTGCGATCTTGCGGCCCTCGGTCAGGCCGCCGGTCCAGCACAGGTCGACCATCACGACATGGGCTGCGTCGCGCTCCAGCATGTCCTTGTAGGGCCAGCGCGAACCCAGCGTCTCGCTGGCGCAGACCCAGACATCGGTCGAGCGGGCATATTCGGCCAGCGCCTGCGGCGAATTCATCCGGATCGGGTCCTCGTACCAGGTCGGCTTGTAGGCTTCGAGGACGCGGGCGATCTGCTTGGCGGTCGGCAGGTTCCAGAGCGAATGGAACTCGACCATGATCTCCATCTTGTCGCCGACGGCCTTGCGAATCTTTTCAAAGGGCTCGACCGCCTTCTTCATCTGCTCGGCGGTGATGTGGAGGCCGTGGTTCTCGATCGCGGCTGGATCGAAAGGCCAGATCTTCATCGCGCTGATGCCCTGCTCCAGCAGGCTCTCGGCGAGGACATCGGCGCGGTTCATGAAGCCGTCGAGGTCCTCGTAGGGGCTTGCCTCGTCACCCAGGCTCCAGTTCGAGACCGGCTTGATATTGCTGGAGCGAACGTAACGGGTGCCGGCGCAGGTGTTGTAGATGCGCTGCTTGTCGCGGCAGAGCCCGCCCAGCATCTGGTGGACCGGCAAGCCGCAGACCTTGCCGAAATGATCCCAGAGCGCGATGTCGATCGCCGAGGTCGCGCGGGATTCTGCACCGGTCGAGGACTGCGCCATCGGCAGGTTGGTCATCTCGCGATGCAAGGCTTCGATATGCAGAGGGTTCTTGCCGAGCAGGCGGCCGGCCAGCGTGTCGTGGATATGCGCCTCGACGGAGGCCGCGCCATAGAAGGTCTCGCCGAGGCCGATATGGCCGGAATCGGTGTGGACGCGGACCCAGAGCACGTTGCCGAACTCCTCGGCGCGCAGGGTTTCGATGGCCGTGATCTTCATGGCGTTCCGTCCTGTTCGATCGTTTCGGGAGCGGGCGCCAAGCCCCTCGCCGCTTGTTGATTCTTGAAGCTCACAGCACCGAGATCATGCCGCCGTCGACATAGATGATCTGGCCGCTGACATAGTCGGAGGCGGGTGAGGCCAGGTAGACGCAGGTGCCGGCGAGCTCGTCCGGGCGGCCCCAGCGGCGCGCGGGCGTGCGGCCCTTCACCCAGGCGTCGAAGGTGGGATTGTCGATCAGCGCCTGGTTCATGTCGGTCAGCATGTAGCCGGGGCCGATCGCATTGGCCTGGATGCCGAGCTCGCCCCATTCGGCCGCCATGGCCTTGGTCAGCATCTTGATGCCGCCCTTCGCCACCGTGTAGGGCGCGACCGTGGCGCGGGCGAGCTCGCTGGTCAGCGAACCGATATTGATGACCTTGCCATGGCCGCGCGTGGCCATGCGGCGGGCGGCCTCGCGGCCGACGACGAAGGCGCTGGTCAGGTTGGTGTCGAGCACGCGGCGCCAGTCGGCGGTCTCCAGCTCCAGCATGGGCTTGCGGAACTGGATACCGGCATTGTTGACGAGGATGTCGACCGCGACGCCCTCGGCATCGAGCGCGGCGAAGGCTGCGACCACTGCCTGCTCGTCGGTCACGTCGAAGTTGAGGCCGCGCGCCTTGTGACCGCCCGCGCTCATCGCGGCGACCGCCTCAGCGAGGCGCCCGGCATCGGCGCCGTTGAGGATGATGCTCGCGCCGGCAGCCGCAAGCCCTTCTGCCATGGCACGGCCGAGGCCACGCGAGGAACCGGTCACGAGCGCCGTGCGCCCCGAGAGATCGAAGGGAGAAGTCACGGGAGGCGTCCTATGTCGTCGGGTTCTGGAGGGCCGGGTGGGCCGGCATCGGGCGGCCTGCGGCGAGCTGGGCAGCGTAGCGGCGATAGGATTCGCCGATATGCTTCCGCATCGCCTCGCCGGCACCGGCCGGATCGCGAGCGCGGATGCGATCGAGGATCGCGGCATGGTCGGCGCGGCGAATCGCGATGTTGGAATCCTCGCCGCGATCCTTGTCGCGCATGCTGCGGATCGAGTTGAGCAGCGGGCTCGAAACGAACTGGAGCACGGTCAGGAAGAGCGGGTTATGCGCGGCCGTGGCGATGGCGAGGTGGAGCGCGAGGTCATGCGCGGAGCTGTCTTCCCCCGCATCGTCGGCGGCGTTCAATGCGGCCTCGGCCGCCTCCATGCGCGCCAGGTCTTTGGGCGTATGGCGTAGCGAGGCCAGTTGCGCAGCCTCCACCTCCAGCCCGAGGCGGAATTCCAGGAATTGCAGGATCGACTGCTCGGAAGCTGCGATCTCGGCCCGCCGCAGCCGCAACGAGTCCTGCTGGTTGACGAAGAGCCCGAGCCCGCGCCGGCTTTCGACGATGCCATCGGCCTTCAGATAGGCGATGGCCTCGCGCACCACCGGCCGGCTGACGCCAAGCTGGCGGGCAAGCTCCGTCTCGGAAGGCAACCGCGCGCCGGGCTGCAAGGCGCCCGACCGGATCGACGTCGCGAGCGCAGTCGCGGCATCGCTCGCGAGATTGGGCCTCGATCCGATGGATGACAGCTGCATGGCGGGTTCCTATCGAGCCATTATTGTCATGTTATCAGTTGTCTGACAACCTTACTTCCCCATTTTCACGGGCTGTGGCCGTTATGGTGGGGCTTGCCCCGGCCATCACGTCCCCGTTCGTGCGCAAGTGTCAAAGATGTGGATGCTCGCCACGAGGGCGAGCATGACGAGAAGTGGCCAGGGTCGCGAGCAGGGTTCCGGCTCGGGCTACGCCAGCCTGCGGAATGACAGCTTGTTGTCGCTGGACCGCAGTGCGGCCTAGAGCGCGCCCGCCCCGTCCCCGATCTGCCGGATCGCGATGCGATCGAAGATAGGGTCGCGATCCCCCTCCTGTTCGACGGCGATCTCGCCCTTCTTGACCTTGAACCGGATGAGCGTCGCGCCGGCACCGCGCCAGTCGGCGGTGTCGCCATCATCCTCGTAGAGTTCGCCCGACGCACCCTCTACGAGGCCACAGACGAGAATCTCGCGGAGATCGTCGATGCCCTCGGGATTGCCGAGCGGGATCAGCGCGCCGGCCCGGGCGAAGACCGGCAGGCGCCCGAGCGGCGCAGCGACAGTCACCACGGCGCCGCCGTCGAAATGCTGGCCGGTATGCCAGTCATACCAGCCGCCTTCATGGACCGGCAGGTAGATGCTGCGCTCCCGCGCCCCCTCCTCCAGCACGGGCGCGACCAACACGTCCGGCCCGAGCATGAAGGCGTCGTCGGTCTTCACGGCCGTCGCATCCCGCGGGAAATCCCAAAGCAGCGGGCGGATCGCCGGGGTGCCGTCGCGGCTGGCGCGCCACATCAACGTGTAGAGATAGGGCATCAGCCGATAGCGCAGCGAAATCGCCTCGCGCACCTGCGGTACCATCTCCGGATACATCCAGGGCAGGTTGACGACGCCGTCATCGTTCCAAGAATTCATGACCATGCGCGGCCAGAGCGAGCAGAACTCGTTGAAGCGCACGAAGAGCTCGGGGCCGGGCGTCGGGCCGTGAAAGCCGCCGACATCGTGGCCGATCGAGAACATGCCCGAGAGGCTCATGTTGAGCCCCTGCGTCAGGTTGTAGCGCAGCGTCTTCCAGGCGGTCTCGTTGTCGCCGGACCAGGTCTGGGCATAGCGCGAGATGCCGGCGCAGCCGCCGCGCGTGATCGCGTATTGGCGCTTGCCGGGCTGGCGATCGGCCTGCGCCTCATAGGAGAGCTTGGTCATCAAGAGCGGTTGGGCCGGGCGTGCCAGAGCCTGCCTGAAAGGGCGGCCGTCGCCGTCGCAAAGCGCGTCCTCGTCCCAGATCTCGTATTCGTTGTTGTCGTTCCAGACGGTGGTGAAGCCGTAATCGAGCAGCGCGGTCTCGATGCCGTCGCGCCACCAGGCACGGCCCTTGGGGTTGGTGTAGTCGAGATGGAAGCCGAGCCCGTCCCAGAACTGGGCGACGGCCGGCTTGCCGCTGTCCCCGTCGCGGACGAGGAAATCACCGTCGAGCGCCTCCTTCAGGCGCGGGTGATCGTCGAGGAGGCAGGGCTTGAGATTGGCGACCGTGAAGATGCCGACATCGTTCAGGCGCTGCATCGTCGCCTTGGGATCTGGAAACTTCTGCCGGTTCCAGTTGAAGGCGTAGCGGCGATGGCCGATCTGGGTATAGCCCGAGCCGAAATGGAACGAGTCGCAGGGGATGCGATGCGTCTCCAGCTTGCCGATGAAATCGCTGATGCGGGCATCGGCATCGGGCGCATCGGCGATCGCCATCGAGGTCACGCCGAAGCCGAAGGACCAGAGCGGCGCGAAGGCCTGCCCGCCAGTCAGCCAGGAAAAGCGCCTGACGACATCCGGCACGGTCGGGCCGGCCATGACGTAGTAATCGAGGTCGCCGTCATCGCCTTTCCAGGAGCGAAAGAGGCCGTGGTAATTGTCGAGCGTGCAGCCGAAATCGACGCTGCCGGTCGAAAGATTGTCGTAGAAGACGCCATGCGCGCCGGCCGCCCCATCAACGATGAAGAAGGGCAGCATCTTGTAGAGCGGGTCGGACAATTCGGCATCGAACCCGCAGGGGTCGACCGCGTCGATGGCGAAGCGCCGGCCGGTGCGATCCAGCGGACCAGCCTTGTCGCCGAGGCCGTAATGGCGCTCGTGATAGTCGCGGGCCATGAAATGCGCGAGCGCGCCGGTGCGAGGCGAGACGAGGTAGGCCTGCGTGGTGCGGTCCTGCAGGAAGGGCTTGTCCTCGCCGTTGCGACGCCAGGCGATGCCGAAGGGAGCGAGCGTGACTTCGGCGATGAGCCCGCCGGCGGCGATGACGACCTTGCCTGCGCCGGCGCGGATATCCGTCTTCGGGCAGGCGAAACCGTCCAGGCTGCCGCGCGGACGTCCTTCATAGGGCGGCTCCAGCCCGCCGGGCGCGATCGACCAGCCACGGTCGAGGCGGTAGCCGTCCTGCGGCTTCAGCGTGACACGGCCGATATCGCCTTCGAGGATGCGAACACAGAGCGTGTAGCCGAGCCCGAGATCGAACAGGGCGGCTTCGCCATCGCGGCCGAGATAGTGGCCTTGGCTGAGGGCTTTCATAGGGTATCTCTCGGTAATTTCAGGACCGGATCGCCCGGCCGGCTTCGTCGAACAGGTGCAGGCTCTGCTGCGGGAAGGCGAGCGCGACGCCGTGGCCCCGCTCATGCTCGCTCTGACCGTCGAGCCGGAGCGTGATCTGGGGCAGGCTGGCGGCGGTCCCGTAAAGGTAGCTCTCGCCGCCCAGCCGCTCGACGAGGTCGATGGCGAGCGGCAGCCCCTGCCCGTCCGGCGCCAGCGCCAGATGCTCGGGGCGGATACCGAGAGTGACCTTGCTGCCGGTAGCAAGTCGGCCGGTGGCACAGGCGACTTCATGACCGCCCTCGCCCAGCGCGACCTTGCCGGCGGCGGTGACGCGTCCGGGCAGCAGGTTCATGCGCGGCGAGCCGATGAAGCCGGCGACGAAGAGATTGTCGGGGCGGTTGTAGAGGTCGAGCGGCGTACCAACCTGCTCGATCCGGCCGCCTTGGAGCACGACGATGCGGTGCGCCAGCGTCATCGCCTCGACCTGATCGTGGGTGACGTAGATCATCGTGCCGCCGATCTCGGCATGGAGCGCGGCGAGCTCCTTACGCGTGGCGACACGCAATTCCGCGTCGAGATTCGAGAGCGGCTCATCGAACAGGAAGATCTTTGGATCGCGCACGATCGCACGGCCGATGGCGACGCGCTGACGCTGGCCGCCGGAGAGCGCCTTGGGCTTGCGCTCGAGATAGTCGGTGAGGCGCAGCATCTCGGCCGCGCGCTTCACGCGCTTGTCGATCTCGTCGCGCTTGAACCCCATGTTCTCCAGCGCGAAGGCCATATTCGCCCGGACGGTCATATGCGGGTAGAGCGCGTAGGACTGGAACACCATCGCAAGGCCACGCTCGGAAGCCGGCAGATGGGTCGCGTCGGTGTCGTCGATCGCGATCGTGCCGCCGGTGATCTCCTCCAGCCCGGCGATCGAGCGCAGCAGGGTCGACTTGCCGCAGCCGGAGGGGCCGACGAAGACGACGAATTCGCCATCGGCCACGTCGAGATCGATGCCGTGCAGCACCGTCGTCGCACCATAGGCCTTGCGGACGCCGGAAAGTTTCAGCCCGGCCATTATTTCATTCCCGTATTGGCGATGCCGGTGGTGATGAAGCGCTGCAGGAAGACGAAGACCAGCGCGACCGGCAGCAGCGTCACCACTGTCATCGCGAGCAGGTAATGCCATTGCGTCTGCAACTCGCCCTGGAAGGCGTTCAGGCCGATCTGGAGCGTGTAGGACTCGGTCTTGGTCAGCACGGCCAGCGGCCAGAGGAACTCGTTCCAGCGCCACATGATCGAGAAGATCGCGAGGACGGCGAGCGCCGGCATGGCGAGCGGCATGACGATGCGCCAGTAGATCTGCCACTCCGACGCCTTGTCCATGCGGGCGGCCTCGATCAGGTCGCGCGGCAGGGTCAGCATGTACTGGCGCAGCAGGAAGACGCCGGTCGGGGTCGCCGCGCCGGGCAGGATCACGGCCCAGAGGGAGTTGACCAGCCCGAGTTTGGTGATGACGAGATAGACCGGCACGAGGATGATCGTGATCGGGATCATCAGCGTGCCGATGACCATCAGCATCACCGCCGTCTTGCCGCGAAATTCGTAGATCGAGAGCGCATAAGCCGCCATCGAGTTGATGATCAGCGTGATGATCGTCGCGACCAGCGTGACGAACACCGAATTCCACAGGAAGCGGGTAAAGGCGAAGCGCTCCAGTGGCTCGGTGTAATTCTCTGTGGCGAGCTTGAACTCACGGACGGGTGTGCGCTTGTCGATGGGGACGCGGATCGTCTCACCGGGCTTCTCGGGATCGACCATCTGAGCCTGGATGCCGATGCGGCGGACCTGCGCCAGCACGCGCTTCGAGCCATCCGGCATCTCGACCTCGAAGAGCGGCAGCTTCTGGGCCTGGCCGGGCACCGCCACCTCCTTCTGCGACATCGGCAGCAGCGAGGGCGGGAATTCGAGGAGGCCGGCCTGCGTCTTGAAGGACGAGAGGCCGAGCCAGAGGACCGGGCCGAACATCAGCACGACGCCGAGCGCGAGATAGGCATAAGCCGCGATATCGGTCCAATGCCAGCGGCCGGGCTTGCGCCGGGCGGTCATCATGCGCGTGGCGAGGCTCATGCGGCCCCCTTCCGACGGCTCGCCGCGAGCTGAGCCAGCGTCAACGCGAAGAGCACGATGCCGAGCACGACGGAGGCTGCCGCCGCCAGCCCGAAATTCTGGACCTGATTGGCGAAGGCCGTCTCGTAGATGTAGTGCACGATCATCAGCGTCGCCGTGCCCGGGCCGCCGCCGGTGAGCACGAAGACCTCGTCGAAGGTCTGCACGCCCTTGATCAGCGCGAGTACGATCACGACGATCATGTTCGGCCAGAGCAGCGGCAGGGTGATGCGCCAGAACACGCGCCAGCGCGGCGTCGCGTCCATCTCGGCCGCCTCATAGAGATCGGCGGGGATGGCCTGGAGGCCGGCGAGCAGGATCAGCGTGTAGAAGCCCATATGGGCCCAGACCGAGACGAAGACGATCCAGAACATCGCCCAGCTCGGATCGACCAGGAGCAGGATGCGCTCGCCGCCGATCGAGGTGATCGCGGCATTGAGCAGGCCGTCGCGCTGGAGAATCCATTTCCAGGTCAGCGCTACCACCACCGGCGATAGCAGGACCGGGAAGAAATAGACCGCGCGGAAGAAGCCGCGCGCCCGGATCTTCATGTTCAGCACGATCGCGGTCAGCAGCGAGAACAGCACCATCGCCGTGACCTGGAAGACGGTGAAGCGCGCGGTGTTGGAAACGCCGCGCCAGAAATGATCCTCGCGACAGGAGGACGGATCGAGGAAGGAACCGCAATCGAAGAGATAGCCGTATTGCTGTGTCCCGACGAAAGGACGTTCGCTCGGGAACAGCCCCGCCCCGCCCGTCACCGAGAAGATCACGTTGATGATCAGCGGCAGGAAGACGAAGAGCGAGAAGAAGGCGAGGTTCGGCAGGATGAAGACATAGGCCATCCGCCGCTCGCCGATCAGGCGCTGCAGCGCCCGCATCGGTCCATCGACAAGGCGCATCAGGAGCGTGAGCGGCGCGGCGAGAAGGCCGGCGGCGCCCTCGCCCTCGCGGCGCGGCTTTGTCTCGGCGGAGGCCATCGGCCTTACTTCTTGCGCTCGGCGATCTGCTGGGCGATGTCGGATTCGATCCGCTTATAGGCCTCGTCGAGCGTGCCCTCGCCCGAGATAGCCTGGCCGAGACGGCTGATCACGGCGTTGAAGATGACGCGGTTGTTGGCATAGCCCTGCAGCTTGTAGGCGGCCGGCGAGATCTGCGCGACCTGGTCGGAGAAGACCTTGAGCGCGGCCTTGCCCTGCGGCGTCGCGCCGGCATAGTCGAGCCCCTTGGCGGCGATGCCGAGATGGCCGGGCACGAAGAGCGAGCGGGCGTAGAACTCGCTGAGCACCGGCTCGCTCGCGAGATAGTCCATCACCTTGGCGACGGCCTCCGGGCTCTTCGTCGTCTTGATCGCGACGAGGCCGGCACCGCCCGGCATGGGCGAGCAGCCGCCCGCCCCGCAAGGCGAGGGCACCGCGACCCAATCAAAGGCGTCGCCGACCGTCTTGTCGAACTGCGCGATCTGCCAGGAACCGGACTGGTACATCACGACCTGGGCGTTCTTGAACTCGTCATTGGCGCCGCGATAGGCGGTGCCGGAGACCGAGCCCCAGAGCTCCTTGGCCATGGTGCCGTTCTGGTGCCAGTCATAGATGAGCTTGGCGCCGCGCTTGAAGCCTTCGTCGATCACGGCCGGCTCGCCCCTGTCGTCGAAGACCTTGGCGCCTTCCGAGATCGCGACCGAGAAGAAGCGGTGGCCGGAACGGTCCATGGCGACTGGGAACGGCGCCTTGACCTTGGCGGCGACATCCTTGGCCGCCTTGCCCCACTCCTCCCATGTCGCCTTCGCGCCCGGCAGCGCGACGCCGGCCTGCTCGAACAAAGTCTTGTTGACGAAGGGGCCGGTGACGGTGAGCTGCGTCATGAAGCCGGTGATCGCGCTGGAATCGCCCTCGGGGCGCATCCAGGGCAGAAACGGCCCGAAATTCTTTTCCCAGTAGGAGGCGTCCTTGAGATAGGGCCGCATGTCGAGCGCATAGCGGGCGACGCCGCCGAGATCGACGACTCGGGCGATGTCCGGCCCCTGCCCCGAGGCGAGCTGAACCGGCAGATTCTCCGTGATCGCCTTGTAGGGCACCTGGTCGAGAACGACCTTGATGTCCTTGTTCTGCGCCTCGAAGCGCTTCAGCAGATCGGAAACGACCTCGCCCTCGTTGCCGTCGGAATACCAGGCGATGCGCACCGTGGTCTGGGCGAAGGCCCCGCTGCCGGCGACGAGCCCGACCGTCAGCGCGAGCGCCGAAATCCAGTGTTTCCCCTGCATCTGCGTTCCATCCCTTGCCTGATCGCGGCACCTCGGCGGGCACCTTGACAATTACTAAGGCAAACGTTTGCCTTGCTTGTCAACGGGCAGACGAACCGGCATGGCTGCGTTAGCCGGCTTCAGACCTGCCGACCGGTTTCGAATCGCGCGCTGGCACCGGGGAGAATCATGACGGCAAGGGCCGCAAGACCGCAGGAGGACGGCGTCTCGCTCGCCACGGTGGCGCGCGAGACCGGAGTCTCGGTCGCGACCGTCTCGCGGATCGTCAACGGCAAGAGCGGGCGCGCCTCTCCCGACACGATCGCCCGCGTCGAGCAGGCGATCGCACGGCTCGGCTACCGGCCCAATCCCGTCGGACGGGCGCTGAAGCGCCGCGCCAGCCGGGTCGTCGCGATGCTCGCGCCCAATCTCGACAACCCCGCCATGGCCGCGATCGCGGTCTCGACGGAAGCGGCACTGCGCGACGCCGGCTATGTCATGATTCTCTGCGACACCCACGACCGGGCGGACCTGCAGGACGATTATCTGCGGGCGATGCGTGACCAGTTCGTCGCCGGTTACGTGATGGTCAGCGCCGTCGGCAGTGCCGGCCTTGCCGAAGCGCAGACACGCGGCGATCCGATGGTTTTCGTCGCGCGGCGAAACCCGATCGGCGGAGGCGCCTATGTCGGCATCGACAACCGCAAGGCGGGCGCCGATGCCGCCGACCATCTGCTGGCGCAGGGCATCCGGCGAACCGCCGTGCTGATGGCGACCCTGAACGCTTCCAGCACGACCGAACGTGCCGAAGGCTTTATTCAAAGGCTCGTCGCTCAGGGCATTTCGGACGCCGATATCCGCAGGGCGAGCGCGCCCAGCCTGTCGCATATCGAGATCGGCTATGCCGCGGCGAAAAGCCTGGAAGCGAGCGGCGGCTGGCCCGACGGGGCGCTCTGCGTCAGCGACATGATCGCCTATGGCGCCTATCGCCGCGCCACGGAGACCGGCATCGCGATCCCCGAGCGCTGCACCCTCGTCGGCATCGACGGCAATGCGCTCAATCACTGGATCGCGCCCTGGCTGACCTCGATCCGCATCCCCTATGAGAGCTTCGGCCGGCATGTCGTAGCCCAGCTCGCCTCCGCCTGGGGCGGCGGCGCGACCACCGATATCAACGTGGCCCATGAGCCGCTGCCGGCCACGGGCACGCCTGCCGGGCGCGCCTGACAGCCCCACCAAAGCAAGGCCCTGCGGAGGGCACGATCGTAGGCCGAAAGTCTAAGAGCTTGCCCGCCCGGTCGCGAAGGCTTGCCTTGACGCCCCTCCCCCAGAGTTTCACTATTCCAAATCGAACGACGCTTCGTCGTCGCCTGGGAGGTTGAGATGCTGCATGAGCTCTCGCGTCGCCAGTTTCTGAAAGCCGCAGGTGCGGGTGTCGCCGGTTCTGCCGTCGCTGCGCTCGGGTTTGGCGGTGCCGAGGAGGCACTTGCCCAGGCCGTGCGGCCCTTCAAGCTGGCGCGCACCACGGAAACGCGAAATACCTGTCCGTACTGTTCCGTCGCCTGCGGCGTGATCATGTACAGCCTGGGCGACAAGTCGAAGAACGCCCACCCGGCGGTCATCCATATCGAGGGCGATCCGGACCACCCGACCAATCGCGGCACGCTCTGCCCGAAGGGCTCTGCCCTGCTCGATTTCGTCCATTCGGAGACGCGCACCAAGGTGCCGCAATATCGCGGCCCCGGCGAGAAGGCCTTCCGGCAGATCAGCTGGAACGAGGCGCTCGACCGTATCGCGCGGCTGATGAAGGACGATCGCGACAAGAACTTCATCGCCAAGAACCAGGACGGCCAGACGGTCAACCGCTGGCTGACCACGGGTTTCCTGGCGGCCTCGGCCACCACCAACGAGACGGCCTTCCTGACCTACAAGGTCGTGCGAAGCCTCGGAGTTCTGGCGTTCGACAACCAGGCGCGCGTTTGACACGGACCGACGGTGGCCAGTCTGGCCCCAACATTCGGTCGCGGTGCGATGACCAACTCCTGGACGGACATCAAGAACACCGACCTCATCGTCGTCATGGGTGGCAATGCTGCCGAAGCGCATCCCTGCGGCTTCAAATGGGTCACCGAGGCCAAGGCCCAGCGCGGCGCCAAGCTGATCGTCGTCGATCCGCGCTTCACGCGCACGGCTTCGGTCTCGGATTTCTATGCGCCGATCCGGCAAGGCACCGACATCGCCTTCCTGCTGGGCGTGATCCGCTATTGCATCGAGAACGACAAGATCCAGCACGACTACGTGCGCGCCTTCACCAACGCGCCCTATCTCGTGAAGGAAGGCTTCTCCTATCAGGACGGCCTGTTCTCGGGCTATGACGAGGCCAAGCGCGACTATGATCGGACGAGCTGGGAATACGAGCTCGGGCCTGACGGCTATGTCCAGGTCGACGAGACACTGCAGAACCCGCGCTGCGTCTTCCAGCTCCTGAAGCAGCATGTCGCGGCCTATACGCCGGAGATGGTCGAGCGCATCTGCGGCACGCCGAAGGACAAGTATCTCGCGATCTGCAAGATGATCTCCGAGTGCTCGGCGCGCGACAGGACGATGACGTCGATGTACGCGCTCGGCTGGACGCAGCATTCCAAGGGCGCGCAGAACATCCGCACCATGGCCATGCTGCAGCTCATGCTGGGCAATATCGGCGTGCGCGGCGGCGGCATGAATGCCCTGCGTGGGCATTCCAACATCCAGGGACTGACCGACATCGGCCTGATGTCGGACCTGATCCCCGGCTATCTCAACATCCCCAAGGATCGCGAGGTCGACTTCAAGACCTATATGTCGACGCGCGGCTTCAAGCCCTTGCGTCCCAACCAGATGAGCTACTGGCAGAACTACGGGAAGTTCATGGTGAGCTTCCTGAAGTCGATGTGGGGCCCGGCTGCGACGGCGGAGAACGAATTCGCCTATCAATGGCTGCCGAAGCTCGATGTCTCCGGCTACGACCTCCTGCGCATCATGGATTTGATGCATCAGGGCAAGGTCAACGGCTATTTCTGCCAGGGCTTCAACCCGCTCCTGTCGGCGCCCAACCGCAACAAGATCACGGAATCGCTGTCGAAGCTGAAGTTCCTGGTGGTGATGGACCCGCTTCAGACGGAGACGGCGCGGTTCTGGAAGGACGAGGGCGTCCATAACGACGTGAAGTCGGAGTCGATCCAGACCGAGGTCTTCGAGCTGCCGACCTCCTGCTTCGCCGAGGACGAGGGCTCGCTGGTCAATTCCGGCCGCTGGCTGCAATGGCACTGGCCGGGCCAGGAACCTCCGGGCGAGGCGAAGGCCGATACCTGGATCATGGCGCAGCTGCATATGCGCCTGCGCGAGCTCTATCGTAAGGAAGGCGGCGCCTTCCCCGATCCGATCGTCAACCTGCACTGGCCCTATCGCGACCCGCTGGACCCGCAGCCCGACGAGATGGCCAAGGAGATGAACGGCTACGTCGTCTCCACCGTCACCGACCCGGCCGACCCGAGCAAGGTGCTGCTGGAGAAGGGCAAGCAGGTCGATAGCTTCGGCCAGTTGCGCGACGACGGCTCGACCGCCTGCGGCTGCTGGATCTATTCGGGCAGCTGGACCGAGCGGGGCAACATGATGGCCCGGCGCGACACCAGCGACCCCGGCAATACCGGCGCCTATTCGAACTGGGCGTTCTCCTGGCCGGCCAACAGGCGCATCCTGTACAACCGCGCATCGGCCGATCTCGACGGCAAGGCCTGGGACCCCAAGCGCAAGCTGATCGAGTGGAACGGCACGGCCTGGACCGGCTACGACGTGCCCGACATCGCGGTGAACGCCAAGCCGCGCGATGTCGGTCCCTTCATCATGAATGCCGAGGGCTCGGGCCGCCTGTTCTCCCGCGGACTGATGCGGGACGGGCCGTTCCCGGCGCATTACGAGCCGTTCGAAAGCCCCATCGCCAACGTGATGGCGCCCAAGATCCGCGGCAACCCGGCCGCGCGCATCTTCCCCGCCGACCTCGCCGCGCTCGGGACCTCCGACAAGTTCCCCTATGCGGCGACCTCCTACCGCCTGACCGAGCATTTCCACTACTGGACCAAGCATGTCTGGG
>NZ_CAMFKW010000006.1 GCF_945957345.1 uncultured Allobosea sp. | reverse complement strand
CCCTTGTCCGGCGCCTGGCGGGAGCCGTCCCGATTGCTACGTTTGACGCCGTGGCCCGCCCTTTCGAACGGACCGTACTCACTAGAAACTGTCTTTCAGCCACCGCCCGACACGCGAGAAATAGCCGTCCGTCCCGGTTGCGAAATGGCGCGCACCGGCGGCGCGCGGCTCGAAATGCTCGACATGGGCGACCTGCGGATAGACCAGCAGGCCGACCGCCGCCGCAAAGGCCGGGCCCTTGCCCGCTTCCGGCAGGCCCTTGATCCCGAGAGGCCGGCCGGTGCGGACCTGGCCGCCGAGAATGCGCCGCGCCACTTCCGGCAGGCCGGTGAGCTGGCAGGCGCCGCCGGTGAGAACGACGCGCCGCCCGGCCTGGGCCGAGAAGCCGGCATTGTTCAGCCGGTCGCGCACGAGTTCGAGGATCTCCTCGACGCGCGGCTTGATGATCCGCACCAGATGCGACTTGGCGAGATGGTTCGGCATGTCGCGCTCGTCGTCGTCAACCTGCGGCACTGCGATCATGTCGCGCTCGTCGGAGGCGCTGGAGATGCAGGAACCGTGCAGCGTCTTCAGCCGCTCGGCCGCCGAGACGCGGGTCGAGAGACCGCGCGCCACGTCCATGGTGATGTGGTTGCCACCGACGGCGATCGCGTCGGCATGGACGAGATGCCCGCCCGAGAACACGCCGAGCGAGGTCGAGCCGCCGCCGAGATCGACGAGCACGACGCCCATCTCCGATTCGTCGTCGACGAGGACCGAGAGGCCGGAGGCATAGGGGGTCGCGACCACCGCCTCGACTTCGAGATGGCAGCGCTCGACCGCGAGCATGACGTTGCGCGCCGCCGCCGCCTCGCTGGCGACGACATGCATGTCGACCGAGAGCTTGCCGCCGATCAGCCCGCGCGGATCGAGCACGCCCGGCACGCCGTCCAGCGCATAGCCGGTCGGCAGGGCATGGAGCACGGCCTTGCCGGGGCGCAGGGCATGGGTCGCGGCGGTCGCGAGCACGCGCTTCACATCGGCATCACCGACCGAACCGGAGCGCAGGTCGACGCTGGCGGCGTAATGCTGCGAGCCGATGCGCCCACCGGTCAGGTTGACGATGACCGACTGCACCTCGACCTTGGCCATGCGCTCGGCCGCATCGACTGCAGCGCGAATGGCGCGCTCGGCGCTTTCGAGATCGACGATCGCGCCGCCCTTCAGGCCGAGCGAGCGCTGGTGGCCGATGCCGATGATGCGGGCGACATGGGTGCGCCCACGCAGCCGCTCGTTGCTCTCGGCCGGGCTCAACTCGGCGATCAGGCAGACGACCTTGCTGGTGCCGATGTCGAGAATCGACAAGGTCGCGCTCTTGCGCGACGACAGCGGACGCATGCGTGGGGTCAAACCCTGGGAGGTAACGTGGTTCACGCCTCGCCTCCCTTCTTCTTGGCCTTGCTCTTGAGCTGGTCGGCGCGGGCTGCGGCCGCCTCCTCCGAGAGCCGCATCACAACGCGATCGTGCTGGCGCAGGTCGATGGCCAGCACATCCTTCTCGAGGATGCGATAATCGCTCTCCAGCGACACGAGGCGCTGCACCGCGGCTTCCGGCTTGGTCTCGGGCAAGCGCACATCCATGCCGTTGTCGAGTTTCAGGTTCCAGCGACGCCCGGAAACCAGGGTCGCTGCGCGGATATGCTGGGCGAAGGCGCCGGCCTTGTTGCGGATCGCCAGATATTCGGCGGCGCGGTTATTGGCGTCGGCGCCGACGACGAGCGGCAGATAGGCGAAGCGGCCGTCATCCATCTTGTCGATCACCGTGCCGTCGGCCGCGATCACGAAGAGCTCGCCCTTCACCTGCCAGAGCGCATAGGGCTCGCGCTCGGTCAGCGCGATCGAGACCTCGCCCGGATAGAGCTTGCGGACGGCGGCCTCGCGAATCAGCGGCGTCGCCTCGAGCTGCTTGCGGGCCTCGTCGGCGTCGAAGAACACCAGCGAGGTCTTCGAATCGATGCCGGCCGCGACCAGGACCTCCTGCTCGGACAGTCCCGAGAGGCCGGAAATGGTGACGCGGTCGATGCCAAAGCCGAGCGCCCGCGCGAACATGTGGCGCGGCTCGCCGTAATTGTCCTGCATGGTCTGCCAGTGGCCGCCGAGCACGAAGCCGCTGCCAAGGCTGAGCGTGAGGAAGCCCAGCGCCAGCCAGGTGCCGAGGCTCTGCGGCAGGCGCTGCGCCAGCGGCACCGCGACGGCGCTGCGGCGCGAGCGGCGCATCCAGCGACCCTGGCGCTGCTCACCCACCAGAAGCTGGGGGGCGGCAGGCGCGACCGGGAGCCGGGAGAGCGGCCGGGCAGGCGCATATCGGGGCATGGCAACGGTCTTCGTCGTCATCGCTTTCACCGATCGAGGGAGGCGTCCTCCACCATCCATTTGACGAGCTCACCGAAATCCAGGCCCGCATGGGCAGCCAACTCGGGCACCAGGCTGGTTTCGGTCATCCCGGGCTGCGTATTGACCTCCAGCCAGACGAGCGTGTCGCTCTCGTCGTGGTAACGGAAGTCAGATCGGCTGACGCCCCGGCATCCGATTGCTTGATGCGCCGTTAACGCACACTCTTCGATCTGCTGGTAAATTTTCGGTAAAATTTGAGCCGGACAGATGTGGATCGAGCCGCCTTTCGCGTACTTCGCGTCGTAGTCGTAAAACTCACCGGTTGCGGCTTGTATTTCGGTCACACCGAGGCTGCGGTCGCCCATCACGGCGCAGGTCAATTCGCGCCCGGCAATGAAGGTTTCGGCCAGCAGCATTTCGCCGCAAGGCCAGTCCGGCCGGGCGATTTCCTGCGGCGGGTGTTCCCTGCCCTTCTTCACGATCACGACGCCGACGGAAGAGCCCTCGTCGATCGGCTTGAGCACGTAGGGTGGCGGCAGGACATGCTGCTTGGCGGCGGCGAATCGCGAGACGTTGACGCCATGCGCGACCGGCACGCCGGCCGCCTTCACCACGGTCTTCGCCCGGTCCTTGCGGATCGCCAGCGCCGAGGCGAGCACGCCGGAATGGCTGTAGGGAATGCGCAGAATCTCCAGCACGCCCTGGATCGTGCCGTCCTCGCCGAACCGGCCATGCAGGGCGTTGAAGGCGACATCGGGCTTCAACTTCGCCAGCACCTCGGCGATGTCGCGCTGCACGTCGACGCGGGTGACGCGATAGCCGACGCTCTCCAGCGCCCGCGCGCAGGCCGCGCCGCTGTTGAGACTGACCTCCCGCTCGACGGACCAGCCGCCCATCAGCACTGCAACATGTTTGGTCATCGACGCTTCGCTCCTGCGATGCGTCCAACCTCGTTAAACTTGGTTAACAGCGCGTTAACCATGACGCGGCCGGCGTTAACGGAGCCGTCGCGCAACGGCTGGAAGCCGCGGGAACTGCGCTAGGGTCGGGCCTCGCCGATCTTCGCAAGCAGCCGCCTCAGCTCTACCCGCTCCTCTCCCGAGAGCGCACTCACCAGCCGCTCCTCCGTCGCGACATGGCTGACGACGATTCGGTCGGCCAGCACGAAGCCGGCCTCGGTCAGCACGATCCGCAAGGCTCGCCGATCGGAAGGATCGGCCTGGCGCTCGATCAAGCCGCGCCTCTGCAACCGGTCGAGCCGGTTGGTCATCGCCGAGGTCGAGATCATCATGTCCTGCGCCAGTTCGGAGGGCGACAGCGCCTGCCCCCTGCCCTGGCGCCTGAGCGTCAGCAGCACGTCGAAGCCGGCCAGATCCAGCTCATCGGCTACGAGATTCGCAGCAACCCCGTCACGCACCCGGTCTGCCGCGCGCCAGAGGTCGCCGCAGACCGCCATGACGCCGGTGTCGAGATCGGGCCGTTCCCGTCGCCACTGCGCCAGGATCGAATCCATCGGCCCGCTCTGAACGGAGGCTCGCTCCTGACCCATTCCGACTCCTTGCCAAGTAACTTCACGTCAGATAATTTTATATCGAATTATCTTATATCAAATCAAACATAGCAGCCGCGCTACCATGAGCCAAGCGCGACGCGCCATCGGAGGCCGAAATGCCACTGAACCGGACCTTGCTGACCACGATCCTCGTGCCCTGCATCTGGGGCACGACCTACATCATCTTCACCCAGACGCTGCCAGTGGATCACCCGCTGCTCGTCGGCGCGCTGCGGGCCCTGCCCGCTGGATTGCTATTGATGGCGCTCGGCCCCGGCCTGCCGCCGCGCGACAAGCTCCTGCCGCTGGCGGCGCTCGGCCTTGCCAATATCGGCATCTTCTTCGCCCTGCTCTTCGTCAGCGCGGCACGCCTGCCCGGCGGCCTTGCCGCGACGGTCGGCTCGACCCAACCGCTGATTGTCGGCCTGCTCGCCTGGCCCCTGCTCGGCCGGCGTCCGGTGCGCGGCCAGATCATCGCCGCGCTCGCCGGCCTCGTCGGCGTCGCCCTCCTTGTGCTCGATCCGCACGCGAAACCCGATGCGCTCGGCATCGTCGCCGGCCTCCTGAGCGCCGCCTCGATGGCGACCGGAACCGTGCTGATCGAACGCTGGGGCAAGATGGGTTCGCCGCTCGCGATCGCGGCCTGGCAGCTCACGCTCGGCGGCCTGATCCTGCTGCCGGTAGCCCTGCTCGTCGAAGGCGCGCCGCCACTGCCGAGCGCCTTGAACGGCATCGGCCTGACCTATCTCGTGCTCATCGGAACCGCCCTGACCTACTGGCTGTGGATCAGGGGAATCACGACACTGGGGGCCGGCGTCGCCTTTCTCGGGCTGCTCAGCCCGACCATGGCGACGATTCTGGGCGCGGTGCTGCTGGGCGAATGGCTGAGCCCGCTTCAGTTCCTGGGCATCGCGATCGTGCTCGGCTCGACGATCGTGGGAATGATCCTCTCCCGCCGCCGCGCCTCCGCGGTGCCGGCTACGCCGCAACCCCGAGCCGCTTGATCTCCCACTGGAGCTCGAAGCCGGAATTCTCCTTGACCCGGCGGCGAACTTCCTCGCCAAGCCCTTCGACATCGGCCGCCGTCGCACCGCCGGTGTTGATCAGGAAGTTGCAGTGCATCTCGGAGACCTGCGCCCCGCCGACGCGCAGGCCGCGGCAGCCGGCAGCTTCGATCAGCTTCCAGGCCTTGCCGCCTTCGGGGTTCTTGAAGGTCGAGCCGCCGGTGCGTTCCTTGATTGGCTGGGCAGCCTCGCGCGCCTGCGTCACCCGGTCCATCTCGGCCTGGATTTCCGACTGGTCGCCCGGCCGGCCCTGGAACAGCGCCGAGGTGAAGATGATGTCGCGGGTCGAGGCCGCGCTGTTGCGATAGGTGAAACCCATCTCGGCATGGGAGAGCGTCACGATCTCGCCCTTGCGAGTGACGCCGCGCGCGGAAACCAGCACATCCGTGGTCTCGCCGCCATGGGCGCCGGCATTCATGCGCAACGCGCCGCCGATCGAGCCGGGAATGCCGCGATAGAAGGCCAATCCGTCGAGCGAGGCATCGGCCGCGGCTCGCGCGACCTTGACGTCCGGCACGGCCGTGCCGGCGCGCAGCCGGTCGCCGCTCTCCAGCGCGATCTCGCCGAAGGCCCTGCCGCCGAGCCTGATGACGACGCCGGGAATGCCGCCATCGCGCACGATCAGGTTGGAGCCAAGCCCGATCACCGTGACCGGGACATCCTCCGGCAGCTTCGAGAGCAGATAGGCGAGGTCCTCGTCATCGGCCGGTGTGAACAGGATCTGCGCCGGGCCACCGACGCGGAACCAGGTCAGGCCCGCGAGCTCCTGATTGGCAAGGAGCCGGCCCCGCAGATCGGGAGCCGAGGCACGGATGTCGGAAGTGAGGTCTGCGAAGGGCATGGCTCGGCGCTTACTCCTTCTCCCCTCGGGGGAGAAGGTGGCCCGGCAAAGCCGGGTCGGATGAGGGAAGCCCCACGAGACCGAGAACACTTGCGATCTCGCGCAGGACGAATTCGAGGTTTCCTAGCACGCGTTCATTGGGAAAGCGCAAGACCCGATAGCCTTCCCGTTTCAGGAAAGCCGTGCGGACGGCGTCCCTGGTGCGTGCCTCCAGAGTTGCATGCGGTTCGCCGTCGAGTTCGACGATGAGCTTATGCTCGAAGCAGCAGAAATCGGCGATGAAAGGCCCAATCGCCATCTGGCGCTTGAATTTCAAGCCAGCGAAACGGCGGTTGCGAACCGCTTGCCAGAACAGAGCTTCAGCCCGTGTCGGCTCCTCCCGCTGACCGCGGGCGAAGTCGCGTGTGCGGGATGAGTTCTTGCGATGCAGGGCTGTGCCTTTCATCAAGCGGCTCTTCCTTCTCCCCTCGGGGGAGAAGGTGGCTGCGAAGCAGACGGATGAGGGCAGCCTTGCAGCGCCTCACCCGGTCTTCCCTCATCCGACCCGGCTACGCCGGGCCACCTTCTCCCCCAAGGGGAGAAGGATTCAAGGCTTACCCCTTGAGCGCCGCGAGTTCCCCCGGCAACGCGTAGGCCCACTGCGTAATGTTGCCGGCGCCGAGGCAGACGACATAGTCGCCGGGTCCTGCCAGCTCCGCCACCATCCCGGCGAGCTTGTCGGAGCTTTCCAGCGGCAGCGCATGGCGATGGCCGCGCGCCTTGATCCCGGCGACCAGCGAATCGCGATCGGCGCCGGCGATCGGCGCTTCGCCGGCCGCATAAGTGTCGGCCACGATCACCGTATCGGCATCGTTGAAGCAGGCGGCGAAATCGTCGAACAGGCTCGACAGGCGCGTATAGCGATGCGGCTGGACGATCGCGATCACCTTGTTCTTGGTCGAGGCGCGGGCCGCCTTCAGCACGGCAGCGATCTCGACCGGATGATGGCCGTAATCGTCGAAGATCAGCGCGCCGTTCCACTCGCCGGTCTTGGTGAAGCGGCGCTTCACGCCGCCGAAGCCGGCCAGCGCCTCGCGAATGCGCGGCACGGGGATGCCGAGGTCATAGGCGACCGCGATCGCAGCCGTGGCATTGAGCGCGTTGTGATGGCCGGGCATCGGCATGACGAGGTCGCGGATGACCTCGTCGCGGCCGGTCTTGCGGTCGCGGATCAGCAGCGTGAATTGGGCCTGCCCGCCCGAAAGATCGATGTCGATGAGACGGAAATCGGCCTGCGGGTTCTCGCCATAGGTGACGACGCGGCGGTCGGTGATCTGGCCGACGAGACCCTGCACCGTCGGATGGTCGATGCACATCACCGCGAAACCGTAGAAGGGCAGGTTCTCGACGAAGGAGCGGAATGCCGCCTTGATCGCGTCGAAGGTGCCGAAATGGTCGAGATGCTCGGGGTCGATATTGGTGACGATCGCGACGTCGGCCGGCAGCTTCAGGAAGGTGCCGTCCGACTCGTCGGCCTCGACCACCATCCAGTCGCTCTCGCCCATGCGGGCATTGGTGCCGTAGGCGTTGATGATGCCGCCATTGATCACGGTCGGGTCGAGCCCGCCCTTCTCCAGCAGCGTCGCGACCAGGGAGGTCGTGGTCGTCTTGCCATGGGTGCCGGCGATGGCGACGCAGCTCTTCAGGCGCATCAGCTCGGCCAGCATCTCGGCGCGGCGCACCACCGGCAGGCGCTTCTCGCGCGCGGCGAGCAGCTCGGGATTGTCGCGCTTGATCGCCGTCGAGACCACGACGACCTCGGCCTCGCCGATATTCTCGGCCTTGTGGCCGACGAAGGTGGTGATGCCCTTGTCGGCGAGGCGCTTGACGTTGGCGCCGTCGGAGGCGTCCGAGCCCTGCACTTTGTAGCCGAGATTGTGCAGGACCTCGGCGATGCCGGACATGCCGATGCCGCCGATGCCGACGAAATGGATGGAGCCGAGCTTCGGCGGCAGCTTCATGGTCCTGGAATCCTGTCAGTTCGAATGATTGGCCATGGCGATCACGAGATCGGCGAGGCGGTCGGCGGCGTCGGGGATGCCGGCGCTCTTCGCGTTTGCCGCCATCGTCGTCAAGTGTGTGGGCTGCGCGATGAGCTTGGACAATTCGGCAGCAAGATGGCGCGGCGTGAAGTCCGGCTGGAGGATGCGGGTCGCGCCGCCCACCCCTTCGAGGAAGGCCGCGTTGGCGGCTTGATCCTGGTCGAGCGAGCCCGGTAGCGGCACCAATAACGCCGGCCGGCCGATCACGGTGAGTTCCGCCACCGTCGAGGCGCCCGAACGCGCGATCACGAGTTGTGCGCCCGCCATCTGCGCCGGCAGATCCTTGAAGAAGGGCGCGACTGTCGCCGGAATGCCGAGCGTCTCGTAGACGCCGCGCACGCGCTCGTCGTCCTCGGCGCGCGCCTGCTGGACGATGGTCAGGCGGGCCCGCTCGGCATCGGTCAAGAGCTGGACCGCTGGCGGCACGATATCGGCCATGATGCGCGCGCCCTGGCTGCCACCGAAGACGAGCAGCCTGATCTTGCCCTCGCCCGGCGGGTCATACTCATGGGCCGCAGCCGCGATCACGGCGGGACGCACGGGGTTGCCGACATGGCGGCACTTGGCCTGCTGCGCTTCCGTAAGACCGCCGACCTTGGCAAAGCCGGTCGCGATCACGTCGGCGCGGCCGGCGAGGAAGCGATTGGCCCGGCCGATCACGGCGTTCTGCTCATGGATCAGCGTGCGAACGCCTGCGAGCGAAGCCCCGAGCACCGGCGGCACAGTCGGATAGCCGCCGAAGCCGACGACGACATCCGGCTTCACCTGCCGGATGATCCGCCGCGCGGAGAACGTGCCCTTGGCGATATGGAAGAGCGCCTTGGCTTTCTGCAATGGAGAGCGGCCGGACGGCGTCGCCGCCGGCACGGCATGCACCGCCTCGGCCGGGAAACTGCCGGCGAATTCGGCGGCGCGCGTATCGGTCATCAGCACGACACGCATGCCTTTGGCATGCAGCGCGTGGCTCAGAGCCTCAGCCGGAAAAAGATGGCCGCCGGTTCCCCCGGCTGCCAGCATGATGAGCTTGCTCGCGGCCATCGGATCACCCCCCGAAATCGGCGGAGCGCGGCCGTCGCCGCGTCAGCGCCAGCAGGAAGCCCGTGCCGACCGCGAGCGAGAGCAGCGAGGAGCCGCCATAGGAGATGAAGGGCAGCGTCATGCCCTTGGCGGGCATCATGTGCAGGTTGACCATCATGTTGATCGCCGCCTGGATGCCGAAGAGCAGGGCCAGGCCGGTGACCGCAAGGCGAATGAACGGATCCTCCGCCTTCTGCGCCACGAACAGCGCCCGGATCACGATGATCGCGAAAAGCGCCACCAGCAGCATGCAGACGACGATGCCGAACTCCTCGGCCGTGACCGCGAAGATGAAGTCGGTATGGGCGTCGGGGAGGATGCGCTTCACCGTGCCCTCGCCCGGACCTTTGCCGAGCCAGCCGCCTTGCGCGAAGCTTTCCAGCGCGGTGTCGACCTGGAACGAGTCGCCCGAGCCTTTGTCCATGAAGCGCTCGATACGGGCGCGGACATGCGGCACGAATTCATAGGCCACGACGATGCCGACCGCACCGACGCCGCCGAGCCCGATCACCCAGAACCAGTGCAGCCCGGCGACGAAGAACAGCCCGGCCCAGACGAGACTGACCAGCATGGTCTGGCCGAAATCCGGCTGGAGGACGAGCGGCACGATAGTGAAGGGCAGCAGCAGCAGCGCCAGGATCGTACCCGGCAGGTCCGGCCGGCGCGTTCCCTCGGCGAAGGCCCAGGCGGCCATGACGACGAAAGCGGGCTTCAGGAACTCGGACGGCTGGACGGAACCCAGCGGCCCAAGCGTCAGCCAGCGTTTCGCCCCCTTCACCTCGACGCCGAAATAGAGCGTCGCCACCACCATGGCGAGCGAGGCGACATAGAGCAGCAGCGCCGTGCGGCGCACCTGGCGCGGCGTCATCAGCGAGACGCCGAGGAAGATCACCATCGCACCGGCGAGATAGGCCGCCTGCCGGTTGACGAAATGGAAGGTCGAGAGGCCGAGCCGCTCGGCCACCGGCGGGCCGCCCGCCATCAGCAGCACGACGCCGGAAACCATGAGCGCGACGAGCGCGGTCAGGATGAAGCGGTCGATCGACCACCACCAGCGGCCGCTGAGAGAAGGTTCCGCGCGCGAGACCATGACGGGCATCCCATCGACAAATTCTGCGCAGCCGAGGCCGCGCTTGCGTGACGAATCACTCTGTCAATGAATGGTTAACCGATTGATTCCGATGCGCCGGATCAGCGGTTCCGGGAAGCGCCATCCACATCATCGCACAGCCACGGAACGGAACGCCGACGCCATGCCGTTGAGCAATACAGCGGCGCGCGGCCGGCTCACAGCCGAATGCAGAATGATCGGCCGCGTCGGCAGCGACGGCAGCTTGAAGCGGGCGCCGACATCGACCAATCCAGCGGGAACGGCGCAATGCGCGAGCGGCGCGAGGCCAAGCCCGGCGCTCGCTGCCGCTGCCACCGAGGCCGCGCCCTCGCCGACGAAAGCTTCCCGCCACGGCAAGCCGGCAGCTGCCAATGCGTCGACGGCCATCGCCCGCAGATTGCACGGTTGCCGCTGCACCGCGAGCGGCAACGGTTCGCCCTGGAACGATAAGAATGTCGGCGCGGCGAACCAACCGAAGCGCGACTCGGCGAGGATTTCCCCGTCACGCCGGCTGGCATCGTGGCGCAGGACGATGACCGCATCGAGCTCGCCGGCATCGAACATCTCGAGCAGCCCGCGCGAGAGCCCCGTGCGCAGCGACAGCGTCACGCCCCCGCCCGCCTGCCCTGCGACCTGGATCGCCCGCGTCAGCTCGGGACCGACGAGATGATGCGTGACGCCGAGATTGAGCGACACGTTCTCCTGCATCAGCGCCTCGGCGGCACGGCGATGAGCGGCGAGCACATTCCGCGCCGGCCCGAGGAAGCGCTCGCCGGCCGGTGTCAGGCTGATGCGGCGCGGCGTTCTTTCGAGCAGGCGCTGGCCGATCTGAGCCTCCAATCGCTTGAGCCGCAGCGAGACCGCCGCCTGCGTCGTGTTCAGCGCGGCAGCCGCCTTGGTGAAGGAGCGCAGATCGGCGGCGAGCACGAAGGTCTCGACGGCCTCGGGATCGAGCGGGCGGCGGATATCCATAAGAGATCGATATCACTGATATCCGAAACACGACAATTCCGATGAGATGAAAATCGGCGTCTGGTCGCGGCATCACTCCCGGACCCGAAAGCTCATGACCAGAACCACTCTCGCCAACCCATCTGCACCCAGCGCGGAGCCGGCACAGGCCGGCATCTCCATCTGGACCGTCCTGACGGTCGCCGTGGCGACGCAGACCGCCGGCTCGGTGGTCTCGCAGGGCGTCTACATCCTCGTGCCCTTCTGGCGCGATGCCTTCGGCGTCTCGCTCGCTTCGGCCTCGCTGGCGGTGACGCTGATGAACGGCGCCCAGATCGCAACGATCTATGGCATCGGCCGGGCGATCGACCGCTATGGCGAGCGTGTCGTCGTCGGGCTGGCCATGCTCGCGATGGCGGCCGCGATGGTGGCCGCTTCCTTCGCGACGGAGCTGACCGGCCTCCTGCTCTGCATGGCCTTTTTGGGCGGCACCTATGCCGCCGTGCAACCGGGCGGCACGCGCGCGATCATGCGCTGGTTCCCGCCGCGCCATCGCGCGCTGGCGACAGGCTTCCGGCAGGCGGCCGTGCCACTGGGCACGATGATCGCGGCGGCACTCCTGCCGCTTATCGCCGCGCAAGCGGGTCTGTCTGCCGCCGCCTGGTTCAGCGCTGGTGTATCCGTGCTCGGCAGCCTGCTGTTTCTGCTGTTCTATCGCGAGGGCGGGCAGGTGGCTCCCGAAGCCAGGCGCGAGGAGCCCTTGAAGCTCGGCGCCCTGGTCCGAACAGTTGGACAGAACCCGCAATTCTGGCCCGTGCTCAGATTGGGCATCGCGATGTCGGCTTTCCAGTTCACTTTCACCGCTCATGCCATCGGCTACATGGGCGGTGCGCTTGGCCTTGGCCTTGTCGGCGCAGCCAGCCTGTTCGCGCTGGCGCAGCTCGCCGGCATCCCCGGCCGGGTCGGCCTGCCCTGGCTCTGCGACCGGCTCTGGCCGGGACATCGCCCGCGCGCCTTCGCCGGCATCGCGCTGATCGGGGCCGTGGTCGTCACGATCTTCGCAGCGCTGCCGCTTGGTGCCCCGGCTTGGCTCACGGCATCGGTCCTCGTCGCCTTCGGCCTGTTCGGGATCGGCTGGTTCCCGCTCTATCTGCTGGAGATCGCGGAAATGGCGCCGCCGAGCTCCATTGCTTCGACGGTCAGCTTCGCCTCGACACTCTGCCTGATCGCGATGGCGCTGGGCCCCTGGCTCTTCGGCCTTGTCACCGACCAGTTCGGCTATTCCGCCGCCTGGACGCTGCTGATCGCCCCGGTGCTCGCTACGGCGCTGCCGCTGGCCATTCGAAGAGCATAGTCCGACCGCTTGAAGCTGCGATGTGCAATGTTGAAGATGGCAGGCAGAACCACGTGCTCGCCATCTCCTCGCCTCGACTGCCTTGCAGCTTGATCGAGCTGCCGCGGCCGCTCCTGACACGCATTGTCGTGCTGATGCGGGGAACTCCGCGCCGCAACCGTCTCGACAGCGAAAGGACTGACTATGGCCATCGCCAAGAACACGATCTGCCTGTGGTACGACAAGGATGCCGAGGCCGCCGCCCGCTTCTATGCCGAGACCTTCCCGGACAGCGCGGTGAAAGAGGTTTTCCGCGCTCCGACCGACTTTCCTTCGGGCAAGGCCGGCGACGCTCTGACGGTCACCTTCACGGTCCTCGGCATCCCCTGCCTCGGCATCAATGGCGGGCCCATGTTCAAGCACAGCGAGGCCTTCTCCTTCCAGATCTCGACCGAGGACCAGGAGGAGACGGATCGCTACTGGAACGCGATCGTCGGCAATGGCGGCAAGGAGAGCGAGTGCGGCTGGTGCAAGGACAAATGGGGCCTGTCCTGGCAGATCACGCCGCGCGTGTTGAGCGAGGCGCTCTCTGCCGGAGGTGAAGAGGCGAAGCGCGCCTTCGCCGCGATGATGACGATGCAGAAAATCGACGTCGCTAAGATCGAGGCCGCGCGGCGCGGCTGAGCCTACCGCTTGCTGCCGAAGGGCTCGAAGCCCGGGAGGTCTGCGACGAGCTTGCGGAACGTATCGCCGCGCACCTCGAAATTCGGGAACTGGTCGAAGGAAGCGCAGGCCGGCGAGAGCAGCACCGCGATCTCGCCCTCGCCTGTCGCCGCCAGCGCATCGCGCGTGGCATCCGCCACGGCCTTGTCGAGCGTCATGCTGCGCTCGTAAGTGACGCGCCCGTCATCGTCGAAGGTCGCGGCGAAGAGATCGCTCGCCGCACCGATCAAATAGGCCTTGGCGATATTCGGGAAGTAGCGGCGCAAGCTGTCGATGCCGCCATCCTTGGCCTTGCCGCCGAGGATCCAGAAAATACCGTGGAAGGATGTCAGCGCCTTTTCCGTGGAATCCGCGTTCGTCGCCTTGGAATCGTTGATGAAGACGACGCGGCCGATCCGGCCGAGCTCCTCCATGCGATGCGCGAGACCCGGATAGGTCTTGAAGCCGGCCGCGATCTCTTCCGCGGTGAGGCCCAAAGCCGAGCAAGCGGCAAAGGCAGCCGCCGCATTCTGCGCATTGTGCGAGCCGCGCAACGAGCCGATCCCGGCGAGATTGGCGACGACGCGCGGCTTGCCGTCCTTCACTTCGACGATGCGCGTGTCGAGCCGGCCCTGATTGGCGGTGACGCCGGCGAAGACGCCTTCGTCGAGCGGCTGCTCGCCGCTGATCTTGACCAGCGGACGTCCGTCGGCAGCGCGACGACGCGCCATCTGCTTGGAGGCGTCGTCATCGACGCCGACCACCGCGATATCGGCCGCCGTGACCAGCCTCTCCTTGATCGCGGCGTAGTTCTCCAGCGAGCCATGCCGGTCGAGATGATCCGGCGTCAGGTTCATCTGGATGCCGACGGTCGGCGCGAGCGAAGGCGCAAGGTCGATCTGGTAGCTTGAGCACTCGATGACATGGATGCGGCTCGCGGCGGGCGGCTCCAGCGCCAGCACGGCAGTGCCGATATTGCCGCCCATCTGTACGTCGCGGCCGGCTTCCCCGAGCACATGGGCGATCAGTGCCGTCGTGGTCGACTTGCCATTGGTGCCGGTGATGCAGACGACCGGCGAACCCGGCGCGACCTTGGCCCGCTCAAGGAAGAACAGTTCGACATCGCCGATGATCGCGACGCCGGCTTGCTTGGCCTTTCCCACGGTCCAGTGCGGCTCGGGATGGGTCAGCGGCACGCCGGGTGAGAGCACGAAAGCCCCGAAATCCAACCAGTCGGCATTCGCGAGGTCGACGACGGCGATGCCCTCAGCCGCCGCCTTCTCCCGGCTCTTCTCGTTATCGTCCCAGGCCGCGACCTCGGCACCACCCGCCTTGAGCGCGCGTGCCGTCGCGAGCCCCGAGCCGCCGAGGCCGAACAGGGCGACCTTGCGCCCGGCGAAAACCGTTACCGGGGTCATCTCAGCGCAGCTTCAGCGTGGCGAGACCGACCAGTGCCAGCACGACCGAGATGATCCAGAAGCGGATCACGACCTGCGGCTCGGTCCAGCCCAGTTTCTCGAAATGGTGGTGGATTGGTGCCATCAGGAAGACGCGCTTGCCCGTGCGCTTGAACACGAAGACCTGGATGATCACCGAGAGCGCCTCGACGACGAAGAGGCCGCCGACGATCGCCAGCACGATCTCGTGCTTGGTCGCGACCGCGATGGTGCCGAGCAGGCCGCCGAGGCCGAGCGAGCCGGTATCGCCCATGAAGATCTGGGCCGGCGGCGCGTTGAACCAGAGGAAGCCGAGGCCGGCGCCGATCACCGCGCCGCAGATCACGGCGAGTTCGCCCGCGCCGGGGATGTGGTGGATCTGCAGATAGTTCGCGAAGATCGCGTTGCCGACGAGATAGGAGATGAAGCCGAAGGTGCCGGCCGCGATCATCACCGGCACGATGGCGAGCCCGTCGAGCCCGTCGGTCAGGTTCACCGAATTGCCCGCACCGACCACGACGAAGGCCGTGACCAGCGGGAACAGAATGCCGAGCGGGATGATCGCTTCCTTCAGGAAGGGCATCGCGAAGCCCGAGCCGATCGAGGGCGGCTGCGTCTGCATGATGAAATAGCAGGCGATCAGCGCGACCACGACCTCGATCGCGATGCGCGCCTTGCCGGAGAAGCCCTTGTGCGACTGCTTGGTGACCTTGAGAAAGTCGTCATAGAAGCCGATCGCGCCATAGGCGGCGGTCACGCCGAGCACGATCCAGACATAGGGGTTGCGCAGGTTGCCCCAGAGCAGCACGGCGACGAACAGCCCGGTCAGGATCATCAGCCCGCCCATGGTCGGCGTGCCGCGCTTGGCGAGATGCGATTCAGGCCCGTCCGTGCGGATCGGCTGGCCCTTGCCCTGCTTGATCCGGAGCCAGGAGATGGCCGAGGGACCGAAGAAAAAGACGAAGAGCAGCGCCGTCGCCGTCGCCCCGCCTGCGCGGAAGGTGATGTAGCGGAAGACGTTCAGCACCGGGAAGGTGCCGGACAGTTCAGCGAGCCAGACGAGCATGCTTCAAGGTTCTCTTGTCTATCAGTCTTCGGCAGGCACGGCAGGAAAGCGCGCGAGGATCGCCTTGACGATCGGACCCATGCGCGTGCCCAGCGATCCCTTGACCGTGACGGTGTCGCCGCCGCGGATCGCATCGAGCACGAGCGGCTCCAGCTCGCTCGCGGTTGCGGCATAAGCCCCCCGCATGGCGGAAGGCAAGCTCTCATGGAGCCCTTTCATCAGTGGGCCGCAGGCGAAGACCTTGTCGATCCCGTTCGAAACCAGCGGTTCGGCCAACCCGCGATGCAGCTCCGGGCCGGTCGGGCCGAGTTCCAGCATGTCGCCGAGCACGGCGATGCGCCGGCCACGTCCCTCGACCGGCAGGCGGCCGAGATTCTCGATCGCGGCCCGCATCGAGGCGGGGTTACCATTATAGCTCTCGTCGAGCAGCGTAAGCCTGCCGCCCGGCGCCTGCAGCACCTGCCGCGCACCGCGCCCGGCCGGCGGCGTGAGATCGCCCAGCGCCAGCGCCGCCAGCGCGAGATCGGCGCCGAGCGCATGGACGGCGGCGAGCACGGCGAGCGAGTTCAGCACGATATGCTTGCCGGGGCTGCCCAGGCGATAGGTCACCGGCTCGCCGCAGACGCGGGCCTCGACCGTCGACATGTCGGGCTTCAGCGCGCAGGAGATCAGCTTGACGTCGGCATCGGGGCTCTCGCCGAAGGTGATGATCCGCCCGGCCGGGCCGGACTTGGCGATGTCGCGCAGCAGCTCGGATTGCGGGATATCGGCATTGACGATCGCCGTGCCGCCTTTTTCGAGTTCCCAGTAGACCCCGGCCTTTTCCTCGGCGATCCCTTCGAGCGAGGCGAAGGCCGCGAGATGCACGGGCTGGATCGTGGTGACGATGGCGACCTGCGGGCGCACCATCCGCGCCAGCGGCACGATCTCGCCGGGGCTGTTCATGCCGATCTCGTAGACCCCGTATGCAACGTCGCTGGGCGTCCGACACAAAGTGAGCGGCACGCCCCAATGGTTGTTGTAGGAGGCGACCGGCGCATGCGTCTTGCCCTGGCGCGAGAGCACGAGGCGCAAGGCCTCCTTCGTACCAGTCTTGCCGACCGAGCCGGTGACCGCGACGACGCCAGCCTTCAGTTCGCTGCGCCGCGCGGTGCCCGCATGCTCCATCGCCTTCAGCACATCCGGCACGACGGCGAGCGCACCCGCGCCCTCGAACTGCGCGGCATGCGCCTCGTCGATCACGGCCAGCGCCGCGCCCTTGTCGAGCGCGCCCTTGACGAAGTCATGCCCGTTGCGGGCCTCGCCGGTGATGGCGAAGAAGACGTCGCCCGGCTCCAGCGTGCGGGTATCGATCGAGGCGCCGGTCACGACCGGCGGCACAGCGCCCTCGGCCCGCGCGCGCAGCGCCGTGATCAGCTTGTCTCCGGTCCAGAGCGGGGCGCTCATCTCGTGATCTCCGATAGCGCCTTGCGGACCACGTCATGGTCCGAGAAGGGCAGCGTCCGGTCGCCTATGGTCTGGCCGGATTCATGGCCTTTTCCGGCCACGACCAGCAAATCCCCAGGCTTCAGCATTTTCACTGCGGCGTTGATCGCTTCCTCGCGGTCGCCGATCTCCTGAAGTTTCGGCGAAGCGGCCATGATCTCGGCCCGGATCGTCGCCGGATCCTCGCTGCGCGGATTGTCGTCGGTGACGATGGCGATGTCGGCCCTCTCGGCCGCGATCGCGCCCATCAGCGGGCGCTTGCCCTTGTCGCGGTCGCCACCGCAGCCAAAGACGCAGATCAGCCGCCCGGTCGCATAGGGCCGCAGCGTCATCAGCACGGCCGCGAGCGCATCGGGCTTGTGGGCGTAATCGACGACGACGAGCCCGCCATTGGCCTCGCCGACGAGTTCGAGACGCCCCGCGACGCCCTTCAAGCCGGAAATCGCCTTGAGCGACGCCGCCTTGTCCTCGCCGGTCGCGATGGCGAGCCCAGCGGCGACCAGTGCATTCCCTGCCATGAAGTCGCCGACCAGCGGCAGCTCAATCGAAAGTTCGCGTCCGTCGAAACCAACAGTCAATCGTTGTGAGAAGCCGTCGCGCTCGTTGCGCAGCAGGGTCAGCGTCTCGCCCTTGCGGCCGATGCCGATGATCGGATGCCCGCTCTTGGCCGCAGCCTGAGCCGCCTCCTTCGCATAGGGCTCGTCGCGGTTAATTACGACCGGAGCGCCATCAGGCAGCAACTCCCAGAGGCGCAGCTTCGCGGCGAGGTATTCCTCGACGCTCGGGTGATAATCGAGATGGTCGCGCCCGAGATTGAGGAAGGCTCCGGCGCTCAAACGGACGCCGTCGAGGCGGCGCTGGTCGAGCCCGTGCGAGGACGCCTCCATCGCCAGATGCGTGATCCCCTCGCTCGCGAGCTTGTCGAACGAAGCATGCAGCGACAACGGGTCCGGCGTCGTCAGCGAGCCGTAATCCGCGCCCTTGCTGGTCACCACGCCAATCGTGCCGACGCTCGCCGATTCATGGCCGAGCGCCTGGAAGATCTGACGCGTGAAATCGGAAACCGAGGATTTGCCGCTGGTGCCGGTCACCGCGACGATGGTCCTGGGCTGGCGTGGGTGAATCTTGGCCGCCGCCAGCGAGAGCGCAAGGCGGGGGTCGGCGACCTGCGCGAAGGCGACCCCCGCCGGCAGATCGTCAGGACGCGGCCCGCCCGAGATCACCGCCACCGCGCCATGCCCGACCGCATCCATGATGAAGCGCGCGCCATCGGCCTTGGCACCGGCGAGCGCGACAAAGACGTCGTCGCCCGTCACCTTGCGGCTGTCGAAGGCGATGCCATGCACCTGCTGGCTCGCAGCCTCGGCATCGAAAATCTCGGGGAAGAGGTCGTCCAATCGCCAAGTCATAGAATCTACCATTCCGGTGTCATCCCGGGCGACCGAAGGGAGACCCGGGATCCATGCCTGAACCTTCCTTGGTGAAGCTCAGGCATGGATCCCGGCTCTCCGCTTCGCTCCGGCCGGGATGACCCGGAGCTTACAAATCTTTGATGCTTGAGCCCCCGGCATCGTCAAGCGCTCAGCGCGACCCCCAGGCGCCGAGCTTCGCCATCAACGGGAACGGCGACGGCGGCGGATCGAAGCGGGGGTTGAGCCCGAGGATCGGCGCGGCGCGCTCGATCACCTTGCCCGTGGTGACGCCGGCATTCCACGCCGCGGTCGAATAGCCGCCGCTCTCGGCATAGCCCTTCGGCTCGTCATAGATCGCGAGGAAGACGTATTTCGGCTTGTCCGAGGGGGCGATCGCCGTGAACGTCGTGAAGTTCTTGTTCTTGGCGTAGCGGCCGTTGATGACCTTTTCGGCCGTGCCGGTCTTGCCGCCGACGAAATAGCCGGGGATGTCCGCCTTGCGGGCCGAGCCCTTCTCGCCGTTGATGCGCATGATGAAGCGCATCGCTTCCGAGGTTTCGGGCTTGATGACGCGGGTCGAAACCTGGCGCGCCTCCTCCTCGGTCCGCTTCAGGAAGGTCGGCTTCATCAGGTAGCCGCCATTGACCAGCGCGCCCACCGCCGCCAGTGCCTGGAGCGGCGCGACGGCGAGACCGTGGCCGAAGGCGATGGTCGCGGTGTTGATCTCGCCCCAGCGCTGCGGGACGATCGGCGCGGCGCTTTCCGGCAGCTCGGTCGTCATGCGGTCGAGCTGCATCATCTTCTTGAGGAAGGCCTTGTGGCCCTCGACACCGACGGCGAGCGCCATCTTGATCGAGCCCATGTTCGACGAATGCACGAAGACCTCGGGCACCGTCAGGTTGCGGCCGGTGCCGTGATATTCCTTGATGACCTGGCGGCCGAAACGCATCATGCCGCCCGCGGTCGAGAAGGTCGAATTGATGTTGACCTTGCCGGAATCGAGCGCCATCGCGATGGTCAGCGCCTTGAAGGTCGAGCCCATCTCGTAGACGCCGACATTCATCCGGTTGATCCGGTCCTTCTCCAGCGCGTCGACCGGGTTGTTCGGGTCGAAATCGGGCAGCGAGACCAGCGCGAGCATCTCGCCTGTATTCACGTCCATGATCGCGCCGGCGGCGGCGATGGCCTTGAAGCGCTCCATGCCCTTGGACAATTCGTCGCGCAGCAGGTGCTGGACGCGCAGGTCGAGCGAAAGCTTGATCGGCTTCAGGTCGGACGCTTCGGTCGCGAGCCCGGCGCCGTTCAGGTCCTGCAGGCCCTGCGAGTCGATGTATTTCTCCATGCCGGCGATGCCGACATTGTCGATATTGGCGAAGCCGAGCACATGGGCGGCGGCATTGCCGTTGGGATAGACGCGCTTGTTCTCGGGCACGAAGCCGATGCCGGGAATGCCGAGCCGGTGTACTTCGGCCTGCTGGCGCGGCGTGATCTCGCGCTTCACCCAGACGAAGCCCTTCTTGGTGCCGAGCTTTTCGCGCAGGTCCTTGGCGTCGAGATCCGGCAGCACGGCCGTCAGGAGCTCGGTCGCCTCGTCCTTGTCGAGGATGCGGCGCGGCTCGGCGAAGACCGAGACCGTGCGGATATCGGTCGCCAGAATCTCGCCGTTGCGGTCGACGATGTCGGGCCGGGCGGCGGAGATCGCGTTGGAGGTCGCGCGGCGCAGGCCGACCTGCTCGTTCGGCAGCGTCGCCAGCATGACGAGGCGGCCGGTGATGGCGAGGAACAGCGCGGAGAAGCCGAGGATCACGAGCCCGACGCGCGGCTCGCTCTTCTCGCCGCTCATGCGGAAGACATCGCGCAGCCAGGCCAGGCGCCCGCGCTTCACGACCGTCTCCGTCGCCTCGGCCTGATGCTCCATCGACGTCTCCTGGTTCATCGACTGGTTCACGGCATGGCTCCCGGCGTGGTCGCGCTCGCCTTGCGGTCACGCGGCGTCTCGGTCGGCAGACCCAGGCCGAGATCCTCCAGCTTGCGGCCGATGGCATCGACCTTCGGCCCGCGGTTCGGGATGTCGGAGGGCTTGACCACCTGCGTCACCACGAAGGGCTGGAGATCGAGATGGCGCTCGGCCAGCATCTGGACGCGGTCGGGCCGGTTGAGAAACTGCCATTCGGCCTTGAGCACCTGGATGGCGTCACGCTCGCGCTGAATCTTGCCTCTGAGCTTCTGGAGCTGCTCGGTCGCAAGCGTCGTCTCGTATTTGATCGAATAGGCATAGACCGCCGATGAGACCAGCGCGCCGATGGCGATGACATGCAGGAGCTTGATCACGCTCAGGATCTCCGGCGCGGCTGCGGGTCGGGAACGGTGGAGAGCGCGACGAGGCCGGCATCGGCCCCGCGCGCCGGCGCCTCGTTGCGCTCGGCGGCACGCAGCTTGGCCGAGCGCGCCCGCGGATTGGCCCGCATCTCGACCTCGGACGGGGCGACGGCCCCCTTCTCGACCAGCCTGAAGGTCGGCTGCGCGGCGGCAACCGCCGGCGCGTGGCGCGAGCCCGCCGGCACCCGGCCGGAACGCTCGGCGAAGAACTGCTTGACGATGCGGTCTTCGAGGGAATGGAAGGTCACGACGACCAGCCGCCCGCCGGGCTTCAGCACCGTCTCGGCCGCATGCAGCGCCCGGACGAGCTCGCCGAGCTCGTCATTGACCGCGATCCGCAGCGCCTGGAACACCCGCGTCGCCGGATGCGCCCCGCCGGGCTCGCCCCGCACGATGCCGGCGACGAGATCAGCCAGCTGCTTGGTCGTCGTGATCGGCGCCTTGCGGCGCGCCTCGATCACGGCGCGAGCGACGGCGCGCGAGCGGCGCTCCTCGCCGTAGTGGTAGAAGATGTTGGCGAGCAGTCCTTCCTCGGCCTCGTTGACGAGGTCGGCAGCGCTCTGCCCGGTGCTGCTCATCCGCATGTCGAGCGGGCCGTCGAAGCGGAACGAAAAGCCGCGCTCCGCCTGGTCGATCTGCATGGACGAGACGCCGATATCGAGCACGACGCCGTCGAGCGGCACCATCCTGAAGCGTTCGGCCTCTTCGGCCAGCTCACCGAAATTGGCCTCGGACAGCGTCAGCCGCCCTGACATGGCCGCGACGAGATCGGCCCCGCCGGCGATAGCGCTCGGATCGCGGTCGAGCCCGAGCAGGGTCACGTCCGGCGCGGCATCGAGGATTGCGCGCGAATAGCCCCCTGCTCCGAAGGTGCCGTCGAGATAGCGCCCGCCGGCCTGCGGCGAAAGCGCGTGCAGAACCTCGGCGAGCAACACGGGCACGTGACGAACCTGTTCGCCGATGGCTCCGCCGGAACGGTCGCCATGGTCCGTCATGTGCCAGCCCCTCCCGTTGGAATCGTCAAGCTGCCAAGCGTGCGCTTCACGTCGCGCAGGCGCGTCCGCGCCGCCTCGAGATGCGCACGGAACCGTTCCGGCTCCCAGATCTGGAACTTGTGGCCATGGCCGACGAATGTCACGGCGTCGCCGATGCCGGCATGCGCCTTCAGCGCCTCGCTCAGCACCATGCGCCCCTCCGTGTCGATCTTGAGCACCTCCGAGGTGCCGTTCAGCGCCGTCGAGAGCAATTCCCACTCGTCCGAGAACGGCGAGAAGCGTGCGAGGATGTCGTCGATCGTGGCCCTCAGCGCGTTGCCGCCGGCATCCAGCGCCGGCAGGTCGAGCGACTGATGAACATAGAGACCCTCGTAGCCGTCCTTGGCCAGTACCGACCGGAAGCTTGAGGGAATGGAGACGCGCCCCTTGGCGTCGAGCCGGTTCGTGAAATTCGAGACGAAGCGGTCCGTCAACGCCGCCTCCCGGCCTGCTCTTCAGGGCGTCGCCGCTGAAATGCGCAAGCGGCGAAAGAACTCCCCGTCGAGGCGGGCAAGGCAGGCCAGCGAGCCAAATTCCGCGCGGCACACGGAGCCTGACCCTTGGTTTGCCTGCCGGCTTCGACGGGATGATTTGGGATAGCATGGGCCTATATGGGCGTCAATGGAATCGCAGGCACAACGACGCACCGGCGGGGACTCTCCGCCATCACAGCCCGTTAAGGTTAAGTATCCGTAAGCACGCGCAATTCGGCGCCGCCCAAGCTCTTCAGCCGGCGGAAAAGCGCCTCAGCGCTGCGAAAAAATTTTACGAACGCGCGTCGTTATTTTCGGCGAGCCATCAACAAGCCCAGGCCGGAAGCAACATGGAAGGCGTCACACCCTTGTCATTCCGGGGCGCGCGCTAGGCGCGAACCCGGAACCCCCGACTGGGTAAGACATTCGATCCCCAGCTCCGCTGCAGATCTCTCGCCCAGCCGTGGGTTCCGGGCTCTTCGCTACGCGAAGCCCCGAAATGACAAAGGTGACGGCTATGCAGAAGGCAGGCGTTCAATCTTCGTGCGAGGCCGCCAGCAGCGCATCGCGCACGAGGCCGAGCTGATCGCGCAGCCGGCCGGCCTCCCCGGCCGTCCCGCCGAGCGCCTGGCCGATCGCTTCCTGGACGCAGCGCCCTTGTGCGCGAAGCCCCTCGCCCTTCCCGGCGAGATGGATGCGGACCTGCCGCTCGTCGCGTGCATCGCGCTCGCGGCGGATCAGGCCAGAGGCTTCTAGCCGCTTCAGCAGCGGCGTCAGCGTGCCGGAATCGAGCATCAATCGCTCGCCGAGCTCCTTCACCGTGAGCCCGTCCTGCTCCCAGAGCACGAGCATCACGAGATATTGCGGATAGGTCAGTCCGAGCGCGGCCAGGATCGGACGATAGGCCCGGTTGAAGGCATGACCGACCTGATAGATCGCGAAGCAGAGCTGCTGCTCGAGATGCGGCATGCCCTCCCCGGCCTTGTCCTGCTCCGCCATCGCGCCCTCGCCGATCATCCTGTGTCACGAAAAGCCGAAAGCGGCCCGGCAATCAACCGCTCTCTGCCTTGCTCAAATTAATTGTTGACAATCTAATTGTACACAATCTATATGACAAGTATCGCTTCACCCAAGGAAGGAGACACCCTCATGAAGACGCTCTATACCGCCCACGGTTCCGCCACCGGCGGCCGCGAAGGCCAGGCCGCGACCGATACCGGCAACGTCAAGCTCGTGCTGAACACGCCGAAGGAACTCGGCGGCGGTGGCGGCGAAGGCACCAATCCCGAGCAGCTCTTCGCCATGGGCTATTCGGCCTGCTTCCTCGGCGCGCTCAAGTTCGTCGCCGGCAAGGAGAAGGTGAGGGTCCCGGAAGACGCACGCGTTTCGGCCGATATCGGCATCGGCCCGCGCGATGACGGCCAGGGCTTCGGCATCACTGCCAAGCTGACCGTCTCGGTGCCCGGGCTCGACAAGGCCGTGGTCGAGGACCTCGTCCAGAAGGCCCATGTGGTCTGCCCCTATTCGCACGCGACGAAGGGCAACATCCCGGTCGAACTGACGGTGGCCTGAGGCGGCGCATTCAGGAGCCTGAGCCAATCGGCTCTTGCGGCTTGATGCTTGGAAATTCGCTCCAGCGCGGAAGCTGGAGCGATCGCCGAGAACCGGAGCGGAGCGGACATCGGTCCGTGAGCACCGGAAGCGCAGGCGATCGCTTCAGATGCCCGCTGGAGTAGAATTTGCGGGCATCAAGCGCCAGTCGGCCTGTAAGCCGGGTTCTGGATGGCCGGAGGATCGCTCCCCCGACGTGACGGCCATTCCTCTGGGACGCGCATTGCTGCGCGCCTCGAGCAACCAACCCGGACGACAAGGCACAGAAACCTGCCCCTGCCCGCTTGCGCGGGCAGCATCGTCCCTATTCGGTTTTGCTCCCGGTGGGGCTTGCCATGCCGTCCCCGTTGCCGGGTCCGCGGTGCGCTCTTACCGCACCTTTTCACCCTTACCCTGCCGGAAAAGCCGAAGCTCTCCAGCGCAGGGCGGTTCGATCTCTGTGGCGCTTTCCCTGGGGTCGCCCCCGCCGGACGTTATCCGGCACCGTGTTTCCGTGGAGCCCGGACTTTCCTCCCTCGCGAGCGAGAGCGGCCGTCCGGCCGACTGGCGAGGGGCAAATGCGCGCTGGCGCGGCCCACGTCAAGCGGAACCGCGTCCGGTGTCTCCAAGTTGGATCAGTTGCGGGCCGTGATCGTGCGCACCTTGGCGCAATAGGTGCGGTTGGCGCCGCTCATATGGGTGGTCATGTGGCCGCTCTGGTACTTCATGATCGTGCGGCAGGTGTCGCCGCCGGCCATCTTGTAGGCCATGGCGAGGTATTTCATGCCGTAGCGGGCATTGGTCTCGGCATCGAGCAGCCCGCTCGCGCTGCCGGAATAGCCCATCCCGCGCGCCGTCTGGTGGCGGATCTGCATCAGGCCGAAATTGCCGGCATGCGAAGCGCGCGGATTGTAGCGGCTCTCGACGCGCACGATCGCGTCGGCCAGCGAGAACGGCACGCCGTTGGCGGCGGCATGGCGGGCGACGATCGCCTTGATGCTCTCGGAACCGGCAGGCGCCGCGAGCGCGCGGCTGGTGCGGGCCTCGGCCTTGGCCGAGCGAGTGCTTGCCTTCGTCGGCGACGCCTCGGCGGGGGCCTCCTCGCCCTTCGCCGCCGCGGCCTTGGCGCGGGCGATCTCGGCGTCACGAACGATCAGCGCTCTGGGGTCCGTTTCCGCGTTGACATAATCCTCGGCCAGGGCAACCCCGGAGAGGCTAATCAGGCACGCAGCCGCGAGACCACCACAGATATATCGCATGTCGAATTTGAACCCCATTGCGCCATGACTGGCAGATGGGGGCGGCCAACTGATATCTGAATGTGTCGATAATCTGGCCCGCTTCACAGAAAAACGAACTACTATAGGCACAAACAGGAATTTATTCTATATTAAACTATAAAGTATTCCCATGTATTGGCTGGCGCAAAAAACTTCGCCGGCTGCCCGCCGTCCGGCGCGAATCAAGCAAGCGAATCAGCCGCCCCATTTCGGCCCCATTCCCCACCGGAACTGCTTTTTTTGGCGCGGCAGGCCGCCGCACCGGGCGCACTTGCGTTGTATCGCTCCCTCCTTTCATCATCCGCGCTTCGGATTCACCGGGATCGGCTTTTGTGATGGCTTCCTCATTCTGGGGCGCTCTGGGCGGCGGCGGGCTCGGGCTCGTCATCGGCGGGCCGCTCGGCGCGCTCGTCGGTGCGCTCGCCGGCCATGTCCTGGTCGATCGCGAGGGCGCGCCCTTCGGCCCGGCCCCGCGTGAGCTCGTCTTCACCACCGGCCTCGTTGCGCTCGCCGCCAAGATGGCGCGCTCGGACGGCGTCGTGACCTGCGACGAGGTCACCGCCTTCCGCCGCATCGTCGAGGTCCCGCCCGACCAGCAGCAGCGCATCGAACGCCTGTTCGACCTCGCCAAGCAGACCAGCGCCGGCTTCGAGGCCTATGCCGCGCAGATCGCCGGCGCCTTCAAGGACGAACCCGCCCTGCTGGAGGACGTGCTCGACGGCCTCTTCCTGATCGCCGCCGCCGATGGTGCGATCCACGAGGCCGAGCACGCCTACCTCGTCTCGGTCGCCGGCATCTTCGGCATCGCCGAGTCCGATTTCGCGCGGATCGAGGCCCGCCATGCCCGCCGGCCGGACGATCCTTATCTCGTCATCGGCGCCAGCCGCGAGATGGACGACGCCGAGCTGAAGCGGCATTACCGCCGCCTCGTCGCCGAGACCCATCCCGACCGCGAGATCGCCCGCGGCCTCCCCGAGGAGGCGGTCGCCATCGCGACGCGCCGCATCGCCGCCATCAACGCCGCCTGGGATGCCATCCAGAAGGAACGCGGCATGAGCCGCAGCCTCGCGCCGCAACCCGCCTGAGCAGCCCGCATGACCGATATCGCTTCACCGGACGTGGCCAAGCCCGACAGCCGCTTCGCCGCCAAGATTTTCCCCTCGCCCAATCACGGCGAGCGCAAGCACGCGGACGGCACGCCGGGCCGCCGGCCGGACATGCTGATCTTGCACTACACCGGCATGCCGGTCGCAGGCGAAGCGCTGCAATGGCTCTGCAACCCGGTCGCGCAGGTCTCGTCGCATTATTTCGTCTTCGAGAACGGCCACACGCTCCAGCTCGTGCCGGAAGGGCGGCGCGCCTGGCATGCCGGCGCCTCGCACTGGGCTGGCGAGACGGACATCAATTCCTGCTCGATCGGCATCGAGATCGCCAATCCCGGCCATCCCGGCGGCCTGCCCGATTATCCGAAGGAGCAGCTCGCCGCGACGCTGAATCTCTGCCGCGACATCTGCGAGCGCTGGTCCATTCCGCCTGAGCGCGTGCTCGCCCATTCCGACATCGCACCCGGCCGCAAGATCGACCCCGGCGAGAAATTCCCGTGGCGGCGCTTCGCCGAAGCCGGCGTCGGGCTCTGGACCGAGCCGGCCCCCATCCGCGGCGGACGCTTCTTCGCCCGCGGCGAGAGCGGCCAGCCGGTCGAAGCGCTGCAGGCGATGTTCGCGATGCTGGGCTATGGCGTCACGGTGGACGGCATCTACGACGAGAAGCTCGAAGCGGTGGTCGCGGCCTTTCAGCGTCATTGGCGGCCGGAAAAGGTCGACGGCGTCGCGGATTCCTCGACGATCACGACTTTGCGCGACCTGCTCGCGACGACGCAGGGCTCCCGAATAGCCTGATCGCGATCCCGTGAGCGGCAGCGCCCCGGGGGTGCTTTGGCAAGGCTCGCTTAACTCCCGCCCCATAGTGTAGCCTTCCCGGTAAGGCAGACCGGAAGGGGGCAGCCTTGAACAGCCAGCAACAACATCTCGCCGCCGAGCTTTGCCGTGTGTCCGGCCAACCGGCCGCCATTGGCGCCTGGGAATGCAATCTCGCCAATGAAGCCCTGAGCTGGACCGATGGCGTCTACGATCTGTTCGGCTTGCAGCGCGGCTCCACCATCCAGCGCTCGTCGATCCTCGACCTCTATGAAGCGGGCTCGCGCAGCGAAATGAACCGCCTGCGCAGCGGCATAATCCGCAATGGCGGCGCGTTTTCGCTCGATTGCCGGATCCGCACCGCGAGCAATGAAAGACGCTGGATGCGGCTGATCGTCGGCGTCGGCCATCAGAATGGCCGCCCGTTTCGCATCTTCGGTTCGAAACAGGATGTCACCGCCGAGAAGGGCCTGTGGGGCGATCTGGCGGCGCTGTCACGGCACCAGCCGATCATCGCGCCCTCCACCCGCCGCGACTTCGAAACCCGCCTCGGCCAGGCGCTGCACGGCGCGCGCTTCGACCGGGAGGCCTTTGGGCTGGTCATCGTGGATATCGACGACTTCCACGACATCGTCGAAACCTTCGGCACCTCCGCCAGCGACGAATTGCTCACCCGTTTCGATGAGCGCCTCGCGCGGCTCTTCCCGGACGCTCTCGCGAGCGGGCGCATCAACAGGAGTCAATTCGCCCTTCTGTTGCGGATGCCGGCGGGCCAGCAGCGATTTGCCGCGAGCCTCGAGAATGCGCGCCATCTGCTCTGTCGGCCGATCTCGCGCGGAACCCTGGTGATCGACTTCACGATCTCGATCGGCGCCGTGAGCCTCGAAGAGCAGCGCCATCGCGACCCCGCCACCCTCTTCGCGGAAGCTCAGGCCGCCCTGCATGTCGCCAGCATGGCCGGCGGCGCCACCTTGCGGATGTTCGACAAGCCGCTTGCGAGCGTCACAAGCCGGCTGCCGGCCGAATGAACCGGCTCGGTCCCTGCAGGCTGCGGGGCCCTACAGCAACCGGGTGAAGACGATCTGCCCGTCGAGACCGCGGCCCATATCGCGCCAACCGTGCCGGACATAGAACCGCTCCGCCCGCGTGCCGGCGCCGGTTTCGAGCCAGGCCTGGGCATGGCCAGCGGCCTTCAAACCGGCGAGCGCCGCATCGAGCAGCGCCCTGCCGTGCCCCCGCCCCTCCTCTGCCGGATCGATGAACAAGGCCCAGATCAGCCCGGTCTGATGGTTGGCACAGGCGAAGCCCGCGATCTCGCCCGCACTCTCTGCAACAAGAAAGATCGCCTGCTCGCGATACCAGGCGACATCCGCGGCCGTCACCTTCGAGGGATCGCTCAGGATGTTCTCGCGCACGGCCATGCGGATGGCATGGATGCGCGGCAAATCCGCCACCTCCGCCTTGCGGATGATCCTGGCCTCGTCAGTCGTCACGAACGGTCTCCGGCGCTGCGGCAGCGCGTCATGCCCGCCGCGGCGCCGGAAAATAGCTACTCCGCCGCCTGCAGGCGATAGGCTGATGTGTCGTAGTTGAGGATCGGCGCAAGCCAGCGCTCGACCTCCTCGATCGTCATGCCCTTGCGCGCGGCATAATCCTCGACCTGGTCGCGCTCGACCTTGGCGACACCGAAATAATACGCCTCGGGATGCGCGAAATAGAGCCCGGAGACCGAGGAGCCCGGCCACATCGCATAGCTCTCGGTCAGCTTCACGCCGACGCGGCGCTCGGCTTCCAGCAGCCGGAAGAGCGTTTCCTTCTCGGTATGGTCGGGCTGGGCCGGATAACCCGGCGCCGGGCGGATGCCCTGATACTCCTCACGGATCAGGTCTTCGTTGGTGAAGGCTTCATCCGGCGCGTAGCCCCAGAACTCCTTGCGAACGAGCTGATGCATGCGCTCGGCGAAAGCCTCGGCGAAGCGGTCCGCCAGCGCCTTGACCATGATCGAGCGGTAATCGTCGTTGTCGCGCGCGAACCTCTCGGAGATGCGCTCTTCTTCCGCACCCGCCGTGACCACGAAGCTGCCGATATAGTCCGGCGCCACGCCTTCGGGCGCGACGAAATCGGACAGGCACATGTTCGGCTTGCCGTCGCGCTTCGAGAGCTGCTGGCGCAGGCCATGGAAGGTCGCGAGCGTCTCCTGCCGGCTCTCGCCGGTATAGAGGCGGATATCGTCGCCGACGGCATTGGCCGGCCAGAAGCCGATCACCGCCTTCGGATTGAACCAGCGCTCCTCGACGACGCGCTTCAGCATCGCCTGCGCATCGTCCCAGAGCGCGCGCGCCGCCTCGCCCTGCTTCTCGTCCTGCAGGATCGCCGGGAAGCGGCCCTTCAATTCCCAGGTCTGGAAGAACGGCGTCCAGTCGATCACCGGCACGAGATCGGCGATGTCGTAGGTGCGGAAGGTCCGGGTGCCCAGGAAGCTCGGCTTCGGCGGCTGATAGGCGCTCCAATCCGTCTTGAAGGCATTGGCGCGGGCGCGGGCCAGCGGCAGACGCTGCTTGTCGGCCTCGGAGCGGCGATGCGCCTCGGCGACCTTGGCATATTCCGCCTGCACGCCGGCGACATAGCCCGGCTTCTGCTCCGAGGAGAGCAGGCTGGAGACGACGCCGACGGCGCGCGAGGCGTCGTTCACATGCACCGCCTGGCCCTTCTCATAGGCCGGGTGGATCTTCACCGCGGTATGGACGCGGCTCGTGGTCGCCCCGCCGATCAGCAGCGGAATGTCGAAGCCTTCGCGCTCCATCTCGGAGGCGACGGTCACCATCTCGTCGAGCGAGGGGGTGATCAGGCCCGAAAGCCCGATGATGTCGACCTTCTCCTTACGCGCCGTCTCCAGGATCTTCTGGGTCGGCACCATCACGCCGAGGTCGATCACCTCGTAATTGTTGCACTGGAGCACGACGCCGACGATGTTCTTGCCGATGTCGTGGACATCGCCCTTCACCGTCGCCATCAGCACCTTGCCGGCGGCCGAGCGCTCGGAGCCGCCGTTGAGGCGCTTCTCCTCCTCCATATAGGGCATCAGATAGGCGACGGCCTGCTTCATCACGCGGGCGGACTTCACCACCTGCGGCAGGAACATCTTGCCCGAGCCGAACAGGTCGCCGACCACGTTCATGCCGGCCATCAGCGGCCCCTCGATGACGTGCAGCGGCTTCTCCGCCTTCAGGCGCGCCTCTTCCGTATCGACATCGATGAACTCGGTGATACCCGCGACCAGCGCATGCTCCAGCCGCTTCTCGACCGGGAGTTCGCGCCAGGCGAGGTCCTTGCCCGAAGCCGCGACCGAACCGTCGCCCTTGAAGCGCGGCGCGGCCTCCAGCAGGCGCTCGGTCGAATCCTTGCGGCGGTTGAGGACGACGTCCTCGCAAAGCTCGCGCAATTCGGGATCGAGATCGTCATAGGAGCCGAGCTGGCCGGCATTGACGATGCCCATGTCCATCCCCGCCTTGATGGCGTGGTAGAGGAACACGGAGTGCATGGCCTCGCGCACCTTCTCGTTGCCGCGGAACGAGAAAGACAGGTTCGAGACGCCGCCCGAGATATGGGCATGCGGCAGCGTCTCGCGGATCGCGCGGGTCGCATCGATGAAGTCGTTGCCGTAGTTGTCGTGCTCCTCGATGCCCGTCGCCACCGCGAAGATATTCGGGTCGAAGATGATGTCCTCGGGCGGGAAGCCGATCGTCTCGGTCAGCAGCTTGTAGGCGCGGGTGCAGATCTCGATCTTGCGCTGGAACGTGTCAGCCTGGCCGACCTCGTCGAAGGCCATCACGACGACCGCCGCGCCATATTGCCGGCAGATGCGCGCCTGCTCGAGGAAGGCCTCCTCGCCCTCCTTCATCGAGATCGAGTTGACGATCGGCTTGCCCTGGATGGTCTTCAGGCCGGCTTCGATCACCGGAAATTTCGACGAGTCGACCATGATCGGCACGCGGCTGATATCCGGCTCCGAAGCGATCAGGTTGCAGAACTCGGTCATCGCCTTCTCGGAATCGAGCAGGCCCTCGTCCATGTTGATGTCGATGACCTGCGCGCCATTGGCGACCTGGTCGCGCGCCACGTCGAGCGCAGCGGCATAGTCGCCCGCCGTGATCAGCTTGCGGAACTTGGCCGAGCCGGTGACGTTCGTGCGCTCACCCACGTTGACGAAGGGAATGGTCTCGTCGAGCGTGAACGGCTCCAGCCCGGCGAGGCGCAGGTAGGGCTTGGCTTCCGGAATCTGGCGCGGCGCCTTGCCGGCGACCGCCTGCGCGATCGCCTCGATATGGCCGGGCGTCGTACCGCAGCAGCCGCCGACGACATTGACGAAGCCGGCATCGGCGAACTCGGCCAGCATCTTGGCGGTGGCTTCCGGCCGTTCGTCATAGAGGCCGAATTCGTTGGGGAGGCCGGCATTCGGATAGGCGCAGACCAGTGTATCGGCGATGCGCGACATGTCCTTGATATGCGCCCGCATCTCGCGCGCGCCGAGCGCGCAGTTGAGGCCGATGGTCAGCGGCGCGGCATGGCGCACGGCGTTCCAGAAGGCCTCGACCGTCTGGCCGGACAGCGTGCGGCCTGAAAGGTCGGTGATCGTGCCGGAGATCATCACCGGCAGGCGGATACCCTTCTCGCGATAGACCTGCTCGATCGCGACGATCGCGGCCTTGGCGTTGAGCGTGTCGAAGATGGTCTCGATCAGGAGCAATTCGGAGCCGCCATCGATCAGGCCCCTGACCTGCTCGGCATAGGAATCGCGCACCTGGTCGAAGCTCACGGCGCGGAAGCCGGGATTGTTGACGTCGGGCGAGATCGAGAGCGTGCGATTGGTCGGGCCGATCGCGCCGGCGACGAAGCGACGGCGCCCGTCCTCCTTTTGCGCGATCAAAGCCGCCTCGCGGGCGATGCGCGAGCAGGCGACGTTCAATTCGTAGACATAGGCCTCCATGCCGTAATCGGCCTGGGCGATCGACGTGCCCGAGAAAGTGTTGGTCTCGACGATATCGGCGCCCGCCCGAAAATAGGCGAGGTGGATGTCGCGCAGCGCTTCGGCCTGGGTCAGGGCGATGATATCGTTATTGCCCTTGAGGTCGTGGTTGAAGCCCTTGAAGCGCTCGCCACGGAAATCGGCTTCCGAGAGCTTCAGGTTCTGGATCTGCGTGCCCATCGCGCCGTCCAGCACGAGAATGCGCTCGCGCGCAGCCTGGCGCAGCGAGCGCTCGATTTCGGCGCCGTCGACGGGAGCGGGAATGAAGTCGGACATAGGCTTACTCCGCCGCCACCGCTTGGGCCGCTGGCTTCTCGGGCTTGAGGCCGACGAGATGGCAGATGGCATAGACGAGGTCGGCCTTGTTCATCGTGTAGAAATGCAGGTCGGTCGCGCCGCGATCGATCAGGTCCAGGACCTGCTCGGCGCAGACGGCGGCGGCGACGAGACGGCGCGTCGCAACGTCCTCCTCCAGCCCCTCGAAGCGGTCGGCCAGCCATTGCGGCACGCTGGCGCCGGTCTTTCGGGCGAAGTTGGCGGTCTGCTTGAAGTTCTGGACGGGGACGATGCCGGGCAGGATCGGGATTTCGATGCCGCGCGCGCGCACCTTGTCGAGATAGCGGAAATAGACGTCGTTATCGAAGAAGAACTGGGTGATCGCCCGCGTCGCGCCGGCATCGACCTTCTTCTTGAGCGCGTCGATATCGGCATCGAGCGAGGCGGCTTCCGGATGCTTCTCCGGATAGGCCGAAACCGTGACCTCGAAATCGCCGATGCGCTTCAAGCCGGCGACGAGATCGGAAGTCTGGTGATAGCCCTCAGGATGCGGCTCGTAGGCCGTACCGAGACCGCCGGCCGGATCGCCGCGCAGGGCCACGACGTGGCGCACGCCAGCATCCCAATAAGAGCGGATGACCTCGTCGATCTCGGCCTTCGAAGCCGAGACGCAGGTCAGATGCGCGGCCGGCTTCAACGCGGTCTCCTCGACCATGCGCTTGACGGTGGCGTGGGTGCGCTCGCGGGTGGAGCCGCCGGCGCCATAGGTCACCGAGACGAAGCTGGGGCCGAGCGGCTCGAGCCGGCGCACGCTGTCCCACAGCGCGACCTCCATCTCCTCCGTCTTCGGCGGGAAGAATTCGAAGGAGACGCGCGGGCGGCGCGAGCCGTGGCGGCTGGGGCGGAAAGCATTCATCACGCAACCTCGAGATTGATCGTGCGGGCCGGCGGATCGACCTGGACGCGCCGGTCGCGGCCACGCCAGAGCATGACCGGGAGCTGCCCGGAGCCGCCATCGGCAAGGGTGACTTCGCGGGAAAGGTCGCAGGACAGGCCCGCTTCAGCGAACCAGGCGGCGATCTGCTGGCGGGAGAAGCCGAGCCGGCGATGGGCATGCTCGGTCCGCAGGAACTCCATCTCGTGCGGCGCGAAATCGACGACGATCAGGCGCCCGCCGGGCGCCAGCATCGCGGCGGCCTCGCGCACGGCCCGGCCGGGATCGTCGAGGAAATGCAGCACCTGATGGATCACGACGAGGTCGAAGGAGCCGCGCGCGAAGGGCAGCGCATAAATGTCGCCCTGCCTGAGTTCGACGCGCGACAGGCCGGCCTGCTCCAGATTGGCCCGCGCCACCGCCAGCATCGCATGATTGGCGTCGACCCCGACGGCGCGGCCGAATTTTGGCGCGATCCGCTCCAGCATCCGGCCCGTGCCGGTGCCGAGATCGAGCATGGCACCGGGCGAGCCCTCGCCGACGGCATCCTCGACAGCCGCTTCGACGGCATGGTCGGGCACATGCAGGCCGCGCAACCGGTCCCAGTCGCGCGCGACGCTGGCGAAATAGGTTTGCGCCGCCTCGGCGCGCGTCGCCCGGACGGCGGCAAGCCTTTCACGATCGGCCGCGAGCACCGGGTCGCTCAGATCGAGCCAGGCCGCGAGCGATGCGGCGAAAGCCCCGCCCGGCCCGGTCTCGTCGAGGCGAAAGAAGGCCCAGGCTCCTTCCCGCGAGCGCCGGACCAGACCGGCTTCGGCCAGGAGCTTGAGATGGCGCGAGATGCGCGGCTGCGACTGGCCGAGGATGTCGGTGAGATCGGACACCGAAAGCTCGCCCTCGGAGAGCAGCGCGAGAATGCGCAGCCGTGTCTCCTCACCAGCGGCGCGCAAGCCCGCAAGAAGCACATCGGAAGACAATGTCGTCGGCTGCCGCACGCGCTGGCGCTCCCGCCCACAAAGGAAAAAGATATAAAGATATCTTTATATCGAACACACCGTTCGTGCAAGCGGATTGTCGTGCGGAAGACAGGACGGAGGCTTATTCCTACTCTCGGAATGCATGGCCGGTGACACCTGCCCCTTAAAGCATCACCGCGGCGCAAATGAACTGTCACCGGGTCAGACCCGAGATGAGAGTTCGCGTCAGGCGGCATCTGGTCGATTTCTCGGCTGCCTATGGGAAATTCACGGCGCCGGAACGGCCGAATCTGCCCCTTACGGACTCTGCCAACATCCGGTTTCGGGTAGCCTGGCTCGGCGACTGGGCGGCGAGGTCGAAACTGGCTCGTGCAGGCCCGTGGAACGTCCACGAAACCGGCAGCAGGCCAGACCGCTCCACGGTGATGCGCGTTCAATCTTCCCGCAGTCTGCTCTTACGCTCGACGCAGGCCGAATGGGCGCGAGCCAAGGGCCCAGCCCGCCTCCGGGCGTCAACGACCTTCTGGGTGCTTATTCCGCGCGCACGCCCTACCTCGCCGGCACATTGCCGACATGTCGCCAAGCATTCTGCTTGAGCAGGCGGAGTGATCTGAGCGAGTAGAAGCGTGGCGATCGCAAGGGCGAGGCGCATGCTGGATCCCCGTATCATCCGATGATCGATAGCAGCAATGCGACCATCTCGGCCTGGCGGCGCACGTTCAGCTTGGCGAAGATGGACCGGAGCTGGGTCCTGCCGGTCTGGTAGCTGATGTTGAGCACCCTGCTGATCTCGGGAAGCGAGGCTCCCGAGGTGAATTTCAGGGCCAGACGGGCCTCCGCGGCTGTAAGGCCGAAGCGTTCCCTAAGCAGCTCGGTGGAGAGCGGCGTGACCTCAAGAAGGGGACGGATGACGAGCAAGATGCTGGCTTCGGTTGGCGCGAGCAGGCCGAAGCCCGCGCCCAGATGCGTCATCATCGGGTAGATCGCCGCCGCATGGCTTCTTCCCTGCGAACCGAGCCTGACGGTGTCAGACCCGAAGGGCAGCCGCTCACCCCTCGTTACTTTCGCAGAGGAATCGCGGACGATATTTGCCGCGTTCTGGTCGAGAATCTCCAGCCTGTCCCCGGCTGCGATCCGGACCAGATCCCCTTGCCGAACCAAGGCTTGCGCAGGCGCGTTTGCCGCCAGAACCTTGCCGTTGCGTGAGAGAATGAAAGCAGGATCGGCCATCGCATCGACGAAATGGGTGCGTCTTGTTTCCTGATCGGTGAGCATGCGAATCCGCAGCCGTGCGAGAGCATCGTTCATGACCGGCGCCAGTGCTTTGAGAACGGGCTCGATAACGGCGTTGAGGCGCTGGTCGTGGCGGGCGGCATAATGAACGACCAGTTCGGCGTTGCGTTGCCCGTCGCCCCAGATCTTGAGAACGGTGGCCGCGTCGCTCTCGCCGAGCGGGACCAGGAAGTCGCGATAGAATTCCGTATCCCCAAACGACGACGATGGGTGAAACTGCTCGGTTCGCTGCGGGGACAGGATCGGCAATCGCGCTTTTGATGCGATCCACGGGTTGATGTAGCCGTAATGCTCCGCAAATGAACCTAAAATACGGGTGTCGAAGCCAAATTGAACCAGGGACACATCGCGCCTGATGGCGCGGTCATTGGCCAGGAAGGCGGCTTTCGTTCCAGGGATCGCCTCACAAAACCGCTTTGCGAACTCAGGCCAGGCATCCGCCGACATGTCGGTGTGAGCAATGATTTCGGCCAGTTCACCGGCAAGGGTACGATGATGGAGGTAAGGCATCGTGTCTGCAGCATCGATTATGACGTCAAGGCGGCGGCCGGTCGGTCTCCTCCGATCAAACCGCGCGGAAGATGCTTCCGCAACGGAATTTTGCCGCGTTGCGCGACCAGGATCATACCCCAATTGGAGTAAGGCGAATCGGCCCCGGCGAGTGGGCGCCCGGGGCGCAGTCCGTCGGCTTTCTGCGCCCCCGACCTGATTGCCTCGATGCGAGAAACAGGCCCGCTACCGGCGGGTCAAGGTTCCGGAAAATGTCGCTGGCGCCGCAGCGAACGTGATCGTCGCGGAGTTCGGGCCCGTCAGCGTCATCGTGGCGGAGCCATGCGAACCATCACCAGGGGCGACATACTGGAAACGCATGACATTTCCGCTCGCTGTCCCGTTGAATGAGACTGAGGCATTGCCCCGCCCGCTATGCCACACGCCGCTGGCGGATGAGCCATGGGCATTGATCGTCAGTTCCGTCGGGTCGGAGACGAAGAGCCATTGCACGCTTCCGGTCCATCGCCCGCCGAAATCGCCGGATGCGCTCTTGGGCTCCGACTGGCTATCCGTGCGCGCAGAAGCCGACGCAAAGGAAGTGCATTTGGATATCGCGATATCCTTCGCGGATACCGGGCTGGTCCCGAAGACGCTCTCGTGATCGGAGCGCTTGTTCGCCAGGACCGTCTGATAGGGAGTGGAATTCACGTAATAGTCGACCCTGGAGCATCGCGGAGCAGAGCTGGTGACAAGCAATTCGGCCGCATAGCTTGGCGCCGAACCCGATGATCTGACGATCTTGACGGTGCCGGTGCAACTGCCTTTCGGCGTGTCGAAATCACAATCGGCGGCGACTGCCATGCCTGTCGTGACCGCCAGGGTCAGCGCTGCGAGGTGAAGCTGCGATTTCATCGATCATCCTCGTGACGGCTTCCTGGCCGTCGCATTCCGGTTCTCGGTAACCGGCTTCCACGAATGACAGGGCAGTAACCGGCGTTTCGCGCGGGCAAACTCAGCGGCGCCTGCCGCTGCCGACCAGCGAGCCGAGATCGCTGCAGACGCGCTTGACCTGGGAGCAGTCCTGATACGCCACGGGACGGACCGATTGGACCGGAACGGATTGGCAGCTCGTCTGCCGGCGGCCAGCGAAATACATGGTGTTGCAGCGCTGCTGATACTGGACGAATTGCTCGGTGCGGTAGGCTGGGCGGCACTGGCGTTGCATCACGCATCCGGCCGATGCTTCACCGGCCCCAAAGAGAGCGAGCGCGAACAGGCCTGCTGCAGCGATGTATCCGGGGCGAGTATGGCGCCGGCGGGTGCAGGTATCGCCGAGTGGTTCGATCTGGCTTCTCATATACACTCCTCCAGCACCGGAAAGCGGATTGGAGCTTCGATGAGATCACCTCCGAAAACCGCAGACATGCTCCAATTGGAGTAAGCGCCGGCAGGTTCCTCGTATCTCGATGACGAGCGCCATTCTCGATCCCAGGATTACCGGCGCATTACGCTACGGCGCCGCGAGGCGTCAGGTCGGAAACGTCAGGGTGACGGTGGTGCCGCCGCCGGACGTCTCGTCGATCGAGAGGCTCGCACCGTGAAGCGCCGCCACCTGCGCGACGATGGAGAGTCCGAGCCCGGTACCCGAGCCGTCCTGCTTGCCGCGCGCGAAGGGCTCGATGACCGCTCGCCCGTCATAGGCCGAGCCGAGTCCGGCGCCGAAGTCGATAACAGAGACCCGACCGGGCGCTCCGACCTCAACCACAACCCGTCCGCCCGCCCCGCCATGCTGGATCGCGTTGCGGATGAGATTTGACAGGCCGATACCGATCGCCTGGACCGAGCCGGAGATCATCTCCGGCGCATCGCCACGGAACTCGAGATCGATGCCGCCCGCCAACGCGGTCGGCACTTCCCGTGCGGCCGCGTCGCGGGCCGTTGCGGCAAGATCGATCCGGGTCATCTCGGTCGGCTGGGACGTCAGGCGCGCCAACTGCAACAGCATCGTCACCGTTCCGGACAGCGATTGCAGCTCGCCGACGAGCTCCGCCTTGATCTCCTTGTCTTCGACGCGTTCGAGCCTGGTGCGCAGGCGCGTCAGCGGCGTGCGCAGCTCATGAGCGGCATTGGAGAGGAAGCGCCGCTGCTCGGCCGTCGCTGCATCGATGCGGTCCAGCGCGCGGTTGAAGGCGAGAGCCAGAGGCCTCAGCTCGGAGGGCTGGCTCTGGATCGGCAGCCGCACGCCGTCCCTGGCGCCGATCTCTTCGGCTGCGGCCGCGGCGCGCCGAACGGGCCGCACGATCAAAGCGGGGACGACCAGAACGGTCGTGAGAATGATGATTGTGAGAGCTGCGGCCAGCATGGTCGAGGTTATGTCGGGCTCCCTGAGGAGTGACAGGACGACCTCGGTGCTGCTGTAGGCGGCTCCGCCGAGCTCGATGAGGATATCGGGATCGGTGCCGACGCGCGCGGAGCGGCTCATACGTAGGAAATTACCGCCGGCGTCATGGGCCGAAAGGGCCTGCGGTGGGTCCCACACATCCTTGCCCGCCAGCACCCGGGCCGGCACCTCGCCATAGGAGAGACTGCCCTGCGGCGTGCTCACCATGTACCAGAGCTTCGGAAACTGGCGCTGGAACGCCAGCAGCTTCACGGTCGGAGCGATCCGGGGCCGGCCGCTCTCGTCCTTGTCGACGGAGCGCTTGATTTCAGTGGCGATGTCATATTGGGCGACATCGCCGTCGTCGCCATAGAAGGCGATGAAGCCCAGAAACAGGCAGAATAGGAACGCCGAGATCAGCCCGCCGAGCAGCATGGCCGCCGAGGTGGCGATCGACCGGCCCTTCAGCGTCATGCTGAATCCGTCATCAGATAGCCGATCCCGCGCAACGGCTTGATCTCGGCTTGGCAACCGTTTTCGCGCAAGCGCTTGCGCAGGCGGGACAGATGGGCATCGATCGCATTGGACTGGATCTCGTCGTCGAAGCCATAGACCGCATTCTCGAGGCTCTCGCGCAGGACGACCTGGCCCGCCCGTCGCATCAACGCTTCGAGTAGGGCCAGTTCCCTGCGCGGCAGGATCAGGAGTTGGTCGTCGACATAGGCGGTTCGCGCGAAGATGTCGAAACGGAGATTGGCGACGCTCGAGACGCCTTTCTGGTCGAGCTGGTTGCGCCTGAGAACCGCCTTGGCGCGCGCAATCAGCTCGACCGGCTCGAAGGGCTTGGCGAGATAGTCGTCGGCGCCGGCATCGAGCGCCTTGGCGATGTCGTTCGGGTCGTCGAGCGCCGTCAGCACCAGAATGCTCGGGCGCGGGTTGAGCCTCCGCATCGTGGCAATGAGCGAGATCGCGTCCCCGTCGGGCAGGCGCCGATCCATCACGATGAGATCGAAAGGGCGCACCTTCAGCGCAGCGCGTGCCTCGTCAAGCGTCGCCACGAGATCCGCCCCGCCGAGCGCCTTCTCCAGCGCATCGCGGAGCCACGGACCGAGATCGGCATCATCCTCGACGACAAGCAGGCGCACTGGCGAACATTCCTTGGGTACGCGTCGCTTCTTTGACGGGCATCCTTACACGAAGATTACGCCCTCGCCCCAGAGCCACCGGATGACCGGCGAGGGCCACGTCACCCCGTCGCGTAATGTTCGCGCAACGTCGGGCGCTTGCTCTGAACGGCATGAGATCGTCGCACACGTCGAGGAACAGGCTCTTGCAATGTCGGGAAGAGCAACGGCTCCCTCTGCCGCTGCGGATTCTCGCGGCGGCGAGCATCCTATTCGGCTTCTTCATTGGGCCCCTGCTCGCCGTCGCGCTCCTGCACGGCCAATGACCTCACACCATCGCCGGGTTCTTCTGCTCGATGCCCCGGTCGGAAGATCCGCCCGCCCAAGGCATCACTAGAACCGAAGAGGTCTGGACACAGCGTCCTCACGCCGTCGTGCATTGGCAGCCTGTCCCCTCCTGTGACCCTACTCCGCCCGAATGCGCCCGAAGATTCGCCCAATCTCCATGGTGTTCCCGCCGGCGTGACCGGGCAAAACTGACGAGAAAAGGACCTCTTTCTTGACCGAGACGCCGACAACCGAGCGGGGCATCATCTATCCGCGCCCGATGCGCCTTCTGCACTGGGCCAGGGCGATGCTGATCCTCGCGCTGATCGCGACCGGCTTCTATATGACCGGACTTGCGGAAGACGATGCCAGCGCCGGCTTCTTCTATGCCAACCACAAGCAGTTCGGCATCCTGGTCTGGCTTCTGGCTCTCGTGCACCTGGCTTTGCGCTCGCGCTATCGCAGCCTGCTCCCCGACGCTCCTTGCGCTCTGCGTGGCTGGGAAAAATGGCTGTCGCACGCCACCCACCGCCTGATGATCGCGCTGACCCTACTCACGCCTGTGCTCGGCTATGCGATGTCGAGCAGCTTCACGCAGAGCGACGGCGTGCCGTTCTTCTTCCTGTCGCACGTGCCGGAAATCCTGCCCAAGAACGACGCGGCATTCGCGGTCTTCCAGGCCCTCCACAAATACTCCGCCTATCTCCTGCTGGCGTGCGTCGGCCTGCATGTCGCGGGCACGGCCAAGCATCGCCTTCAGGATAAGGGAGGCACCACCGACGTTCTCCCGCGGATGTGGCCGAACCGGCCCAGCGGATCTTCCGCGCGCTAGAGCATCCCGCGCTTGCGAAAGCGTCATGGTGGGAGAGCTCGCGAATGGGTACGCAAAACGCTTTCGGGACTGACACGGAGCCGAACGATGAATGACCGTCGGATGACCCTCGAACCCGTGGCGGCCGCCGACCTGCCGCGTTTCAGGATGGATTTGCGGGAGGCCTTTTCCGTCGCCGTGATCGAGGAGTTCGGCTCGGTCTCCGACGGTTCTGTTCCCCCTGACGAGATCATCATCGAATCGTGCGAAGCCCCCGGCGCGGAGGTTCTTCATATCCTGCTGGATGGCCGGCGGGTCGGCGGGGCCGTCGTCGCCATCGACGTCGCGACGCAGCACAATTCGCTGGATCTATTCTTCGTCATGGCGGGTATCGACGGTCGTGGCATCGGCAGGGGCGCCTGGAGCGCGATCGAAGCCCGCTATCCCGAGACGAAAGTCTGGACGACGCACACGCCGTATTTCGAGAAGCGCAACATTCACTTCTACGTCAACAAATGCGGCTTCAAGATCGTCGCCTATTATCACGCGCGCCATCCGGATCCGCATCGGCCGGACCAGCCTTCCCTGCCGGGAGACGGTGGCATGTTCAGGTTCGAGAAGGTCATGGCCAAAGGCGAATGACCCGGACGCCGGACCGGTTCACGGCTGCCAATCGAGACCTCGTTGCAAGTCAGAAGATCGGCTCGCCAAGGACGAAAAGCGAACCTGCTGCGGCACAGGAGCAATGTCGGCTTCTGGGCAAGCTAACAATGTCTGCAAGTGACGCGATGCGAACGGTAATGTCGGTCAATTCGAGTATCTATGCGGTTCTGAACTCTCCCAATAGGGTGGTTGGCCGAAAGCCTGGCGCAGGCAATCGGCGAAGGCACGCAGCTTGGCGGAAGGCCGGCGGCCTTCGGGATGCGCCAGATAGATGGCTTCCACCTGCGGCTGCACCCCGATATCGACGACCCCGAGGCGGCCGCTGCGGATTTCGGCTCCGGCGATGAACAGGGGCAGCAGGGCGATGCCCAGCCCCGCCAGCGCGGCGTCCCGCATCATGTCGCCGTTATTCACCCGCAGGCTCGGGCGACCGCGCACGCTGACCGCCCCATCCGGGCCATGGAAGCGCCAGTCGCCGCTGCCCCGGTTGGTGTAGAAGATGCCGTCATGCCCATCCAGTTCGGCCGCCGAAGCCGGGGTACCGCGCCGCTCCAGGTAATCAGGCGCGGCGACGAGCACTCTGCGGCTTGGAGCCAGCGTCCAGGCGACGAGGCGCGAATCCGCGATCGGCCCATGGCGCAGCACCGCGTCATAGCTATCCGCGCCGGCCTCGACCCGCCGGTCGTCGAGATCGAGCGTCAGCGCGATGTCGGGATGCCGCGCGAGAAAGGGATAGATCGCCGGGCCGAGATGCAGCCGCCCGAAAGTGACGGGGGCCGAGATCAACAGCGGCCCGGCCAGCGTGCCGCGCCGCTCGGCCATGTCGGCCGCGGCATCCTCGACCTCGCGGGTGATGCGCGTGGCGCGTTCGAGAAAGGCAGTGCCGTCCTCGGTGAGGGTCAGCCGCCGGGCGCTGCGATGCAGCAACGTGGCGCCGAGACCATGTTCCAACTCTGCCAGGCGGTCGCTGACCACCGATTTCGACAGGCGCAACCGGCGCGCGGCCTCGCTCAACGAGCCGGCCTCCGCGATGGCGACGAAGGTCGCGATGCCGTCGAGCTTCAACATCGTTCGGTTTTTCCGGAGCTGAATTTCGCCGATGCGACGCTAATCCGAACGAGAAGCGAATGCTACGTTGCGTCATGCCAACGGGGCTGACAGCGACGGTCATGGTCGACCGCCCTCCCGACAGGCGGGAGATGCATCATGTTGAAAATTGCCTTGGCGCTCGGCGCGCTTGCCTTCGTGGCCCCGGCGGTCGCACAGGTCCCCGACTTCCCGGCCTCCTTCAAGACGCAGGAGATCGCTACCAATGGTGCCACCATCCATGTCCGGATCGGCGGCCGGGGTCCGGCAGTCGTGCTGCTGCACGGCTACGGCGAAACCGGTGACATGTGGGCGCCGATGGCGGCCGATCTGGCGAAGAACTACACGGTGGTGGTGCCGGATCTGCGCGGACTCGGCCTGTCGTCCAAGCCGGCCTCAGGCTTCGACAAGAAGACGCAGGCCGGGGACGTCGCCGGCGTTCTCGACGCGCTCAAGATCGAGCAGGCCGATCTGGTGACGCACGATATCGGCAACATGGTCGGCTTCGCCTTCGCCGCACAGCAGCCGCAGCGCGTCGGCCGCTTCGTCCTGATCGACGCGCCGGTGCCTGGCGTCGGACCCTGGGAGGAAATCCTGAAGAACCCGCTGCTCTGGCATTTCCGCTTCGGCGGGCCGGACATGGAGCGGCTGGTCGCGGGGCGCGAGCGCATCTATCTCGACCGCTTCTGGAACGAGTTCTCGGCGACGCCGGCCCGCTTCACCGAAGCTTCGCGCGAGCACTACGCCAAGCTCTACGCCTTGCCCGGCGCGATGCATTCGGGCTTCGCCCAGTTCGCCGCCTTCGACCAGGACGCGATCGACAACCGCGCCTTTCTGGCAGCCGGCGGCAAGCTCGCGATGCCGATCCTGGCGATCGGCGGCGAGAAGTCGTTCGGCACCGCGATGGCGGCGGTGATGCGGGCCGCAGCGACCGACGTGAGCGAAGGCGTCATCCCCGATTCCGGCCACTGGATCATGGAAGAGAACCCGGCGGCCACCGTGACGATGGTCCGGGCTTTCCTCGATAAGGGACGATAGTCGTTCCTGTCCGAGGCGGATCAATTCCTCACCCTTGAGCACCACCTATACAAATCCGTCTCAGCACTAGCGCTGGTTGCCGCGCTCGCGTCTGCTTCCGACGCATAACGGACTTCTACCCGACGTCCCGACCATTCTCATCGGCGCCCGCCCAAACCGCCATCTCGGTTGAGCTCGAAATAAGCGGCGAAGAGGAAAGCGGCCGGCGCCGCCTGCCAAACTTATCCCCGCCCTTACAACCCGTGCCTATTCTTCCCGCATCCCATCCGACCGGGGGGCTTCGCGAGGCATCGTGGGCCGGAGGGGATTGCGGGTTTCGCGCCCCAGGCCGTTGCGGGCTTGTCAGGCGCGGAGGTGCCGACTTCGCACAGGCCGAACAGGCAGGCCTCCGCCCTCGCCGGGCGTCCAAGCGAAGCAGACCCCCAGATACCCGTGCGCGGAGCCGGGCAGCGCGACGTCGTCGCTGTTCGACACCATCGACATCGACCGACATCGGCACGCAGCCGTCGACTGCGAACGCCGCCAGGCTCCGCGCATCCCTCGGGTGCAAAACGCCGGAACCCCGCAGGCACGAGCCTGGACGGGGCTTTCGGCACATCAATTCAGGTCAACAGGGCAGCATCGCCGGACAGGCAGCGGGAAACGCCGATCCGGTCGTCATTTTCAGCGCACGTCCGCCGGCAACCCGCCCGTGTGGCAGGCGAACCTCACGATGACAAAGGGTCTCAGAGCACTTTCAGATCGCCCGCGGCCGTCTTGCCGCGCTCGGTCTTCAGTTCGAACGACACCTTCTGTCCTTCCGTCAGCGTCATCATGCCGGCTTCCTTGACGGCCGTGATGTGCACGAACACATCCTTGCCGCCCTCTGCCGGTTGAATGAAGCCGAACCCCTTTTCAGTGTTGAACCACTTCACGGTTCCGGTCGCCATCGCCACATTCCTCGAAGCCAAAGCGTTACTCACCGGCAGTGAGCGCATGGCTCCTATGCCGGCAAGGGAAGGATTGACCGAAAACCGAGCCTTGTCGAGATGAAAGCACGGGCAAGCGCCCTTCCGTCTGTCAAGATTTTGTCAACACGATCCGTGCTTTGGCGCCGACGAAACGGGGAGCCTGCCGGATCGGCACCGGAATCGTCATGACCGGCGACGTAGCGTCCCGCCCGCCATGATTGCCGAGCCGAGAAATTCTCAACTGTAAGGGATGACCGCAGCCCGGTCTGCGCTGCGCCTCACCTTGGCGAAACCCTTCCCCGCATCGCAGCTTTCTCGAAGCCCTCGCTCTGGCCCAAGAGTATCGGACGAGCCCATTCCAGAGGCTGGCTCAACCCGGCCCGATCCTTGCTGGCCCTCTGGCGCCGGAAGCCACCAGCCGATACAGGCCTCGCCATGCCCCAGACCGCTACCTCCACCCTGCCGCAGCAGCACCGCTTCTACGAGGACCTCATCGCCTTGCCGCTGGGCACGCTGATGATCAGCTTCGGCATCGTCCTCTTCGCCAAGGCGACGGTGCTGACCGGCGGCGCGGCCGGGCTCGCCCTCTTGCTGCAATTCGCCACGGGAGCTGATTTCAGCCTGCTCTTCTTCGTCATCAACCTGCCGTTCTACTGGCTGGCTTTCCAGCGCATGGGCCTGCCCTTCACGCTGCGGACCTTTGCCGCCGTGATGCTGGTCTCCGTCTTCGTCTGGGCGACCCCGGGCTGGTTCCGCATCGAAGCCGTGGCCCCGCTCTATGCCGCTATCGCAGGCGGTGTCGCGATGGGGCTCGGCCTGCTGGCGCTGGCGCGTCACCGCACCGCGATCGGCGGCGTCAACATCCTCGCGCTCTACCTGCAGGAGCGCCACGGCCTGCGCGCCGGCTGGGTCCAGCTCGGCATCGACGCCGCGATCTTCGCCGCCGCGCTCTTCGTGCTGCCGCCCGACAAGGTCGCGCTGTCGCTGCTGGGAACGCTCGTGCTCAACGCCATCCTCGGCATGAACCACAAGCCCGGCCGCTACATGGCGATCTCCTGACGCAGGCCTTCCGTGCGGTAGGATGGTTGCGCGCGGCCCGCCATCCATGCGAGTCAGCCGGAAGGACAAGACGGGACGCCAACGGCGAGACGACACATGGCCCAGCCCCTGACCATCGAAGACCTGCGCCTCATGGCCAAGCGCCGGGTGCCGCGCATGTTCTACGACTATGCCGATTCCGGCGCCTGGACCGAGGGCACCTACCGCGCCAACGAGACCGACTTCGCCAAGGTGAAGCTGCGCCAGCGCGTCGCGGTCGACATGACCAACCGCTCGCTCGCCTCGGAGATGATCGGCCAGCCGGTCGCGATGCCCGTCGCGATCGCGCCCACCGGCATGACCGGGATGCAGCACGCCGATGGCGAGATCCTCGCCGCCAAGGCTGCCGCCAAGGCCGGCGTGCCCTTCACCCTCTCGACCATGAGCATCTGCTCGATCGAGGATGTCGCGAACCACACCAGCGCACCCTTCTGGTTCCAGCTCTATGTGATGAAGGATCGCGACTTCATCTCCCGCCTGATCCAGCGGGCCAAGGCCGCCGGCTGCTCGGCCCTGGTGCTGACGCTCGACCTGCAGGTCCTCGGCCAGCGCCACAAGGACATCCGCAACGGCCTCTCCGCCCCGCCGAAGCCAACCATCGCCAACCTGATCAACCTCGCCTTCAAGCCGCGCTGGTGCCTGAAAATGCTGGACACGCCGCGCCGGCAGTTCGGCAACATCGTCGGCCATGTCACCGGCGTCGCCGACATGTCCTCGCTCTCCTCCTGGACCGCCAGCCAGTTCGACCCGCAGCTCAACTGGGACGACGTGCAGTGGATCAAGGAGCAATGGGGCGGCAAGTTGATCCTGAAAGGCATCCTCGACCCCGAGGACGCCGAGATGGCGGCCAAGAGCGGCGCCGACGCGCTGATCGTCTCGAACCATGGCGGCCGCCAGCTTGACGGGGCCCTCTCCTCGATCGAGGCCCTGCCCGGCATCGTCGAGCAGGTCGGCAACCGCATCGAGGTGCTGTTCGACGGCGGCATCCGCTCGGGCCAGGATGTGCTGAAAGCGGTCGCGCTCGGCGCCAAGGGCACCTTTATCGGCCGCGCCTTCCTCTACGGGCTCGGCGCCATGGGCGAGCAGGGCGTCACCGCCGCGCTCGACATCATCCGCAAGGAGCTCGACACCACCATGGCGCTCTGCGGCCTGCGCGACATTATGCAAGTCGACGAGCGCATCCTCGTCGGCGGCCGTGCCGGCGCGATGAAGCGGCTGGCGAGCTGACACGGCTTCTCGGCCCGACAGCCGACGACCATAGAAAAGGCCCGGCGGAGCACGTCCGCCGGGCCTTTCTTATTGGGCGCCCCCTACGCAGATGTCTCTCCGCAGGGGACTGATTTCCAGATCAGGCGCGATACCAGGAAGCGAGGTTCCAGGTGTCGACGTCCCAGCCCGAATGGTCATGCGAGAGGCTGTTCGCCACGGCGACCACCTTCTTGCGCGACAGGATCGGCAGGATGACGTTGGCCTCGCAGAAGATCTCGTTGACCTTGATCAGCAGCGCGGCGCGCTTCGCCGGGTCGAGCTCCTTCTGGGCGGCCTTGTAGGCCTCATCGGCAGCCGGGTCCGTGTAGCGCGAGACGTTGCGGCCCAGCCACTTGTTCTCCTTGCTGGCGACTTCCCAGGAGGTGAACTGGTTGAGGAACCGCTCCGGATCGGGCTGCGGCTGCGTCGTCGTGTACATCTCGATGTCGGTATAGAGCTTGGTGTAGGTGTCGGGGTTCGCGACGTCCGACGAGAAGAACACCGAAGCCGTCACCGACTTCAACTCGATATCGATACCGGCACGCTGGCAGGCCTGCTTGATGATGGCCTGCACCTTCTGGCGCGGTGCGTTGATCGAGGTCTGGAAGACGTATTTGAGCTTCTTGCCATCCTTCTCGCGGATGCCGTCGGAACCCTTCTTCCAGCCGGCATCGTCGAGGATCTTGTTCGCCTTCTCGATGCTGAACTCGTACTTGAGCTTCTCCGACTTGAACTGCTTGGGCTCGTTGACGAAGCTCGCCGTGGCGGCACCGGCGCGGCCATAGATGAACTTCTGGATCGAGTCGCGGTCGATCAGCAGGTTGATCGCCTGGCGCACCGCCGGATCGCTGAGCGTCGGGTGCTTGGTCTTGGCGTTGGAACGCTCGCCATCGACCTCGGTCCACGGATCGGTCGTGTTCAGGGTGATGAACTCGATATCGCCTGCCGGCGCGGCACTGATCTTGCCGCGGCCGCCGATCTCCATGCGCTTGAGGACTTCGTCCTCGACCAGCGTATCCCAGGCATAGTCATATTCGCCGGTCTGGAGAACGGCGCGCGCCGCCGAGACCGCGTCACCGCCACCCTTGATCTCGAACGTGTCGAAATGCGGACGGTTGGCGACGTGGTAGGCCTCGTTGCGGGTGCCCTGCAGGATGTCGCCCGGCTTGAAATCGGCGAACTTGTAGGGACCGGTGCCGACGGGCTTCAGGTTGGCCGGGGCTTCGCGCGACTTCGCGCCCTTGTAGTCACCGAAATGGTGCTTCGGGATGATCATGCCGGCGACGCCGACGAAGGGATCCGCCCAGAACGGCGTCGGCTTGGCAAAGATCACCTTGACGGTGAGGTCGTCGACCTTCTCGACCTTGATGTCCTTGTAGGCGCCGGTGGTGTAGGCGGCGGTCGCCGGATCGGCGGCATATTCCCAGGTGAAGACGACGTCGTCGGCCGTGAAGGGCTTGCCGTCATGCCACTTCACGTCCTTCTTCAGCTTCCAGGTAACGGTCGTGCCGTCCTCGGACAGGCCGCCATTGGCCTTGCTGGGGACTTCGGCCGCGAGCTGCGGGATCAGGTTGCCCTCCTTGTCCCAGCCGGCGAGCGGCTCGTAGAACACGCGCGAGGCGATCTGGTCCTTGGTGCCCGAGGCGAAATGCGGGTTGAGCAGCGTCGGAGCCTGCCAGAGCAGCATCTTCAGCGGGCCACCGCCGCCGGCCTTGGTCGGCTTGTATTCGAGCGTGGCATTGGCCATCGCGACATCGTTCCAGGAGAGGATCTGGGTCGCGATCGGCGCGGTGATCCCCAGCGCCGCCATCTTCTGGATGAAGGAGCGCCGCGACAGGCCGCCCTTCTTCACGTCCTGCACCATACCCTGGATATACTGGCTAGTCATAATCAACCTTCACGTCATGGTAGCAAGAACACGATCAATAACTTGACCAGTTCCAGATCGGATTTATCAGGTCCAAGGCGTAGAATTGCTTTGGATGCGACTCTGCTCCTAGGAGCCGCTGCCTTAATCATAACTTAAGTCGTCAGGCGAGAACCGCATGGCGGCCCCGCTTGCCACTCGTAGCTCCGACTAAATTACGCTGATTCCGCAGGGAAAAACGCTGATGGCCCGCTGAAGCGCGGGGCATGTCACAGCGTCGCAGCCCCCGCGCGCCGATATCGAAACGCCGCGATGGCCGCCTACCATGGTACCGCTCTCACCTCAGAAAAGCTCTTTGAGGCCCTCTGGCGTGTCGATCTGCGCGCGATAGCGCAACTCGGACCCCTGGGTGACGAGAGGTGCTCGCTCTGCGCCCAACGTTTGCAAAAGCGCGGAGATCGCCTCGCCCTCCGGATGCTCCAGCGAAAACCCACGCAAGCGGGCGCCGAGATCGGCGATCGCCGCCATCGAACGCGCCTTGCCGCGCCGGTCGATGATCGAGGGAGCTGCCCCTCCCCAAGGCAGCGAACCGTCGTCGGGGATGGCAAAATCGAAGGCGGGTGTACCCGTCGGCAGCGCGACCTTCCGCCCGAAGATCGCCTCCCTGCCATTGAGGACTGCATCGATGCAGTCGGTGCGAGCAACCCAGCCGCGCAAACGACGGCCGGCATCCCAATCCCTTCGGACCTGCTTCCGATCGTCGAGACCGAACCAGCGCGCCCGGCTGGGATGCGCCCCGGCAGGATCAAGCGCGATGATCTCCAGATAGACCGCGTCGCCAAGTTGCAGCAGGTGATTATGGGTCCCCATATAGCCGTGCCGCTGGCCGAAGGGCACGTCGAGGTCGAGGCAGTCGCGGACATGCGCGACGCCTTCCGCAAGCGTCGGGGCGATCACGGTGAGATGGTCAAGCGTCAGCATGCCGCCAGTTGAAGCCGCGGCGGCGCGGCTGTCCACCGCTGGCGTCAGGCGCTCTCGCCACGCCGGTTCGCCACGGTGAGCGCAAGCCCACCGAGCACGAGGCCGACCCCGGTCACGAACATCAATCCGAGATCGTCGCCGAACATCACAGCCGCGGCCGCAACGCCGACGACCGGCTGGAGATACTGGATGGCAGCCGCGATCCGGGCCGGGACCGTGCGCAGGATGGCAAGCCACATGAACAGCCCCGCCACGGTCACGACAACGCCGAGATAGATCGCGGCGCCCAGCCCCGTCGCCGTCACCGCGAACGGCACATGCGACATCTCCCAAGCCGCCCAGGGCAGCAGCGCGATGAAGCCGAACAGCGTGCTCCAGGCCGCGACAGTGGCGGTGCCCCAGCGCTCGGACAGTTCGACGCTCCAGACATAGTAGAACGCGATGGTCACGGCCGAGAGCAGCACCAGCATCGCGCCGGCGAGCGTGGTCTGCGTCACCGCGGAAGCCGCATCGCCCCGCCCGGATGCCACGACCGCGATACCTGCGAAGGCGGCGACGAGCCCGAGCGCCTGAAGCCGCGACACGGATTGCCTGAGCCGCAAGGCCGCGAAGATCACGACGAAGATCGGGATCGTCGCGGAAATGATCGTGCCGACCGAGGCCGAGGTGCCGGCGACGCCGAAGGTCTGCGCGACCTGCCCGATGCCGATACCGAGAATGCCCAGCGCCGCCAGCCGCGGCAGCTCCCGCCGGGGCAGGCGCTGCTTGCCGACGACGAGAATAAACATCAGGGGCACGGCGATGATGAAGCGCAACGCCGTCAGCGTCAGCGGCGGCAGCGTGATGAGGCCGAGCTTGGTGATCGGGATCGATACGCCCCAGAGCAAGGCGAGGAGCAGCATCGTCGCATAGCTCCCGAGCGACGGATCAGGGCGGGGGAGCGAGGCCGGCTGACTCATGGGTTCGGGCGGTCTTTGTGACGCGGCGGAGACCGGAAGCCTTAGGTCGCCCCTTCTACGCCCGCAAGTCGGGCACAGCAGCACCGGCATCCTTCCTAAAGTATTGCATTAAAAAAGCCCCGCGGACCTTGCGGTACCGCGGGGCTTTTCGAGTCAGATATCAAGCACTCAGCGCGAGAACTTCTTGTACTGGATGCGCTTCGGAATGGTCGAGTCGATGCCGAGGCGGCGCTTCTTGTCCTCCTCGTAATCGGCGAAATTGCCCTCGAACCATTCGACATGGCTGTCGCCTTCGAAGGCGAGGATATGGGTCGCGATGCGGTCGAGGAACCAGCGATCGTGGCTGATGATCACGGCGCAGCCGGCATAATCCTCGAGCGCCTCTTCGAGCGCCCGCAGCGTATCGACATCGAGGTCGTTGGTCGGCTCGTCGAGCAGCAGCAGGTTGGCGCCGGACTTCAGCATCTTGGCGAGGTGGACGCGGTTGCGCTCACCACCGGAGAGCGAGCCGACCTTCTTCTGCTGGTCGCCGCCCTTGAAGTTGAAGGCCGAGCAATAGGCGCGGGAATTGATCTCGCGCTTGCCGAGATAGAGCACGTCGTTGCCGCCGGAGATTTCCTCCCAGACGTTCTTCTTGTCGTCGAGCGAATCGCGGCTCTGGTCGACATAGCCAAGCTGGACGCTCTCGCCGACCTTGATCGTGCCGGCATCCGGCTTCTCGGCGCCGGTGATCATCTTGAACAGCGTGGTCTTGCCGGCGCCGTTGGGGCCGATGACGCCGACGATGCCGCCCGGCGGCAGCTTGAACGAGAGATCGTCGATCAGCAGCTTGTCCTGGAAGCCCTTCGACAGCCCCTCGAAATCGACGACGTTGTTGCCCAGCCGCTCGGCGATCGGGATGATGATCTGCGCGGTGTCCGGCCCCTTGCTGTTGGCCTTCTGGACCAGCTCGTCATAGCGCTGGATGCGGGCCTTGCTCTTGGCCTGGCGGGCCTTGGGCGACTGCGCCATCCACTCCGCTTCGCGCTCCAGGGTCTTCTGGCGCGAGGCGTCCTCGCGGCCTTCCTGAGCGAGGCGCTTCTGCTTCTGCACCGACCAGGCCGAGTAGTTGCCCTCATAGGGGATGCCCTGGCCGCGATCGAGCTCGAGGATCCAGCTCGTGACGTTGTCGAGGAAGTAGCGATCATGGGTGACGATCAGGATCGCGCCCGGATAGGTCCGCAGGTGGCCTTCGAGCCAGGCGGTGGTCTCGGCGTCGAGATGGTTGGTCGGCTCGTCGAGCAGCAGCAGTTCCGGCTGCTCCAGCAGCAGCTTGCACATGGCGACGCGGCGGCGCTCGCCGCCCGAGAGCTTGTCCACCGCCCAGTCGTCCGGCGGGCAGCGCAGCGCGTCCATCGCCTGATCGACCTTCGAATCGAGATCCCACAGGCCCTTGGCTTCGATCTCATCCTGGAGATTGGTCATCTCGTCGGCGGTCTCGTCCGAATAGTTCATGGCGAGCTCGTTATAGCGGTCGAGGATCGCCTTCTGGGGCGCGACGCCAAGCATGACGTTCTCACGGACCGTCAGGCTCTCGTCGAGCTTCGGTTCCTGCGGCAGGTAGCCGACGCGCGCGCCTTCCGCGACCCAGGCCTCGCCGGTCCATTCCTTGTCCATGCCGGCCATGATCTTGAGCAGGGTCGACTTACCGGCGCCGTTGACGCCGAGCACGCCGATCTTGGCGTCCGGGTAGAACGAGAGATGGATGTTGTTCAGGACCTGCTTGCCGCCCGGATAGGTCTTGGACAGGCCGCGCATATGGTAGATGAACTGGCGGGACATGGGGCGAGCGGGCTCCGCTTTAGAACGCTTGGCGACGGATGTCGGGAAATCTGGCCGCTATGTAGCGAGCCCGGCCAGAGCCCGCAACCTTGCCGCTGTGCAGTCAGGCCGCAATCAGCCCCTTCAGCAACTGAACCATGCGTCGCGTTGCGCCGCCGCCTTCCGGTCGCCGCGCCGTCGTCTGCGCCAGGACGAGCTTGTGCCGCGGCACGACGGCGATGAATTGCCCGCCATAGCCTGAGGCGAATCCGGCGCCTGGCCCGAATGTCGCGGGATCGAGCACCCACCAGAGATAGCCGTAGCCGAGATCGCCCCGCGATGTCTGCGAATGGGCGGAAAGCGAATCCGCGAGCCACCGCTCGGGAACGATCCGCTGCCCCTGCCATGCGCCGCCGGCCAGAACCATTTCGCCGAAGCGCAGCATGTCCCTCGTCGTCAGGCTGAAGACATAGGCGGCATGGCGCGAGTGACCGTCCTCGACGTAATGGCCGTCGCGCACAGTGAAGTCCTGCATGCCGATCGGTTGCGCGATGCGGCGGGCGAAGCTCTCGAAGATGTCCTCGCCGGTCCGTTGCCGGTAGATCGTGCCGAGCGCGTTGAAATCCCAGTTGTTGTAGAACCAGAAGCTGCCGGGCGGATGGCTGCCGCGCGCCGGCCGCGTCCGGCGCTGCTCGGCAGTCTCGTAGCCGGCGACATGGTAGACGCCCGAGCGGGCCTTCAGCAGATCGGCGACCGTGGCCCGCTTTTCCTCGACCGAGAGAACGGGCGGAAGATCGTCGATGCCGAGCTCGGCCAAGGTCGCATCGAGCCTGATCTGCCCTTCCCCGACCGCGCTGCCGTAGAGCGCTCCCAGCAGGCTCTTGCGGACGGAAGCGACGGGGACCTTTCGCGCCGGGTCGCCATGACCGGCGATCGCCCGCCCCTCGCGCAAGGCCAGGAGCGCGACCGGCCGGACGGCCTCGATATAGGCCGGCAGCGGCAAGGACCCATCCGCCGCTTGCGCAACGGCGTGGCCGGCCCTCCCGATCGCGAGCGACGGTCCCAGGGCCAGAACGCCGCGACGGGAGAAGGTCGAGAAGGTCATGGCGCAGCCGGCGGGATGGAAAGGAAACGGCAAGCTGGCCACGCTCTGTGGCTTTTCGAGGAAGGGAACGAAGGCGCAGCGCCGCCGCTCACGAAATCGCCAACAGTGGCATCGGCGCTTTTCCCGGCCCGGCTTTTGCCTGAAGCTCGGTGAGTTGAAAATCAAGCCGGAGAGCGCCATGCGTAAGCCCATCGGCCTGTTTGCGATCGCCCTGCATCTCCTGGCTTTCCCGGCACTGCTGTTCACGTTCGCCCTGCCCGCCCGCGCCCAGTCGAACGAGCCCGGCTGCCGGCCGGAGATGGCGAGCCTGGACCTGCCGATCCATCGGGTGCAGCTCGCCAAGGACGAGGTCCGCCTGACCTTCGTCGGCCACGCCACCTTCCTGATCGAGACGCCGGGCGGCGTGAAGATCGCGACCGACTACAACGACTATGTCCGCCCGCCTTTGACGCCCGACATCGTCACGATGAACAAGGCGCATTCAACGCATTATTCCAACCATCCCGATACCGCGATCAAACAGGTGCTGCGCGGCTGGGACCCGGAGGGCAAGGGCGCAGCCCATCATGACCTCACGCTCGGCGATGTCCGCGTCCGCAACGTGCCGACGAACATCCGCACCTATGACGGCGGCACCGACTATGACGGCAACTCGATCTTCGTCTTCGAGATCGGCGAGCTCTGCATCGCCCATCTCGGCCATCTGCATCATCCGCTGGAGCCTGGCCATCTGCGCGCGCTCGGCCGAGTCGATATCGTGCTCTTCCCGGTCGATGGCAGCTATACGCTCGACCAGTCCGGCATGCTGGATGTCCTGAAATCGATCCAGGCGCGGGTGATGATCCCCATGCATTTCTTCGGCGGCGGCACGCTCTCCCGCTTCCTCGCCCGCACGCAGGACCTGTGGCCGGTCGAACGCCGCGAGCAGCCGACGATCACGCTGAGCAAGGCGACGCTGCCCGCCAAGCCCACCATGATCGTCCTGCCCGGGCACTAGACCGGCGACGTCAGGTATTCACGCCGCCATCGATAGCGAAACCGGCACCGGTGATGAAACGCGCCTCCTCGCTGGCGAGATAGGCGACGAGCCCGGCGATGTCCTCCGGCTGGCCATAGCGCGGGATAGCCATGCGCGCCCGCTGTGCATCCGCCCGCTCGCCATCGGCCGGATTCATGTCCGTATCGGTCGAGCCGGGATGAACGATGTTGACGGTGATGCCGCGCGGGCCGAGATCGCGCGCCAGCCCCTTGGTGAAGCCGATCAGCGCCGCCTTGCTCATCGCATAGAGCGTGACGCCGGGCTCGACGACACGATCGGCAAGGCAGGAGCCGGTGGAGATGATCCGCCCGCCCTCGCCCAGATGCGCCGCCGCGGCCTGCGAGGCCAGCACCACCGCCCGGACATTCACCGAAAGCGTCGCGTCGATATCGGCGAGGCTCCAGTCGGCGACCGGGCCGCCACGATAGATCCCGGCATTGTTGACGAGGATGTCGAGCCCGCCGAGCGCCTTGGCGGCATCGTCGACGGCATGCGTCACCGCCGCGGGATCGGCGCTGTCGGCAGCGAAAGCGAAGCCCTTGCGGCCGAGCGCCTCGATGTCCTTGACGACCGCACCTGCCTTGTCGGCGGAGCGTTCATAGGTGAGCGCGACATCGGCACCCTCGGCAGCGAGCCTGCGGGCGATGGCGGCGCCGATTCCGCGGCTGCCGCCGGTGACGAGAGCGCGCTTTCCGGCAAGGCGTGACATGGCAAACTCCATTTATGTGTCGATCGATACACAATCGATGCCGCGCTTGCCTGACGCCGTCAAGGGAAATATATAACGACCATCACAGAATGGTTTTCGCGGAGGCGGACGCATGGCCGAACGAGGCCGTCCACGCAGTTTCGACCGGCAGGCTGCGCTGGAGCGCGCCATGGACGTGTTCTGGGAACGCGGCTACCAGGCAGCCGCGATGAGCGATCTCACCGAGGCTATGGGCATCAATTCCCCGAGTCTCTACGCCGCCTTCGGCAGCAAGGAGGAACTCTATCGCGAGGCCATCGCCCATTTCGCTGCAACCGAGAGCGACGACATCCTCTCGCCCCTGCAGAATGCTCCGACGGCGCGGGCGGCGATCGAGGGCTATCTGATGGCCAGCGCCAAGACATTCACCCGGCCCGGCCGCCCTCCCGGCTGCATGGTCGTGCTCTCGGCGGTCAATGCCATCGGCGTCGGCGACGAGACCACACGCATCCTGCGCGAGATGCGGGCCGGCAGCGTCACGATGATCGAGGAGCGGCTGCGGCGAGCCATCGCGGAAGGCGAGTTGCCGTCCTCGCTCGATCCCCACCCGATCGCGAGCTACTACGTCACCGTCCAGCAGGGCATGTCGATCCAGGCGCGCGACGGCGCCTCCCGGCAGGTGCTGGAGATGATCGCGCAGGGTGCGATGGCGGCCTGGGACGCACTGACGATCCCGAAAGCGGCTTGAGAAGCGGTGTTAACGCCTCGCTGAGGCTGATTTCAGGCTTTCCTTGCCGTTGCGGAAGATCGCGCCATCCTCTCCGCAACCGGGAGACCGCTTTCATGCGCCGCATCGCCGCCGTCCTGTGCCTGCTCGCGACCGCCACCTTGCTGCCCGTTCAGGCCGAGGCGGCGAGGTTCCGCCTGGGCGGGCGCAGCTCCACGACGAGCCGTGTGGTCGTCGTGCCCGGCATCGCTGCCGGCGCCGGCAGCGCGCAGGCGGCGACCAGCGAACCGGAACGCGTCCCCTTCCCGCCCGCGACTGCCCAGCGCGCAGAACCGCTGCCCTTGCGCCTCTCGTCGAACAACGAGGCCAAGAAGCCGTGGTGCCAGACGGATGTCGTGGTCGGCGGCTTCTGCATGATGAACTGACGGGCTGCGCTCAGACACGGCTGACGCGCCCCTCGAGCGGATAGGCCGGGTCGCTGTAGCCCGGCGTCGAGGGATGGCCCGCCGGAACCAGCCGGTCGATCAGCGCCTCGTCCTCCGTGTCGAAGCCGGCATCGAGCGCCGCGAGATAGGCTTCCCACTGCTCGAACGTACGCGGGCCGGCGATCGCCGCCGTGACGAAGGCGTTGTTGAGCACCCAGCGCACCGCGAACTGGATCGGCGTCAGACCTTTCCGTGCGGCATGCTCCTTGATCGTCTGGGCGATGACGAGGCTCTCCTCGCGCCACTCGGCCTGCATCATCCGCCGGTCGCCGCGCCCGGCGCGCGTACCCTCGGCCGGCGCCTGCCCCGGTGCGTATTTCGCGGTCAGCACGCCCCTTGCCAGCGGCGAATAGGACGCGACACCCAACCCGAAATAACCGCAGGCCGGCAGATGCTCGACCTCCGGCATGCGGTTCATCGCGTTGTAATAGGGCTGGCTGACGACGGGGCGGTCGATGCCGAGCTCGTCGCAGAGCCGGCAGATCTCGGCCAGCCGCCAGGCGCGGTAGTTCGAGACGCCGAAATGCCGGATCTTGCCCTGCCGGACGAGATCGGCGATCGCATGCACCGTCTCCTCCAATGGCGTCGTGTGGTCCTCCTTGTGGAGGTAGTAGACGTCGATGGTCTCGCTGCCGAGCCGGCGCAGGCTGTCCTCGCAGGCGCGCAGCACCCAGCGCCGCGACAACCCGCCATTCATCGGCCCCTTGCCCATCGGGTTCGCGACCTTCGTCGCCAGCACCCAGTCGTAGCGATTGTTGGCGATGGCGCGGCCGGTCACCTCCTCGGACCGGCCCTCGTTATAGACATCGGCCGTGTCGATGAAATTGACGCCGGCCTCGCGCGCGCTGTCGATGATGCGGCGCGAGGTCGCTTCGTCGGCCGGCCCGCCGAACATCATCGTGCCCAGGCAGAGCGGCGAGACCTTGAGGCCGGAGCGGCCGAGACGGCGGTAGTCCATGGCGGAGATCCTCGAATGGGTTGCCCAACCCTGCCGCAGCGCCGCGCGCCCGACCAGCACCCGCCACGCAGGCACGCCTTGCATGGCGCGGCCGGCCAGCAAGGAAATGCTTAATCTTTCGTGACAGGGTGATGCATCGCCACAGGTCCACTCGATGAATCTAGCCCAGCTCGTCAAGAGCCAGACCCTCGCCACCCTGCTGCAAGCGCTCGATGCAGGCGGGGAGCTGACGGCTGGCCGGACGGTGCAAGCGAGGCTGTCTTCGCTCGACCCGGACGGCACCGCAACGGCCATGATCGGCGACACCAAGGTCGCACTCGTCCTCGCCGGTCCGCAGGCCAGACAGGCAGCCTTGCAACCGGGCGCCACGCTGATGCTGCGCCTCGATCCGCCCGAGCAGCCCGGCGGCGACCTGCCCGCCACGCTGGTCGAGGTGCGCCCACCGAACGCGCCGGCGCCCGGACAACCGCAGCAGCCGGCTCAGGCGCCTGCGCCTCTCCAACCGACCACCCCACCCGCTTCGGCAGCCGCGCCACTGCGCACGGTCCTGACCACAGCTCCCGCGCCGCAGCCCGTCACCACGCCCGTGCTCGCGCCGGCTGCCCCCCAGGCTGCGCATCCGCCATCACCCGTGGCGGCGCAGCAGGCCTTCCTGCAGCAAGCCCTGCAAACGCTCGGCCTTTCGGCGGCGCAGCCTGCTGCCGCGCCTCCCGCTACGGCAGGAACAACGCCCGCAACCTCCACCACCACCAATTTCGCCTCGCCGGCAGCTGCGACGACGTCCGCCGCTCCCGTGATCACGGCCGCGACTGCGCGCGCCGTCGCCGGGCCGTTGCTCGGCCCCCTGCTGCAACGGCAGGACGGTCTTGCCCCGCTCTTCGCCAATCTGCGTGCGCTGGCGCAGGGGACGATCTCGCTCGCCTTGCCCAAGACGCTGCCACCCGCCATCCAGCAGGTGCTTGCCCAGGCCGTGCCGGCAGAGCGACAGGCGCCGACAGCGGCTAAGCTCAAGGAAGCTCTCCAGGCTTCCGGTCTATTCCTCGAAGCGCGGCAGGCCGCGGGGCTGCCGCTGCCCAGGCAGGGTGATCTCAAGGCCAGCCTGCAGACGCTGCGCGAGACCTTGCTGCCGATCGTCGATTCCCTCTCGCCCGACCCAAAGGCGAGCCGCCAGGATCACGGCGGCAATCCAGCGGGAGACCAGCAAGCCGATCCCGCTCCCGATCAGTCCTCGCGCCCGACCCCGCCGCGCCGGGACGGACCGCTCGCATCGCAGTCGGCCGTCGAGCCCTCGCTGAAACCAGGTGAAAAGCCGCTCGCCATCGCCGAGACCCTGCTCGACCAGACCGAAGCCGCGCTCGACCGGGTCAAGCTGTCGCAATACGCCTCGCTGCCGCTGGAGCCTGCCCGGCAGGATGGCGGTCAGCCGGCACAGCGCTGGCTCGCCGAGATCCCGCTCGCCTTCCAGCAGGGCATCTCGATGCTGCCGCTTCAGGTCGAACGCGATCCGCCACGCCGTGATGCGCAAGGGGTGAGCCCGCCGGTCTGGCGCATCCGTTTCGCGCTTGATGTCGAGCCGATGGGGCCGCTCCAGGGCGTCGTCACCTTGCAGGGCCGCGATGTCGGCGTCTCGATCTGGGCAGAGCGCGAAGACACGAGCCAACTCCTGCGCGGCGCAGCGCCCGGCCTCGAAGGCGCGCTGCTCGATGCCGATTTCGCCAGCGGCGCCATCGACATCCATACCGGCCAGCCCCGCGTGATGCAGCCGACAGCCGGCCAGTTCCTGGACCGCCTGTCATGAGCGCGCCGCAGCCGCCCCGGATCGCCGTCGCGCTCGAATATGACGGGCAAGGCGCACCGCGCGTCACCGCCAAAGGCCGCGGCGAGCTGGCCGAGCGCATTGTCGAGACCGGACGAGAGCACCACGTCGCGGTCGAGCAGAACGCGATCCTCGCCCAGGCGCTCTCGGCGGTCGAACTCGACGACCAGATTCCGGAGGAGCTCTATCGCGCCACGGCGCAGGTGATCGCCTTCGTTCTCTCCTTGCGCGGCGAATTGCGCCGGCCGAACCGGGACGGCCATCGGTCTTGAGCACGATCGTTGTCAGGCGCCTCGGCTCCACCGCTTACGCGGAACTGGGGCAGGTTTTCGCGGAGCTTGCCCGCCACGCGCTCGAACCCAATCCGCATATGGCCCCGGCCGCGGTCTCGGCCGCGACGACGCTCGTGCCGGAGGACGAGATCGTCGTCCTTTGCGCCTGGCTCAGCGAAGCCCTCGATTTCGAGCAGCTTGTCGGCGTCTGGGCCTTCCGCCGCATGAACGGCTGGCGCAGCGGCTTCTCCGGCGCCCTCGCCTCGCCGCTGGTGCCGCTCTACGAGGTCTCGTCGCTGCCGGTGCTCGGTCGCGACCACGCGGCGGAGGCGGCACGCGCCCTGATGCGCTATCTCCTCGCCTCGCGCGACCTGCCGCACAGCCTGCTGCTGCCGCTGCTCCCGCTCGACGGCCCTTGCTACGCGGCCCTGGCCGAAGCCTGCCGCCAGACCGGCAGCGCGATCTCGACCTATGAGCGCTGGGTCCGCCCGGTGATGATCCCGCGCCCGGAAGACAATTTCGAAACCTATCTGCGCCGCACGCTCGGCTCTGCCTACAAGAAGCGGATGCAGCAGTTCCGGCAGGTGGGAAAGCAGGGTGCGCTCACCTTCCGGCGCAATCGCGGCCGTGGCGCGCTGGAGGCGCTCGACGCCTTCCTCACGCTGGAAGCCTCCGGCTGGAAAGGCGAGGAAGGCACCGCGATCGCCTGCCTGCCAGCCGACACCGCCTATTTCCGCCGCCTGGCCGAACTTTGCGCCGGCGACGACACGCTGCTGATCGACACGCTGCTGCATGACGGCCGCGCCATCGCCATGGGTCTGCTTATCGAGAGCGGCAACCGCCGGCACTTCCTCAAGATCGCCTATGACGAAACGCAAGGCCGGTATTCGCCCGGCCGGACCCTGGCCATCGCCATGCTGCAGGCGGATTTCAACGGCACGCCGCCCGCCTTCTTCGACAGTGGGGCCGGCGAAGGCGTCGATGCCGGCACCTATGTCTGGGGCGAGCGTCGCGAGATGGCAAACGCCATCATCCGCGTCGGTCCGGGTCGAGCCGGACTGGCGCAGGCGGCGGCCTTCAGCCGGATGTGGCTCCGGCGCCTGCGGGATGCACGGCGAGCCCGATCCGCCCGAGCAGCCAGCGCCCGACCTCCGGCTTGAAATGCAAGGTGTCGAGCCAGTAGCGCGACGACGCCTTGGCCGGGTCGAAATCCTCGAACGGATGCCCTGAGACGAAATCGTGGAACGGCAGGCTGCGTCGGACGGCCAGAGCTGCAACGTCGCGGCGCCAGGCTGCGAGTTCCGGTCCGCGACCGCCCGCTTCGACGAGCTGCCGCTGCGCCGCGCTCATCGGTGACAGGACGATCGTGACGTCCCGCCCCTGCAGCAGATCGAGAGCCCTTTCGAGATAGGAAAGATCGCCGGGCCGGTAGACCATCGCCGCAATGTTCTGCTCGCGGCTGATCCTGCCCACCAGTTCCGCGTCGAAATCCGGCGTCGCCTTGTAGCCGTCGGCGTGCCAGAGGCCGGGCTCCGTCCGCCGGGACTGTCGCCCGCGCAGATTGTCGATCGCCTTCGGGTTGAGCACGGTCGAGACCAGCGCCTCGCCGCGCCCCGATGCTGTCGCGAGCTTGCGATCGATCGGCTCAGGCGGAGGCCAAGCGGTGAACATGAAATAGTCGAGCTCGATCACGACCCGCCTGATGCTGCCGACATCGACGGCGAGCGCCGCGAGCGTCGGAAGCTCCCGCGCCATCAGGGCGGAGACGCCAGCATTGTAGACTTGGCCCGCCATGGCGGAGACATCGCGCGGATCGAGGCCGCGATAGACGACCGAGGAACCGATCAGCAGCGTCTGCGGCTTCAGCCTGGCAATCTGAAGCGGCTTGATCAGGCGCATCTCGACATCGAGCAGGCGGCTCATGCCGCCGCCGTCGCGCGTCCAGGGGGGGTTGTCGCGGAACACCCAATAGGGATCGCGCCAGAAGGTCAGCCCGGTCAGCAGCCCGACGATCGACACGACCGTCATCGCGAAACTGGCGGCAAAGCCCTTGGCAGTGCTGGTCTGGGCGGCGGCGCGCATGGCGCTGCGCTATCAGATCGTCCCGGCGCTGGCGAGGTCGCTTGACCGTCCGTCCACCCCGCCGATAGAGCAGGCCTGCCCGCAGGAGAAAGCCGATGACCGAGACCGCCCGGATTGGAATCGTCACGGTCTCCGACCGCGCCTCGGCCGGCATCTATGCCGATGAAGGCGGGCCCGCCATCGACGCCTATTTCCGGAAGGTCCTGACCTCGCCCTGGGAGCCTGTCGCGCGCATCATCCCCGACGATCGCGCGACGATCGCCGAAACACTGCGCAACCTCGCCGATCACGAGGGCTGCTGCCTGATCGTCACGACCGGCGGCACCGGCCCGGCCCCGCGCGACGTCACGCCCGAAGCCACCGAAGACGTCGTCGAGAAGCCGATGCCCGGCTTCGGCGAGCTGATGCGGCAGGTCAGCCTCGCCAAGGTGCCGACCGCGATCCTCTCGCGCCAGACGGCCGGCATCCGCGGCAAGTCGCTGATCGTCAACCTGCCCGGCCGCCCCCGGGCCATCGCCGAATGCCTCGACGCGGTGATGCCGGGGATCCCCTATTGCATCGACCTGATCGAAGGGCCGTGGCTCGAAACCGATCCGGCGGTGATCGCGGCGTTCCGGCCGAAGAAGTGAGATAGAGGCGGGCCCTTCGGGAAAGGCTGGAAAGTTACCCCGCCGCCAACTCCCGCCCGATGGCCTGCACGAGCTGCGGCGAAAGCGGGTCGGTCGCGGCCGGAAAGCCGCCGAGCAGCGCGCCGTCACGGCCGATCAGGTATTTGTGGAAGTTCCAGCGCGGGGTGTCCGCCGGCTTCTCCGAAGCGGCCCATCGATAAAACGGATGCGCCTCCGGCCCGCGCACCACGGTCTTCTCCACGAAGGTATAGGTCGCGCCATGACTCTGCCGGGCAGCCTCTGCGATGGCCGCGCCGTCGAGCGGTTCCTGCCCGCCGAAATCGTTGCTGGGCACAGCGACAAGCATCAGCCCCCGCATCTGATAGCGCTGCCAGAGCTGCTCCAGCGTCGCCATCTGCCCGGCATAACCGCAGCGTGTCGCGGTGTTGACGACGAGGATCGGCCGGCCGCGGTAATCGGCCAGCGGCAGGCGCAAGCCGCCCGGCCTGTCGAAGCCGAAGGCATGGGCGCCGGTGAGGGGTTGTGCCCAAGCCGGACGGAAAGCGAAGCCCGTAGCGGCAGCTCCGGCAACCCCGGCGACGATCTGGCGACGCGATAGCGGCATGGGCTTCACTCCGGCAGTGGAACCCGCGCATCATGCCCGAAAGCAGAAAGCCCCGCAGCCGGCCGGCGCGGGGCTTCGCTTCACGATGGCGAGACCGGCAGGCCTCGACAGGCACCTCTCAGCAGGCGAGGACCTTCTTCACCCGCACTTCGAGATCGCGCAATTCATAGGGCTTCACGACATAGTGGTCGGCGCCGTTGCTGGTCGCCTCATCCATCTTGTCGACCGAGCGCTCCGAGGTCGCCATGATGATCTTGATCTGGTTGAGCTCGGGCACCGAGCGGATGGCGCGCAGCAGGTCGATGCCGCTCATCCCGTCCATGTTCCAGTCGAGCAGCAGCAAATCATAGCGCTTGGTCTGCATCTTCATCAGGGCCTCGCGGGCGTTCTCCGCCTCGTCGATGTCCTGGAACTCGATCTGCTTGAGGAAATAGGTCGCCAGGCCGCGCATGCTCTTCTGGTCGTCGACCACCAGGATGCGGTATTCGCTTCTGGCCTTTGACATAACTTTGCTCCTTACGCGGTGCGTAGATTCGGACGCTCGCCGACCAGCTGTCCGACTGCTCCACCGATCTGGTTGAGCGGGACGACCCTGTCGGCGGCTCCAATCTCGAAGGCCGCTTTCGGCATCCCGTTTACCACGCAGGTCTCCCCGCTTTGGATTAACGTCTCGGCGCCGGCTTTGCGCATGGCTAACAAACCGTCTGCACCGTCGCGCCCCATCCCGGTGAGCAGGATGCCCACCGCATGGCTGCCGACGCTGCGCGCCACCGAATGGAACATCACGTCGACGGAGGGTGAGTGGCCACTGACCAGCGGCCCCTCGCGCAGCACGCAGACGAACTCGCCGCGGCGCTCCTCGATCTCGAGATGGCGTGGTCCGCCGGGCGCAACCACCGCCATGCCGGGCTTGAGCCTGTCGCCATCATTCGCCTCATGCACGTCGAGCCCGGTCGCGGTCGCGAGCCGCGCCGCGAACTTCGCCGTATAGCCGGGCGGCATGTGTTGCACGACGACGATCGGCAGTCGGAGATGGGCGAGATCGCGCATCACTGTCTGCACGGCCGGGACGCCGCCGGTCGAGGCGCCGATTGCGATCAACGAGGTCTTGCCGCTGCGCGCCGGCTCCCGTGCCGAGGCCATTGCTGGACGGGCCGGTGCAGCGGCGGCCAACTGCGTCATCTGCCTTGCGGCGGCGATCATCTTGCGGCTGGCGGCGGCGCGCTGCAGCGCCGCGACGAGATGCTTCATGAACCCGTCGAGCGTATGGGTCGTGCCGTCGGGCTTCTCGATGAAGTCGATGGCGCCGAGCTCCAGCGCCTGGATGGTGTTGTCGGCACCGGGGCCGCCGAAGGCCGAGACGATCAGCACTGGCAGCGGATCCTGCTTCAGCACGCGCGCCAGAAGCTTCAGGCCATGCCGGCCCGGCAATTCGAGATCGAGCGTCACGACATCGGGCCGGAGCTCCTGGATCGCGTCCCAGCCCTCCTCCGCGCTGCCGGCGATACCGATGACCTCGAAGCCGGGCGCAGAATTGATGATCTGCGTCATCAGCTTCTGCATCAGCACGGAATCGTCGACGACGAGAACCTTGACCGGAGCGGCGGAAGACGTCGCGACAACCATCACCAGACCTCCACTTCACCAGCCACAGGCTGCGTCTTGAGCCGGTTGAGATAGGCGATTTCCTGCTCGTGGCCGCTGTCGCGCGCCGTGGGCTGGACATGCTGCACCCAGGCCCGGCCCGTCGAAGGCTGGTAGTGGATGCGCCGCGAACGCGTGCCGCCGACATCCCGCGACACCACGGGAATGCCCTCGACCTTCAGGAACTCGTTGACGAAGGCGATATTGCCGTCGCCGATCGCCAGCATCGTGGCGCCGGAGAGCACGCGCGCCCCGCCGAAGACCTTCGCCTCGAAATTGCTCCTCTTGGCGCCGCGCTTCAACAGATCGTTGATCAGCACCTCCATGGCGGTGTCGCCATAGCGTTCGCCGGCGCTCGCATCCGAGCCGCCATTGTTCTTCGGCAGCAGGAAATGGTTGAGGCCGCCGACCCCGGCGACGGGATCGCGCATGCAGACCGAGACGCAGGAACCGAGAACCGTCGCAACGATCTCGTCCTTGGCGGAGGTGATCTCGTGCTCGCCCGGCGCGACGGTGATGATCGTCGCCTGGAAACGCGGGTCGAAATAGCGGCGGGAGGACCGGGAGACGCTCATGCAGTCCTCTCGTAGATGGTACGGCCGATCAGGCGCAGGTTCGGATGCGGTTGCGGCAGCGATTCCGAATGCCCGAGATAGAGGAAGCCGCCGGGCGCCAGCAGCGCCACGAAACGGTCGAGGATCGAGGCCTTGGTCTGCGTGTCGAAATAGATGAAGACGTTGCGGCAGAAGATCACGTCGAACGGGCCGCTCATCGGCCATTTCTCGATCAGGTTGAGCCGCTTGAAGGCGATCATCCGGCGCAGCTCCTCGGCGATGCGAGCCTCGCCCCGCCCGGCCCCGCCCTCGAGCTTGAGCATCGGCTTCACGTCGGACGGCAGGCGCTCGAACAGTTCGGCCGGATAGATGCCGGCCTCGGCCCGCGTCAGGATATCGGTATCGATATCGGTCGCCAGGATCTTGAAGTCGAGATCGCTGCGCGGCCCCACCACGTCGCGGCAGGAAGCGGCGATCGAATAAGGCTCCTCGCCGGACGAGCAGGCCGCCGACCAGATGCGGATGCGGCCGCGCCGCCCGCTGCGCTCCTGCAGCAGGCGCGGCATCACGTCCTTGCGCAGATGGTCGAAATGGTGGCGCTCGCGGAAGAAGGCGGTGTGGTTCGTCGTTACCGCATTGATCAGCTCGGGCAGTTCGCCCGCCGCCTGCGGCGTCTTGAGGAAGGCGCAGTACTCCGCGACCGAGCTCATGCCGAGCGCCTTGACGCGCCGCGCCAGGCGCCCCCGCGTCATCGCTTCCTTGTGCTCGCGGATGACGATGCCGGCCTGCTCATAGACCAGCGTCGCAATGAACTTCATGTCGTCGCGCGTCAGCGTGACGTCGGCCATGGCGGGCTGGGCGAGCGCGAAGGGATTGGACGAGGCAGGCTTGTTCATCTCTCAAATCCCCATACGGCCACCGGCGGCGACGCGGCGCGGCTGGGGCTGCGACACCGCCCGCTGCGGCTGCGGAGCGGCCTGCATCATGCTGCGTCGCTGCGACGGCACGCCATTGGCTCCGGCATGGCCGCCATTGAATGTTTCGACATAGGCGTGCAGCGCCGCCGCCTGATCGGCGAGCGCGGCCGCCGCCTCGGCGCTGCGCCCGGCAAGCTCGGCATTCTGCCTGACGCCCTTGTCCATCTTGGCGACGCTGCGCCCCATCTCGCCGGCGCCCTGCGCCTGCTCCGTCGTCGCGGCGGAGATATCCGAGACGGTCGTCGAGACCTTGCTTGCCGCCGCGACGATGCGCTCCAGCGCCTTGCCGGTTTCGCGCACGAAGCCGACGCCCTCGGCGACCTGCCCGTTCGACGAGGCGATCAATCCCTTGATGTCCTTGGCGGCCTGCGCCGAACGCTGCGCCAGCGAGCGCACTTCGGAGGCGACCACGGCGAAGCCCTTGCCGGCATCGCCCGCGCGCGCCGCCTCGACGGCGGCATTCAGCGCAAGCAGATTGGTCTGGAAGGCGATCTCGTCGATCACGCCGACGATCTCGGAAATCTTCAGCGACGAGCTTTCGATGCGCTCGATCGCGCCGACGGCGCGGGTCACGACGCCCTGCCCCAGCTTCGCGACGCTCATCGTCTCGCCGGCGATATCGCCGGCCTCGCGGGTACGCAGGCTGCTGCGCCCGACCGAAGCCGTGACCTGCTCGGCAGCCGCCGAAGCTTCGCCGAGATCGGCTGCGGCCTGCCCGGCGCCCGCCGCAAGCTGGCTCGTCACCGCACCGACCTCGGCCGCGGCATGCGAAACCCGGCCCGCGCTGTCGCGTATGGTCGCCAGCGTCGCCCCGACATGGCCGAAGGCTTCGTTGAGGCTGTCCTGCAGGAACCCCAGGCTGCCTTGGCTGGTCACCGGGATATGCCGGTTGAAATCGCCCTCAGTCACCCCCGCGACGGCATGGGCCATCTGGTCGACGGTGCCTTCGAGGGCGGCATTGATCCGGTTCAACCCTTTGACCGCGTGGCCGAGCGGCAGCGGCTGCCCCTCCGAAGACAGACGATGGGAAAAGTCGCCGGCCTCGGCCGCCTCGACCAGCGCCACGATCTCGGCGGCGAGCCTGAGATCGCCGGTCATCTCGCGCCACTCCACGGCCGTGCCGAGACTGCGACCGTCGCCGCGCACCATGGCGGTCAAGGTTAGGCAGATCGTGCGGCGGCCGAGCGTCAGGCGCACCGGCCGGCCACCGTCCGGCTGATGCTCGCCCTGTACGCGCTCCATGACGCGGCCCAGCATGTCCTTGGCCGAGCAGCCCGGAAAGGCCGCGCGGAAATCCTCCTGCGCCTCGCCGAAGAAGCGCAGCAGGGCCTTGCTGACATAGACGACACGGCCGGCGGGATCGCAGAGCATGACGCTGGCACGGCCATGGTCGAGCGCGGCCCGCAGCCTTTCGGCCTCCTGGGTCTGCTCCTGGATCGACGCGAGCGCGCGCGACAGCTCAGCCCCTTCGCCTGATCCGGATGTATCGGACAGCGCGATCTCGCCATTCTCGGCCAGGCGGGCCGCAGCCGCGGCACCGCGCGCGAGCGGGCGGGTCGTCCCCCAGGCGGCAAGGCCACCCAGAAGCGCAACCGCCGTCACCGCGGCAGCGCCCATGGCGGGCGCCCCGGTGACGGCGGCATAGGATGCCAGGCTGCCGGCGAGCGCCGCCGAGCCGGCGGCAAGCAGCGGCTGGCTGACCGAGAGACGTGAGAAGGGGCCGAGCGCGCTGCCCATATGGTTCGATCGTTTCTTGTTCTCGCCCGCTTTTGAACGCTACGCTCGGGCTGGTCTCGGGATGTCAGGCGGCCCGGCTGGTCTTGATCTGGGCCTCGGCGCCGCCGTCGCGGATCACGGCCGCGAGGTCGAGCAGCGCGACGATATCGGTGTCGAGCAGGACGAGGCCTTCGATCAGGCCGTGCTCGTCGCGCTCCAGGTCGGGAGCAGGGCGAACCGCGGAAACCGGCACGTCGACGATGTCCGAGACCGAGTCGACCAGCAGGCCGGCGGTCTTGTCCTCGACATCGACGACGACGATGACATGGGTCGCGGTCGCCTCGGTGGCGCCGAGCCCGATCGCGGTGCGCAGGTCGTAGACCGCGAGGATGACGCCGCGCAGATTGAGGACGCCGCGCACATGCGGGGCCGCATGCGGCAGCGGCGTCGTCGCCTGCCAGCCCTTGATCTCGCGGACCATGCCGACATCAATGCCGAAGGTGCGATCGCCGACCTTGAAGGTCACGATCCGGCGCGCGGCCGATTCAGGCTGCGCCGACGAGAAGTGCTTTTCGCCGAGTTGGAGGCTCATGGTCATCCAGCCATCTTGAGGTCAGATTGAGGGGGACGGCTGCCGGACGCGGCAAGCCGCAGCATCGAGTCGATATCCAGGATCAGGGCGACGAGGCCGTCGCCGAGGATCGTCGCCGCCGAGGCACCGTTGACCGCGCCGTAATTCGCCTCGAGGCTCTTCACGACGACCTGCTGCTGGCCGACGATCTCGTCGACGGCGATGCCGACATTGTTGCCGCGCTCGGTCTCGGCGATGATGACGATGTTCTCGTGGGTCTGGCCCATCGAACCCATCACGTCGCCCAGCCGGTACAGCGGCGTGACCTCGCCGCGCCAGCGCAGGACTTCCTGGCCGAAGGGCAGCCGCTCGATCGGGGTCGAGGCGAGGTGCTGCGTCTCGATGACGGACGCGATCGGGATGACATAGCGGTCGTCGCCGCAGCGGATCACCATGCCCTCGAGCACGGCGAGCGTCAGCGGCAGGGCGAGCGTGAACTTGCAGCCGCGCCCCGGCTCCGAGTCGACGCTGATGCGCCCGCCCAGAGATTCGACGTTGCGGCGCACGACGTCCATGCCGACGCCGCGGCCCGACACGTCGCTGATGACCTCGGCGGTCGACAGGCCGGCAGCGAAGATGAGCTGGTCGATCTCCTCCGGCGCGAGCTTCTCGTCGGAGCCGACGAGGCCGCGCGAGCGGGCCTTGGCCAGCAGCCGGTCGCGGCCGATGCCGCGTCCGTCATCGGTCACGGAGATGACGATGCGGCCGGCGCGATGCTCGGCGATCAGCTTGATGACGCCCTCGCGCGGCTTGCCCGCGGCGACGCGCTCGTCCGGCGTCTCCAGCCCGTGATCCATCGAGTTGCGGATCATATGGGTCAGCGGATCGGCGAGCTCCTCGATGATGGTCTTGTCGACCTCGGTGTTCTCGCCTTCCAGGACCAGGCGGACTTCCTTGCCCAGCGTCTGCGCGAGCTCGCGAACCAGGCGCGGCATGCGCTGGAACACGGCCTTCACCGGCTGCGCGCGGACCGCCATGACATGGTCCTGCAATTCGCGCGTCTGGCGCGACAGCGTCAGCATGCCCTCGGCGGTCTTGGCGTGGACGTCATAGGGCAGCGAGCGCACGCATTCGACCAGCATCGACTGGGTGATGACGATCTCGCCGACGAGGTTCATCAGCTTGTCGATGCGGTCGAGATCGACGCGCACGCTGACCGCCTGGCGCTGGCGCGCCGAGGTGTCGGCGGCGACAGGCGCGCGCGGGGCCGCACGGGCAGCGACCGGCGCCTCGACTGCGGCGACAGGTGCGAGAGCAGCGACCGGAGCCGGCTCGGGCTGGATATCGGGCTCCTTCGCCGCTTCCGTAGCAGCGCCGAGTTTGGCGAGGATCGCGGAGAGGTCGGCGGCAACGGCGCTGGAGACTTCCGGCTCGGCAGCCGGCGCTTCCACGACCCGCGGAGCTTCGATGACAGCCGCCTCAGCGAAATTGATCTCGAATTCCTCGTTCGCGAGGCTGAAATCGAAGCGGCCGTGCAGGTCCTCGACCGAGAGCTCGGTGCGCAGCGCCACGTCGAAGCGCATCCAGCAATCGCTGACGTCGAGGCTCTCGAGCGGCGGCACATGGCTGAGGTCGCAGCGGATCGAGACGATGTCGTCGGCCGGCAGCGAGCCGAGCACGACGCGCGGCTCGATCACCCGGCGGAACAGGTCCTGCTCCGGCGTGATGCGCAATTGCACGTCGCGGCCGGGCTTGCCGGCAGCAGGGGCCGGAGCAGTGGCAGGCTCGTCGTCCCAGCCGTCATCCGAGGCTGCGGGAGCGGGAGCCGCGGTCTTCGCCTCGACCATGGCAAGGAGGTTGCCGAGCGCGGCGATGCCGATAGGCGCGTCGTTGTCGGCTGCAGGCGTAGCCGGGGCGGGAGCCGACGGCGGCGCGGCGACGGGCGCCTGCGGCTCCTTGCCGACCTGCTCCAATGCAGCCAGTAGGTCGGGCCGCTCGGTCGCGGGCTCGTCGTTGCGCGCGGCCGAGACGAGATCGGCGACGGCATCGGCGCAGCGCAGGAACAGGGTGAACGGCGCATCCTCGATGGCGACGCGGCCGGACCTCAGATGGTCGAGCGAAGCCTCGAAGACATGCGCGAAGCCGACCAGCTCCGTGCAGCCGAAGGCGCCCGCGCCACCCTTGATCGAGTGAATGGCGCGGAAGGCGGCATTGACGTCCTCAGGATCGGTGGAGCCCTCGTCGAGAGCCTGGAGCTTCAGCTCCAGCGCGCCGAGGAGCTCCTCGCATTCCTGGAAGAAGGTCTGCTTGAGTTCTGCCAACGGATCCATCGGCCGACCTTCAGTTCTGGTAGCGCGCGACGAGGCCGAGCAGCGTGTTGGGTTCGAAGGGTTTGACCATCCAGGCGCTGGCGCCGGCACGGCGGCCCTCGGCCTTGATCTCGGCGCCGTTCTCGGTGGTCAGCACGATGATCGGCGTGTTCTGCCCGGCCGGGCGCGAGCGGCAGGCGCGCGTGAACTCGATGCCGTCCATGATCGGCATGTTCAGGTCGGTGATGACGAGATCGGGGCGAAACTGGTCGAATTTGGTCAGGCCGTCCTCGCCGTTCTCGGCCTCCGCCACTTCATGGCCGGCATTGCGGAGCGTCAGGCTGAGCAGGCTGAGCAGGGTCTTGGTATCGTCGATCGCCAGGATTTTCATACCTGATCACTCCAGAACGAGAGCGCTGTGAGCGGCATCGAAGCCGATCGCCCGCATGGATTCGCGGCATTCCTCGGAAGCCGCCTTGAGCGTGACCGAAAGCCCCCGCGCGGCGGCGCTGGTGGCTGCGGAATGAAGAAGCTGGATCCACAAGCTGGGGAGAGGCCCCGCTTCGGCGCACTCGACGGCAATGCTTTCCCGCTGTTCCAGCGCCACCAACAGCTGGTTGCGGAACGTCGCGGCCTCGGAGCGGCCGAGGAAAGGGGGAAGCGAGACGGTGATGACCATGAAGGGCGACCCAGGATTGCGCCTGGAGCATCGCGTCAAACTGGTAAAAACTTCGCTAAATATGTTCAGCCGCATCAATACTCTTGGCGTTTTCGCGGCAGACCACGCGCACCCGCCCCAGAGTCAGAAGATGGCGTTGCTGATCGCGCGCGGCACCAACGTGATCTTGCCCTCGGCTTCCCGGTATTTCCGCGGCATGTTGATCACACCGGAGAGATGCAGCCAGAGGTTGTTGGGCGAGATCGGTTTGGTGACGATCTCATGCGCGCCGAGCTTCGCCGCCTGGACGACCGAGCGCCGGTCGGGCCGCTCCATCATCACCAGCACCGGCGCCTTGGCGAAGGGCGATGTTTTGAAGGAGCGGATCGCCGCCAGGCATTTGACGCTGTTGCCCTCGGGCATATCCCAGTCGAGGATGACGATGTTGGGCTGCTTCTGGATGAAGGTCGAGGCGGCCGAGGAGAGATCCGACGCCTCGAAGATGCGATTGAGCTGCGCCTGATACAGCATCGTGCGCACGATCCGGCGATAGTGCGGGCTCGGATCGATGAGCAGCACCGACAGGTTGGGAAAGGATGGCGCTATATGCATGGCGCTGGCTCGGGAACTCGCTTACTCAACTCGACTGGCTACACGCAGGCGAAGCACTAGACCTTGAGCCCGAAGCGGAATGCGCCCCAGTGCCGGCCCTTGACCATGATCGGCGCCGACAAGTCCTCCATCACGAGGAACTGCCCGCCGCCCATGTCGCGCCGGTAGCTCTGCAGCAGGAAGGGCTTGCGGTTGCGCGCGGCGGCAAGCCCGGTCCGGTCGTCGAAGATGCGCCGGTTGCGGCAGTTGGCATTGTTCCAGACCGGATCGCTGCCCTGGGCTTGCGCGTATTTGCGGTTATGCGTCGGCAGGAAGCCGTTGCGGTCGACAGCCGCGCAGAACACGATCCGCCCGTTCGAGGTCAGAAGCTCTTCCTGCAGCGGCGGCAGCAGCCGGTCGGTCAGCGCGACGAAGCGCGTCATGTGCTGGACGGGATCGGAGCCCCGCACCGGCTGGTAGGCCTCGTCGAACAGGTCCGCGAGCCCGATCTCCCCGCGCGCCAGCGCCGCCTCGAAGAGTTCGCCGATCCGGCTGGCCGTCTCCATGGCCGTCGCGATCAATTCCGACTGGGCAGTGCGCACGCCCGATGCCGCGATCGAACCGAGTATGCCCTCGCTGATCGCGACCAGCGCCTCGGTGCGCTGCCCGGCCTGCTGGAGATTGTCGGTGGAGGCATCGACCCCGCTGACCAGGCCCGCAAGGTCCTGCCCTGCCTTGGCACAAGCCTCGGCATTCTCCCGCGTCGGCCGCGACACCGCCTCGATCTCGCCGATCAGCTCGACCACCGAGCGGCCGAAGCTGTCGAACTCGCCGATCTGCTGCGAGATGGTCTGGCTGCCCGCCTGCGCACGCTGCGCCGTCTGCGCATTCTCCTGGCTGCGGCGCGCGACGGCATCGACGGCCTTGACCAGCAGGTCGAGCTGGGCTGCGCTCGCCGCCGTCGCCTCGCGGGTCTGTTCAGCCAAGGCCTTCACGGCCGCCGCGATGACCGCGAAGCCCTTGCCGGCCTCGCCGCTGCGCGCCGCCTCGACGCCGGCATTGATCGACAGGAGCTGGATCTCGCGCGTGATCGACTGGATCGCATCGCTCGACGCCCGCGCCTTGTGCGCGTCGCCGACAGCCTGCGCCAGCGCCTGCGACATCGACTGGGCTTCCTCGGACAGGGTCTCGATATCGGCCTGCGCCGCATTGAGTCCGAGCCGGACCGATTTCGTCACGCGTTCCAGGCCGTTGCGCACCCCCGAGGCGGCAGCTTGCGCGCCCTCGGCCGCCTGTCGGATCGCATTGTTGGCCTGCGAAACCTGCTCGACAGCTCCGACCACCCGGCGCAGGCCCGCCGTCTGCTTGTCGAATTGCTGCGTCACGTCGCCGACGCGCCCTGCGATATCGGTGATCTCGGCGCTGAGCTTGCCGAAGCGGGCTGCGATCTCGCGCACCGCGCGCTCGGCGCCGGCCCCAACCGGCTCGCCGGCAAGATCCGGCGTCACCTCGCGAACGGGGAGATCGAGCTTGCGAGCCAGTGCATGCATGCGGGGGCGCCCCTTCAACCCGGCAGGATTCCTTCCAGACCGTAGAGAAACGCGGTAAATCGCAAGTTAAGAGCCGTTTCCGGCGATTTACCAGAATCGATACGCTCGGCGCGACTGCATCCCTGCCCCAGGGTCAACCGTTCCGCATTCTCGTGCTACAGCTCGCGGATCGACAGCGGACCCGTGACGGGCATCGCGCGTTGAGCAGGAAGAAACCAAGACGCCCTGGCCCGACCGCGCCCCGTGTCGCGCGCCGCCCGAACATTTTCAGGAGGATCGTCATGACCGCAGTTTCCGCCCTCTCCCGCCGCGGCCTGATCGGCCTCGGCGCTGCCACTCTCGCCATCGCCGCCGCGCCGAAGGTCTGGGCCCAGGCCGCTGCGCCCGCCGCACCGGCCGGCCCGTTCTCGCTGCCGAAGCGCGCCTATGAGGCCAACGCGCTCGAGCCGCATATCGATGCGGCCACGATGGACATCCACTACAATCGCCACCACGCGGCCTATGTCGCTGCACTGAACAATGCCGCCAAGGACAATGGCATGATCGCCAAGGCCTCGGTCGGGGAGCTCATCGCCGATCTCAGCCAGGTGCCGGAGAGCATCCGCACGCTCGTCCGCAACAATGGCGGCGGCCATGCCAACCACAGCATGTTTTGGGAGATCATGGGTCCGGGTGCCGGCGGCGCGCCGACCGGCGAGGTGGCTGAAGCCATCACGCGCGATCTCGGCGGCTTCGACAAGTTCAAGGCCGATTTCGAGGCGGCGGGCCTGCGTGTCTTCGGCTCCGGCTGGGTCTTCGTCACCGTCGACAAGGCCGGCAAGCTCGCTCTGCTCGGCAAGCCGAACCAGGACAGTCCGATCATGGACAAACAGATGGTCCTGCTCGGCAACGACGTCTGGGAGCACGCCTATTACCTGAAGTACCAGAACCGCCGCGCCGACTACCTCAAGGGCTGGTGGAACGTGGTCGACTGGAAGAAGGTCAACGAACGCTACGCCGCCGCCAAGGCCGGTAAGCTCGCGCTCTGAGCGCTGAAGCCTGGCCACAAGGGCGCGGGGAACCCCTCTCCTGTAGGGAGAGGGGCAGGGGTGAGGTGTAGGCCCCTGGACCAGTAAAACTCTGCCTCACCGCCGCGCAGCGACCACATCACAGCAAACTTGGTGAGCGGCCATCCCCTCACCCTGCCCTCTCCCTATGGGAGAGGGTTCCCCGCGCTGTCCGAACATGACGATGCCCGGAACTAATGCCCGACCTTGGCGCCCTTCGTTCCCTCGCTCAGCCGCGGCAGGAACCAGGCGAGCAGGCCCATCAGCGGGATGAACGAGCAGAGCTTGTAGACCATCTCGATGCCGAGATGGTCGGCGAACTCGCCGAGCAAAGCCGCAGCGAGACCGCCCAGCCCGAAGGACAGCCCGTAGAAGAAGCCACCGACCAGCCCGACGCGGCCGGGCAGCAGTTCCAGCGCATAGATCAGGATCGCCGCGAAGGCGCTCGACATGATCAGGTTGATCACGATCGTCAGGACGCCGGTCCAGAACAGGTCGGCATAGGGCAGGATCAGCGTGAAGGGCAGCGCGCCCAGGATCGAGAACCAGATGATCTTGTTGCGGCCGATCCGGTCGCCCAGCATGCCGCCGGCCAGCGCGCCCGCCGCCGAGGAGGCGAGAAACAGGAACAACATCACCTGCGAGTTCTGCACGGAGATGCCGAACTTGCCGATCAGGTAGAAGGTGTAGAATGAGGAGAAGCTGGCAGAATAGGCGTTCTTCGAGAAGAGCAGGATGATCAGGATGGTGATCGCGAAGGCGACCGAGCGCTTGCCCGGACGGGTCTGCGCAACGGCTGCCGCAGCAGCCTTCGGCGGCCGCGCCCGGTCAAGCCTTGCATAGCTCGCAGCGGTCCAGACCATCAGCATCATCGCGACCAGCGCAGCGACCGAGAACCAGGCGAGGCTCCCCTGCCCGCGCGGCACGATGATGAAGGCCGCGAGCAATGGCCCGAGCGCTCCGCCCGTCTGCCCGCCGACCTGGAAGATGCCCTGTGCCAACCCGTGCTGACCGCCCGAGGCATTACGCGCCATGCGCGTCGCTTCCGGGTGGAAGATCGAGGAGCCGATGCCGACGCAAGCCGCCGAGAGCAGCAGGAAGCCGTAGCTGCCGGCATAGGCCAGCCCGATCAGCCCCGAGAGCGTAAAGCCCATGCCGACCACCATCGAGTACGGCATCGGATGCTTGTCGGTATAGAGCCCGACGGCCGGCTGCAGCAGCGAAGCCGCGACTTGGAAGGTCAGCGTGATCAGGCCGATCTGGCCGAAATCGAGCCGATAGGCCTCCTTGATGATCGGATAGATCGCCGGGATCAGCGACTGGATCATGTCGTTGAGCAGATGCGTGAAGCTCAGCGCGATCAGCACCGGCATCATGGCCCGTTGCGGCAGGGAGGCGGTCGGCGCGCTGACGGTCATCTCTGCTAAGTCCCGCGGCGTCTCCGGCAGGCCGATTCCCGCCTCGTGACGCGGCCGAAGGCTCTAGACGATCACCGGCACGCGTACAATTTCATAAGCCGGCGCCACAGCATTGCGTGTACCGCATGGGCCGATGGCGGGCGTCCGGACCGGAGCACCCGCAATCGCGGACTCACGCCACCTTGTCGAGCGGATAAAGCGGACGGCGCACCCGGCGATAGGGCAGCTTGCTGAGGTCGGGCGTGCAAAGCGCCCCGCTGTCGCAGACGATCACCTTGCCGGCGATCGGCTCGAAGGCGGCGCGGAAATGCTGCATCGACTTCAACCCGACGACGCGCTTCGCTGCCGGGTCGATGCCGAAGGCGCGAAACTGCTGCAGGTCGTTCATCTGCGCGCGGATCGTGGTGACGAGGATCTCGATATCGCCGACACGCAGCACGGCACAGGGGCCCCAGCTCGCCTGCAGACCGCCGATCATCGGGCCGTCGCCGGTATAGTCGCCGTCGCTGACGCTGACGAGCGTGCCTGTGAGGTCGAGCGGCCCGCCCCCGATCTCGGGATCGACCTTGCCGCCAAGACGGACCGAGACTGTCGAGCCCGGCTTGCCCTTCCGCAACTCGGCCGCGACCTCGGGATCGACCATCGGCCCGAAGCAGGCGTCCTTCAGATCGGCCGCGATCATGCCCTTGAGCAGGCCGGTCGCGTCGCCATAGCCGCCGCCACCTGGATTATCGGCATAATCCGCGATGATCAGAGGCCCCTTGGTCGCGACATAGGTCTTCGCTTCCGCGACCACATCCTCGACCGAAAGGAAGGGCGTCACCACGTCGAAGCGGCGCTGCCACATGTCCTCGACCATTGCCTCGGCGAAGGCCTGATGCTTCTCGCGCTCGCCCTCGCAGGTGACGAGCACGGTCGGGCCGACCTCGTGGATATCGGCATTGCCGAAGCCGCCATTGACGCTGACCGCGAAGACGCCGGCCTCTTTCTCATAGGCCTTGGCCTTGGCGATGCGCTCGACCATCGGGCCGATATCGGTGCGGCCGCCATTGACCTCCTCCAGCATCGGCCGCTCGGCGCGCAGCGTCACCGGCCTGATCTCGCCCTTCATGGCCCGCTGCAGGATGCCGGCGGCAAGCTTGCCGGTCTCGCGGACGTCGACATGCGGATAGGTCTTGTAGGAGACGACGATATTGGCGAGCTCGGTCATCTTGCGGGTGACGTTGGCATGGGGATCGAGCGTGATGCCGATCGGCACGTCAGGCCCGAGCACGGCGCGAACCCGCTCCAGCAATTCGCCCTCCCCGTCCTCGCAGAACTCCGTGACCATGGCGCCGTGGAGGCCGAGCAGCACGCCGTCGATCTCGCCGGCATGGGCTTTTGCGGTCTCGACAATCACGCCGGCAATGCGGTCGAATGCATCGCGCGTCACCGGGCCGGACGGCTGCGCTGCGGCGCTGATCGCGTGGATGACGTTCCAGCCGGCCGGGCGGCCGATATCGAGGAAACCGGCGATCGGCGTGTTGGCTTCGCCCCGCGCAGCGATCGCCTCCTCTCCAAGGCTGATGCCGCGATCCGTGAAGGCGGCGTAATCCGCCGGGCAGCGGCTGAAGGTGTTGCTCTCATGCGAGAACTCGGCGGTCAGGACGGTGAAGCTCATGGCGTTCCTCTGGCTGCTTTCGCGAGTTGTTGCGGAACTTCAGCCGTCCCGCAGCGGGCGGCGGATATCGAGCGCCTCGATCAAGGCGTCGCCGAAGACATTGATGGCGATGACGGCCGTGGCGATGACGAGGCCGGGAAAGATGATGATCCAGGGCGCAATGAAGATCTGCGCGGTGCCGGAGCTCATCATCGCGCCCCAGCTTGGCACGGGCGGCTGCGCGCCGAGTCCGAAGAAACCGAGCGTCGCTTCGAGCACGATCGCATCGCCTGTCGCCAGCATTCCGGCGACGATGACCGGCGTCATCGCATTCGGCAGGAGATGCAGGAAGAGCACGCGGGCCGGGCGTGCGCCCGCCGTCACCGCCGCATCGACGAAGAGCTCGCCCTTCAGCGCCATCACCTGTGCCCGCGTCAGCCGGGTGAACTGCGCGAGATAGGCGATCGCGATGGCGATCGCCGTCGAGTGCAGCCCGGGTCCCAGGATCGCGATCAGGATCAGCGCCAGCAGGATTTCCGGGAAGGACCAGGTCAGATCGACGAAGACGGTGACGACCTTGTCGAAGATGCCGCCGAAATAGCCGGCGGCGGCGCCGAGCGTCGCGCCCATCAGCACCGACAAGGCAATCGAGAGCACGCTGACGCTGAGCGAGGTCCGCGCGCCCTGGATGATGCGCGAGAGCAGGTCGCGTCCGAACTCGTCGGTGCCGAGCCAATGCGCGACTGACGGCGGCGTGTTGGCCATGGAGAGCTTCTGCGCGGCATAGTCGTAAGGGGCGATCCAGGGTGCAAAGATCGCGCACAGCACGAGCGCAAGCAGAAACAACGCGCAGATCGCGCCGCGCGGTGAACGGAGGATGCGGCCGGCGAGGGACGAACGGCTCATCGTGCACCCATCGCTTCACGCAGGCGCGGATCGAGCGCCGCTTGGGCGAGATCGCCGATCAGCGTGCCGAGCATCACCGCGATCGCCAGCATCAGCAGGCAGCCCTGCACCAGCGGATAGTCGCGCTGTCCAAGCCCCGTGATCAGCAGCGAGCCGAGCCCCGGCCGGGCGAAGACATATTCGACCGTGACCGCACCACCCAAAATCCAGCCGATGCGCAGGCCGAGAATGGTCATCACCGGCAGCATGGCCTGCTGCAGCACGTGCCGGAGCTGGATGCGCCAGAACGGCACGCCCTTGGCCTGCAGCACGCGTACGAAATCGCGCTGCGAGATCTCGACCATGGCAGCGCGGGTGACGCGTGCGATCAGCGCCGTGCCGCCGATGCCGATGGTCAGCGCCGGAAGTACCAGCGCGTCCCATGTCCGCGCCCCCGAGACCGGGAACCATTCGAACTGCACCGCGAACATCAGGATCATCAGCAGCGCCAGCCAGAAGCTCGGCAGCGTCGAGCCGAGCAGGATGAAGCCCATCACCGCCCGGTCGAACAGGCTGTCGCGGAAGGAGGCCGCGAGCACGCCCGTGACGATCCCCACCGTCGTCGAGAAGAGCAGCGCCGTGCCGCCGAGCGCGAGGCTGTGCGGCATGTTCTCGGCGATGAGCTGCGAGACCGGCTGGCGCATCACGATGGCGTCGCCGAGATCGCCGGTGACGACCTTGGCGAGCCAGCGCCCGTACTGGACCAGCAGCGGCTGGTCCAGCCCGTAGCGCGCGATCATCTGCGCCCGCTGCTCGGGCGAGGAGCCGACCTGGATCAGATGCTCCAGCGGGTCGCCCGGCACGAGATGGATGATCATGAAGATCACCAGCGAGACGGCGAGGAAGACCGGCACCAGCATGGCGAGGCGCCGGATCGCGAAGCGCAGCAAGGATCGATCTCCTGCAAGGTCTGTCGTCCCGGCTCAGTTGGCCGGCGCGATGTCGAGCATGGTCGGACCGTAGAAGCCCGTGCCGCGGATCGTCTCGGGCATGGTGACGCGCTTGCCATAGGCCACGCTCTGCACCGGCTGATAGATCGGTGCGAACGGATACTGCGACAGCACGTACTCATGGTATTTGGTGAAGTTCGCGACGCGCTCGTCCCAGGTCTTCGACTTGGTCATGGCGATGTCGTTGAGCTTCTCCGCTTCGGGATCGTTGAACATCGAGACATTGGGATAGCCGGCACGCTTGGCCGCGAAGAACCAGTCGACGATATCCGCATTGGTCCATTGATAGGCGCGCACCGCGAGCTGGTGCTCGGTCTTCTTGCGGTACTGCGCGTTGATCGAGCCGGCATCGATGATGCTGATATCGGCCTGCATGCCGACCGCCTTGAGCTGCGCCTGGACGATCTCGGCGAGGCGCTTGAACTCGGTCCCGTTCTGGGCCCAGAGCTTCACCTCGAGGCGCTTGCCGTCCTTGACGCGGATGCCGTCCTGCCCCGGCTTCCAGCCCGCCGCCTCGAACGCCTTCTTCGAGCGCTCGGGATCGTAGGAGATCTTATATTTGGGATCGACCTGCGCCTCCTTCAGCGAGGAGATCAGGAAGGTGTCGGCGACGGCGCCGTTGCCGCCATAGAGGCTGGTCAGGATTTCCTTCTGGTTGATGGCGAAGGCCGTCGCCTCGCGCACCTTGATGTCGGTGAACGGCTCGACGCTGGTGTTGATCGGCATATAGACCACCTCGTTGCCGGGGATGGTCACGAGCTTCACCGCCTTGTCGGCCTGGATGCGCGGCAGGAAGTCGGTGGGGACGTTGACGAGCAGGTCGGCGCCGCCGGTCTTGAGTTCGAGATAGGCGGTCGATTCCTCGCCGATCTCGCGGAAGGTCAGCTTCTTGAACTTGGCCGGCCCTTGGTTCTTCGAGAGGTCGGAGGCCCATTTATAGTCGTCGTTGCGGGTCAGGACGGTCTGCTGGCCCACCGTAAACTGCTGCATCTTGTAGGGGCCGGTGCCGATCGCCTCGGTCACGCCGAACTTGTCGCCGAGCGCCGCGTAGGATTTCGGCTCCGGCACGCACATGAAGGAGCTGGCGAGGTTGAACAGCAGGTTCGGGTCGGGATTCTTCATGTGGAAGCGCACGGTCAGGTCGTCGACAACCTCGACCTTGTCGATAGCCTCGACGGTGAAGGCGTTCTCGGTGCCCTTGAACTGCGGCACCCACCATTCGATCGTCTTGGCGTTGAACGGCTCGCCGTTGTGGAACGTCACGCCGGGCTTCAGCTTGAAGGTCCAGAGCATGCCGTCCGGGCTCGTTTCCCAGGAGGTCGCGAGCTGGCCGTGGAAGCTCTGGTCGGCATCCTGCACCACCAGCCGGTCGTAGATCAGCGTCGTTGCCGTATTGAGCTTCGTCGCCTTGATCGGGTTGTAGGTCGGCGCGCCGACGAGGCGCGCGGTCATCACGAACGTGGCCTCCTGCGCCAGCGCCGTGGAGGCGGCGAGCGCCGACAGGCCCAGCGCCAGGATGCTCCCCTTCATCATCGTCTTCATCCCGCTTCCCCTTTTGTTTCGAGATGTTGCGAAAAACTTTGATCGCGGCCGTCAGCCGAGCGGGCCGGAACTGTCCCCGACATGGCCGGTGAAGCGGCCGTAGAGCTCGGCCATCCGGTTCAGGCGTTGCTCGACCTGTGGGCCGAGCTCGACGAAGACCGCGTTGATCAGCAGGTTGCTCAGGCTCGCCATCTGGGCGGTCGAGTCCCAGAACAGGTTGAACTCGGTCGAGACGACCAGCATCTCGTCGACGAGCCCCTGCCCCCAGTCGCAGAAGGAATCGGTGATGAGCGTGGTCTTGATGCCCGCCGTCTTCGCCTGCTCGGCCAGCACCTTGGCCATGCGCGAATAGCGCCGCGCCTCGAAGATCACGAGGCAGCGTTCCTTCTCGGCCGAGAGCAGGAGCTCCGAGAAATTCCCGGCCGCGAGATCGGCCAGATGCACGCCGTCGCGCAGATACTGGAGCTGGTTGGCGAGGTATTGCGCGAGCCCGCGCTCGGTCTGGAAACCCGTGACATAGACCGACGAGGCCGTCGCCAGCCGGCGGGCGACGCGCTTCCACTCCTCGCTCTGGGCAAGCTCGTAGATGCGGACGAGCCCGGCGATCTCGAGCTGGAGACTGCGCGCCAACTGATCGTCGCCGGCGAGGCTGCGCTGCTGGAAATCGCGCAGCCGGTCGCTGATCAACCAGGGCCTGTCGCCGATCTCCTCGGCGAGGCTGGCCTTGAGGTCCTTCAAACTCTTGTAGCCGAGCGTCCGGCAGAAGCGCCCAACGGTCGGCTCGCTGAGCGAGACCTTCTCGGCCAGACTCGCCGCCGTCTCGAAGGGCAGGCTTGGCATTTGCGCCAGCATATAGCTCGCGAGCGCCTTGTCGGCCCTGGAGCCGTTGGCCAGGCAAGCCTGCAATCTCTGGCGAAGCGTCTGCGACATCGGCACTCCCGCGCTCCGGGAGATGAAGAAATTTTTCTTTCAGACTGTCAAATGATTTTTATTTTCTTGCAAAAATGACCTAGTTGAGGCTCGCTTCCGCTGCGCCTATTCCAGGCTGATGGGGAGGATTCCAGCGACGATGGCGACCGCGACTGAACAGGCCGATGTGATCGTGCTCGGCGCTGGCATCGTCGGCGTCAGCGTGGCGCTGCATCTGCAGGAGCGCGGCCGGCGGGTGCTGCTCGTCGACCGCGGCGAGCCCGGCGCCGAGACCAGCCACGGCAATGCCGGTCTGATCGAACGCTCCTCGGTCGTGCCCTATGCCTTCCCGCGCGATCTCAACGCGCTCATCAGCCTGGCCTCGAACCGCTCCATCGCCGTGCGCTATCGCCCGGCGACGCTGCTGCGGATGGCGCCCTGGCTCGCGCGCTACTGGTGGAATTCGGCGCCGAACCGGCTCGACAAACTCGGCCGGGCCATCCTGCCGCTGATCGAGCGCTGCATCGACGAGCACGGGCGCTGGACGCAGGCCGCCGGCACCGAGGCCCTGATGAGGGGCGAAGGCTGGATCGAGCTCTACCGCACCCGGCAAGGGCTCAACGCGGCGACCCGGGGCGCGGCGGAACTCGCCGCCTATGGCCTCAGCTATGATCTGCTCGACGACGACGCGTTGCGCTGTCTCGAGCCCAGCCTGCTCGACGGCGCGGTCGCCGGCGCCGTGCACTGGCGCGACCCCGTTACCGTCAGCGATCCCGGCGCGGTGACACGTGCCTATGCGGCGCTGTTCGTCGCGCGCGGCGGTCTGCTGAAGCCGGCTGATGCGGCCAGCCTGTGCCAGGAAGGCCAGGGATGGCGCTTGTCAGCCGATGGTGCCCAATGGCACGCCCCCGAAACCGTCATCGCCCTCGGCCCCTGGTCGAACGATCTCGTCGAGCGCTTCGGCTATCGCTTCCCGATCGGCTTCAAGCGCGGCTACCACATGCATTACGAGAGCGCTGCCGAGACGGCGCCGCGGCATCCGCTCTGCGATGCCCAGGCCGGCTTCGTGCTGACTTCCATGCAACGCGGCGTCCGCTTGACCACGGGCATCGAGCTGGCCGGACGCGATGAGCCATCGGATTCCTGGCAGCTCGACCGGGCCGAGCGCATCGCGCGGCGGATCATGCCGCTGGGCCGCCGCCTCGACGCCGAGCCCTGGCGCGGCGCCCGCCCCTGCCTGCCCGACATGCTGCCTATCATCGGCGCCGCCCCGCGCCATCATGGCCTCTGGTTCGCCTTCGGCCACGCCCATCACGGCTTCACGCTCGGCCCCGCCACCGGCCGCCTGCTCGCGGAAATGATGACCGGCGCGCCGACGCTCTGCGACCCCGCCCCCTTTGCAGCCGAGCGCTTCCTTCCCGCGGCCCGCACTGCTTGATCCGGGCGGCGGCCCCGTCGCCACTGTCCACCGCCTTCATTCGACGCGTTTCCGCAACGGAGACGCAATAACTCCTCGCTAACGATGATCTGCGAACGATTCAGCTCATGCAGCTGGCTCGGTCGCCCGTTGCTGCGCATCGTGACGATGGATTGAACGATGAAGAGCCTGACGATACGCCGTCGCATCCTGATCAGCTTCGCCGCCATCCTCGCGGTGATGACCGCCATGGCCGGCGCCAGCTATTTCTGGTTCCTGCAGACCGAGCGGGAGGTCATCGACGTCGAGACCAACACCGTCCCCAGCCTCTACTACAGCGCGCAGCTGATGGTGGTCTGGTCTGACAGCACCCGGCTGTCCCGCGACATGGCGCAGGCGGACAATGCAACGGCCAAGAACCAGGCCAGCGAAGCGATCCTCGCCAATCGGGCGCGCGTGCGCGAGCTGCTGAAATCCTATGAAGGCACGGTCGATAGCGATACCGACCGGCGCAACCATGCCACGGCCACACAGCTCGTCGACCAGTTCGCGGCAGCGGAGGACGCCATTATCGCAACCGGCAAGCAGTCGAGCGCCAGCGGTCAGGCCATCGATCAATCCGCCGCCATCCGCAGCGATCTCGACCCGATCGCCGCCAGGATGCGCGGCACGCTGCGTGATATGGTCGATTTCAATAAATCCGAGGCCGATGTCTCGACCCGCAAGATCGTCAGCATCATCCGCTCCGCCGAGCTCGGCCTGCTTGTCTGCTTCGTGGTCGCGCTCGTCCTCGCGATCCTCTGCGGTGTCCTGCTGTTCCGGGCGATCACGATGCCGCTCGGCAAGCTGCTCGGCATCGTCGACCACATGCGGCGCGGCGATTTCAGCGAGCGCCTGACGCTGGAGCGGCGCGACGAGTTCAGCACGCTCGCCGACGGCGTCAACGTCATGGCGGACGATCTCGCCGGGCTGATCGGCCAGATTCAGAAGTCGAGCATCCAGGTCAACACCTCGATCACCGAGGTCGCCGCGACCTCCAAGGAGCAGCAGGCGACGGCCAACGAGATCGCCGCCACGACGACCGAGATCGGCGCGACTGCCAAGGAGATCTCCGCCACCTCCAACGAGCTCGCCCATACGATGGACGAGGTCTCGGCCGTCGCCGAGCAGACCGCGACGCTCGCCAATGGCGGGCAGGCCGGGCTCGCACGCATGGAGAGCACGATGCGGCAGGTGATGGAGGCCGCCGGCGCCATCAATGCCAAGCTCGCGATCCTCAGCGAGAAGGCGGGCAACATCAATCAGGTCGTCACCACCATCACCAAGGTTGCCGACCAGACCAACCTGCTCTCGCTCAATGCCGCGATCGAGGCGGAAAAGGCTGGGCAATACGGCCGTGGCTTCGCCGTCGTCGCGACCGAGATCCGCCGCCTCGCCGACCAGACGGCCGTCTCGACCTACGATATCGAGCAGATGGTCAAGGACATCCAGTCGGCCGTCGCGGCCGGCGTGATGGGCATGGACAAGTTCTCCGAGGAGGCCCGCCGCGGTATGCAGGAGGTACAGCAGGTCGGCGGCCAGCTCTCGGAGATCATCGAGCAGGTCCAGGGGCTGGTGCCGCGCTTCGAGGGCGCCAATGAAGGCATGCAGGCGCAGGCGACCGGCGCGGGCCAGATCAGCGAAGCCTTGTCCCAGCTCAGCGAGGCCGCGCAGCAGACGGTGGAATCGCTGCAGCAGTCGACCTTGGCCATCGACGAGCTCAATCAGGTCTCGAACGGGCTGCGCAGCTCGATCTCGCGCTTCAAGCTGCGCGCCTGACACGAAAGGCGGAACGGAACCGCGGGATGCTGTTTCTGATGTTCCAGCTTGGGCGGGACCGCTACGTGCTCGAGACCGGGCAGGTCGAGGCCGTGCTGCCGCTGCTCGCGACCAAGCAACTGCCCGGCGCGCCCAGAGGCGTGACCGGCGCGATCAGCTATCGCGGCCGGCCCGTACCCGTCGTCGACCTCGCGCTCCTGGCGCTCGGGCGCCCGGCCGAACCGCGCCTGAGCACCCGCATCATCCTGCTGCGCTACCCCTCCGGCCCCGGCCAGGACGATCTCCTTGGCCTGCTGGTCGAGCAGGCCGTCGAGACCGTCGAGCGCGATCCGGCCGACTTCACCGCATCCGGCGTCGAGGCCGGCATGCCGCCCTATCTCGGGCCGGTCGCCAGCGACGAGCGCGGGCTGATCCAATGGGTACGAGGGGAAGCCCTGCTCACGCCCGAAATCCGCGACATCCTGTTCCGTCAGCAAGCGGCGGAGCTGTGATGGACGAGACCGCTCCGATCCGGGATTTCGAGAAGCTGCTCAAGGAGACCATCGGCCTGAGCATGGAGACGGTCGGCGCCTCCGTGATCCGCCATGCCCTGAAGCGGCGGATGGCGGCCTGTGCCATCCGCGATCTCCACGCCTACTGGGCTTTCGTGGTCGAAAGCCCGGCCGAGCGGCAGGAGCTCATCGACGCCGTCATCGTCCCCGAGACCTGGTTCTTCCGCGACCGCGAGGCCTTCGGCGCGATGGTCCGGCATCTGCGCGAGCACCGGAGCTGCAATCGCCCGTTGAAGCTGCTCAGCCTGCCCTGTTCGACCGGCGAGGAGCCCTATTCCATCGCGATGGCCCTGCTCGATGCCGGCTTCCCGGATGGCAGCTTCCAGATCGACGCGATCGATGTCAGCAGCCGCAATCTCACCCATGCCGAACGCGCCATCTACGGCAAGAACTCCTTCCGCGGGGCCGACATCGCGTTCCGCGACCGTTATTTCGAGGCTTGCGAGGGTGGCTTCAGGCCGCATGACATCATCCGTCGGCAGGTCCACTTCCGCCTCGGCAACGTGCTCTCCGCAGCAACGCAGACCGGCCCGGAGGCCTACGATGTCGCCTTCTGCCGGAATCTGCTGATCTATTTCGATCGCGAGACGCAAGGCGCGGCGCTGACCCGGCTCAGGCAGATGCTGGCCGATGACGGCCTGCTGCTGGTCGGCCCGGCCGAGTCAGGCCTGCCGCTCCTGCTCGGCTTCACATCGGTGCGCTTCCCGCGGGCCTTCGCCTTCATCAAGGCACAAGCCGCGCACGCGAAATCCGCCGAACGACCGGCGATGCGAAAGCCGCGGCCCGCGCCGGCCAAGGCTGCCCCTGTGCCGCAGACGACCGCGCCGCGACCGGCTCCGCGCCCCTTCGTGCAGAAGGCGGCTCCCGCTCAGCCAACGGCATTGCGGCCGGATCGGGCGGCAGCGAGCCTGACCGAGATCGAGCGCGCCGCCGATGCCGGGCGCCTGACCGAGGTTCATGCGGCAGCCGAACGCCATATCGCCGAATTCGGCCCGTCACCCGATGCGTTCTACTGGCTGGGGCTCGCCCATGACGCGGCCGACGCGGCGGAGGACGCGATGCGAAACTACCGCAAGGCGCTCTATCTCGCCCCGGACCATCAGCGCGCGCTGGCCCAGCTCAGGCTGCTCCAGCAACGCCTCGGCGACCATAGCGGCGCCAAGGCGCTGGCCGACCGGCTCGACCGGCTGGCGAAGCGGAGCGGCACCTGATGTCCGCTGATCCCCATCCGACCTCCGGCGAGATCGATGAGTGCTGGCGCGAGATCGGCGTCAGCGGCGACCGCTCCTGCCCGGAGCTGGAGGAGCATCTCCACTGCCGCAACTGCCCGACCCATGCGCAGATCGCCCGCAAGCTGCTCGACCGTCCCTTGCCGCCAGGCTATCGCGACGACTGGACGCTGCATTTCGCCAAGCCCGACGAGAAGGCACCCCAAGGCGAGGAGATCGACAGCGTCCTGATCTTCCGCATCGGCGAGGAATGGCTCGGCCTGCCGGCCACGATTTGCCGCGAGATCGCCGAGCCGCGCCCGATCCACTCCCTCCCGCATCGCCGCAGCGAAGCCGTCCGCGGCATCGTCAATGTCCGGGGTGAACTCCTCATTTGCGTCTCGCTGCCCGCCCTGCTCGGTATCGGAGCGGCGGCCGCAGTGCGCGGCGCCGAACGGATCGCCGTCTTCCCCCGCCTTGTCGTCACCGGCGAGGGGGCGCAACATGTCGCCTTCGAGGTCGACGAGGTCCACGGCCTCCACGCCTATCGTGCCCATGAGCGGGGCGCCGTTCCCGCAACGGTCGGCCGCTCGGCAGCGAGCGTCGTCGCGACGATGATCCCCTGGAAAGGGCGCGCGGTCGGTTGCCTCGATGCCGGGCGCCTGCTCGCGCTGATCGACCGGAGCATCGCATGAGCGGCGAGGACCTCAGCGACTTCTCCATGCTCGACCTGTTTCGGGCGGAGCTTGCATCGCAGTCGCAGGCCTTCACCGCCGGCCTGCTGGCGCTGGAGCGCGACCCGACCGCCGCCGCCCACCTCGAAGCCTGCATGCGGGCCGCTCATTCCTTGAAAGGCGCCGCCCGCATCATCGACCTCTCGCCGGCCGTTCAGATCGCGCACGAGATGGAGGAATGTCTCGTCGCGGCCCAGAACGGAAAAATCCGGCTGAGTCGCGCCCATATCGACACGCTTCTGCAAGGCATCGACCTCCTCGCCGCGATCGCCGCCGGAGCGGGCGAACCTGAAGCGCAGACGAAGGGCCGCCTCGAAGCCTTCGCGCAGAGCCTCCACCGGGCTTCCGACGAAACGGACTTGGCCCCGCCGGATGCCGTCGCCGCCGACACGGAACCGCCCCCCGAAGCACCGCCCGCCCCACTAGAAACGACCATACCGGGGGCGGATGGCGCAACCGGCGAGCGCATGGTCAGGGTCACCGCCGACAGTCTGAACCGTCTGCTCGGCCTCGCCGGCGAGTCTCTGATGTCGGCGCGCCGACTGCGGCCCTTCAATGACGGCCTGCTGCGATTGCGGCGCATCCAGACCGAGCTCGGCAAGAGCTTCGAGGACCTGCGCGCCGCGATGCCGGCCGATGCCGATGACCGTGCCGCGCAGGCGCTGGTGACGGCGCAGCTCAAGCTGGCCGAAGGCCAGGCGCTCCTCGCCCAGCGCCTCGACGAGATGGACACGGTCGACCGGCGCGCGACCGATCTCGCCAACCGGCTCTACGACGAGACGCTGGCGAGCCGGATGCGGCCCTTCGAGGACGGCGTCCGCCATTTCCAGCGCAATATCCGCGATATCGGCCGCGCGCTGGGCAAGGCGGTGCGCCTCGACATCGTGGGCGGCGCCACCAGTATCGACCGCGACATCCTCGACCAGCTCGATGCCCCCCTCGGCCATCTCCTGCGCAACGCCGTCGATCACGGCATCGAGGCACCCGAGCAGCGCCGCGCCGCCGGCAAGCCGGCCGAGGGCCTGATCCGGCTCGAAGCCCGGCACAATGCCGGCCTGCTCCAGATCATCATCTCGGACGATGGCGCCGGCATCGATCTCGACGCGCTCCGGCAAGCGACGCTGGCGCGTGGCCTGACCACGGCCGAGACAGTCTGGAACCTCAGCGAGGAGGAACTGCTCGAATTCCTCTTCCTGCCCGGCTTCTCGATGAAGGCGACGGTTAGCGACATCTCGGGCCGCGGTGTCGGGCTCGATGCCGTGCAGGCCATGGTCCGGCAGGTCCGCGGCCAAGTCACCGTCATCTCCGAGCCGGGCATCGGCACCCGCTTCCAGCTCCAGCTCCCCCTGACGCTATCGGTGATCCGCGCCCTCCTCGTCGAGATCGACGGCGAGCCTTATGCCCTGCCGCTGACCGCAATCGCGCGCGCCTTGCGGCTGCCACGCGACAAGATCGAACTGCTCGAAGGCCGCCCGCATTTTCGTCACGGCGAGCAGCAAGTCGGCCTCGTCACCGCCCATGAGATTCTCGGCCGCGGCGAAGCGGCTGCCGGCGAGGCGGAACTGCCGACGGTGGTCGTCGGCGAAGGCGACAATCTCTATGCGCTGATCGTCGACCGGTTCCTCGGCGAGCGCGAACTCGTGGTCCGGCCGCTCGATCCGCGCCTCGCCAAGGTCAAGGATGTCAGCGCTGCGGCACTAATGGATGATGGTTCGCCGGTTCTTATCCTCGATGTCGAGGACCTGATCCGCTCGATGGAGAAGCTTGTTTCCGGTGGGCGCCTCCGGACGCTCGAACGCAGCGTCACGCGCGCCGGTCAGAAGCGGCGCAAGCGCGTCCTCGTCGTCGACGATTCGCTGACGGTGCGCGAATTGGAGCGCAAGCTGCTCGACCATCACGGCTTCGAGGTCGAGGTCGCCGTCGACGGCATGGACGGCTGGAACGCGGTCCGCTCCGATACGTTCGACCTCGTCGTGACTGATGTCGACATGCCGCGCATGGACGGCATCGAGCTCGTCACCCTGATCAAGCGCGACCCCGGCCTGCGCAACCTGCCGGTGATGATCGTCTCCTATAAGGATCGCGAAGAGGATCGCCGCCGCGGGCTCGATGCCGGCGCGGATTACTATTTGACCAAAGGCAGCTTCCACGACGAAACTTTGATCCATGCGGTCGTCGATCTGATCGGCGAACCATGAATCAGAGCATGCGCTGTGGGGGCGTTTCATGAGGATCGGGCTGGTCAACGACCTGCCGATGGCGGTCGAGCTGTTGCGACGCGTCATCGCTTCTACGGCTGAACACGAAGTGGCCTGGATCGCCATGAATGGCCTCGAGGCGGTCGAGGCCTGCCGGCGCGACCGGCCCGACCTGGTCCTGATGGACCTCAACATGCCGGAAATGGACGGCGTCGAGGCGACGCGCCTGATCATGGCCGAGACGCCCTGCCCGATCCTGCTGGTCACGGCCAGCGTCGATGCCAATGTCTCCGGCGTCTACGAGGCGATGGGCTACGGCGCGCTCGACGCGGTCGACATTCCCAGCGTCGGCACCAGCGGCCACAGCTCGGCGCAGACCGCCGCATTGCTGGCGCGCATCGTCACGATCGGCCGCCTCTCGCGCAGCCTGCCGCCGGTGAGCCGCAGCCAGCGACAGCCGCCGGCCCCGGCCTCCCCCTCCCAGCGTCTCGTCGCCATCGGCGCTTCCGCCGGCGGCCCGGCCGCCGTAGCGACGCTGCTGGGCGACCTGCCGCCCGAATTCCCGGCGCCGATCATCCTCGTCCAGCATCTCGACGAGCAATTCGTTCCGGGCTTCGCGAGTTGGCTCGGTCAGCATTGCCGCCTGCCCGTCCGGCCGGCGCGCGAGGGCGACAAGCCGGAGCGCGGAGTGGTGCTGATCGCGGCGAGCGCCAATCACCTCGTTTTCGAGGCGGGCGGAGAGCTCGGCTACCGGATCGAACCACGCGACTATCCTTATCGCCCGTCGGTGGACGTGTTCTTCGAAAGCGTCGCGGAACGCTGGCAGGGGGCGCCGATCGGCGTCCTGCTGACGGGCATGGGGCGCGACGGCGCCCGCGGCCTGAAGCTGCTGCGCGACAGGCAATGTTTGACGATCGCGCAGGACAAGGCCACAAGCGCGGTTTACGGGATGCCCAAGGCTGCAGCGGCCATCGGTGCAGCCGCCGAGATTCTACCGCTGGGCGCGATCGCCCCACGCCTGACCGAGGCGTGCGCCCCATTGTCGTGATGAAGGTTGCCCATGACAGGCGAAACGAAGCCCTCCCTGCCTGATGTCCCGCCGCCGGCCGACAGTTACCTGTCCATGGTCCTGCTGGTCGACGACCAGGTCATGGTCTGCGAGGCCGTGCGGCGCGCGCTCGCCCATCACGGCGATCTCGACTTCCACTATTGCACTGATCCGCTGGAGGCGATCGCCGTCGCCCAGCGCGTCAAGCCGACCGTGATCCTGCAGGACCTCGTCATGCCCGGCGTCGACGGGCTCGACCTCGTGCGGCAATATCGCAAGCATCCGGCCCTGCATGCGATACCCGTCATCGTGCTCTCGACCAAGGAGGACCCGGCGACGAAGAGCGAGGCGTTCCAGGCCGGTGCGAACGACTATCTCGTCAAGCTGCCGGACAAGGTCGAATTGATCGCCCGCGTGCGCTACCACACCCGCGCCTATCTCGATCACCTCCAGCGCGACGAGGCCTATCGCGCTCTGCGCGAAAGCCAGCGCGAACTGATGCGCGCCAATCTGGAGCTGGAGCGCCTGACCCGGATCGACGGGCTGACCGGCCTCGGCAACCGCCGCTATTTCGACGAATACCTCGCCGCCGAGTGGAAGCGCTGCCAGCGCACGAAGAGCCCGCTCTCCGTGCTGATGATCGATGTCGATCATTTCAAGCGCTACAACGACGCCTATGGCCATCTCGCCGGCGACGACGTGCTGAAGCAGGTCGCCCGCGTCATCCAGGACGGCTCGACCCGCTCGACCGATCTCGCCGCGCGCTTCGGCGGCGAGGAATTCGTGGTGATCCTGACCGGCGTGCCTCAGGAAGGGGCGATCCATGTCGCCGAGAGGCTGGTGCAGGGCGTGCGCGACCTCAACATCGCGCACGGTGCCGACCGGGTGACGATCAGCGCCGGCGTGGCGACCGCCTGGCCGGATGCCGAAGGCGACCCGGCACGGCTGGTCAATGCCGCCGACCTCGCCCTCTTCCGCGCCAAGAACGAGGGCCGCAACCGCCTGGTCTATGCGGAACTGCCGCCGCACCGCTGAGCGGCTCCTGCAGGGCAGCCGGCATCCAATCAGTGAAAGCCGGCGGCGCATGGTTCTCTGGCCGGTGCAGGCGGGCCGATGGCAAGCATAGGCAATATCTATTTGCCTGCGCGCCCCCTCGCCTGAAATCCTGAGCTGAAGAGTTCGCCTGCGGTCGCGCGGCGGACCATCGCCGCAATCGCCCCGCAGCAGCTCCCGCCCGATCCGGCCGAGAGGAGACCGTCATGCCCAGCCTCGACACGGCCCGTATCGACATCGAGCGGTTCTGGACCACGATCGAGCGCTCGGCCGAGATCGGCCCGGGCCGTCCGGGCGGCCTCTCGCGTCTCGCCCTCTCCGATGCCGACAAGGAGGTGCGCGACACCTTCGTCGGCTGGTGCCGCGAGGCGGGTCTCACCGTGCGCGTCGACGGCATCGGCAACATCTTCGCCCGCCGCGCCGGCACCGATGACAGCCTGCCGCCGGTGGTGATGGGCAGCCATCTCGACACACAGATCAATGGCGGCCGCTTCGACGGCATTGCCGGCGTGCTCGGCGGTCTCGAAGTCTGCCGCACGCTCGACGCGCTCGGCCATCGCACGCGCCGGCCGATCGAGATCGTCAACTGGACCAACGAGGAAGGTGCGCGCTTCTCGCCGCCGATGGTCGGTTCCGGCTGCTTCGTCGGCGCCTATACGCTCGACTGGGCACAAGGCCGTACCGACGAGGAAGGCCGCACGATCGGCCAGGAGCTCGAGCGGATCGGCTATCGCGGCGAAATGGAAGCCGTGCCCCACGCCTTCGACGCCTATGTCGAGTTCCATATCGAGCAGGGCTACTACCTGGACCGCGACGGCATGCAGGTCGGCGTCGTCACCGGCGGCTTCCCGAGCACCGGCATGCTCGTCGAGTTCAAGGGCGAGACCGCCCATACCGGCCCCTGGCCGATGGAGCGCCGCCGCAACGCCCTTCTGGCCGGCGCCCGCCTGCTGGTCGAGACCGACGAGATCGGCTGGACTTATGCCGGCAGCGGCGGCAAGGCGACCGCCGCGCGCCTTGCCGCCTGGCCGAACAAGCCGGGCATCCTCTCCGACTGGGCGCAGGCCGTCTGCGACGTCCGTCATCCCGATCCCGAAACCTCAGAAGTCATGGCCGAGCGCGTGCGCCGCGCTGTCGGCGAATCCGCTGCCCGCGCCGGCTGCACGGCCGAGATCCTCGACATCTGGAAATGGGGCGGCAGGATTTTCGCGCAGGAGCTGATCGACAGCGTCCGCCAGACCTCGCTGGGGCTGGGCTACCGCACGCAGGACATCCTCAGCCAGGCTGGGCACGACGCCTATTTTGTCGCACGCCATGCGCCCACGACGATGATCTTCGCACCCTGCAAGGGCGGCATCACCCACAACAATGCCGAGCTCTGCACCAGGGAAGACCTGGAACCCGGGCTCAACGTGCTGCTTCACACCGTCATGGCACGGGCGGATCGCTGAGGAGAACCTCGGCGGCCTCCGCCGGCTCCTCCTCGGTCGCGCTGAGCCGCTGCTCGAACAGCCGCAGGAAGGCCTCTTCCGCGGCGCTGAGCTGCATGGCCGGGTTGGAGATGAAATAGAGATCGGCGCCGAGCAGATCCTCCGGCCGGGCCAGGTTCCATAGCGAACGGCTCTCCAGCGCCTCGGCCACGGAAGCCAGCGGCAGGATGCCAATGCCGAGCCCGGCGGCGATCATCCGGGTGACCTCTTCGAGATTGGGGCTGGAGCCGACGACCCGGCTGCCGAGCCCCGCCCCTTCCCTGACCGACACCATCGGCTCCAGCGCCCCGTCCTGCCCGCAGGCGAGCGCGACGAAGGGCTCGTCGCGCAGTTCGGCGAGCGACACGTCCGCGAGCCCGAAGAGCGGATGCCCGCGCCCGCACAGGATGCCGAACTCCTCGCGCAGCAGCGGCCGGCAATCGAGCCCGGCCAGGGGCTTGGCGAGCAGGCAGAAGCCGAAGGGGCTGAGCTTCTGCGAAACCGCCCTGACGATGTCCTGGCTGTTGGCGACGTCGATCCGCACGCTGACGCCGGGATGCTTTCGGTTGAGCAGCGTCAGCGTCCGGTCGAGCGGCGGCAGCACGACATGGGTGACGACGAGCAGCCGAACCAGCCCGGTCAGGTCGTCATGATCCTCCGACAGCCGGTCGCCGATGCGCGCCACGCTGCGGTAGATGTCGACGCATTCCTTGTAGAGCAATTCGCCGCGCTTGGTCAGGACGAAGCGGCGGCTGTCGCGCTGGATGAGCTGGCCGCCCAGCGTCTCCTCCAGCCGCTGCAGGGCAGCGCTGACCGTGGGCTGACGCACGAGCAACCGGTCGGCTGCCCGCGTGATGCTGCGTTCCTCGACGATGACGAGGAAGGTATGCAGCAGGTTCCAGTTGAGATGGTGCAGCTTCGGCTTCGTTCCGCTCAAGCGCGTATCTCTCTTCCCTTGGTGGTCCCTGCCCCTTATGCAAACCCGCTGCCGTGGCAAGCCTATGCTTAGCATAGGAACTGTCTATTGGACCCGGTTTCGGTGCTTCCGTAGGTTCGGCAGAACGCGACATCCTCCAGCGCAGGGGCGACCATGACAGCGACCGGATCATCGGCCGAAGCCTCGATCGCACAGCGCGCCGCGCTCTTCCGCGAGATCGAGACCGCGACGCTCGGCCATATCCTGACCGAGGGGTTCATGGTCCCGGCGATCCAGTGCGTCATCGAGGAACCGCGCGTCTGCGGCCCGGCCTTCACCGTCAGCGTACCGCCCGATGACGGCGCGGTGCTCTCCTGCGCGCTGACACAGGCAAGGCCCGGCGACATCCTCGTCATCGACCGCCAGGGCGACGATCGCCACGCCTGCTGGGGTGCCGTGATGACCGCAGCCGCGCAGGCCGCCGGCATCGTCGGCGTCGTCATCGACGGCTTCGTCACCGATGTCGCGGCGATCCGGGCCTCGGGTCTTCCGGTCTGGTGCCGCGGCCGCTCGCCGCTGACGACCAAGCTCCTCGGCAAGGGCGGCACGATCGGCGAGACCGTCCAGTGCGGCGGCGCGACGGTGCGCCCCGGCGACCTCGTCCTCGCCGACGAGAACGGCGTCTGCGTCATCGATCCCGCCGAAGCCGAGACGCTGGCCCGGACCTGCGCCACCATGCAGGCGGCCGAGCCCGATGTCATCGCGCGCGTCCTCAAAGGCGAACGCATCGACGAGATCAACGGCGCGCGGAAGCTCTGGGAAAAGTTGCGGACTTCGTAGGCTCCGGCCGCAGAATCGCCCATAGAGGCGCGCTCCGGCCGGATGGATCATCCAGAAAACACAGGGGAACAGACCGATGAAGATTTTGGGAACGACCGCGCTGGCCGGCGCGCTTCTGGCCGCCTCCTTCGCCCTGGCACCGGCTCCGGCCATGGCCGGCAAGGCCGACGACACGCTGAATGCCGCCTTCGCGCTGGAGCCGGAAGCGCTCGACACCTACAAGATCGCCGGCCGCGAGGGCCTGATCCTCGCCCGGCACATCTATGACGGCCTGCTCTACAAGGATCTCGACACCGGCGAGATCAAGCCGGCGCTCGCCAAAGCCTGGCGCTTTGTCGATCCCATGACCATGGAGTTCGACCTGCGCGAAGGCGTGACCTTCCATAACGGCGCCAAGTTCACCGCCGACGACGTGGTCTACACCCTGACCACCGTGCTCGACCCCGCCTATGGCACGCGCTTCCGCATCGCCGTGGACTGGATCGACAAGGTCGAGAAGGTCTCGGACTTCCAGGTCCGCATCAAGATGGCCAAGCCCTTCGCCGGCGCGGTCGAGATGCTGGCCGATGCGCTACCGATCTACCCGGCTGCCTATTTCAAGGAGGTCGGATCGGCCGGCATGGCGGCCAAGCCGATCGGCACCGGCCCCTACAAGCTCACCGAGATGACGCCCGGCATCCGCTACGCCTTCGAGCGCTTCGACGGCCACTATGCCGGCAGCCCGAAGGGCAAGCCCGCGATCGGCAAGATCGTGGTGCGCACCATTCCCGAGCTCAACACCCAGTTCGCCGAGCTGATGGCCGGCAAGCTCGACTGGACCTGGCGCATCCCGCCGGATCAGGCAGCGCGCCTCGCCAGCCGCGTCCAGATCGTCAACGGGCCGATCATGCGCATCTCCTATGTCGGCATGACCGTGACCGGAAAGGGCAAGGACTACCCGACCAAGAACCTGAAGGTCCGGCAGGCGATCAACCACGCCGTCAACCGCGAGGCCATCGTCAAGGCCTTCGCCGGCGGCGCCTCGCAGGTGCTGAACTCTGCCTGCAATCCCAAGCAGTTCGGCTGCGCCCAGGACGTGACGAAATACGCCTATGACCCGGCCAAGGCCAAGGCGCTGCTGACCGAGGCCGGCTTCGCCAACGGGCTCGACCTGGAGATGGTCTTCGCCGCCATGCCGCGCCCGGTCGCCGAGGCAATCGCCAATGATCTCGGCAAGGTCGGCATCCGCACCACGCTGAACGAGCAGCAATACGCGGCCGGCGTGCAGAAATGGCGCGCGGGCGAACTGCCGGCCTTCTTCACCAACTGGGGCAGCTACGGCACCGGCGACGTCGCCTTCATCATCTCCAACTTCTTCGGCGGCGGCGCCGACGACCTCGTCCAGGACAAGGACGTCATGGAGCTGGTCAACGCGGCCGACACCTCGCAGGACCGTGCGCTGCGCGAGGCGAACTATTCCAAGGCGCTGAAGAAGATCGCCGATCAGGCCTATTGGCTGCCGATGTACGACTTCAACATCAATTACGGCCTGTCGAAGGACCTGACCTTCAAGCCACATCCGGACGAGTTCGCCCGCTGGTGGCTGTCGAGCTGGAAGTAACAGCTTCATCCGTATCGCCGCGCCGCTACCGGCTTTCGCCGGATAGCGGCGCCATCCCTGCCAGGCAGGCCGACCCGCTATCCCCGGAGCCGTCATGCTGCCCTTTCTCGCGCGCCGCCTGATCGTCGCCGCCCTCGTGGCCCTCGCGGTCTCTGCCGTCGCCTTCGGACTGATGTTCGTTTCCGGCGATCCCGCCGTCGTTCTCGCCGGCCAGGCCGGCCGGGCGCAGGATGTCGAACTGATCCGCCATGCCTATGGCCTCGACCGGCCGATCCCGCTGCAGTTCCTGAGCTGGATCGGCAATGCTTTCGCCGGCAATTTCGGCACAAGCCTCTATTTCAACCTGCCGGTGGCGCCGATTATCGCCGAGCGACTCTCGGTCACGCTGGTCCTCGGCTCCGCCGCCTTCCTGCTCGCGCTCGTGGTCGCTGTTCCGCTCGGCATCCTCGCCTCGCTCAAGCCCGGCGGCACGATCGATCGCATCGCTCTGATGCTGGCCGTGCTCGGCCAGGCGATCCCGAGCTTCTGGCTCGGCCTGATCCTGATCGTCGTCTTCGGCGTCTGGTACGGGCTCGTGCCGATCTCCGGCACCGAAAGCTGGCAGGGCTATATCCTGCCTGTCGTGGTGCTCAGCTACTACGCCATGCCCGCCCTGATGCGCCTGACACGGGCCGGCATGATCGACGTTCTCACCGCCGATTATATCCGCACGGCCCGCGCCAAAGGCGCCTCGCAGCCGCGCGTCCTGCTGGTCCATGCCCTGCGCAACGCCGTGCTGCCGCTGGTCTCGCTCGCCGCTGTCCAGTTCGGCCTGATGCTCTCGGGCTCGATCGTCATCGAGAGCGTCTTCGCCATCAACGGGCTCGGCCGCCTCGCCTGGGAATCGCTGCTGCGCAGCGACCTGCCCGTCGTGCAGGCGATCATCCTGATCCTCTCGCTGATCTACGTGACGCTGACGACAGTGGCCGACCTGATCAATGCCTGGCTCGATCCCCGCTTGAGGAGCGCCTGATGTCGATCGCCGACAGCCCCGCCATCCGCCGACGCAAGCTCTTCAAGGGCCTGGGCGCCAGCAGCGCCATCCGCATCGGCGGCGGCCTGCTCGCCATCATCGTCTTCGTCGCGATCTTCGCGCCCTGGCTCTCGAGCCATGACCCGATCACGCAGGATCTCGGCAAACGCATGGTGGCGCCCTTCTGGTATCCCGGTTCCGACCCGGCCCACTGGCTCGGCACCGACCATCTCGGCCGAGATTACCTAGCCCGCCTGCTCTACGGCGCCCGCGTCTCGCTGCTGATCGGCCTCGGCGTCACGCTCTGCGCCGGGTTCATCGGCACGATGCTCGGCCTCGCCGCCGGCTATTTCGGCGGTCGCACCGACATGGCGATCAGCTTCGTCGTGACGACCCGCCTCTCGCTGCCGATCGTGCTGGTCGCGCTTGCGGCGGTGGCACTCGGCGGCGCCTCGCTGAAGACGCTGGCGATCGTGCTCAGCCTGCTGCTCTGGGACCGTTTCGCGGTGGTGGTGCGCGCCGCGGCACAGAGCCTGCGCAGCCGCGAATTCGTGCAGGCGACCCAGTCCTTCGGCGCCTCGCATCTCTACATCATGCTGCACGGCATCCTGCCGAACCTGCGCAACACGCTGATCGTGGTCGCGACGCTGGAGATCGCCAACGTCATCCTGCTCGAAGCCGCGCTCTCCTTCCTCGGTCTCGGCGCCCAGCCGCCGACGCCCTCCTGGGGCCTGATGATCGCGGAAGGACGCGAACACATCCTGTTCGATCCCTGGCTGATCGCCCTGCCCGGCGCCAGCCTTTGCCTGCTGATCCTGGCGGTGAACCTGCTCGGCGACGGCGTCCGCGACGCACTCGACGAACGGCTCTGAGCGGTTTCAGCCCAGCGCCTTTACCATGTTGCGGGCGATGACGATCTGCTGGATCTGCGAGGTGCCCTCGTAGATCCGGAACAGGCGCGCATCCCGGTAGAAGCGCTCGATGCCGTGATCGGCGATGTAGCCGGCACCGCCATGAATCTGCACGGCCCGATCGACCACGCGTCCGACCATCTCGCTGGCGAAGAGCTTGCAGCAGGCGGCGTCGGTCGCGACATCCTCGCCCCGATCCTTGGCGCGCGCGGTCTCCAGCACCATGCAGCGCGCCGCATAGGCCTCCGTCCGGCTGTCGGCCAGCATCGCCTGCACGAGCTGGAACTCGGCGATCGGCTGGCCGAACTGCTTGCGCTCGACGGCGTAGCGCAGGCTGTCGTCGATCACGCGCTCGGCCATCGCGACGCAGACTGCCGAGATGTGCAGGCGCCCACGATCGAGCACCTTCATCGCCGTGCGGAAACCCTGCCCCTCGCGCCCGCCGAGCAGCGCGTCGGCGGGAACGCGGCAATCCGCGAAGATCACGTCAGAGGTATGCGAGCCACTCTGGCCCATCTTCCTGTCGGTTGGCCCGAGCGAAAGGCCCGGCGTTCCGGCCTCGACGAGGAAAGCCGAAACGCCCTTCGCGCCGGGCTGAGATGGGTCGGTGCGGGCGAACACCGTAAACAGCCCGGCATGCGGGGCATTGGTGATGAAGCGCTTGGTGCCATTGAGGACATAGCCGCCCTGGACCTTCCGCGCCGAGGTCTTCAGTGAGGCCGCATCCGAGCCCGCTTCCGGCTCCGTCAGCGCGAAGGAGCTGATCAGCTCGCCCGAGGCCAGGCGCGGCAGGTAGCGCCGCTTCTGCTCCTGCGTGCCGTCCATGATAAGCCCCTGCGAGCCGATGCCGTTATTGGTGCCGATCAGCGAGCGGAAAGCCGGCGAGGTCTTGCCGAGCTCGAAGGCGACCCGAACCTCCTCCTCCATCGTCAGGCCGAGCCCGCCATATTCCTCCGGGATCGACAGGCCGAACAGCCCCATATCCGCGATCTCCCGGCGGATCTCGGGCGGGATACGATCCTCCTGCGCGACCTGATGTTCCAGCGGCCGCAGGCGTTCGCGCACGAAGCGCGTCACGCTCTCCAGCAGCCCCTGCATCGTCTCGCTGTCCAAGGCCATCGTCCTCTCCCTTGCTTGCCCGCGCCCGGCGCCTCGGGCTTCCTTGACAAGGAAGTACATTTAAATACCTTCCAGCCGGTAAGTAAATATCGAGAGCACGAGGCGGGCGGCGATGGGCGCGGTACTGGAAGGCATCAAGGTCCTCGATCTCACCCGCGTCCTCGCCGGCCCCTGGGCGACCATGACGCTGGGCGATCTCGGCGCCGAGATCTGGAAGATCGAGCAGCCCGGCGCGGGCGACGACACGCGCGGCTGGATGCCGCCCTCGGTCGAGGGCATCTCGACCTATTATCTCGGCGCCAACCGCAACAAGAAGAGCCTCGCCGTCGATATCGGCACGCCCGAGGGCCGCGAGATCATCGTCGGGCTCGCCAAGCAGGCCGATATCCTCGTCGAGAATTTCCGGCCGGCCTCGCTGCGTAAGTTCAAGCTGACCTATGACGACCTCAAGGCGATCAATCCGCGCCTGATCGTCTGCTCGATCTCCGGCTATGGCCGCGGCCACGCACAGGAGGAGCGCCCCGGCTACGACTTCATCATCCAGGCCGAATCCGGCTTCATGGCGATCACCGGGGAGCGCGACGGCGAGCCGATGCGCCTGGGTGTCGCCTTCATCGACCTCGTCACCGGCATGAACGCGGTGCAGGCGGTCCTTGCCGCACTCTACATGCGCGAGCGCACCGGCGAGGGCCAATGGCTCGATATCGGGCTCAATGACAGCGCCTTGTTCCTCCTTGCGAATGTCGCCTCGGGCTATCTCAACACCGGCAAGGAGCATGGCCGCTACGGCAATGCCCATCCCAGCATTGCGCCCTACCAGATCTTCGCCTGCAGCGATGGCCGCATCGCTATCGCCGTCGGCACTAACGAGCAGTTCCGGCGCTTCTGCCGGGTGATCGGCCTGCCCGAGCTGGCGGAAGACCCGCGCTATGCGACCAACCGCAAGCGCACCGAGCATCGCGAAACCCTGCTGCCCCTGCTCGAACGGCATTTCGCCGGCCTGAAGCTTGCCGGAACACTGGCCGATCTGCACGCCGCCGATGTTCCAGCCGGCGATGTCCGCAGCGTCGGGCAGGCCTTGACCAGCGACATCGCGGAATTGCGCCAGAGCGTCTTCTCCGTGCCGGCGCCGACGATCGGGACCTTCCGCTCGGTCCGCAGCCCCTTGCGCCTATCCGCGAGCCCACAGCGGGAGCCGACGCCGCCGCCCGCAGTCGGGGAGCATACCGACGCGATTCTGGCGGAACATCTCGGCCTACTGCCAGAGCAGATCGAGCGCCTGCGCGCTTCCGGTGCGATCGGCTAAGACGCCATGCCGCGCCCCAGCAGCGACCTGAAACCGAAACGCCAGGGTCGCCCGCCGACCATCGAAAACGCGCGCGACCGCATCCTCGACGATGCCGCCCGACTCTTCGCCCGCGACGGTTATGACGGGACATCGCTGAGCGAGCTCGCGACCTCTGTCGGTGTCACCAAGGCGGCGATCTACCATTACTTTCCCAACAAGCAGGAGATCTACGAGGCGATCATCGTGCGCACGCTGGAAGGCTTGCGCCGGCATGTTTCGCAAGCGACGGCCGGCGCCTCCGGCCCGGAAGAGGCGCTGGCCCGCTTCATGACCGCCCATGCCGATTTCTTCGAGGATCACTATGACGGCTTCCTCACCATGCTCGTCGGCTATGGCGGCATGGAGAATGTTGTGATGATCGCCGAAGCGCAGAAGCTGCGCGACGAGCACGAACAGTCTCTGAGACAAATCATCGCCGACGGCATCACCCGAGGCGCCTTCCGGCCGATCGACGTCGATGTGACGAGCCGCGCCGTCCTCTCGATGCTCAACTGGATGGTGCGCTGGTTCAAGCCGGGCAAGGGCCGCCGCGCCGCCACCTTCGCACAGGATTATTGCGACCTGATGCTCGGCGGCCTGCGCGGCTGATCGTCAGGCAACCGCCGCAAGCACCTTGGCCAGCCCGGCGACGCCACGCCGGATCACCTCGACATCATGCGCCGCATAGCCGATGACGAAACCGGCCTCGGCCAGGCGTTCCGTTCCCGAGGCATAGAGCGGCCCGATCGGATAAAGGCCGATCCCGGCCTCGCGGGCCGCTGCGACGATCGCCGCCTCGCGCTCCGCCGGGACGCCGTTCAGCCAGGCGACGACATGCAGGCCGGTATCCGCGCCGGTTACCGTCAGGCGCGTCCCGCATTCCTCGGCGAGAGCCTGTAGCAGCGCGGCCCGGCGCTCCGCATTCCGCCGCCGGATACTGCGGACATGGCGTTCATAGCCGCCGCTGGCCAGGAACTCCGCCAGCGCCTCCTGCTCCAGCAGCGGCGTATGCCGGTCGGTCAGGCGCTTCGCCTCCGCGAAGATGCGGCAGAGATCGGGCGGCACGACGAGATAGCCCAGCCGTAGCGTCGGCGACAGCGTCTTCGAGACCGTGCCGAGATAGATCACCTTGTCCGGCGCAGAAGTCTGCAAGGGCGGGATCGGCGCGACGCCGTGCCGGTACTCGCCATCGTAATCGTCCTCGACGATCACGGCCCCGGCTTCGGCAGCCCAGTCCAGCAGGGCGCGCCGCCGCGCCGCCGAGAGGACGCTGCCCAGCGGATACTGATGAGACGGCGTGACATAGGCCAATCGTGCCGTGGGCAGCCCCTCCGTTCGGATGCCCTCACGATCGACGGCAACGGGCACGACCACGCCACCGGAGGCCGCGAAGGCATGCCGCGCCAGCACATAGCCGGGATCTTCCATGACGAAGCTATCGCCGGGATCGAGCAGCAGTCGGGCGCAGAGGTCGAGCCCCTGCTGCGAGCCATTGACGACGATGATCTGTTCCGGGCTGCAACTGATCCCGCGGGCGCGCCACAGATAGCTCTGCAACGCTGCCCTCAGTGGAGCTGAGCCCTGCGGATCGCTGTAACGCAACCGTTCGGCCCGGCGCAGGCTCGCCCGATTGAGAGCGCGGCGCCAGGCCAGCATCGGGAAATCCGCCCCGCTCAGGTCGCCATAACGGAGATCGGCGACGCGATGCGTCTGGAATTGGGCCGGCGCGGGCAAGGCCAGCAGGCGCTCGGCAAAATCGGACAAGGTTCGCGCCCCAGTCGCAGCCGCAACCTCCGGCACAGGCACCGCGGCAAGCCCACGTGCCACGACGGCGCGCGCGCCGGGGCGGTTGAGCAGGTAGCCCTCCGCGATCAACTGCCCATAGGCGGCCGTGACTGTCGTCCGCGACACGCCCCATTCGATGGCGAGCGCCCGGCTCGACGGCAGACGATCGCCCGGCCGGTATTCTCCGTCATGGATTCGCTGCTTGATCGCGGCGATGATCCGGCGGGCGACGCCCTGCTCTTCCAACTGGACCACTTAAAACCCTTGGAACTGGATATTCCTGAAGGTCCAGATTGCAGGCATGACAGCGGCGGCACAAGGAGTTCCCGCATGTACACCCCACCGGCCTTTCGCGACGAGGACAGGACGAGCCTGCTGGCGACGATCCGCGCCGCGCGGCTCGCGACCTTCATCACCGCGACGGCAGAGGGGCCGCTGGCGACGCCGCTGCCGCTCTTCATCGACGAAAGCGAGGGCGAGCATGGGGTTCTCTACGGGCATCTGGCCAGGGCGAACCCGCAATGGCGCACGCCCACGGTCGGCAACGGCCTCGCCATATTCGCAGGCCCCGACGCCTATGTGACGCCGAGCTGGTATGCGCTGAAGCAGGAGACCGGCAAGGTCGTGCCGACTTGGAACTACGTGACGGTCCACGCTTCCGGCCCGGTCGAGTTCTTCGACGATCCCGCCCGCTTGCTGAATGTCGTGACGCGCCTCACCAACCTGCACGAGGGCGAGCGCGCCGCGCCCTGGGCGGTCTCCGACGCTCCGCCGGAGTTCATCCAGGCGCAACTGCGGGGCATCGTCGGCCTGCGCATGCCGATCGCGACACTCGAAGGCAAGCGCAAGCTCAGCCAGAACCGCAGCCCGGCGGATCGCTCCGGCGTGGCCGCCGGCCTCGCGGGGAGCGAGCGGCCGATGGATCGCCATGTCGCAACCCTGATCCCGGTATGAGCCCGGTCGGGCTCGCCTTCGCGAAGCGGCAGGCCTAATCAGGGGTGACGGCGGGTTGCGGCAAGCATGAACCCGCCGCGACAGCCTTGACGAGCCGGCCTATGAAAATCGCGATCATCTCCGACATCCACGGCAATCTCGATGCGCTGCAGGTGTTTTTCGAGAGCCAGATGATTCCAGGGAGTTTCGACGAACTCTGGGTGCTGGGCGATCAGGTCAATTTCGGCCCGCAGCCGCGCGAGGTCCTCGAAATCCTCCGCGACAGGGCCGATATCGCGATCCAGGGCAATCACGACCATGCCGTCGGCTTCGACGACGACAGCCGCTGGACGCCGGCATTTCGCGCCATGGCTGAGGCGACGCGGCGCCATACTTCAGCCGAGCTGAACGACGAGCAGAAGCGCTACCTGCGCGAATTGCCATTGACGGTGAAGGTCGAGCGCGAGGGAACGCGCTTCCAGCTCGTCCACGCGACACCGTCGGACCCGCATTACGGCTATCTGCTGGCAGATGCGGAGGGTTGGGCGGCCGAACTGGACAGCGTGGACGCCGACGTGTTGCTGGTCGGGCATACGCATACGCCCTTCATCCGCCAGATCGGAAACAAGACCGTCGTCAATCCCGGCAGTATCGGCCAACCACGGCGAGGTAAGCCGCGGCCAAGCTACGCGGTTTGGCAGGATGGCGTCTTCGAACTCCGCAGCTACGACTACCCGATCGAAACGACGGTCGCGAAGCTCGAAAAGCTCGGCCATCCCCCGGAGGTCGAGGCGGAGCTGATCCGCATCGTCCGGGAGGGCTGAGCCGCCGGGTTTACGACGCCCGCTTGGCGACGATGGTCAGTTCGCCGTCATTGTCGAGCGAGGCGAGCACCACGTCACGGGAGGTGAAGCCCTTCGTGGCGAGAGCCGATTTCAGCTTCGGCTCGTTCTCGATCGTAGCCTGGATTCGTTGAATCTGACCGGCTGGCTGTGCCTTCGACCGCTGCGTCACCTGCTCCTGGGCGGCCGCCGGCAAGGCATCCATGTCGACGACGCTGACAGACTTGATCGTCCCCGCCTTTTCGTTGTCGGAGGGCTCGGATTGAGCTGGCGGGGTCGGCGTGGTCGGCGCTTGCGCCAGAGCGCTGCCAGAGACAAGCAGTGCGGTACTGATGGCAATCATGGCCTTTCGCATGGAGTATCCTCCTGTAGGTTGGCGATGAGTGGCCCATCGGACAGCTCAAATGCGGTCTCAGGCTGAAGCCGGTCTGGTCATTTCGCGGTGATGTTGTGGCAGGGCCTGCCACAACTTGGCTTCAGGCGCCGTTCTTGATCAACTCCCGCGCGATGATGGTGCGCTGGATTTGGTTGGTACCCTCATAGATTTGCGTGATCTTGGCGTCGCGATAAAGCCGCTCGACCTCGAAGCCGCGGATATAACCGGAGCCGCCGAAGACCTGCACGGCATTGGCGGTCTGCGCCACTGCCATGTCGCTGGCGAAGCACTTGGCCATCGATGAGGCCGAGGTCGCGGGCTTCTCATGGTCGATCAGCAACGCGGCGCGCTCGACGAGAGCGCGGGCGGCGGCGATGTCCTTGGCCATGTCGGCGAGCAGCCATTGCAGGCCCTGATTGTCGAGGATCGGCTTGCCGAACTGCCGCCGGTCGCGCGCATAGCCGAGCGCAGCTTCGAGGCCGGCCTGCGCGATGCCGACCGCCAGCGAGGCGATGCCGACCCGGCCCTTCTCCAGCACGCTCATCATGATGTGGAAGCCCCGCCCCTTGGGGCCGAGCAGCGCCTCGCGCGGTACCGTGACGCCGTCGAAGGTCAGCGCGCCCACCTGGCTCGCGCGCTGGCCCATCTTGTGCTCCTTCGGCCCGCGCGAGACACCCGGAGCGTTGAGATCGACCAGGAAGATGCTCATGCCGCGATGGCCGGCGGCAGGATCGGTCGAAGCCAGCACGAAGCCGAGATCGGCGACCGGCGCGTTGTGGATCCAGAGCTTGCCGCCGTCGATGACATAGCCCTCGGCCGTCTCGCGCGCGGTCGTGCGGACGTTCGAGAGGTCGGAGCCCGCCTCGGCCTCGGTCAGGCAATAGGCGACGCGCGTCTTGCCCGCGAGGATGTCGGGCAGCCGCGCCAACTGCTCCGGCGTGCCGTAGCGGGTGAGCAACGTGCCGATCAGTTCGACGAGGCCGCACTGGTCGGCAACCGAGGAATAGCCGCGCGAGAGCTCTTCCATGACGATGGAGTAAGCGTAGGTATCGAGCCCGGCGCCGCCATGTTCCTCCGGCACCGTGATGCCGAACAGACCGAGTTCGCCCATTTGGGCGTAGATCTCGGCGGGAAAGCTCTCGTCGCGGTCGAGATCGTTGGCGACGGGCCTGACGATATCCTCGGCGAAGCGCCGGGCGGTCTCGCGGATCTGGTCGTAGATCTCGGCATCGAGCAGGGGAGCGTGCATGGCCTGCCCTCCCCTCAGACGACGCCGTTGAGGGCGCAGAGATGGGTCATCCGCCGCGCCGCCAGGTCGGGATCGATCAGCAGCCCCGACTGATCTGCGAGGCGGAAGAGATCGGCATAATGCAGGATGCCGCGCGCCGATTCCGCGCCGCCGACCATGCGGAAATGGTTCTGGAAGCCGTTGAGCCAGGCGAGGAAGACGACGCCGCATTTGTAGTGCTGCGTCGGCGCCTCGAAGAGCCGACGCGAGAGCGCGACGGTGGGATCGAGAATGGCGTGGAAGCCAGCGCGATCGCCTGCCTCCAGCTTGGCGAAGGCAGCAGCCGCAGCCGGAGCGATCGGGTCGAAGATGCCGAGCAACCCGTGCGAGAAGCCCTGCTCGTCGCCGCCGATCAGCTCCGCATAGTTGAAGTCGTCGCCGGTATACATGACGACACCCGCCGGCAGGCGGCGGCGCATCGTGATCTCCTTGCCCGCGTCAAGCAGCGAGATCTTGATGCCGTCGATCTTGTCGGCGTGCTCGCGGATCAGGGTGAGCACGGTCTCCATCGCCGGCTCGAAATCGCGGCTGCCCCAGTAGCCGGCCAGCGCCGGATCGAACATCTCGCCGAGCCAGTGCAGGATCACCTTGCCCCGGCACTGGCGGATCAGGCGGTCGTAGACGGCGAGATAATCGTCCGGGCCCCTCGCGACACGGCAGAGCGCGCGGCTCGCCATCAGGATGATCTTGCCGCCATGCTCCTCGATATGGCCGATCTGCTCCTCATAGGCGCGGATCACGTCGTCGAGGCTGCGGGCCTCCTGCGGGGCGAGCTGGTCGGTGCCGGCGCCGCAGGCGAGATCGGCGCCCGGTGTCACCTTGGCCTCGGCGAGGACGCGGGTGATGAGCTCTGCCGCGTTCGGCCAGTCCAGCCCCATGCCGCGCTGCGAGGTGTCCATCGCCTCGGCGATCTTGAAGCCGAGGCCCCAGAGATGATGCCGGAAGGCGAGCGTCGCGTCCCAGTCGACGGCCGGTTCCCTCCAGGGATCGACCAGCTTCAGCGGGTCGGCGACGACATGGGCGGCGGCATAGACTGTGCGGATGCCGTTGGGCTTGGCCGTCTGTGGAAAAGGCGAAGGCGGCGCCAGCCTGTAGCGCTCGCTGCTGCCGTCCAGGCGGGGCAGGCTGATCTCGACCATCGCTTCCTCCGACGATTTATTGGAACGTTCCAATTATGAAACGTATTTCCAGCTTTATACAGAGGCCATAAAGGCTTTGAAAGAGGCATATTGCGCACTGCTCCATTCGCTGATAATGGAACGTTCCAAGAAAAGAAGAGCGCCACGCGCATCAGGGACGAAACCATGCCGCAGTTGCAAAGCAGCAAGGGGAAGGTGACGATCATCGAGATCGCAGACGCCGCCGGCGTCTCGAAATCGACGGTCTCGCTCGTCCTCACCGGCCGCGGCGCGGTGAAGCCCGAGACCCGCCAGCACGTCCTGCAGACCATGGACCGGCTCGGCTATGTCTATAATCGCGGTGCCGCCAACCTTCGCAACGCGCAGTCCCGCATCGTCGGCCTCGTCCTCAACGACCTCTCCAACCCGTTCTTCGCCGAGTTCGCCATCGGCGTGGAGAAGGTGCTGCAGATGGCGGGCTATGTCGCCTTCATGGCCAACACCGCCGAGAGCGTGGTGCGGCAGGACCAGGTGATGCGGATGATGCGCGAGCATGGCGCCGGCGGCATCATCCTCTGCCCCGCCCTGGATACGCGCCCCGAGCATCTCGATTGGGCCAAGGCGGCCGGCACCGCGCTACTGGTGGCGATCCGCCGCTTGCCCGGCGCCGATACCAGCGTCGTCGTGCCCGAGAACCTCGTTGGCGCCAGCCGCGTCACCCGCCACCTGATCAATCTCGGCCATGAGCGCATCGCCTTTCTCGGCGGCATGCATTCGATGGTCGTCCGGCAGGAGCGGCATGGCGGCTTCCTCGCGGCGATGGAAGCGTCCGGCCGCAGCATCGACCCGGCGCTCAACCTCGAGAGCATGCCGACGCGCGACGGCGGCTTCGGCGCGATGAGCGCGGTGCTCTCGCTCGCCGACCGGCCGACCGCGGTCGTCTGCTACAACGACGTCACCGCGATCGGCGCGATGCTCGCCGCCGCGCGCCACGGCCTCGTCGTCGGGCGCGACATCGCCATCGTCGGCTTCGACGACACCAGCGAGGCCCGCCATGTCTCCCCGGCTTTGACCACCGTCGCGGTCGATCCCGTCGGCCTCGGCGAGCGCGCCGCCGCCCTCCTGCTCAAGCAGATCAACGACCCCGCCGCCGAGGCCGAGAGCTTCATCGGCCCCGCCCATCTCGTCATCCGCGAATCCTGCGGCGCCTATCAACGCGCGCTCGCAGCCGCCGGATGAACCCTTTCCGAAGAGACAAGCGATCATGGCCTTTCCTCGCATCCTCTCCGCCGACGAAGCCGCTGCCTTGATCCCGGACGATGCGATCGTCACGGTCTCCTCCTCATCCGGGCTCGGTTGCCCGGACGCTGTGCTGGCAGCGATCGGCCGGCGCTTCGATGCGTCAGGGCATCCGCGCAACCTGACGACGCTGCACCCGATCGCAGCCGGCGACATGTGGGGCGTCAAGGGCGTCGACCATATCGCCAAGCCCGGCCTGCTGGCGCGGATCATGGGCGGCTCCTACCCCTCCGGCCCGTCCTCCGCCGAGCCGCCCGCGATCTGGAAGATGGTCGCGGGCAACGAGATCCCGGCCTACAACATCCCGAGCGGCATCCTGTTCGACATGCATCGCGAGGCCGCGGCCAAGCGCCCGGGCGTGCTGACCAAGATCGGCATGGACACCTTCGTCGACCCCAGGCATCAGGGCTGCGCCATGAACGCGCGCGCCATGGCCGAGCCGATCGTCAGCCGCGTCGAGTTCGACGGCGAGGACTGGCTTTATTTCCGCAGCATCGTGCCGAAGGTCGCGATCATTCGCGCCACCACGGCCGACGAGCGCGGCAACCTCTCCTACGAACATGAGGGCGGCCTGCTCGGCCCGCTCGATCAGGCGCTGGCCGTGCGCAACAATGGCGGCATCGTCATCGCGCAGGTGAAGCGCGTGGTCGAGGCCGGCAGCCTCAACACCCAGGCCGTCTTCGTGCCGGGCATCCTCGTCGATGCCATCGTGGTCGCGCCCGACCAGATGCAGACAACGCAGACCGTCTACGATCCCGCCATCTCCGGCGAGGTGCGCCGGCCGCTGTCGAGCTTCGAGACCCCGGCCTTCGACGTCGCCAAGGTCATCGCACGGCGCGTCGCGCAGGAATTGCGCCATGGCGATGCCGTCAATATCGGCTTCGGCATCTCCGCCAATGTCCCGCGCATCCTGATCGAGGAAGGCCAGCACGGCGCCGTGACCTGGGTGATCGAGCAGGGCGCCGTCGGCGGCGTGCCGCTGCTCGAATTCCAGTTCGGCTGTGCCTCCAATGCCGAGGCGATCGTCCCCTCCCCCTACCAGTTCACCTATTTCCAGGGAGCGGGCTTCGACATGTCGCTGCTTTCCTTCCTGCAGATCGACCGGCAGGGCTGCGTCAATGTCTCCAAGCTCGGCGTGCGTCCTCATGTCACAGCCGGCGCCGGCGGCTTCATCGACATCACCGCGCGGGCCAAGCGCATCGTCTTCTCCGGCTATTTCAGCGCCGCTGCCAAGCTGGCGATCACGGACGGCAAACTCGTCATCGAGAAGGAAGGCAAGGTGAAGAAGCTGGTCGAGGCGGTCGAGCATATCTCCTTCTCCGGCCCTCGCGCGATCGCCCAGGGCCAGGACATCACCTATGTCACCGAGCGCTGCGTGATGAAGCTCACGGCCGAGGGCATCGTCGTCACCGAGATCGCGCCGGGCGTCGATCTGGAGCGCGATATCCTCGCCCAGAGCGAATTCCCGCTGCTGGTGCCGAAGCCGCTGAAGCTGATGGACGCCGCGCTCTTCGACGAGGCGCTCATCGGCCTCGAACTCCCCGCGAGAGCGGCATGAGCGATCCCGTCCGCCTCGACATCGCCGCCGGCATCGCGACGATCACGCTCGCCCGCCCGGAAAAGCTCAACGCACTCGACGACGTCATGGTCGGCCTGCTCGGCCGCTTCGCCGATGCCATCGATGCCGATCGTTCGGTGCGCGCCGTCATCCTGACCGCCGAGGGCAAGGCCTTCTGCGCCGGCGGCGACATCGTCGCCTGGGGCGGGCTGTCCCCACTGGAAATGGGGCAAGGCTGGGTCCGCTCCGGCCACCGCGTCTTCGACAAGCTCGCGCGGATGAAGCCGCCGGTCATCGCCGCGATGAACGGCCATGCGCTCGGCGGCGGGCTCGAACTCGCCGTCACCGCCGATATCCGCATCTGCGAGGTCCAGGCCAAGATCGGCCTGCCCGAAACCGGGCTCGGCATGATCCCCGGCTGGTCGGGCACGCAGCGGCTGGTCCGGCGGCTCGGCGGGCAGGTGGCGCGCCGCCTCGCGCTGACCGGCGAGATCGTCACCGCCGAGCAGGCGCTGACGCTCGGCATCGTCGACCAGGTCGTCGAGAAGGGCGGCGCGCTCGCAGCGGCGCAGGCCCTGGCCGAGCGCATCTGCCAGCGCGGCCCGGTTGCGAACCTTGTCGTCAAGCAACTCATCAACGCCGCCGAGGACGAGGATAGCGGCGCGATCATGGAGACTCTGGCAAGCTCGCTCGTCTCCTATACCGACGACGTGAAGGAGGGTGTCTCCGCCTTCCAGCAAAAGCGCACGCCGACTTACCGGGGAGAATGAGATGACGCGCCCCGTTGCCCTCATCACCGGCGCACGGCGCGGCATCGGCCGTGCGATCGGCGTGGCGCTGGCCAAGGCCGGCTACGACATCGCTTTCACCGACATCGCCGAGGACGAAGCCGTCGCCGAAGCGTCGAGGCTGTTCCAGGCAGCCGGCGCGAAGACCCGGTTTTTCAGGCACGATGTCGCGGCGGTCCCGAGCCATGCCGGCCTCGTCGCGGACGTGAAGACAGCTTTCGGTCGGCTCGACCTCTTCGTCTCCAATGCCGGCATCGGCGCGCCCGTGCGCGGCGACATACTGGAGATCACCGAGGAGAGCTTCGACCTCGTGATGGACATCAACCTGCGCGGCGCCGCCTTCCTCAGCCAGGAAGTCGCCAGGGCGATGCTGGCGGACCGGCCGGAGCGTCCCGCGATCGTCTTCATCACCTCGGCCTCGACCGAGCTCGTCTCGATCGATCGGGCGCAATATTGCGTCTCGAAGCTCGGCCTCTCGATGTGGGCGAAGGCGCTCGCGGTCAGGCTCGCGCCGGAGGGCATTCCGGTCTTCGAAGTACGCCCCGGCGTGATCCGCACCGACATGACGACGAAGGTCGCGGCCAAATACGATGCGCGCATCGCCGACGGGCTGATCCCCGCCGGACGCTGGGGCGAAGGCGAGGACGTCGCCGCCGCGGTCGCCGCCTTGACCAGCGGACAATTCGCCTATGCAACGGGAACGGTGATCAATGTCGATGGCGGCTTGCTGATTCCGCGATTGTAGGGATTCTCGGCGGCGGGGCGAAGAAGCCGGCGATCCAGCCGGCCAGGAGGAACGGATGGGGAAGGCACATGAAAGCGGCTCGGCTTTCGCGGCCCGGAACGGGCGGTCCGCATGAGCTATGAATTCGACTTCGCCGACGTCTTCGCGGCGTGGCCCGAGCTGTTGCAGGGATTGTTCAATTCGCTCGTGCTCTCGGCGCTGGCGATGGCGATCGGCATGGTGGTCTCGATCGCGGGCGCGCTCGGCAAGACATCCGGGCCGAAATGGCTGGTCTGGATCATCGACGAATATATCGAGCTGATCCGCAACACGCCGTTCCTCATCCAGATCTTCATGATCTATTTCGGCCTGCCATCGCTCGGCCTGAAATTCTCATCCAACGGCGCGGCGCTGCTGGCTCTGGTGGTGAATGTCGGCGCCTACGGCATCGAGATCATCCGCGCCGGCATCGAGAGCATCCAGAAGGGCCAGATCGAGGCCGGCAAGTCGCTGGGCATGCGCCCGCTCCAGATCTTCCGCTACATCATCCTGAAACCTGCGATCCAGGCGATCTATCCCTCGCTGACCAGCCAGTTCATCCTGCTGATGCTGAACACCAGCGTCTGCTCGGCGATCGCGGCGAGCGAGCTGACCGCGGTGGCAGGCGATATCCAGTCGCGCACCTTCCGCAGCTTCGAGGTCTATTTCATCGTCACCTGCATGTATCTCGGCCTTTCCGTCTTCTTCTGGTCGGTCTTCGCCGGCATCGAGCGCACCTTCCTGCGCAAGCCAACCCGGTGAGGTGAGACGATGCGCACGCTCGGATCAGCCGATATCATCTACATCATCATGGCAGTGCGCTGGACGCTGCTGCTCTCGCTCGTCGCCTTCCTCGGCGGCGCGATCGGCGGCGCACTGATCGCGCTCGCCCGCACCGGCGAGTATAAGTGGCTGCGGGTCGCCTCGGCCGGTTACATCAAGGTCTTCCAGGGCACGCCGCTCTTGATGCAGCTCTTCCTCGCCTTTTTCGTGCCGGGGCTGTTCGGCTGGTCGGTCGATCCCTGGACGGCGGCCGCGCTCGGCCTCTCGCTCCATGCCAGCGCCTTCCTCGGCGAGATCTGGCGCGGCGCCATCGAGGTCGTGCCACGCGGACAATGGGAGGCGGCGACCTCGCTCGGCCTGCGCTACTGGCCGAAGATGGTGCTCGTCCTGGCGCCGCAGGCGGTCCGCATCGCCATTCCCCCGACGATCGGCTTCCTGGTGCAGCTCATCAAGGGCACCTCGCTCGCCTCGATCATCGGTTTCGTCGAGCTGACGCGCGCGGCGCAGGTCATCAACAACGCCACCTTCCGGCCCTTCACGATCTTCGCGCTGGTCGCGCTGCTCTATTACGTCATCTGCAGGCCGCTCTCGGCCTACAGCAAGAGGATGGAGCGGAAGCTCCTCGTCGCCGCGCGATAAAAAGCGTCGATGCAACACCAAGCCTACCCCTCAGAGGAGAACGTCCATGTCGCTGTTTAAATCGATTTGCCGCCGCAGCTTCGGCGCGCTGGCCGTCGCGGGCCTGGCCGCCGCCGCGCTCCACGCCGCGCCGGCCAAAGCCGCCACGCCCGACGAGATCAAGGCCCGCGGCAAGCTGATGGTCGGCGTGCTCACCGACTACCCGCCCTTTGGCGGCACCGACGCCAATCAGCAGCCGGCGGGCTACGATGCCGATGTCGCGGCGCTGATGGCCAAGTCGCTCGGCGTCAAGCTGGAGCTCGTGCCGGTCACCGGCCCGAACCGCATCCCCTATCTGCTGACCAACAAGGTCGACCTGCTGATCGCGACCTTCGGCATCACCCCGGAGCGCCAGAAGCAGGTGCTGTTCTCCAACCCCTACAGCACGCTGACCATCTATGTGCTGGCGCCCAAGAGCCTCAACATCAAGACGCCGGAAGACCTGAAGAACGTGACCATCAGTGTCGCGCGCGCCTCGACCCAGGACATCGCGATCAGCGCCGTCGCCCCGCAGGGCACCCCGCTCAAGCGCTTCGACGACGACGCCACCACCTTGCAGGCGCTGATCTCGGGCCAGGTCCAGGCCATGGGTGCCAGCAACACCATCCTTGCCCAGCTCAACAAGGACTATCCGCAGCTGAACATCGAGCCGAAGATCACGCTGAAGGAACAGGCCAACGGCATGGCCTTCCGCAAGTCCGACACGGCACTGGCCGAGTTCTCCAACAAGTTCATCGCCGAGATCGACGGCAATGGCGAACTCTCCAAGATCAACCAGAAGTGGTTCGGAATCCCGCTTCCGAAGCTGCCGCCGATGCCGGTGTTCGAATCCGGCAAATTCTGATTGCCCAAGCAACGACGGCGTCATCCCGGATTTGATCCGGGATGACGTATGAGCCGGCGCGATCGCGTTGGTTCCCGTAAAGCGGAAGCGCCCGGTCATAGGCCGGGCTCTTCTTCCAACAGCCAGTCCAGAACGGTTTTCCAGATGGCCGCTATCGCCTCAACCGAAGCCGAGATCGGCGCCCCGATCATCGAGATGCGCAAGGTCGACAAGTTCTATGGCGACTTCCACGTCCTGCGCGATATCGACCTCACAGTGTCGCGCGGCGAGCGCATCGTCATCTGCGGTCCTTCGGGCTCCGGCAAGTCGACCCTGATCCGCTGCCTCAACCAGCTCGAAGAGCACCAGAAGGGCGAAATCGTCATCGACGGCACCACCGTCCACGCCAAGCTCAAGGGCATCGAGGACATCCGCCGCGAGATCGGCATGGTCTTCCAGAGCTTCAACCTGTTCCCGCATCTGACCGCGCTGGAGAACTGTACGCTGGCGCCGATGAAGGTGCGCGGCACGCCCAAGGCGGAGGCCGAGGCGACGGCCCGCAAGATTCTGGAGCGCGTCCATATCCCCGAGCAGGCCCATAAATACCCGATCCAGCTTTCGGGCGGCCAACAGCAGCGCGTCGCGATCGCGCGATCGCTCTGCATGAACCCGAAGATCATGCTCTTCGACGAACCGACCTCGGCGCTCGACCCCGAGATGGTCAGCGAAGTCCTAGACACCATGGTCGAGCTCGCCGAGAGCGGCATGACCATGATCTGCGTCACCCATGAGATGGGTTTCGCCCGCAAGGTCGCCGACCGCGTGATCTTCATGGATGCCGGCGAGATCGTCGAGATGGCGCCGCCTGAGCAATTCTTCTCGGCCCCGCGGAGCGAGCGCACGCGCAAGTTCCTCGGTCAGATCCTGCATCACGCCTAGATCATCGTTATCGCATCGGATTCGTCCGAAAAGTGGATTCCACTTTTCGGTCCGATTTTCGTCGCGCGGCGTGGATGCCGGGTCGCTTGGAGACAACGTGATGCAACAGGGACCCGGAGCAATTCCGCAATTCGGGAAACTGCGGAATTGCCCCGGAAGCGCTCAGATGAGAAATTCCGCCTTAGCCCTGCGCCGACACGAGCGGACGACGCAAGGTCATGTAGGCCAAGGCAACCAATATAAGAAACAGAATCCCGGACACGGAAAAGAAGTCGCTCGGTGACTTGAGCGTTGCAATGCCGCTATTGGCAACATCATTCAACACATTCATCGCAAGACCATATCCGGTGACCAGCCAGGACAACAACAGCATCCCCGCCAGCTCGTGCGGTCGAGCACGCTCCACCAGATCGGGCAACACGAAGGCCAGGGCAACGCCGAATATCATCAGGTCGTAATCGTAGCTGTAAGGGCTGATGAACAACGAAGCGACGCAGGCGATAGCCGCCAGAAAGCGCGTTTCGCAGCCGCGCCACCATCCGTAGAGGAAGAATCCAGCGGCAGCCAGGGCACCGGCCGCGTGAAAGGCCAGTGCAAGGGGTGCCGATCCGCCCGCCGCCCGAACGCCGGCATAAACCGAGGTCATCCGGAACAGCGGATAATATCCCTCGGCCAGAAACTCGCCAGCTTCCCGCACCCCTCCCAGGAAGGCCGCCCAGATCCCCCAGCCGAATGAAGCCGTGGCAGCCAGCAATGCCGCAACGACGATGCCGGCGGCGATCGCCATGGCCTTCCAGCGCCGCCCCAGCAGCGCGAGCAAAGCGATTCCGAAGGCCAGATGCGGCTTCAGGACCATCAGCCCGAGCGGCACGCCCGCAACGGCACGCTGGCGGATGAATGCCCACAGGAACCAGCCGACCAGCCCCCCCGTGAGAAAGCCGTTCTGTCCGATCCGGACCGTGAGGAGCAGCGCCGGCGCGATCGCGATGAGCACGCCCGGCAAGTATGCACCGGCGATCCGCCTGAGCACCGCCAGATAAAGGAGGAAGCTCAGCGTGATGAACAGCAGATAGGCGGCGCCGATTGGAAGTCGTGCCAGGCCCTGCATGAAAAGGGTATAGGGCGGCGGATAGGTCCAGGGCATGAAGTTGTTTTTGCCGTCGATCGCCCGCTGCTCCGCCATCATTTCGGCCGCTCGGTATGACTGGGCCGCCCTGCCTTGCCCCGCCATGGTGCCGGCAATGTAGAAGGCGTCGAAATCCGTGACCGCCTTGTCCCGCCCCAGCAGGCCCGGCGCCTGAAACAGGACTGCCGACACGAGCGCCAGCAACGCGCAAACCGCGACAATGGCCTTGAGCATCAGGCGGCTTGTGACGAGTTGCGACATCCGTGTCGCGTCGCTCACAGGTTTGTCCTCTTGAAGACGCTCTCGGGAAGAGCGCGGATCACCGCCATGACGAGCCGCCATACGGGCTTCGTGTAGAGGACGTCCTTGCGTTTCGCGACGCCCCGGAAAATCGCCTCTGCCACGTCCTCCGGCGCAGCGACAAGGCGCGGCGGAAGGGCCATCCCTTCCGTCATGCGCGTGCGCACAAAGCCCGGCAGGACCGTCATGACGTGGACCGGAGTTTTTGCCAACCGGTTGCGCAAGCCGGAGAGGAACGCAGTGTATCCCGCCTTGGCCGAACCATAGACGTAGTTGCGCGCCCGTCCGCGATCGCCCGCGACGGAGCTGATGCCGACGATCGTGCCGTGTCCGCGCTTCGCGAACCGGTTTGCGAGCAAGCCTGTCAGCAACGCCGGCCCCTCGTAATTGCTGCGCATGACCAGCGCCGCAGCCTTCAGGTCGGTTTCCGCCGCAGCCTGGTCTCCGAGCAGGCCGACGACGCAGACCGCGACCGCCGGCAGGGGCGCGAGCTGGTCCACGAAACCCGGAAGGGATTCCGTCGCCAGAATGTCCAGTTCGCAGAGCGTCACGGCCACGCCATGGCGCAGTTCGATATCGGCCTTGTCGACCGCAAGCGTCGTGACATTGCGCGCCGCGAGCTGCACGGCGTGGCCCGCGGCAGCGAAGCGGTGGGCGATGGCCAATCCGATATCGGAGCGGCCCCCGACGACAAGCACGGGTTCGGAAGTCATAGCTGCAGTCTCTCTGATTGGCTCGACCGGAACGACGTGGCAGCAAGGCCACGCCGCATCTCGACAAGTTGCGCGACGCGGTCGTCGGAGGCGCGCAATGTCCGCGCGCTGAGCCGGCTGTCCTTCGCCAGGTAGAACCGCCCTCCATGGGCGAGAACGATCTCGTCCAGCCGCTCCATGAGAGCGAGCGAGCGGCTGGACACCGGAAAATCCAGTGCCAGCGTGTAACCTTCCAGCGGGAAAGAGAACGCGCCGCCCTGCCCTCCCCCCAGACGCTTGAGAACGGCCAGGAAGGAACCCTGCCCGCTTTCGGCGATCACCCGCAGCAGAGCCGTGAGGCCGCGATGCGCGCCGGCGAGCGGGAGCACACACTGGAACTGCAGAAAGCCCGGGCGCCCATAGATGCGATTCCAGTCGGCGAGAGCGTCGAGCGGATAGAAATAGCTGTCCCAATCGACCAGTCTCTCGCCTCGCTTGCCGGCCTCGCGATGGTAGTACGCGGCATTGAAGGCGCGGACGGTCCAGCTGTTCATCAGCACCGCAGGCATGTCGAAGGGAATGCGAAGCTTCTTTTTGGCCGGTACGTCGTAAGGGTGTGTGCGCGAGGGCGCCGGCAGTTCCGCGGCCATGGCGTGTTCGCCGAGCGCGATGATCGAGCGCCCCAATGCAGAACCGCCCGCAAGGCAGTCGATCCAGGCCACCGAATAGCTCGCTGCCGCATGGTCCTCGAATATCCGCATGGCGGTCTCGAGGTTGGGCGACGGGAGGATTGTCTGCCTGATCCAGGCGCTCTCCACGCGGCGCAGCCGGAACGCCGCGCGCAGGATCACGCCGGTCAGCCCCATGCCGCCGATCGTCCAGGCGAAGAGTTCGGCATTTTGATCGCGGCTGCATCGCCGAACCTGGCCATCCGCACCCAGAACGTCCAGCCAATCGACGAAGGCGCCGAACGAGCCGTCGCGATGGTGGTTCTTGCCATGGACATCGGCCGCGACCATTCCGCCGACCGTCACGTATTTCGTTCCTGGCGTGACCGTGGGGAACCAGCCTCGCGGCAGGAAGCTGGCGATGACATCGGATAACAGCACCCCCGCCTCTGCCGCCAGGCAGCCCGTGGCGGGATCGAAGGTCAGCATGCGGTTGAAGCGCCGCATATCCACGGTGCAGGCCGCATTCTGGGCGCAGTCGCCATAGCCCCGGCCATTGCCACGGGCGATCAACGGCCCCTGTCCAAGAAGGGCGAGGAGGTCGGTTTCTGAACGTGGCTGCTGGAGAACACACTCCTCCAGCGGGTAGCGCCCCCAGCCGGAGATCAGCATGCCGCGCCGTCCATCGCCGACTGTCCCCTGACGAACACATAGCGGCGATCGAGATGGTACTTCACGAGATAGCCGACGGAGAGGCCGATGAGGGCGCCGATCTCGCGTGCGGCCTCGGCGTTCCAGGCCAGCCAGAACAAGGTCTCGGTTCCCCAGAAGATCGCGGTGGTCGCTACTCCCATCAGCGTGTAGAGGCTGAACTTCCGGCCGTGCTCCGCAATTCCGCTCGTCACATCGCCGAAAATCCAGCGCTTATCGAGGCAATACTTCAGCACGAGCCCCACCAGCGTTCCTGCCAGCAGTGCGAGGTAGTAGACGAAGGCCTCGTCGCCCCACCGCAGCACCAGGCGTTGCGTGCCGAGATTGCCTGCGGTCGCCACGAGCGCGAAGGCGACGTAGCGGAAAACGAACGCGACGCTGCTCACCACCAGGTGCCCGCCAGGGCGAGCGCTGCGATGACGGCGGCGCAGCCATAACTGACGCGGTCATAGGCTGCGAAAACCAGGGGATCGTCGTGCATTTGCCCGCGATGCGTGAGGATCGCGATGCGGCTGTTCCAGAACAGCAGCACCAGGCACACGCCCCACAGAAACTCATACGTGTTATAGAGCAGCCGAACCGGCTCCGAATTAGCGTAGAGCGCCAGAACCAGAACCGAGACAAGGCCGGAGGACACAGCCATGTTGCTCACGATCGGCAAATCGTCGGTGCGATAGCCTCGGCCTCGGGCCTGCACCGTTTCTGACGCGATCCCGTCGACCAATTCCGCCTGACGTTTGATACTGGCAAGGGAGAAGAAGAAGAAGGTGGAGAACGCGAGCAGCCACACGGATGCCGGAATGCCCGTCGCGACGGAACCGGCCAGGATTCGCATGGTGTAAAGCACCGCGAGCAGGCAGATATCGATCACGACCATCCGCTTCAGCCAAAGCGAATAGAGCGTCGTCAGCACCGAGTAGCCGAGCAGCAGGGCAAACAGGGCCGGGCTGCTCATCAGGGCGACGGCACCGCCGAGCAACCCGAGCACAGGCACCATCCAGGTGCCGTGACTGATCTTGACCGCGCCCGACGCGAAGGGCCGGCGCCGTTTGCGCGGATGCGCCCGGTCGGCGGCGAGGTCGAGCAGATCGTTCAGCACATAGGTGCTCGACGCCACCAGGCTGAAGGCCACGAATGCCAGCAGGGATTGCAGCATCATCGGCAGTGTCAGCTGATGGGCCGCCAGCATCGGCACGAAGACGAGAAGGTTCTTGAGCCACTGGTGCGGGCGCAAGGCGCGCAGGTAATCGCGCGTTTTCGCCGTTGCAGCTGCACGATGCACCGCCGGTTGCTCGGCCCCGTCAAACCGCGCTCGTGCGGCAGCCTGGCCCGGATCGAGCGACACCGCCTGTGCAGTGGCCGTCCAGCTCGACAGGCCAGCCGTCGTATCGCCGATGCAGGTGTAGCCGGCCGCGCCGAATGTCTCGCGCAGGAAGCGATCCTTGTCGCTGCCTTTGAGGTTGACCCCGTTGCCGGAGCCATGAACCTCGTCGAACAGACCGAGATGGGCCGCGACCTGGTCGGCCGTCGCCTGGATGGCAGCCGTCACCAGCGCGATGCGGCCGCCATGCTCCCGCCAGCGCCGGATGATGCCGAGCACCTCCTCGTCATAGGGAAGGCTGGCCGGATCGAGATTGGACATCTCCGCGAGCCGCTGCTTCAGCGCCAGCGGGCCTCGCATGAGCGCCGAGGCGGCGACCAGGGGCGTGTACCATCTCGCCGAACAGGCCGACCAGAACGTCTCCAAGAGCGAATCCGACCGGATCAGCGCATCGTCGAGATCCACGACCAGCGTGATCTTGGCGGGATTCCAGTTTGCGATGGTCATCGGCGCTTCCAGAACTCTCCAGCACCGCCATGGGCAATGTGGATAGGCTCATCGGAGCATGGAGGCGACGACCTTAAGAATGCTTAAAATGTAACCCGCCGAATGCGAACGTTATCGCATTTTGAAAACAGCTTTTTTGTCAGCGTATCCCAATATCCGCAGGCTAAGCTCGGATCGCTCAGATCATCGCTCTGGCCTCAAGGCAGCCTGTTTGCCAGCGTAAATCTGAAAACAAGCGCCGAGAACGTCGGATTGCCGAGCGGAGGCGACGTCGATCGTAATCCTCCTCCTAAGACGTGGCGACATGAATCCGTAGAACGAAGCGTCCTGCCCCGTCTGCCGCCTGCCGTCATTGCATCACCCTCCGTCCGAAGGCGACGAAATCAGGCGTCGGTCTGGCGGTAACGGCGACTTCTCCAACAGAACCGGTGTATTGCGACATGGTTGATGCCGGCCTCAGAGCAATCCGCCGGGGCGCGCAGGCATACAACCCGGTGAAGCTCATCGCCGATGGCCGGAGCCCCCGACGGTTCCGCCCTTTGCCACTTCTCGAACAGCGCACTTGTCGCTGCATCGACGGCCTGGCGAGCGGATCGTCCGGGCCGCTCGCGGCGGGTCCGCCTCGCTGCCATGGAGATCAGCGAACCAACCGTGCCATTGCGATCATGCACGCAGAGGACTCAGTCCTTGATGTCGAGCGTGACCTCACCGTCGGCGAGCGGCTCGAAACCGCTCGCGGTCAGCACGGAGGGCAGGCTGGCGGGAACGCAGCCGACGCCGTCCATGTAGAGGCAGGGCACGACATGGAAGCACATGCCTTCTTCCAGCACCTGCTCGCTGTTCCGGCGTATCGCCATGACGCTGTCCTCGCCCCAGCCCGGCGGGAAGGCCGCGCCGATGCTGTAGGCCGGGCGCGTCACCATGTTCTCGGCGAAGCCCGCCTTCTCGATCACACTCTCGAAGATGCGGGCGGCCTCGTGCGAGGTCATGCCGGGCCGGACCCGGGCATAGCCCTCGTCCAGCGCCTCGCGGCAGGTGTCGAACATCCGGCGGACGATGTCCTGCGGCGGCCCGAGCGAATAGATCCGGTAGAGCGGCGTGTGATAGTCGAAGACCGAGGCCGCAGGCTCGACATTGATAACCTCGCCGCGCCGGATCGGCGCCCCGCACCAGGTGACATGCGCGCGCGCCGTGCGCGGACCGGCGCAGACATTCGGCATCTGCGCCACGCGGTCGCTGCCGTTGCGCAGCAGGCTGTCGGTGACGACGGCGGCGAGCGCGCTATCCGTCATGCCCTCGTGCAGCGCCGCGAAGCCGTCGCGGCAGGACTGGGCGACGATCGCGCCGGCCCGCTTCAGCAGCGCGATCTCGGCTGGGCTCTTGATCCGGCGCAGATGCTCGACCAGCCCGGTGGCATCGACGACCTTGCGGCTGCCGCCGCCAAGCGGGCCGAGGAAGCTGCGCAGGATCGGTTGCACGGCCGAGAACTCGACGCCGATCACGGCGTTCGGCCCGACGAGATCGGCGATTGCCCCTTCCAGCACCTCGGCATGGACCTGCCCGTCGGTCACGCCGAGGCCTTCATTGGCCCAGAGCTGGTCCTTGAGCGCGCGGATATTGCTGAGCTCGGTGCGGCGCATCACCCAGGCCGCCTTGCCGTCGGCGCGCATCACCAGCGCCGTCGCGCCATAGGCGAGCGAGCCGAAGCCGGTGAGGTAATAGGTGTTCTCGGTCGTAGTGAGCACGACGGCTGCCATGCCGCGCTCGGCCATCAGGGCGCGCAAAGCATCGCGGCGGGCCAGATATTCCTCCGGCGCGAAAGCCAGCCGGTCGAAGGTCTCGGTCATGGTCGGGTCTCTTGGCGGTGAAGGGAGAGGCTGCGGCAGCCGGGGCGCCGCAGCCGGATAGGGGCGGAAGACTCAGTCGGCCTTCTTGATGTTCCAGAAGGCCGGCACGTCCTGCGTCTCCAGCAGGCCGGTGACCTTCTTCGAGCGGGCGAGATAGGTCGTCCACTGGCCGAGCGGGACATGGTGTCCGGTCTCGAAAGCGCGGCGGGAGAACTCGGCGGCGACGGCCTTCTTGGCCTCGACGCCGTCGACCATCGCCCATTTCAGGCGCAGGTCCTCGATCGTCTGGTCGCAGGGCCAGCCGAACAGGCCCTTCTCGCAGGCGCCGGAGAAGGCGATGCTCCAGACCGGCGTCGTGACGACCTGGCCGCCGGTATAGGAATGCACGATGTTCCAGCCGCCATTGCTGGTCGGCTCCTTGGAGTTGCGGCGCTTGAGCAGCGTCGCCCAGTCCATTGCCTGGACATCGACCTTGAGGCCGATATCGCGCATCGCCTGCACGGTCACGACCGTGGCGGGATGGGCGGTGGTCTCGTCGGTGGGGTCGAGCACGACGATCGGCTTGGCGAAATCCCACCCCGCTTCCTTGAACAGCGCCTTGGCCTTGGCCGGATCGGGCGCCTTCAGGGCTTCGAGGCCGGCATCGGTCTCCATCGGCGTGCCGCAGACGAAGAAGGAGGCGCAGGTCCGGTAGAAATCCGGGTTGCCGTTGATCGCCTGCAGGTAGTCCTGCTGCTTGGTCAGCCAGAACATCGCCTGGCGCGCCTTCGGATTATCGAAGGGCGGCTGGGTGTGGTTGAAATAGAGCTGCGCCTGCTTGCCGGTCTTGTTGATGACCTGGGTCGCGAGGTTCGGCGCCGCCTGCAGCACCGGCAGCAGGTCGAGCGAGGGGTTTTCCCAGACGTCGATCTCGCCGCTGAGCAGCGCCGCCATCGCGGTCTGCTGGTCGCGGATGATCAGCCATTCGATGCGGTCGACATTGGCGACCTTGCCGCCGGCGAAGGCGCTGGCCGGCTCGGAACGCGGCACGTAGCCGTCGAATTTCTCGTAGACGACCTTGTTGCCGGGCACCCATTCCTTGGCGACGAAGCGATAGGGGCCGGAGCCGGTATAATCCTGGATCTCCTTAAACGGGTCGGTTTCCGCGACCCGCTTCGGCATGATGAAGGGGATGTTCGAGGCGACCTTGCTGAGCGATTCCAGCACGAGCCCGTAAGGCTCCTTGAAGACGAGCTCGAAGGTGCTGTCGTCGACGATCTTCATCTCGACGAGAACGCGGCCCATGAGCTGGCCGGCGGCGTCGCGCGCCATCCAGCGCTTCAGCGAAGCCGTGGCGTCCTCGGCCTTCACGGGCTTTCCGTCATGCCATTTCAGCCCGTCGCGGAGGGTGAAACGATAGGTCTTGCGATCGTCCGAGATCTTCAGGTCCTTCACCATCTGCGGCTGCGGGACGAAGTTCGCGTCGAGGCTGTAGAGCGTGTCGTAGATCAGGAAGCCGTGCATCTTCACGATGTCGGCGGTCGAGCCCATCGGGTCGAGCGCCTGCAGGTCGGCATGGGGCACGAAGCGCAACGTCGTGGCCTCGGCCACGCCGAGTCCGGCGAGCAGGCAGGCGGAGGCCAGCAGGGCACGGCATGTCTTATTGAGGCGCGATAACATCCGGGCTCTCCCTTTTTGCGGATATTGTTGCTGTGCTTCAGGCAGCGGCGCGTCGTCCGGGGATCGAATCCAGCAGGCGGCGCGTGTAGTCGTGGGACGGCGCCGAGAAGACGGCGCGGACGCTGCCCTGCTCGACCAGCTCGCCGCGATGCATCACCAGCAGCCGATCGCAGATCTGGGCGGCGACGCGCAGGTCATGGGTGATGAACAGGATGGCGAGGTTGAAGCGCTTCTGGACGTCGTCGATCAGCTTCAGAACCTGGGCCTGCACGGAGACGTCGAGCGCCGAGACGGCTTCGTCCGCGACCAGAATCTCGGGCTCCATGGCGAGTGCGCGGGCGATCGAGATGCGCTGGCGCTGGCCGCCGGAGAACTGGTGCGGGTAGCGGTTGAGCGCCGCCGGATCGAGCCCGACCAGCGCCATCAATTCGCGCGCCTTCTCCCAGGCCTCGGCCTTGGTCGTGCCGAAATTCATCGGCCCCTCGATGATCGACTGGCCGACCGTGCGGCGCGGGTTCAGCGAGCGAAAGGGGTCCTGGAAGACGATCTGCATGCGGCGGCGGAAGGGCTTCTGCGCGCCGTCGCCGGTCAGCGTCGCCTCGCCGGAGCTCGGCTCGATCAGCTTGGTGATGCAGCGCGCGAGCGTGGACTTGCCGGAGCCGGACTCGCCGATCACGCCGATCGTCTCGCCACGATGCAGGGTCAGCGAGGTCGGCTTCAAGGCCGCGATCTCGCGCATGCCGCCGAAGGCGCTGCGGATGGTGTAGGTCTTGGCGATGTCCTTGACGGAGAGCGCGAGCGGGCCATGGACGGGCCCGGCCGGCCGGGCCGCTTCCAGCGTCGGCACGGCAGCGATCAGCATGCGGGTATAATCGGCCTCGGGCGCGGTCAGGATGCGCTCGACGCTGCCGGTCTCGACCATCCTGCCGGATTTCATCACCACGACCCGGTCGGCGATCTCGGCGACGACGCCGATATCATGGGTGATGAACAGCACGCCCATGCCGCGGCTGCGCTGGAGGTCGCGGATCTGCTGGAGGATCTGCTTCTGGGTGGTGACGTCGAGCGCGGTCGTCGGCTCGTCGGCGATCAGGAGGCGCGGCTGCAGGATCAGCGCGGCGGCGATCAGCACGCGCTGACGCTGGCCGCCGGAGAGCTGGTGCGGAAAGGAATAGTACATCCGCTCGGGATCGGGCAGGCCGACCTCCTCCATCGCCTTGACGACGCGGGCGAAACGCTCCTGCGCCGGCAGCGTGAGATGAGCGCGCAGCACCTCGTCGATCTGGGCGCCGACGGTGTGGACCGGGTTCAGCGCGGTCATCGGCTCCTGGAAGATCATGCCGATGCCGCTGCCGCGCAGGCTGCGCATCCGCGCCGGCGTGGCCTTGAGCAGGTCCTCGCCCTCGAACAGGATCGCGCCCTTCGGCTTGACGAAGATCTTGGGCAGGAGACCCATGATCGCCTGGGCGGTGATCGACTTGCCGGAGCCGGACTCGCCGACGACGCAGACGATCTCGCCCTCGGCGACGGAGAAGGAGACGCCGTCGACCGCGTTGCGCCGGTCGCCGCCATCCGGCAGCGGCACGGCGAGATCGCGGATCTCGACGATGGGGAGGTTGGCGAGAGGCGCAGCGGTCATGGCGATCCCCCTCACATCCGCTTGGCGATGCGCGGGTCGAGCGTGTCGCGCAGGCCGTCGCCGAGCAGGTTGATGCCGAGCACGGTCAGCGCCAGGAACAGGCTCGGCAGGAAGACGAGGCGCGGCATCACCTGGAAGAAGGTGCGCCCCTCCGAGATCATGTTGCCCCAGCTCGGGATTTCCGGCGGCAGGCCGGTGCCGAGGAAGCTCAGCGCCGCCTCGACCAGGATCGCCTGGGCGCAGACATAGGTGCCGAGCACCAGCAGCGGCGCGATGGTCGAGGGCAGAATATGGCGCAGCAGGATCAGCGGCGTCGGCGTGCCGACCGAGATCGCCGCCTCGACATAGGCTTCCTCGCGCACGGTCAGCACGACGCTGCGCACGAGGCGCACGACGCGGGGGATCTCGGGAATGGTCAGGGCTGCGACGACGGTGCCGACGCTGGCACGGGTGAGCGAGACCAGCGCGATCGCAAGCAGGAAGGTCGGGATCGCCATCAGCCCGTCCATGACGCGCATGACGACGACGTCGAGCCTGCGAAAATAGCCGGTGACGAGGCCGATCGCGACGCCGAAGACGATGGCGCAGGCGGCGACGCTGACGCCGACCATGAGCGAGCTGCGCGCGCCATAGACGACGCGGCTGTAGATGTCGCGCCCGAACAGGTCGGTGCCAAACCAGAACAGATCGGAAGGCGGCTTCAGCCGGATCGCCGGGTTGATGCGCACGGGATCGACGGTGCCCAGCAGCGGCGCCGCCGCGGCCATGATCACGATCGCAGCGACGATGAAGCCGCCGATCAGCACGGAAGGGTTGCGCAGTGCCTGCGCGGCGAGGCCGAGGAAGGGATTGCGCGGCCCCTCGTCGGCCTGAGCGGGGGAGAGCAGGGTCATCAGTAGCGCACCCTCGGATCGAGAAACGCGTAGCCGACGTCGATCGCCAGGTTGATCAGGACGTAGACGGCGGAGAACAGCAGGATGACGCCCTGGATCACGGGATAGTCCCGCTTCAGGATGGCATCGACGACGAGCCGGCCGATGCCGGGGATGTTGAACACGGTCTCGATCACCACGACGCCGCTGATCAGCAGGGCGACCCCGATGCCGATGATGGTCAGGATCGGGATCGCGGCATTGCGCAGCGCATGGTGCGTGACGACCAGCCGCTCGACCACGCCCTTGGCGCGGGCCGTGCGGATGAAATCCTCGCCCATCATCTCCAGCACGCTGGCGCGGGTGATGCGGGCGATCAGCACCATATAGGCGAGGCCCAGCGTCAGCGCCGGCAGCGCGATGCTGTGCAGGAAGGGCAGGAAGCCCTTCGATATGCTGGTGAAGCCCTGCACTGGTGCCCAGCCGAGCTGCAGCGCGAAGACATAGATCATGCAGTAGCCGAGCACGAAGGCCGGCAGCGAAAAGCCGACCACCGAGACCGCCATCAGCGAGCGGTCGAGCCAGCTCCCGGCGGTGGCGCCCGCGATGGTGCCGAGCGGAATGGCGACGCCGATGGCGAAAACCATCGTCGCCAGCGCAAGCGACAGGGTGGGTTCCGCGCGCTGCAGGATCAGGTCCGTCACCGGCAGCTTCGAAAAGATCGAGGTGCCGAGATCGCCGGACAGCATGTGCCGCAGCCAGACCCAGAATTGCGTCACAAGCGGCTGATCGAGCCCGAGCGCGACCCGGATGCGCTGCACCGCTTCAGGATCGGCATTGTCGCCGGCAATGACCAAAGCCGGGTCACCCGGACTCAAGCGCAACAGGAGGAAGACGACGACCGCGACGATGGCCATCACGGGGATGACCGCGAGCATCCGCTTGGCGAGGAATGCGAGCATGGCGACGAGCCTTGATTGTGAACATTCAATGCATACAATCTATATTCCATTCTGTATGCACTTATTGTGATCAACGCAACCTAAATGTCTCACGGGTGCAAGCGACCCTAGATCGCTCGAATCCCGGGCCTGTCCCCGCCTCCAGCGATCGGAGCCGAGCGCCGGCGGCATAGCTTCGATCGGAGGGATTTGCGGGATCCAGGCCGTATTGGCGCGCCGAGCCCGATAACGTAGCAGTCGAGACGAGCTACAGCGCGCCTCGGGCGACGACGACCGGGCTCGGCCGCACGGACATCTTCGAGTCGGGCCCTCACGACGATCGACAAGTGAGCGCCGTAGCCGGCATGACCGGCGGCCTGCCCGACGCAGGAGACGAGCCACTTTGTCGCGGCCGCGTTCAGCGCACCATGTTCACGGAGGCGGCGCATCCGACGGCCGCGAGGCGATTGCGCGTGACGCCCGGCGAGGCATGCCGGAATTGCGAACCGAAGGCGAGCAACGCGCCCCGTTCGCACCTGGCTGACCACTGGTACCGACGGCGCAACGCTACCGGCCTGGTGGATTGGATATCGGCAGCGCCCTCGCCCGCGATCATCGTCACCCCGCCTGTCCGGAGCGGGGCACCAGCAGAATGAGCGGAGCCGATCTTTCAGAACTCAGGGTAGCTTCTGGGCCTCGAAGAAACCGTCCAGGGGAATCTGCGTGGTCTTTTCGAAATCGTCCATCGCATCGAGCAGGCGGTGGCGGTAGTTCAGAAGGGCGAGCAGCAACTGCGCCGCGTCCCGGGACAGCCCGTAGCGAGCCCAGCTCTCGGCAGTCCGGGCCTCCAATCCGATGTGCTCTCCGAAAGCTTCCACCGTCTCGAAGCCCAATCCTTTGACGACGTCCAGCAGTTCCTCCGACGACATCCGGGGCTTTACGAGGTGCGAATGCACCCGCTCGAGCATCAGCCTGATGTCCGAGGGGCGGAACTGGAGCGAGTTGCGGGCGAACAGTTCGAGATTATTGGCCATGTTCCTAACTCCCCTGTGCTTGCAGCCGCCGTTCCCCGCCGCGCGCGAACGCGCTCTCGGCCAGGAGGGCTTCGGCAGCGCTTTCATCCGTGATCAGAACCCTGGCGTTGCTCGCCAGCAGGGCGGCGCGGATCGCCTGTTCCTTGTGAGCACCGCCCGCCGCAATCGCGACCAGAGCGATCCCCTTGAGATCGGCGGGACTCACGGCCATGATCCGTCGATTGACGGGATGATCGACCAGTTCGCCCTCGGCGTCGATGAAGTGGCAGACCAGATCGCCGACGGCGCCGGCATTCTGCAGCGACGTCAGATCGGATTGGGGTAGCAGCCCCTCCCGGAACAGGGTCGAGTCGGCGACAAGGTCGCCGACGCTGACCAGCGCGATATCTGCGGCGCGCGCGCGCTCCAGCAGCTCGCGCAACGGCGGCTCCCGCCAAAGCGCGTCCCGGAGTGCAGCATCGGACACAAAGACCGGCGCGGTGAGCTGGAAGCAATCGGCGCCGAACATGTCGGCAACCCGTCGCGCCACCGCCGAGGGATTGATACTGCGCGAATGGGTCAGGCCGCCGAGCAGCGATACCACCGACATCTTTTCCAGCTGGCGCGGCTGGATCCCGCGTAGGGCCTGGTGCAGCGTCTGGCCCCAGCCGACGGCCAGCGCCGTCCCGTCGGTCAGCTTGTCGGAGAGCCACAGTCCCGCCGCATAGCCGACCATCGCCGAGACATGGGCGGGATCGCGGGTCGCGGGCACCACCACCGCCTCGTCGAGATCGAACCGGGTGACAAGCCCGCGCTCCAGCCCGGCCTGCCGGGCGGACCGCGCGTCGATCCGAATCTTGACCAGCCCCTCGGCGCGGGCCGCAGCCAGCATCCGCACCACCTTGATTCGGCTGAGGCCCAGCACCTCGGCGATCTGCTCCTGCGTCAACCCCTCGACATAATAGAGCCATGCCGCGCGGACCTTGGCGTCTGCGATCGGTTCCTCGCGGTGAAAATGTCCGGGCTCGATGATGTCTTCCAACGTTCCGCCGCCAAGCTGCACAACCTCTTTCGCAGCATCGCAGGATCGAAGCGGGAAAAGCAACCGACTTGAACATATGCGCGCTTGACAGAACGAAAGATCCGATCTTTTGTTCCACCAAAAGAACATATGTCCTTAGGGAGATGCCACAAAGATGGCCGCGATCCTGACGCAACCGCCTTTGGCGGCGCCCGCTGCCGGCCTGTCATTGGCCGAAGCGCTCGAACTGCGTGGCAAGGCAGGCAAGCCGGTCCGCGTCGGCCTGATCGGCGCCGGCCAGATGGGCACCGACATCGTCGTCCAGATCTCCCAGATGACCGGCATCGAGATCGCCGCCGTCGCCGATATCGCGCCGGACCGCGTCGCGGAGGCCGCCGCACTCGCAGGGCGAAAGGGCGAGGTCGACAACGTCACCGACGAGGCTGGGCTGGACACCGCCCGCCGCAAGGGGCGCATCGCCGCAACGACCTCGCTCGACCTGATCTGCCGCTCGTCCCATGTCGACGTCATCATCGACGCCACCGGCAATCCCGAGGCCGGCTCGCGCGTCGCGCTGACCGCGATCGCCGCGCGCAAGCATATCGTGATGATGAATGTCGAGGCCGACATCACCATCGGCTCCTATCTCGCGGTCGAGGCCGCCAAGGCCGGCGTCGTCTACACGCTCGGTGCCGGCGACGAGCCGGCCGCCGCAATGGAACTGATCAATTTCGTCCGCGCCATGGGTTATCCCGTCGTCGCTGCCGGCAAGGGCAAGAACAACCCGTTCCGCATCGACGCCGTCCCGGCCGACTATGTCGAGGAAGCTACCCGCCGGAACATGAACCCCCGCATGCTCGTCGAGTTCGTCGACGGCTCGAAGACGATGGTCGAGATGGTCGCCATCGCCAATGCCTGCGGCTTCGTGCCCGACATCCCGGGCATGCACGGCCCGGCCGCGCCCAAGGACGAGTTGCAGAACTATTTCTGCCCGCAGGAAGAGGGCGGCCTGCTCTCGCAAAAGGGGGTGGTCGATTTCTCGGTGGCAAAGGGCGTCGCGCCCGGCGTCTTCGCCGTCGCCGAGATGCGCCATCCCCGCGTCCGCGAGCGGATGAGCGACCTGCATCTCGGCCCCGGCCCGTACTATTCCTTCTTCCGGCCCTATCACCTGACGAGCCTGGAAGTGCCGCTCTCGGCCGCTGCCGCCGTGATCTTCAACCAGAGCCATATGCGCCCGCTGCCGGTGCCGACTTCCGAGGTCGGCTGCGTCGCCAAGCGCGATCTCGCCATCGGCGAGACGCTCGATGCCATCGGCGAATACGGCTATCGCGGCTTCGCTCTCTCCCGCGCCGATGCGCAGGCGCGCAAGGCGCTGCCGATCGGCCTCGCCCAGGGCGCGACCATGACCCGGCCCGTCCGCAAGGGCGAACTCATCACGCTGGCCGACGCCACGCCCGACGAACGGCTGAAGATCGTCGAGGTGCGCCGCGCCCAGGACGCAATGATCGCCGCGCTGACCTCCGGAGCCCAAGAATGAGCGCTGAACCCATGAGCGCTGACCAGAAGCCGAACCAGCGGCCGGAACTCGCTGCGCTGGACGACGCGACAATGGCGCAGGCGCTGACCCGCATGCACCTGATCCGCAAGTTCGAGGAGGCCGCCGAGGCGAGCTACATGCGCGGCCTGATCCACGGCACGATGCATCTCTCGATCGGGCAGGAAGCCAGCGCCGTCGGCACGACGCTGCCGCTCGAAGCCCACGATTACATCCTCTCGACCCATCGCGGCCATGGCCACTGCATCGCCCGCGGCGCAGAGCCCAAGCTGATGTTCGCCGAGTTCTTCGGCAAGGAGACCGGCTACTGCAAGGGTCGCGGCGGCTCGATGCATATCGCCGATGTCGAGGGCGGCAATCTCGGCGCCAACGGCATCGTCGGCGGCGGCCTGCCGATCGCGGTCGGCGTCGGGATGAGCATCAAGGCGCAGAAGAACGGCCGCGTCTGCATGGTCTTCTTCGGCGACGGCGCCTCGAACGAAGGCGCCTTCCACGAGGCGCTCAACATGGCCTCGATCTGGAAGCTGCCGGTCGTCTTCGTTTGCGAGAACAACAAATACGGCATGTCGATGGATATCGGCCGCGCCATGGCGGTGCCGAACGTCGCCGACCGCGCGGCGGCCTATGGCATGCCCGGCCATTGCCTCGACGGCAACGATCTCGCCGGCGTCGCCGCCGTGGCGAAGGTCGCGATCGCCCGCGCCCGCTCCGGCGAGGGTCCCTCGCTGATCGAGTGCAAGACCTATCGCTGGCGCGGCCATTCCAAGAGCGACCGCAATCTCTACCGCTCCAAGGAGGAGATCGAGGAATGGCGCAACCAGGACCCGATCCGGCGGCTCGAGGACGAGCTCAAGGCGCATGACCGCTTCGATGCGGCCGCGCTGATGAAGCTCGAAGAGGACGCCCAGCGCGACATCGACGCCGCCGTCGAATTCGCCCGCGCCTGCCCGGACCCCGATCCGAAAGACCTGACCCGTGACGTCTATGCCCTCTGACACGCTCGAAGCCGTGAGCGAGATCCGCGAGCTTTCCTATGCCGAGGCCGTGCGCGAGGCGCTCGGACAGGCGATGGAGGCCGATAGCCGCGTCTTCCTGTTCGGCGAAGATGTCGGCGTCTATGGCGGCGCCTTCGGCGTCTCCGGCGACCTTGTCTACCGCTTCGGCAAGGAGCGCGTGATCGATACGCCGATCAGCGAGCTCGGCATTGCGGGTGCCGCGGTCGGCGCCGCGATCACCGGCATGCGCCCGGTGCTGGAGATCCAGTTCTCGGATTTCGTCACGCTCGCGATGGAGCAGCTCGTCAACCAGGCGGCCAAGATCCGCTTCATGTTCGGCGGCAAGGCGAGCGTGCCGATGGTGGTGCGCCTGCCCGGCGGCTCGGGCACAGGTGCGGCCGCCCAGCACAGCCAGAGCCTGGAAGCCTGGTTCGCCCATGTGCCGGGCCTGAAAGTCCTTCAGCCGAGCACGCCGCATGATGCCAAGGGCATGCTGCTCGCGGCGATCGACGACCCCAACCCCGTGCTGATCTTCGAGCACAAGCTGCTCTACAAGACCAAGGGCCATGTCCCGGCCGAGGCCTATCGCGTCGCGATCGGCAAGGCCGCGATCCGCCGCGAGGGCACGGATGTGACCATCGTCGGCTCCTCGATCATGGCCCGCAAGGCCGAGGCCGCGGCCGAACGCCTGGCCGGCGACGGCATCTCGGCCGAGGTGATCGACCTGCGCTCGATCCGCCCGATCGACTTCACCACCATCGCCGAGAGCGTGCGCAAGACGCATCGCCTGCTCGTCGTCTACGAGGGCGTGAAGACCATGGGCATCGGCGCCGAGATTTCGGCGATGATCGCCGAGAGCGAGGTCTTCGATTTCCTGGATGCGCCGATCATCCGGCTCGGCGGCGCCGATGCGCCGATCCCCTACAACCCGGTGCTGGAGAAGGCGGCCGTCCCGCAGGAGGACGACATCGTCACCGCCGCCACCAATCTCGTCCGTCGCGGGGAAGCCTGATGCCCATCGAGGTCATCCTTCCCAAGGTCGACATGGACATGGAGACGGGCACGATCGAGGCCTGGCATGTCAAGGAAGGCGATCAGGTCCGCCAGGGCGACACGATCTTCGAGATCGGCACCAACAAGGCCGTGATGGAGGTCGAGGCGCCCGCCAGCGGCGCGATCCGGAACATCAAGGCGCAGACCGGCGTGCCGATCTCGGTCGGAACTCCTGTTGCATGGATCTACCTCGACGGTGAGGCCGCCACCGCACCGTCCGAGCCGGCAGCCGCTGCGGCTACCGTGGCGGCTGCCACATCGCTTCCGAAAGCAGAGGCCTCGGCCGCTCCGGTGAATGCGGTCGCACCGGCCTCGTCAGGCCTGCGCGCGACCCCCCTCGCTCGCCGCATCGCCCGCCAGAACGCGCTCGATCTCAAGACGGTGACCGGTACCGGCCCGCGCGGCCGCGTCAGTGAAGCGGATGTGAAGCGCCATCTGGAACAGCGGCCGTGCTGCACTCCGGCGCAGGACGCCCGCTCCGCCCCGGCTCCTGCGGCCAGCGTTCCCGAAGGCCGCCTGCAACCCTTCTCCGCCATCCGCCGCATCGTCGCGAACCGGCTTTCCGAGAGCATGCGGACCGCCCCGCATTTCTATCTCACCTCCGAGATCGAAATGAGCGCCGCGCGCGACCTGCTCGGCCGCCTCGCCAAGCGCCACGAGCGCATCGGTGCGCCCAAGCCCAGCCTGACCGTGCTGATCGCTCGCGTCGCCGCGCGCATCCTGCGCGACCACCCGGTCATCAATGCCTCGGCCGAGGGCGAGGCGACCCGTTTCCACGAGCGGATCGATATCGGCATCGCCATGGAGCGCGACGGCGACCTCGTCGTGCCCGTGCTGCGCGATGCGGGCGCGATGGACATGCGGGCCATGACCCGCGAATTCGCCCGGTTGCGCGAGGGCATGGCGAAGCGCACGCTGACTCCGGCCGAGCTCGGCGGCGGCACCTTCACCATCTCCAATCTCGGCATGTACGGCGTCGATTCGTTCACCGCGATCATCAATCCGCCGCAGGGCGCGATTCTCGCGGTGGGCCGCACCGTCGACAAGCCGGTCGGGCGCGATGGCCAGATCGTGCTCAGGCCGATGGCGAACTTCACGCTGTCCTCGGATCACCGCATCGTCGACGGCGTCGCGGCGGCCCGTTTCATGGCCGATCTGCGCGAGGCTCTTGAAAACCCCGAGCTGCTTCTGTGAAGGAAGATGCCGCCGGTCGCACCGCGTCGCGGGCGATCGGCTAAAGATGATCCGACATGACGATCTGACACGAAGATCGACCGGCGCATTTGGCGTAAAGGTCGACATCGCGACAACGGAGGAGACGAAACCATGACTCTGACACGCCGCCGCTTCGCCCGGCGCGGATTGATGATGACGGCCGCCGCCCTGCTGGCCGCCGCACCCGCTTACGCCCAGGCGCCCTCGGGCAAGCTCGTGCTCTACACCTCGCAGCCCGAGAAGGACGCCGCCCAGACCACGGCAGCCTTCAAGAAGGCCTATCCCAATATCGAGATCGACATCTTCCGCTCCGGCACGACCGAGGTGATGGGCAAGCTGGCCGCCGAGATCTCGGCCGGCCAGCCCGGCGCCGACGTGCTCCTGATCGCCGATGCCGCCAGCATGGAAATCCTGAAGAGCCAGAACCAGCTCCTCGCCTATCCCGGCGCCAAGACGGACGGCTTCCAGCCCGGCTCCTTCGACGCCGACAAGACCTATTTCGGCTCGAAGCTGATCACGACGGGCATCGCCTACAACACCGCAGCCAAGGAGAAGCCGACCTCCTGGACCGATCTCGACAAGCCCTCCTACAAGGGCCAGATCTCGATGCCGAGCCCGCTCTATTCCGGCGCGGCCGCGATCATGCTCTCGACCATGACGGCGCGCCCCGACCTCGGCTGGAAGCTGTTCGAAGGCTTGAAAGCCAACGAGGCTGTCGCCGTGCGCGGCAATGGCGCGGTCCTGAAATCCGTTGCAACCGGCGAGAAGGCCTATGGCGTGCTCGTCGACTTCATGGCCTACAACGCCAAGAAGCAGGGCTCCCCGATCGATTTCGTCTTCCCGAAGGAAGGCGCCCCGGCCGTGACCGAACCCGTCGCCATCATCAAGTCGACCAAGAACGAGGCGGCCGCCAAGGCCTTCGTCGACTTCATTCTCTCCGATGCCGGGCAGAAGCTGGCGCTTTGGATGGGCTATATCCCGGCCAAGCCCAGCATCGGCTCGCCGTCCTGGCTGCCGGAAGGCACCAAGATCAACGTCATGGCCTCTGACATCGCGGCCGTGGTCAAGGCGACCGAGGCCGACAAGGCCCGCTTCGCCACCATGTTCGGCAACTGAGCCCAGCCAGGTGCGCATGTCCTTCGTCGACACCGCGACGCTGCGCACGCGCGTCGAGGAGGCGGGCCTCCTTTGGGGGCTGGTCGGCCTCGTCGCGCTGCTTTCCCTGCTGCCGATCGGGCGCCTTGTCGTCGAGGGCTTCGCGCCCGGCGGGCAATTGTCTACGACCGCGCTCGGCAAGGCGCTGGGCAGTTCCGCGACGTGGACTGCCACATGGAACAGCTTGGTCGTCGCGATATCCGGGACGGTGCTCTCCGTCCTGATCGGCGGAACGGTGGCCTTGCTGGCGACGTTGACCGACATTCGCGCCCGCAACGCCTTCACCTTCTGCTTCGTCCTGCCGCTGATGATCGCGCCGCAGGTCACCGCGCTGGCCTGGCTCCAGCTCTTCGGCCCGTCGAGCACGCTGCTCAAGCTGATCGGCATGGCCCCGCCGCTCGGCAGCCGCAATCCGCTCTATACGCGCGAAGGCATTATCCTGCTGCTTGGCCTGCAATATGCGCCACTGGTCTTCCTGACCCTGCGCGCCGGCCTGCGCGCCTTGCCGAAAGAGCTGATCGAGGCAGGGCTTGCGGCCGGGGCGGGGCCGCTCACGGTGCTGCGCACGGTGGTGCTGCCGCTGATGACGCCGCCGCTGGTCGCCGGCATCGCGCTCTGCTTCGTTTCCTGCCTCGGCAATTTCGGCATCCCGGCCTTCCTCGGAATCCCCGGCAATTTTCTCGTGCTGCCGACGCTGATCTACCAGCGCCTCGCGGGTCTCGGCCCAGGCGTGCTCTCCGAGGTCGCGATCCTGTCGCTGCTGATCGGCGTCATCGCCATGGTCGGCATCCTGCTGCAGGACTTCATGATGCGCCGCCGTGACTTCCGCATCACCACAACCTCGAGCGCCGCACGCCCCTTCGAACTCGGGCGCTGGCGGGTGCCGGTGGAGATCCTGCTCTGGACCTTCGCCGTCCTCGTGCTCGCGCTGCCCCTGCTCGGCCTGCTGACGACCTCGCTGATCCCGGCTTTCGGCGTCCCGCTCAACGCTGCTACCGTCACGTTCGCGAACTACGCTTATGTCCTGTTCGAGCACGCGGCCTCGAGGCGTGCCTTCGTCAACAGCTTCCTGATGTCGGCAGGCGCCGCGATCCTGATCGTGCTGATCTGCATTCCGCTCGGGTATTTCATCGTCTGGAAGAAATCGCGTGCGCTGCGCCTGCTCAACCTCGCGGCCGAGCTGCCCTACGCCATGCCCGGCGTCGTGCTCGCCATCGCGGCGATCCTGCTCTTCCTCAAGCCGCTGCCGCTGGTCGGCGTCTCGCTCTACAACACGGTCTGGATCATCGTCTTCGCCTATCTCGCGCGCTTTCTCGTGCTCGGCCTCAGGCCGGTGATCAGTGGCTATCTGCAAATCGATCGGACGCTGGAGGAGGCCGCGCAGGTCGCTGGTGCAGGCCTGCCGCGCCGCCTCGTCACCATCATCTTTCCGCTGGTCGCTCCGGCGGCGATTGCGGGCGCGCTCCTGATCTTCCTTACCGCCTTCAACGAACTGACGGTTTCGGCGCTGCTCTGGTCGTCCGGAGCGGAAACGCTCGGCGTGGTCGTGTTCTCCTTCGAGCAAGGCGGCGATTCCACTTACGCCTCGGCGCTGGCGACCATCACGGTGCTCGTCACTGTAGGCCTGATGGCAACAACGACACTTTTTGCTCAAAAATTGCCCCAGGGGGTCCTGCCGTGGCGCGACTGACCATCGACCGGGCGCAAAAGCGCTTCGGCTCCTACATCGCCCTGGACGACGTTTCGATCGATGTCGCGGACGGTGAGTTCCTCGCGGTTCTCGGGCCGTCCGGCTGTGGCAAGACCACGCTGCTGCGCCAGATTGCGGGCTTCGACAAGCTCGACGGCGGTGTCATCCGCATCGGCGAGCGGCTCGTTTCCTCCCGGGATCGGCATGTCCCACCCGAGCATCGCAAGCTCGGGATCGTCTTCCAGTCCTATGCGCTCTGGCCGCACATGACCGTCGCCGAGAATGTCGCTTACGGCCTGATCGTCGCCGGCATACGCGATCCGGAGCGGGCGCGCCGCGTCGCCGCAGCCTTGGATCTCGTCGGGTTGAACGGCTTTGCCGAGCGCCGGCCCGGCATGTTGTCGGGGGGCCAACGCCAGCGTGTTGCGCTCGCCCGCTGTCTCGTGACCGAGCCTTCGCTGGTGTTGCTGGACGAACCGCTCGCCAATCTCGACGTGCATCTGCGCGCCTCGATGGAGGACGAGTTCGCGCGCTTTCATGAGCGGACCGGCACGACCATGGTCTACATCACCCATGATCAAGCCGAGGCGATGGCGCTGGCCGACCGCATCGCGGTGATGGATCGCGGCCGCCTGCTCCAGCTTGCCACGCCTTCGGTCCTCTATCGCGAACCCGCGAACACGACAGTCGCCGGCTTCATCGGCGAGGGCATGGTGCTGCCGGCGGCAATCCTTTCCCCACCACAGGCCGGCCGTTGCAAGGTCCGCGTGCTCGGCGTCGAGGCCGTCGTGCGCTGCCGACCGGACCAGCCGGTCACGAATGAGGCCAGGCTGTGCCTGCGCGCGCGCGATATCGGGATCGCACACGCTGGTGAACCGGGACTTCAAGCTGCCGTCGAGCGCCTGTCCTATCAGGGCGGGCACTACAGGCTCGAGGCCCGCTCCAACGCTGCGAGCGGTGCGCTGCTGCATCTCGATGCCACCGAGCCCGCCCCGGCGCAGCCCGGTGACGCGATCCGGATCGCGATCCAGGACGGTTGGGTCATCCCGGAGAGCGTCTCCCTGGACAAGGCTGCGTGAGACCGGCGGCATGAGACTGAGCATTCATGGCGGGATCGGCGAGAAGGGCCGGACCTGCGTCGGCGTCGAGCATGGCGGGGCCCGGCTCCTCCTCGATGTCGGCGTCGATACCAGCGCGCGCGGAACAGCCTATTATCCGGCGATCACGCGAGCGGAGCTCGAGCGCATCGACGCGATCATCGTCACGCATGCCCATGAGGACCATGTCGCGGCGCTCGGCTGGTGCCTTGCGAACGGCTTTTCCGGCCGCATCCTGATGACCGCCGAATCCGCTGCCGAGGCGGACGCGACGCTCGCCGCCTATGCCACGCCGAAGGAGCGGGACCTCGCTCGACAGGCTCCCGTCGAGATCGTCGCGCCAGGTGCGGATTTCGCCATCGGCTCGATCGCCATCCGCACCGGCCGCAGCGGTCATGTCGTCGGCGGTATCTGGAGCCATCTGAGCGCAGGGGGACGCAGCCTCAGCTATTGCGGCGATGTCGTACCCGCGAGCCCCGTCTTCGCCATGGACGCGCTGCCGCCCTGCGACCTGCTGCTGGTCGATGCTTCCTACGGCCCCGATCGCATCCCTGCCGCCGAGCGCGGCGCCGCTATCAAGCGCTGGCTCGCCGATCATCCGCAGGGCGCCGTCCTGCCGACGCCGCTCTCCGGCCGCTCCGTTGAACTGATCGGGCTGATCGACACGCCGATCGCGATCCATCCTGCGATGCGCGAAGCGCTGGCCCAACAAATCTCGGCTGCAGCCTGGCTGAAGCCCGGCGCCGCCGATATCCTCTCGGCACGATTTGCCGAGGCCCTGCTCTGGGAGGAAGGACAGGCACTGCCGCGGGCCGCGCTGCTCGTCGATGACGGCATGGGGCTCGCCGGGCCTTCCAAGGCCGCACTCGCGCAGGCTCACCGTGAGCGTCATCCGGTCCTGCTGACCGGCGGCATCCCCAAGGGCAGCCCGGCCGATCTCATGCTCGCCGCTGGCGAAGCCGAATGGCTGCGCTTCCCGACCCATCCGACATTGCCTGAGAACGTCACGCTCGCCTCGGCAAGCGGCGCCGATCGCATCATCGCCCATTCCTGTGATGCCGCGACTGCCGCAATGCTCGCAGCCGATATTCCAAAGCTCGTCATCGGCCTCACGCCCGGCGACACCATCGAGATCTGACCATGCGAATCCTGATCGCCAACGATGACGGTATCGACGCCCCCGGCATCGCCCTTCTGCGCCACGCGGCTGCGCGTGTCGCCTCCGACATCTGGGTGGTTGCGCCGGAACGGAAATGGACGGCGGCGAGCCACCATCTCTCCTTCGACCGCGATCTGACGCTTACACGGCGTGAGGAACAGGTCTACGCGCTCGACGGAACGCCGGCCGATTGCGTCGTTGCGGCGATGACGGTGCTTTTCCGCCATGGCGGCCTGCCAGACCTCGTGCTCTCCGGCGTCAATGACGGGCGCAATGCCGCAGAGGACGCCGCCTATTCCGGCACGCTGTCCATCGCGCGCGAGGCGAGCTTCTGGGACATTCCGGCGATCGGCTTTTCACGCACCAAGGGCGGCACGTCCGAGGAGCAGGATGTTGCTGCACTGGCCAAGCTGATCGAGCGGCTCTGGGCCAAGCGCCAGGACTGGGTGCGTGAAGGCGCCTTTCTCAGCGTCAACCTGCCCAGGGAGCTGCCGGCTGAAGCCGGACTCGCCTCCATCGGCCGCGACAAGATCGCTGGAGCTGCGGATATCAAGACGGAAGACGGCGATCGTATCGTCTGGCGCATCCGCCGCGGACGACCGCATAGCCACAGGGCCGGCGACGAGAACAGCCTGATCGATGCAGGCCGCATCGCTATCGTCCGCCATTGCTGGTCCGACGGAGCCCCGCTGCCTCAGAATTTTGTCATGGACCTCAATGCCGCACCCTAGCCGGTTTCACCACCGGCCTGGATCGGCCATCGAAACCGGTATCCGCTCTCAGACGGTTCCCGGTATCTCCCCTCACCGCGTCTCGATCTCCGCCAGATAGGTCCGCATCGCGCGCTCCGGCCCGTGCCAGGAGGCGCTGCCCTTGCCCTGCAGCTCCGGCGCATCCTTCCAGCCGGGTTCGATTCCCCTCATGTCCGGCAGCAGATGGGCGATACCCTTGTGGCAGTCGATGCAGGTCTTCTCGCCTGTGGTCAGGAAGCGCCCGTGGATTTCGGCGGCGCGGCGGGTCTGCTTGGTGAAATCCATCGCGACCGCGGAATGGCAGTTCCGGCACTCCAGCGAGTCGTTCGCCTTCAGCCGCGACCATTCGTGCTTGGCGAGCTCCAGCCGGTGGTTGAGAAACTTCTCGCGCGTCGAGATCGTGCCGAAGATCTTGCCCCAGACTTCCTTCGACGCCTGCATCTTGCGGGCGATCTTGTCCGTCCAGTTATGCGGGACGTGGCAGTCCGGGCAGGTCGCGCGAACGCCCGAGCGGTTGGAGAAATGCACCGTCGATTGCAGCTCCTGATAGACGTTGTCGCGCATCTCGTGACAGGACGTGCAGAACTTCTCGGTATTGGTGATCTCCAGCGCCGTGTTGAAGCCGCCCCAGAAGAGCACGCCGCCGACGAAGCCGCCGAGCGTCAGCAGGCCGAGCGGCAGATAGGCACTCGGTCGGCTGATGATGCGCCAGAACCTGACGACGACGCCCCAGCACCAGAGAATGAGGGATTTGAGCCTGGCCATGATGCACGCGCCTCAGGGCTTCCGGCCGATGTCTTTGGCATCCTGGAACCGGTTCGGGACCAGGGGCGCGACATCGGTCTGCTGGACATGGCAGGCAGTGCAGAAATAGCGCCGCGGCGTCACGTCCGAGAGCACCTGCCCGTCGCGGTCCTGGAAATGGGTCACGCTGATCATCGGCGCTCCCGAGCCTTCCGTGAACTCGCGCTTGTGGCAGTCCATGCAGCGATTGGTGTTGAGGGTGAGCTGGTAGCCGTCGATCGCATGCGGGATCACCGGGGGCTGCTCCGGATAGTTCCGCATCCGCCGGACGTCGTCGACGACCGGCCGGCCGAGCGCCGGCACGCGCTCGAGTGCCATCGGGTCGGCCGTGCCCGTCAGGCGCGGCACTATCTTCACCGGCGCGCCCTCCTGCGAGACGGCGGCGCCGAAGGCGAGGACGAGGCCGGCCGCGAGGGCGGCCCCGAAGAAGGTCCGCGAGCGCATCAGCCCGAGACCGGAACGATCTTGACCGCGCATTTCTTGAAATCCGTCTGCTTGGAGATGGGATCGGTGGCGTCGAGCGTCGTCTTGTTGATGAGCTGGCTGGCGTCGAACCAGGGCACGAAGACCACGCCGGGCGGCATGCGGTTGCGCCCGCGCGTCTCGACGCGGGTGCGCATCTCGCCGCGGCGCGAGATCACCGTGATCTCGGCACCCTGGTTGAGCCCGCGCTTGCGGGCATCTTCCGGGTGCATGAAACAGCGCGCGCCAGGGAAGGCCTTGTAGAGCTCGGGTACACGCATCGTCATCGAGCCGGAATGCCAGTGCTCCAGCACGCGGCCGGTGACCAGCCAGAGGTCGTATTCGCCGTCGGGCGATTCCGCCGGCGGCTCGTAGGGCACCGCGATGATGCGGGCCTTGCCGTCCTTGTTGCCGTAGAACTCGACACCCTTGCCCGGCTTCACATAAGGATCGAGCCCCTCGCGATAGCGCCAGAGCGTTTCCTTGCCGTCGACCACCGGCCAGCGCAGGCCGCGCACCTGATGGTAGAGATCATAAGGCCCGAGATCATGGCCATGACCGCGGCCGAAAGTGGCGTATTCCTCGAACAGCCCCTTTTGTACGTAGAAGCCGAAATGCTTGGCTTCGACATTGTCGTATTCGGGGTCGATCTCGCTCGCCGCGAACTTGTCGACATTGCCGTTGCGATAGAGCACGTCGAACAGCGTCTTGCCCTTGTAGTTCGGGTTGGCGTCGAGGATCTCCGCCGGCCAGACCTCGTCGGTGGTGAAGCGCCTCGAGAACTCCATCAGTTGCCAGAGATCGGAGCGCGCCTCGCCAGGCGCCTGGACGAGCTGGTGCCAGACATGGGTGCGCCGTTCGGCATTGCCGTAGGCGCCCTCCTTCTCGACCCACATCGCGGCCGGCAGGATCAGGTCGGCGGCCATCGCCGTGACCGTCGGATAGGCATCGGAGACGACGATGAAATTGTCCGGGTTGCGATAGCCGGGATAGGCCTCGTTGCTGCTGTTCGGCGAAGCCTGCAGGTTGTTGTTGACCTGGATCCAGTAGAAATTGAGCTTGCCGTCCTTGAGCATCCGGTCCTGCTCGACCGCGTGATAGCCGGGCTTCTCCGGGATGATCCCGTTCGGGACGCGCCAGATCTCCTCGGCATGCTTGCGATGCTCGGGGTTGGTCACCGTCATGTCGGCCGGCAGGCGATGGGCGAAGGTGCCGACCTCGCGCGCCGTGCCGCAGGCCGAGGGCTGGCCGGTCAGCGAGAACGGGCTGTTGCCGGGCTCGGAGATCTTACCCGTCAGCAGATGCAGGTTGTAGACGAGCTGGTTCGCCCAGACGCCGCGCACATGCTGGTTGAAGCCCATCGTCCAGAACGAGGTGACCTTGCGCTTGGGGTCGGCATAGAGCTCGGCAAGCTGCTGCAGGAAGCCGGGCTCGACCCCGGTCAGGGCCGAGACCTTCTCCAGCGTGTAGTCCTTCACGAAAGCGGCATAGGCCTCGAAATCGATCGGCGTCGTCGCGGTGACGTCGGCGGCCTTCTTCGCCTTGACCTCGCGCGGATCGTCGGGCCGCAGGCCGTAGCCGATCTCGGTCGCCCCCTTCACGAAGGTCGTGTGCTTGCCGACGAAATCGGTGTTCACGCGGCCGGTCGTGATGATGTGGTTGGCGATGTAGTTGAGGATCGCAAGGTCCGTGCCCGGTTTGAACACGATCGGAATGTCGGCGAGGTCGGAGCTGCGATGCGTGTAGGTCGAGAGCACCGCGACCTTCACATGCGGCTGGCCGAGCCGGCGATCCGTCACCCGCGTCCACAGGATCGGGTGCATCTCCGCCATGTTCGAGCCCCAGAGCACGAAGGCGTCGGCATGCTCGAAATCGTCGTAGCAGCCCATCGGCTCGTCCATGCCGAAGGTGCGCATGAAGGCATAGGCCGCCGAGGCCATGCAGTGGCGGGCGTTCGGGTCGAGATTGTTGGAACGGAAGCCGGCCCGCATCAGCTTGGTCGCGGCATAGCCCTCGAAGATCGTCCACTGGCCGGAGCCGAACATGCCGAGCGCGGTCGGGCCCTTGGCCTTGAGGACCGCCTTGGCCTTGGCGGCCATGGTGTCGAAGGCCTCGTCCCAGGAGACCGGCGTGAACTCGCCGTCCTTGGCGTAGACGCCGTTCTTCTTGCGCAGCAGCGGCTGGGTCAGGCGGTCGTTGCCGTACATGATCTTGGAGAGGAAATAGCCCTTGATGCAGTTCAGGCCGCGATTGACGTCAGCCTTCATGTCGCCATGGGTGGCGATGACCTTGCCCTCCTTGACGCCGACCATGACGCCGCAGCCGGTGCCGCAGAAGCGGCACGGCGCCTTCGACCATTTGATCTGCAGGGTATCGACGCCGCCGGTCACCGGCTGCGCCTCGGCCGGCACGCTCATATTGGCGGCGAGCGCGGCGACGCCGGCCGCCTGCGCCTTCAGCATCTCGCGACGGGACAGGGTCATGGGATCACTCCGGGGTCGTCGAGGGTTTCGAGGTCTTCGATCTGCTCGAACACCATGTTGGCCGAGAGCACGCCGTCGATCAGGCTGATGGCGGCGAGCCGGTCGCCGATCACACCGGTGCTGGAGCCTTCCAGCACGATCACGATCTTGCCGTTCTCGACCCGGTGGATCTCGGTCTCGGGAAGCTCTGCGATGCGGGCGAGAACGGCCTCGACCTTGGCCGGCAGGGCCGAGACGACGGCACTCGAAATATGATGGAAGCGCGGACGAGGACGCTCAAGCATGGGCGGCCTCCAGCGCTGGCATGCTGACGGTGACGGCCTGCGCCGGGCAGGCGGCGACACAGGCGCCGCAACCGCTGCACCGGTCCGTCGCCAGCTCCGGCAAAACCGGGCCGCCGAGCCGGGCCTTGAAGCGGATCGCGCTTTCCGGGCAGGCATCGCCGCAGCTCTGGCAGACGATGCCCCGCCTGGCGAAGCAATCCGCGCCGATGACGGCCCGATGCTCGAAGGCCGGAATGGCCCGGTCGAAGACCGGCTCAGGGCAGGCTTCGGCGCAGGCGCCGCAGAAGCTGCAGTCGTTTCGCGAGAAATCGAGGGCGGGCCGGCCGGTTTCGTCGAGCGCGATGATCCCCTGCGGACAGGCGGGCACGCAGGCACCGCAACCGGTGCAGGCGGCCGCAACGGAAGCCGCGCGGGCCCAGGGCGGGCGCGGCCTGTCGGGTCGTGAAAGACGCCGGCCCGTCAGGAAATTACGGCGCCCGCGATCGATGACGGAGCGTTCCATCGCCCGGCCTCAATGCGGCGGCCCGGGCGGGCCCAGGATGATCTGGGACATCCACACCAGGAAGCCGTATCCGCCGACGACACCCACGGCGACGATCGGCCAGATCAGTACGGCCAGCGTCAGGAAAGCCAGTAACTCGGCCCGTTTCGTCGGCCGGTCCGGAGCGGCTTCCGGGCCACTCGCCCCCGCAGTCTCCGTCGCCATCTCTTTTCCTTCTCCAAGACGGGCGATCACTTATCGCGCCGTCGCCAGATTAGAGATCGAGAAAGGAGAATAAGGAGCCCTTCGCCGCTGTACAGACTCTCAAGCGCTGACCCGCCCGTTTTGTGAGCTGAGTTTGATGTAGCGCAAATTGAACCGCTCGAATTCTTCGAAAGCGACGCCCTTCTCCCGCCACGGCCTGTGGTGCGGTAGCTTGCCCGACAGGCGTATGGCGCAAAGCGATTCCTGGAGCAGCTTTCGACCGCCGAGTTTGTTGCAGCGCAAACACGCCTCAGACGGAATCGACTAGCTGAGGTCACGGGCAGCGGTCCGAAACACGGAAAGCTCGCCTTGGTTTGCCCTCGGCATCCGGCCGCCCCTGGCGGCGCCGGACATCCCCATCGCGCGGTCATGACATTCGCCGACCAGAATCTGAGAAGGCTGCCGATCTTTGCGGCGCTGTCCGACACAGAGCGACGCGACATCGCCTCGGCGGCGTCATTGCGCTGTCTGGCAAGAGGCGAGAGCGCGTTTTCCGAAGGAGCGCAGGTCGACGAATTCTTCCTGATCGTTTCCGGGCATGTGAAGCTCTCGCGGGCCGGCGCGCATCGCGATGCCGTAATCCTACAGATCGAGCACCCGGGCGAGCCTCTCGGGCCGACGGGCGACGCCCAGGGACGCCGACAGACCACCACCGCCACCGTCCTGCGCGACTGCACGCTCGCCGTCTGGCCGATGGCAAGCTGGAGCCGGTTCCTGCTCGACATGCCCGGCCTCGCCATGGGCCTGCTACAGGTTATCGAGCGCCGCCTGGCCGTCACTCAGGACAGGCTCATCGAGATGGCTTGTCTCGATGTCCCCCGCCGCATCGCCCATCTCATCCTGCGTCTGATCGATCAGGCAGGGCGGCATGAGGAGGACAGCATTCGGGTCGATTTCCCGATTACGCGGCAGGACATCGCAGCGCTCACGGGAACGACCCTGCACAGCGCATCCCGCATTCTCACGCATTGGGAACGGCAGCGCATCATCGGCGGCGGCAGGCGGGAACTGCTGGTCCGGAATGTACCGGCTCTGGTCGACCTCGCAACGGCCCGCGCTGCCGCCCCGGAAACCAGCTGATAGCGAAGCCGCGCCGCGCGACGCGGCCAGGCTCGGATCCATGAGCCCAGATGCGTCGGCGAATTGTTTGCCGAAGCGCAAAGAGGCCTGCCCCCACGCCCGATAAGACCGGTCATCCCTGCCTGAGCGGCGGGTCCAGAGCCGGCGCTGCCGGCGACGCCTCCCCAGGCGCAACGGAAGGGTGAACGCATGGCCGAACGTCTGACAAAGGCGGGAGCCCGAAATGTCTTCTACGGCGGGTCGATCTTCTTCTTCGCCATCTTCGTCGGGCTCACCGCCCACAGTCACTGGTTCATGCGGACGCAGTCGACCGACGAGGCGACGCTGACCCCGGCGGTTGCACGCGGCAAGCATGTCTGGGAGCGCAATGCCTGCATCAACTGCCACACGCTGCTCGGCGAAGGCGCCTATTTCGCCCCCGAACTCGGCAATGTCTGGAAGCGCTACGGCGGCGACAAGGACCCGGCCGGCGCCCGCGAGAGCCTGAAGGCCTGGATGGCGGCGCAGCCGAGCGGAATCGAGGGGCGGCGCCAGATGCCGCAGTTCAACCTGACCGAACAGGAACTCAACGATCTCGCCGATTTCCTGGAATGGACGAGCCGGATCAAGACCCAGAACTGGCCGCCGAACGATGCCGGCTGAGACATCGCGACAGGAGAGAGCCATGCCAGGCTACAATACCTTGAGATACCAGACCCAGAGCGTCGCGATGCTCTACTTCTACGGCGCGCTCGCGCTGTTCGTCGCGCAGGTCACGTTCGGGCTGGTGGCGGGGCTGATCTATGTCCTGCCCAACACGCTCTCTGTCGTCCTGCCCTTCAACATCGTGCGGATGATCCACACCAACGCGCTGATCGTCTGGCTGCTGCTCGGCTTCATGGGCTCGACCTACTACCTGCTGCCGGAGGAAGCGCAGACCGAGCTCTACAGCCCGAAGCTCGCGGTAGCGCAGTTCTGGATCTTCTTCATCGCCGCGGGGGTCACCGTGGTCGGCTACCTCTTCCACATCCATGAAGGGCGCGAATTCCTCGAGCAGCCCTTCGCGATCAAGATCGGCATCGTGCTCGTCGTGCTGATGTTCCTGTTCAACATCACCATGACCTCGCTCAAGGGCCGCAAGACCACGGTCACCAACATCCTGCTCTTCGGCCTCTGGGGTCTGGCGATCTTCTTTCTCTTCGCCTTCTACAACCCGGCCAATCTCGCGCTGGACAAGATGTACTGGTGGTACGTCATCCATCTCTGGGTCGAGGGCGTCTGGGAGCTGATCATGGCTTCCGTGCTGGCCTTCCTGATGATCAAGCTCAACGGCGTCGACCGCGAGGTCGTCGAGAAATGGCTCTATGTCATCGTCGGGCTCGCCCTGTTCTCGGGCATCCTCGGCACCGGCCACCACTATTACTGGATCGGCGCGCCCGGATACTGGCAGTGGATCGGCTCGCTGTTCTCGACGCTGGAGGTCGCGCCCTTCTTCACCATGGTGATCTTCACCGTCCAGATGACCTGGAAGGCCGGGCGCAACCATCCCAACAAGGCCGCCCTGCTCTGGTCGATCGGCTGCTCGGTGATGGCCTTCTTCGGCGCCGGCGTCTGGGGCTTCCTGCACACGCTCTCCTCGGTGAACTACTACACGCACGGCACGCAGCTCACCGCCGCCCATGGCCACCTCGCCTTCTTTGGCGCCTATGTGATGCTGAACCTCGCCGTAATGGCCTATGCCGTCCCTGAGCTGAAGGGCCGCGCGCCCTACAACCAGTGGCTCTCGATCGCGAGCTTCTGGCTGATGTGCACGGCGATGTCGGTGATGACCTTCGCGCTGACCTTTGCCGGCGTGGTCCAGGCCCATCTCCAGCGGGTACTCGGCCAGAGCTTCATGGAAGTGCAGGACCAGATCGCCCTGTTCTACTGGATCCGGCTCGGCTCCGGCGTCGTGGTGGTGATCTCGGCGCTGATGTTCGTCTGGGCCGTGCTGGTCCCTGGCCGCGAACGCAACGCCGATCCGATCGCGCTCGCCCAGCCGGCGGAATGACGCTTCCGCCCGCCGGCCATCGGGCTGGCGGGCTTCCGTTTCCCTGCTCCACGGATTTTCGCGATGAACATGATCCCGCGCCCGCCGCTTCCGGCGCCCGCTTCCATCGACATCCCCGCCTATACCGCGTCCGGCAACGAGCGCTTCCTGTTCGAGAAGGCTTGGGAACGGCGCTTGCCGCTGCTGCTGAAGGGGCCGACCGGCTCGGGCAAGACCCGCTTCGTCGCCCATATGGCCGCCAGGCTCGGCCTGCCTCTCTTCACGGTCGCCTGCCATGACGACCTCTCCGCCGCCGATCTCACCGGCCGCCACCTGCTCAAGGGCGGCGAGACCGTCTGGGTCGACGGGCCGCTGACGCGGGCCGTGCGCGAGGGCGGACTTTGCTATCTCGACGAGATCGTCGAGGCTCGCAAGGACGTCGCGGTGGTGCTGCACCCGCTCACCGACGACCGGCGCATCCTGCCCCTGGAGCGCACCGGCGAGCTGCTGGCCGCCCCCTCCTCCTTCATGATCGCGGTCTCCTACAATCCGGGCTACCAGAACCTGCTGAAGAACCTGAAGCCCTCGACGCGGCAGCGCTTCGTCTCGATCAGCTTCGACTTTCTGCCGCGCGAGCAGGAGATCGCCGTGGTCGCGCAGGAAAGCGGCCTCGACGAGGGCGCGGTCGCGCCATTGGTCGATCTCGCCAGGCGCCTGCGCACGCTCAAGGGGCAGGATATCGAGGAAGGCGTCTCGACCCGCCTCGTCGTCTATGCCGCGAGCCTGATCGCCGCCGGCCTGCCCCGGCAGGAGGCGGTGATGGCCGCGATCATCGAGCCGCTGACCGACGAGCCGGAGGTTCGCGCCGGCCTGATCGAGATCGCCCGCGCGGTCCTCATCTAGGAGGCTGCGATGCTGGATTTCCTCGAGCTGGAAGAGACGGTCGGCCGCTTCTGGCACAGGCTGGTCGGCGACACTGCGAGCCTGCCGCATCACCCGCAGGCTGCCGTTAGGCTCGCCAGCATGGTGCCGACCCTCGCCGTCTGCTTCCGCGGCTTCGGCGGCGAGCCCGGCGTCAGGATCGTCCCGGCCCGCGAGCGCGCAGCCGGTCACCGTCTCAACCTGCGCCAGCGCGTCGGCCTCGGCGAAGAGCGGCTGGCGCAAGCACTGCGCACGCCCGACAGCTTGCAATTGCCGGCTGAGATCGCCCTCTTCCCGGAAGCCCGGCTCAACCACGAACTCTATATCTGGCTCGCCGCCTGCCTGGCCGCGATGCCTCCGCGGCCTCTCACGCAAACCGATCCGCTCCATCGCGATCTCGCCGCGATCACTGCGGCCCAATCCCTGGTCGCGGTGGTTCTCGGTGCCTTTCCCGGGCTCGCCCCGGTCTATCGCCGGCTGGCCTCCGCCCTGCTTGCGAGCCGGCGCCGTGACGGGCTGCCTGTCACCGAGGCCAAGGTCGAGGCGCTGATTCGCGCGCTGCTGGATAGCCGGGCGGTCGATATCGCCGCCGACAACTGGCCACTCAAGGCGCCACCCGGCTATCTGCCCGCGCTCGGTGTGCCGCTCTGGCCGCTGGCCAGCGCCGCCGCACCGGCTCGCACGCGCCGCCGCGACGAGGACCAGCCGCCACCGGCCTCGGCCAAAGCCGAAGAGCAGATGAAAGCCTGTGCCGCCAGCCGCGACGAGACGGCAGAAGAATGGCGCGAGCGCAGCCCCTTTATCCTCAATCGCTTCGAGAAGATCCTGGCGATGTCGGAGATGGTTGCGGTCGACCGCCCCTCCGACGACAGCGAGGAGCACGATCCCGAAGCCGCCGACGAGCTCGACGACATGGTGCTGAGCGAGCGCAAGGGCCGCCCCGCCTCGCGCTTCCGCTTCGACCTCGATCTGCCGCCGGAGGCGATGGACGAAACCGCGCTCGCTGGCGCCCTGACCTATCCGGAATGGGACTTCCGCAGCGCCTCATATCGCGAGGATCATTGCCGGGTGCTGGCCGCGATGGCGCAACAGGAGCTGGCGCCCCCGACGCAGGACGCCGCGACGCGCGCGCTGGTGCGCCAGGTCCGCCGCCAGTTCGAGGCCTTGCGTCCCTTGCGCGAACCGCAGCGCGGCCAGACCGATGGCCCCGATCTCGACCTCGACGCAGTGGTGCGCCGCCAGACCGATCTCGCAGCGGGCGGCTCTGGCAGCGACCGCATCCATCTCGCGAGCCGGCCTCAGGCGCATGACCTCGCCGTGACGACGCTGATGGACGTCTCGCTCTCGACCGATTCCTGGTTCGACGACCTGCGCGTGCTCGATGTCGAGAAACAGGCGCTCACCGTCTTCGCCCACGGGCTTGCCGCCTGCGGCGACCGTCATGAGATCCTGACCTTCACTTCGCGCCGGCGCGACTGGGTCCGGATCGAGACGGTGAAGCGCTTCGACGAGGCGATGGGGCTGGCGGTCGAAGCGCGCATCGCCGCGCTGAAGCCGGGCTACTACACCCGCATCGGCACCGCGATCCGCCATGCCGCCGCCGGGCTGAAGGCTCGGCCCGATCGCCGCAAGCTCCTGCTCGTCCTGACCGACGGCAAGCCCAACGACATCGATCACTACGAGGGGCGCTTCGCCATGGAGGATACCCGCATGGCAGTGATCGAGGCGCGCCGCGCCGGTATCTGCGTCTTCGCCGTCACGGTCGACCGCGAGTCGCGCGCCTATATCCCGCATCTCTTCGGCCGCAATGGCCATGCCTTGGTCTCGAAGCTCGAGCGTCTCCCGGCCGCCCTGCCGGCGATCTACCGCGCACTGGCCGCCTGAGGGGGGACGCCATGACCGAAGCCCAGATGGGTCTTGTCGTCGCCACGCCCGCCATCATCGTGATGGCCTTGCTGTTCTATCGGATGGGCGTGCTGCAGAAGGGAGGCGTCGCCGCGGCGATACTGATGTCGCTCGCCATCGCCGTCATGCTCTTCCTCGAACAATGACGCCGGCAACACCGCGTTGTTTGCGCTTCGGCAAATTGCCGCCGGAGTACCTCCGCTAGGCTGAAGAGCCGCCCGCATCGAGGCCGCAACCGGAGCCTAACCATGACCACCCAGCCTCTCGAACCGCTCGACGTGCGCTCGATCCCGCCCGTCGTGCGCCATGCCACGATCTTCGGCATCATGGAGCGGCTCTCCCCCGGCGACGCCTTCCGGATCGTCAACGACCATGACCCCGCACCGCTGCGCCGGCAGATCGAGGCGCGCTATCCCGGCGCCTATTCCTGGGACTACATCGTGCAGGGTCCGGAAATCTGGCAGGTCGAGATCGGCCGCAACGAAACCGGCGACGATAGCCATGCGGCCGATTGCGGCAGCCATGGCGAAGGCCACTCCTGCACCTGCGGCCACTGAGCCGAGAAACCGGGAGACCGCAGCCATGCCGATGGCATCGCTGTCCCGCTGGACGATGAGCTATTTCGCGGCCGCGCTCGCCTTCCTGCTCGCAGCCGAGGCTCTCGCCGTCGCCGGCATAGGCTATCCCGCCGCCGGCCTCTCCGAGCCCGCAACGCTCATCCTCGTCCATCTCGTGGCGATCGGCTGGCTCAGCCTCGCCATGGCCGGGGCGCTGCTGCAATTCGTGCCGGTGCTGGTCTCCCGGCCCCTCGCCTTCCCAAAGCTTGCCCTGCCGGCGCTGTTCATGCTCGCCATCGGGCTGGTCCTGCTCTGCACCGGCTTTGCCACCCTCGCCGGCTGGATCGACGCTCCGCTCGACCTGATGCCACTGGGCGCCGTGTTCCTGCTCTGCGGCTTTTCCCTGCTGGGTTTCATGCTCGTGGCGACGCTGCTGAGCACGCGGCCCGTGGCGCTGTTCGCCCGCTTCGTTCTCACCGGCCTCGCCTGCCTCGCGATCACGGCACTCAGTGGCACGGCCTTCTCCACGATTCTGTCGGGACGCAGCGGCTGGCTCGGGCCCGTCGCACTGCTTCCCGGCGGGTTGCCCTTCCATGCCCTGCTCGGTCTCGGCGGATGGCTCGGGCTCATTGCCTTCGGCGTCAGCTACCGACTTTTCGTGATGTTCATGATAGCTCCGGAGCCACCGGCCCGCCGCGTGCGGCCGGTGCTGTTGGTCTCCGGCCTCGGCCTCGCCCTCGCCTTCGCCGGGCTCGTCGCCCCTTTCGCAAGCTTCGAGCCGGGAGCCAGGTGGATCGCGGCGGTGCTCGTCGTGCTTGCCGCGGCGGGCCTCTTCTATGGCCGCGATATCCTCGCGCTTTATCGTGCGCGTCGGCGCAAGGCGCTCGAAATCAACATGCTCGCCAGCATCCCGGCCTTCATCGCGCTCGGCTTCGGTCTGGCGCTGCTGCCGGCCGCCATCCTTGCCCATGCCGGCGACGGCCCCGTCGCGGCCCTCGTCTTCCTCATCGCCTTCGGTTGGCTCGGCGGGTTGACGCTGGCGCAGCTCGTGAAGATCGTCTCCTTCGTGACCTGGCTCGAAACCTACGCTCCCCGGCTGGGACGCGGCCCGGCGCCGCGCGTCGGCGATCTCGTCGCCATGCCGCGCACCGGCAGGTGGTTCCTGCTCTCCTATGGCGGGGTCCTGCTGGGAGCGGCCACGCTCGCCATCGAGGCGGCCGCCGGCTTCCGTCTGGCCATGGTGCTCTGTCTGATCGGAACCGCCGGCCTCATGGTCGAACTCGTCCAGATCCGCCGCTTGTCCGAGATCAAGGCTGCCGACCGGCCGCCGGCGCATGAACGCCCGCAATTGCTGGCCACGCGGGCCGAGGAAAGGAGACCTGTTCATGTCGAAGCCAGAAGCCTCGCTCATCCGCGAGCTTGACGTGCGCCCACTGCTGCGGGCCGGCGAGGAACCGTTCCAGGCGATCATGGACGCCGTCGGCGCGCTGGCTCCAGGCCAGTCGCTGCGCCTCATCGCGCCGTTCCGGCCGGTGCCGCTCTTCTCGGTCATGGCCAATCGCGGCTTTTCCGCCAGCGACCGCGCGCTCGACGGCGGCGACTGGGAGGTCCTGTTCTCGCCCGTAGCCGGGATGCAGACCGAAGCCGGGCTCGCCACCGGCAGCAGCCCCTCCGCCCTGTCCTGGGGCGATCCCATCGAGGAGCTCGATCTCGTCGATCTCGAGCCACCCGAGCCGATGGTCCGCATTCTGGAAGCGCTCGAGGACCTGAAGCCCGGCGACGTGCTGTTCGCGCTGCTCTCGCGTGAACCGGTCTTCCTCTTCCCGGAACTGGCCAAGCGCCAGCACGAATGGGCCGGCAATTTCGATGCATCCGGGGCGGCTTATCGCCTGCTCGTGCGCCATGGTGGCGGGAGGGCACACGGATGAGTGCCAACCTGGAACGCCTCGTCGAGATCGCGCTACGCGACGTGCTCGACCCCGAAATGGGACGCAGCGTCGTCGATCTCGGCCTGATCTATGCGATCGAAGCCGCGCCGGACGGCACCGTCGCGATCACAATGACGACGACCACCCGTGGCTGCCCGCTGGCCGGCTTCCTGAAGCAGGCGGTCGCCATGGCGGCGGGCGCCGTCGAGGGCGTCCGCTCCGTCGCCGTCAACCTGACCTACGAGCCGGCCTGGGAGCCGGCGATGATCGCCGCCGAATGACGAATTTGGCAGCGATCGCACGGAATGTTGCCCTGCAACAAAGACCGATTTTTCCAGCCTCCTAAAGTCTTCATGACCGGTCGAATTCCGGTCTTGGACAAGGAGACAAGTCATGGGCGAGGAGCTCAAACTGACCCGCCGCAGCATTCTGGCGGGAGCGGCGGCCACCGGGGCGATCGTCCAGGCCGCTTCGGCACCGGCGCAGACGCAGGCGGTGATGACCAGGGCCACCGCCGCGGACATCGCCAAGCTGCCGCGCGTCAAGGCGAAACTGGTCGATCCACCCTTCGTGCAGGCGCATGAGCAGGTCGCGACCGGCGGCCCCAAGGTCGTCGAATTCGAGATGACGATCCACGAGAAGAAGATCGTCCTCGACGATGCCGGCACCGAGACCTTCGCGTTCACCTTCAACGGCACGGTGCCTGGCCCGCTGATGGTCGTGCACGAAGGCGACTATGTCGAGCTGACGCTGATCAACGCCGACACCAACGAGCTTCTGCACAATATCGACTTCCATGCGTCGACCGGAGCGCTCGGTGGCGGAGGTCTGACCGAAGTCAGTCCCGGCGAGCGGGTCGTGCTGCGCTTCAAGGCCACCCGGCCGGGCGTGTTCGTCTATCATTGCGCCCCTCCCGGCATGGTGCCCTGGCACGTCACGGCGGGCATGAACGGCGCCATCATGGTACTGCCGCGCGACGGGCTGAAAGACGGCCAGGGCAAGGCCCTGAAATACGACAAGGTCTATTATGTCGGCGAGCAGGACTTCTATGTGCCGCGCGACGAGAACGGCAAGTTCAAGCGCTATGCCAGTCCCGGCGAGGCGCATGAGGACGTCATCAAGGCGATGCGGACGCTGACGCCGAGCCACATCGTGTTCAACGGCAGGGTCGGCGCGCTCACCGGCAAGAACGCCCTCACCGCGAAGGTCGGCGAAACCGTGCTGATCGTGCATTCTCAGGCCAACCGCGACACGCGGCCCCACCTGATCGGCGGGCACGGCGACTATGTCTGGGCCACCGGCAAGTTCCGCAATGCGCCGGAGCGCGACCTGGAGACCTGGTTCATCCCCGGCGGCTGCGCGGGCGCCGCGCTCTACACCTTCCTGCAGCCGGGCATCTACGCCTATGTCAATCACAACCTGATCGAGGCCTTCGAGCTCGGAGCAGCCGGCCATTTCAAGGTCGAGGGTGAGTGGAACGACGACCTGATGAAGCAGATCCGGGCTCCGGCCGGCATTTGACCTGCCTCCGCCTCCCCGCCATGCCGCGGGGAGGCCTTCTCCCGCAAGGTTTCCGACCATGGCCACCACGCTACGCCCGACGCTGCCCGGGCTCACGACCTCGCTCGGCCTCATGCTCCTCGCTGGAGCCGCTGCCCTTATGCTCGCCGCGCCGATCCGCCGGCCCGCGCCCGCCTTTCCCCTGCCGCAGACGGCGCTCGTTCCACCCACGACGCTGCTGCACCGCCTCGATGGCGAATACAGCCGCGCCGGCCGCCCGGTCGACGCACCGCGCGTCACGATCAGAATCACGCAGCCGCTCGAGATCATGCGCTATCAGGTCAGCGCAGCCGATTACGCACGCTGCATCGCCGCCGGCGCCTGCAAGCGCCTCGACAACCCCGCGCCGCGCGGCGACCTGCCCGTGACCGGCGTCAGCCATGCCGATGCCGGCGACTATGCCGCCTGGCTCACGCGCGCAACCGGCATGGTCTGGCGCCTGCCGACCGACCGGGAATGGGCCCATGCCGCCGGCTCGCGACTGGTCGACGATGCCCGCGGCCTCGACGTCGACGCCGATAACCCGGCCCGGCGCTGGCTCGCCGATTACGAGCGTGAAGCCAATCGCAAGGCGGCGAGCGATCCCGCCCCACGGCCTGCCGGCAGCTTCGGTGCCAACGAGCACGGCATCTACGACATCGCCGGCAATGTCTGGGAATGGACGCAGACCTGCCTGCGCCGCGTCGCGCTGGATGCGGCCGGCCGCACGACCGGCGAGACCAGCAATTGCGGCATCTATCTCGTCGAAGGCCAGCACAGGGCGCCGATGACATTCTTCATCCGCAACCCGAAGGCCGGCGGCTGCTCGGTGGCGACACCGCCCGACAATCTCGGCTTCCGGCTGGTTCGCGAGCGGAGCTGGCGCGATCGCCTGCCTGCCGGTCTGAACCGGCTTCTGCCGGCATGACCGTCGCGGTCACGAACCGCAGCCTTGATGGCGCGAAGCCGGTTCCCGAAGCCGGCATGGAGCTCCTGCTCTGGATTCTCGTCTGGAGCGAGCTCATCGTCTTCGGCGTCCTGCTCGGCGCCTTCCTACTGCTCGAATGGCTCGATCCGGTGGCGCTGGCCGCACTGCGCGAGACGCTCGATCTCCCTCTCGCAGGCATGGCGACAGTCGTCCTCGTTTCCAGCGGCTTCTTCGCGGCCAGGGCCGCCTTTGGGCGGCAACCACGTGGCAACCTCCTTGCCGCGGCTCTCGGTGGCTTCATCTTCTGCGCCCTCAAGATCGCGGCGTTCACCCATGAGCTGCCGGCGCTGGCGGCGATGGAAGGGCGCCTGGGCGAGCTCTACATGCTCATCGTCGGCTTCCACTTCGCCCATGTCCTGTTTGTCTCCGGCTTGCTGCTGCTGGTCGCCTTTCGGCCGACTCCACGCCATGTCGCCGGCGTCGCGACGATCTGGCACCTGATCGACCTCGTCTGGCTGCTGATCCTCCCCGTCGTCTACCTCGGCTGACATGCGCTTTCCCCCTGTTCTCCCCCTCCCGGCCGTCCTTGCCAGTCTATTCGTAGCAACGGGCCTGAGCCTCGTTGCAGCCTCCGTCCTGCCCTCCGGCCTTCGTGGTCCCGCGATCGCGGCCCTCAGTCTGACGAAAGCGATGCTCATCGTGCTGGGCTTCATGCGGCTGCGGCGCGAAAGCCCCGTGCTTGCTGGCGCGCTTATCGCCTATGCCACGGTCGTCTGCCTGCTGGCGGGCGCCCGGATCGCGCTGGCCGGGCTATCGTGACGCACTTGAACCGCCACGACGATTGCGGTCTTATCGTGCGCCCCGCCCGCGCAAGAGCCGGGCGCGAGCACTTTTCAAAGCACCATAGGAAACAGCATCGTGGCATTGGATCGCAGCGTGCTGCGCAGCATCCCGCTCTTCGCGGCCATGAGCGATGCCCAGCTCGACCGCATGACCGCGCAATCCAGCGCACGGCGCATCCCCCAGGGCGAGGCGGTCTTCGAGCAGGGCGATCCGGCAAAGGCCTTCTATCTCCTGCTGCATGGCCGGCTGAAGGTGACGCAGGTGACGCGCGACGGCCAGCAGATCATCGTCAGGGTCGTCCATCCCGGCGACCTGTTCGGCTTCACCCGCGCGCTCAGCCGCCCCGACTATCCGGGAACCGCCACGGCGGCCGTGGACAGCCTTGTCGCGGCATGGCCGAGCGAATCCTGGGACAGCTTCGTCGAAGACAATCCGCACCTGGCGATGAACGCCATACGGACCATCGGCCAGCGCCTCGACGAAGCTCATACCCGCATCCGCGAGATGTCGACCGAGGAGGTCGAGCGCCGCGTCGCCCATGCCGTGCTGAGGTTGATCGACCAGGCCGGAAAGCCCGACGAAACCGGCACCCGCGTCGACTTTCCGATCTCGCGCCGCGACATCGCCGAAATGACGGGGACAACCCTGCACACGGTCTCGCGCATCCTCAGCGCCTGGGAGACGCAGGGGCTGGTGGAGGGCGGCCGGCAGAAGCTGGTGGTCTGCGACGCCCCAGGCCTGAAACGGCTGGCCGAGACCATCAAATAGCGGCGCGGCCGGCCAGGATCATTGCGGCCTGCGGAACGCCATGAACGAGCCGGCCGGGCCACACGCCTCTCAGGCCTTGGAGGCGTCGTCCTGCTCCCAGTCGTGGAGATGGATCAGCTTAGGATCGTCGGCATGCTCGGTGAGCATGCGGCGGACGCGATCCTGCCATAGCGCGCCGAAGGTGGAGAGGCCGGCTTCATCAGCCTTCCCTGCAACGGCCCGCGGCAGGAGAGCCGTCATCTCACCGGAATGCGGCACAGCTCCCCTGGCGGGACCATCCGAAAGACGGCCTCGGTCTAACAGGTTCCGCTGGGCCGCTTTTTGCGTCGACGCAATCATCTGGCAACCGTCGCATATCACATGGAGCCGCTCAGGCGGCCGGGCGGTCGATGCCGAAACGCTCCGGATCGGCAGCGAGATCGCGCAGCGAATACCTGTCGAGCTCGGCCAGGAAAGCCTCCACCGCCCCGGACAGGATGCCGCGCCACCGGTCCAGGCTGAGCAGCGAGCGCCCCTCCGCCTCCCCGAAGCACTCCACGATGGAGAAGCCCGGCTCCGTCGCACGGATGACCGCGCCCAGCGAGATCTCCCCTGGGTCGAGCGCCAGCGCCAGCCCGCCCGAGCGGCCGCGCACCCCCTTGAGGAAGCTATGGCGAACCAGGAGGTTCGCCACCTTCATCAGATGCGCGCGCGAAATATCGTAGGAGGCCGCAGCTTCCTCGACGGTGACCAGACGGCCCGGATGGGCGGCGGCAAAGATCAGGAGCCGCAGCGCGTATTCGCTGAACTGTGTCAACCGCATTCCGGACATCCATCCCCTGCCGGGCTCCAGCCTTCTCCCAGCAATTTGGCGGGGATACGGCGCGATCGCCCCGACCGGCAGGTAATGCTCCCCAGCGCGACGCACCAGGCTGCCCTGGAATCAGGCGCGCTGAGCGGGCGACGCCGCTCTCGCAGCGATGCGCGCGCCCGTCAGCACGCGCCAATAGGCCGATGCGAAGACCAGGAACGCCAGCGACCAGCTCAATCCGGCCACATGCAGCAGCATCGCCGGGCCATGGCCGAGCGCGGAACAGAGGCGCGCCACGGTCCCGATGACGACGAGCCCATAGCAAAGCTGCGTCGCGGGCGTCGCGATGAGCGCGCGGCCGGTATGGCCAAGGCTGGCGCGCGACATCACGGCAAGCGTCAGGGTGCCGAAGGCTCCGGCTGTCCAGGCATGGCTTCCGGCCGCAGCGGCGATCAAGCCGCAGCTCGCCGCGGCCGTCAGCGCGAAGCCGACCGGCACGAAGAGATAGCCGACATGCAGGATGACGAGCAGGGGATTGCGCAGAGTCCGATCGCCGGCCCAGCGCGCCAGCCGCACGAGGTGGAGCCCCGCGGCAAGCATCAGAGCGACACCGGTCGCGGCGTTATCCGGCACGATGACCCAGCCGGCGAGCGTGAGGGCACTGATGGCGAGGACGGCCTTGTCATAGATGCCGAACGGAACCGGCATGCGCCCCGCACCACGCTGCGCCAGCCAGTTGCGCGTGAAGCTCGGCACGATGCGCCCGGCGATCAGCATCACCAGCATCAGCACGACGGCAATCGCGAAACGGCGGGCGAAATCGGCGCTTCCGGTCAGCCCCGCCTCCAGATGGAACGCGAGATTCGCCGCCAGCAGCAGCCCGATCAGCGCCACGACCTTGAGATTGCGCCAGTTGCGCCCCGCCACGATCTCGCGCGCCGCTGCCCCGGCGAGCAGCGTGAGGAAAAGCGCGTCGATCACCATGGCCATCGGCCAGCCGATAGAGGCGGAAGCTGAGACGGCGAAGCGCCCGGCGAGCCAGGCGAGGACGAGGACGAGAAGCGGCCTGCCCTGCACGGGCAGGCGACCTGTCCAGTTCGGGATCGCGGTCAGCAGGAAGCCGCCGACCGCAGCCGACTGGTAGCCGAAGAGCATCTCGTGAACATGCCAGTCCACCGGCGCGAACGCCGTCGGAACGGCGAGGCGACCGGCGACGAAAGGCAGCCAGACCAGGATGGTCAGGCCGGCCTGGAGCGCCGCCAGAAGGAAGAACGGCCGAAAGCCGTAGGACAGAAGCGCGGGCCCGTCATAGGCCCGCAGTCGCGGTATGGGTGCCATGGGCTTCCGTCCTTCCGGCGGCCGGGCAAGATCCGGCAGCGCCCCATTTGCCGGGTGTCGAACTACTGCGCCTTGGCGAGCTGGCCGGCCTTGGCGATGAGATCGGCGAAAACCTGCTTCGCCTTGCCGGGAGCCTTGGCGGCGCCGGCGCTGGCGGCGTCGATATTGGTCGGCTCTCCGACCACCACCATCGCGACCATGCCCATGCCGTAGTGCGGCTTGCACCGAATGCCGTAGATACCGGCTTCCTTGAAGGTGACCTCGATCTGTTCGCTCATCTTGCCCGCGAACGGCTCCGCCCCAGCCGGCAGCATCTCGGGAATGCTCTCCGCATTGTGGCTCTTGTCGGTCGGCACGAATTTCACGGTATCGCCCGGCGCGATCTTCACGAGTGCAGGCTCGAACACCATGGCGCCGGCAGCGCCCTTGTTGAGCATCTTCACTTCGACCTCGGCCGCATTGGCGCCGGCGATCGCCAGCGCCATCAGCGCGCCGGTAAGAATGGTCCTGAACATCTGACTTCTCCATCACCGCAGCGAACGCATCGGTTTCTCGCTGCACCGCAACACTAGCGGGAGCGGGCCGCCGGCTTGTTGCGCCAGCGCAAAGAGCGAGGAGAGAGCGGACGGGCCCTACAGGCCGCGCAGCGCCGAGACCGCGGCCTCCCCGCTGCGCGCGATCTCCACGAACAGCAGCGCGAATTCCTCGAAAACGGTCCGGTCGCTTTCGGCTTCCGTCAGCGCGTCGAGCTCAGACAGGAAATGCAGGATCGAGGTGATGCGCTCCTTGTGCTCGCGCGCGGCGGCAAGCCTCCGGCGCACCTCACGGCGGCGTTCCTGCTCGTCGAAGCGGGCGAGCGCTCCGTTCAGCGTCTCGCGGCAGTCGCAATTCAACTCTTCCGGACGCAGAACCCGTCGCAGACGACCGATCAACTGGCTTGCCGAACTCGCTGCGGCCTCTCCCCCGAAACCTTGATCTCCGTCATGCCATGCCGTCATCAGAGGTTCCTCCCCCTATTGGCAGTGCTTCAGCGCAGCGCGCCGCTCGCTTCCCATCGAATGTGGCCGGGGGCTCCATGCAGGAACCCGTTGGAGAACGGCACATCCGGATAGATTTCCCCGAGCCGTCTTTCAGCATCCGCAGGAGCAATCCGCTCATCGATGACCTCACGGAACAACCGCGCGACCGCCACCATGTCGCAGGATTGCGGGGACAGACGCAGCGAAGCCACTCCGGCTCGACCCAGCGCAGGAAGGTCGCACAGCAGGCTGGCGCAGCTGTCCGAAAGGGTCTGCACTCCGTTCACCGAAAGAAATCCGGCGCCGTCGAGCGTCTTGACAGGCATGCCGTCAGGATCCCTCTCGCAGACGAAGCGACAATTGTCCTTGGTGAGCTTGTGCGCACGGGCATGATAGCAGCGCGCCGAGATCGCCAACGGCACCTTGCCGAAAGCGAAGACTTCAACCGCGATTTGCGGCACCGCAGCAGCGATCGCCGCCACAGCAGGGAGTGGCAATTCCGGTGGCAGGCAGATGCGCGTCGCGCCGCGCGCAGCCAGGAAGCCCGCCGTCGCCTCGTTGTAGACATTGACGAAGGGGCCGACTGCGAAGGCCCTTTCGCGGAGCGAGGCGAGACAGGTCAGGTCGTTGATCTCGACCTCCACCTCGGCGGCCTGCATCAGTTCACGGGTCTGGCGGCGCTCGCGCGGCAGCGAGACCAGGATCAGCGACGCGTGCAGCACGCGCTTGCCCCCCGCCTCCAGCCGCTCGACAACGGCCGGGATGTCGTCCTGCTTGAAAGGCATGCGCTTGGAGCAGACGGCCTCGCCGACCACAACCGTGTCGATCGGAGCCTCGTCGGCGATCCGGAAATAGAAATCGCGCCAGCGCTCCGGCTGCCAATGATAGAGCGCGGGACCGAGGGTGATCTGCATCGTCATCAATCCTTCAGCGCCAACCCTTGCGATAGGCGCCCACCGTGCTCGCCTGTCCTTCCGCCATGGCGGCAAGACCGGAAATCGGCGCCCGGTGCCCTTCGTCGAGCGCGGCAAGGATGTTGCGGAAGGAACGGACGACGCCGGCGATATAGGCACGGCCCCGCTGTCGGCCCTCGATCTTGAGCGCGGTGACGCCGGCCTCGCGGAGCGCCGGTAGCATCACCGCCGCATCGAGGCTGACGGGCTCCTCGAAGATGTAGCCCGAGCCCTTTGGGGTATTGAAGCGGCCCTTGCACAGGGTCGGATAGCCGGCCGGTTCGTCCTTGCCGAAACTGTTGATGGTAAAGCCGCCAAGCGTCGAGACGATCTGCCCCTCGCGCTCGGTATAGGCGACATGGCTTGCCGGAGAGCAGACGCCGTTCATGTTCGGCGACTGGCCGGTGGCATAGGAAGAAAGCGAGCAGCGTCCTTCCTCCATCACGCAGAGGCCGCCGAAGACGAAAACCTCGGTCTCGCAGGCGCTCTCACGCACGATCGAGGCAATCTCCATGACGTTGAGCACGCGCGGCAGTACGACCCGGCGGGTACCGAAGCTCTCGGCATAGAAGCGGATCGCATCGGGATTGGCGGCCCCAGCCTGGACCGAGACATGCAACCGCTGCGTCGGATGGTGGCGCGCGGCATAGTCGAGCGTCGCGAGATCGGCAAGGATCAGGGCGTCAGCCCCGGCCGCGACGGCGTCGTCGATCGCCGCCTGCCAAAGCCCGAAAGAGCCGGCCCGCGCGAAGGTATTGATCGCGACCAGCACCTTGACGCCGTGGCGATGGGCTAAAGCGATGCCTTTTCTCAATTCATGGCGCGAAAAATTCAGGCCGGGGAAATTGCGCGCGTTGGTCTCGTCGCGGAAGCCGCAATAGACCGCATCGGCTCCCGCCTCGACGGCGGCCTCTAAACTGGCCGGCGTTCCTGCCGGGCAGATCAGTTCCATGAGGAGCCTCCCGCGACGGGTCGCGCGCGCATGCGAACCCGTATGAATTCGGCAAGACGGGCGCCAAGCGGCCCGAAACCGCCCAGGAGCAGCTTGCCGAAATCGATGCGCGCGTCGTCGATCGCGTTGCGCAACGCAAGCGAAGCCGCGACGTCGCCCTCCACCCAAAGAACTCGCGAGAAGAACAGAGCATCGCCGTCGAGCGTGCCCTCGGCCATGCCGATCAGCCCCGCGAGCGGGCCGCGGATGCAGGTATCGAGCCCCGCCGGCAGGGTCCGCACGGCGCGTGCCACTGGCCGGCCCGGGCGCGGCTCAAGCACGAAGGCCAGGGGCAGATCCGTCGGATCGACGCCGAAGCGCTTCTCGGCATGCTCGCCGAGGCGATCGTAGAGATCGGGATAGCTGCGGCCGACACAGGCAAGCATCAGCGCCAGAGCCGGCTGCAAGGGTGCGAGCGGCAGAGGCTCCATCGCGCGCGACAGCCATGGCGGCAATCGCGGCGGCATCGCCAGCAATCCTGTCGTCTCCGGTTCCGGCATCACTCACCTCCGGTCCCAAGATTAGGCAGGCAGACGCCGCACTCGTTGCGCAGGCGCAAAGACGGCTGCAATCACAGCAGCGATGGTCCGGCAACCGGAGCCCCTGCACTTGCCGATCCGCGACCTGCCCCGCTTCCGCGATCTCAGCGCCTTCCTCACCCAT
>NZ_CAMFKW010000005.1 GCF_945957345.1 uncultured Allobosea sp. | reverse complement strand
GCGCCGGCACAAACGCAGGCGCTCCACTGGATGGTTTTCTCACCGCCGTGCACACGCTGGCCCGCATCCGCTCGCTGGCCATCCCGCCGGCCTATCAGGACGTCCGCATCGCCGCCGACCCGCGCGCCCATCTCCAGGCGATCGGCTATGACGAGGCCGGCCGCACCCAGCATCGCTACCATCCGGATTGGGAGAAGGTGCGCGAGCGCCGCAAGCTGAAGCGGCTTGCGCGCCTGATCGAGGCCCTACCGAAGCTGCGCGCCCGCATCGCGACGGATGCCAGGGCGCGGGTGCTGTCGCGCGACAAGGCGCTGGCCTGCGCCGCGGCGATCATCGATCGCTGCCATCTGCGCGTCGGCAACGAAACTTACGCCAAGGCAAACGGCAGTCACGGCACCTCGACGCTGCTCAAGCGCCACGTCACCCTGACGGGCACGCGGGTCGCGCTGCATTTCCGCGGCAAGAGCGGCAAGGACATATCCTGCGCCATCGACGATGCGCCGCTCGCCCGCGCGATCGCGCGGATCGTCACCCTGCCCGGCCGGCGTCTGCTACAATATCGGAACGAAGACGGCGCGGTCTCGCCGATCCACGCAGCCGATATCAATGCCTATCTCAAGCGCGCCTGCGGTCTGCCCGTCAGTAGCAAGGATCTGCGCATGCTCGCCGCTAACGCCGCCGCCGCCGAGCTTCTGCTCGCCGGCGAGGCGGTTGCGAGCGAAGCGGGGCGCAAGCGCCAGCTCGCCGATATCATGCGCTCGATCTCGGAGAAGCTGGTCAACACGCCTGCCGTCGTCCGCAAGAGCTATGTCCATGCGATCGTCATCGATGCCTATGCCAGCGGCCGCCTGCAGAAGAGCTATGCGAAGGCGCGCGCCAAGACCGGCTGCTCACGCATCGAGCGCGCGCTGGGGCTGCTGGCAGCCTGATGAAAAAATAAGGAACCGCCAACGGAACCGCGAGGCTCGATTCGACGTTCCGTCGCCGCTGAGTCTTCGCGGCGGAGGCGGACATGGACGAAGAGCGGATCACGCGGATCGCGCGGGCGATGTGCCGGGCGGCACGTCTCGACCCCGACAAGCCGGCCGGCAATGCCGGCCCCTACACGATGTCGATGCGGGAACCGGGTCACGCGACGCCGCAGCCCGCCTGGATGCTGTTCCGCCGGGAAGCGGCGCTGTTCGCGTCGCGGCATCGCGACGTCGCCGTCCGGCTCTGAGACATTTCGGAAGCGGCCACTCGCCTGCATGCGACGGTGGCTATCACGAGGCCCGGTACTCCCCGCGGAGGCCGGGCCTCTTATCGTCCGTGACGCGTCAGATCGACTTGAAGCTCGGATAATGGCCGCGATAGCTCTTTTCGAGGATCGCGACGCCGCCCCGTTCCTTAAGAACCCGCGCGACCGCAAGACCGAGCTCGCGCGCCTGCTCCGGCGCCGCGCTCTCGTCGGCCACGACGCGTTCCGTGCCTTCGATCGAGGTCACCTGCGCGTGCAGCGTCAAGCGGCCGTCCTGCCATGTGGCGCAGGCACCGACCGGCAGGCTGCATCCTGCCCCCAGCGCATGCATCATCTCGCGCTCGGCCTCGGCCTCGGCGCGGGCCTTGGGACATTCGATCGCCTTCAGCACCTCGATCACGGCGCTATCCTCGGCGCGGGCCTCAAGCCCCAGCGCACCCTGCCCGACCGCATAGGGGAACAGCGACGGGGCGAGCACCTCCGAAGAGGCCTCGTCCATACCGAGGCGGCGCAGGCCGGCATGGGCGAGGATGACGGCATCGAGCGCATCCTCCCCGCCGATCTTGGCGAGGCGCGGGCCGACATTGCCGCGAATCGGGACCACGGTGACATCCGGGCGCAGGTTCAGGATCTGCGCTCGGCGGCGGAGCGAACCCGTGCCGACGCGCGCACCCTGGCGCAGCGAGGCCATGGTCGCGCCGCAGAGCGCATCGCGCGGGTCCTCGCGCGGCGGCACCGAGGCCAGCACGAGCCCTTCATGCAAGGTGGTCGGCAGGTCCTTCAGCGAATGAACGACGAAATCGACCTCGCGCTTCACCAGTTGCTGCTCGTGCTCGATGGCGAAGACGCCGACCATGCCGAACTGATGGAACTCGGAGACGCGGTCGCGATCGGCAATCGTGGCGATCTGGCAGAGGGTGAATTCCGCCTGCGGGAATTTCTCCCGGATCAGGCCCATGACGTGGTTGGTCTGGGCCATCGCGAGCGGGCTGCGGCGCGTGCCGATCCTCAGATGCATGATCTCAAAACTTTCGGGTCCTGTCCGGCCGGGCCGGTTATTGCCGCGGTCTATAGCAAGGGCATGCCGGGCTGACGAGTGCGGCGCGAGCCCAAGCTGCGCTGGATCAATCGCGGGCGGCTGTCCGTCCGCCCTGCTGCCGTATCGTCGCCATCGCTTGCCCGAGCACCTCGAATACATGCGGGTCGCGCGACTGGGCGACGTTGAAGCGTATGAAATGACCGGCCGTCTGGGCGACGCTGAAGACATTGCCCGGCGCCAGCACCACGCCCTGCATGACCGCCAGGCGGGCGAGCTCCGCGGAATCGATTCCCTCAGGTAGTTGGCACCAGAGATAGAAGCCTCCGCGCGGCATCAGCCAGGGACGAATTCCCAGCATCTCAAGTCTTGCGGCGACCTCACGCCGCGCCTGGGCAAGGCGCCGATGCACCTCCTCCATATGCTTGCGGTAGCTGCCACCGGCGAGAACGCCCGCCAGCAATTCGGTCGAGACCGGGCTGGGACCGCCGAAATTGGTCGCGACCTGGAGGTCGACCAGCCCATCGACCCAATCCGCCCGCGCCGCGATGTAGCCGCAGCGCACGGCGGCCGAGAGCGTCTTCGAGAAGCTGCCGATCCGGATGACGCGCTCCAGCCCGTCGAGCGCCGCCAGCCGCGATGACGGCTCGGGCTCGAAATCGGCAAAGATGTCGTCCTCGACGATGGTCATATCGTTGGCCGCGGCCGTGCTGAGGACACGATAGGCGGCCTGCGGCGACAGGCCGGCGCCGGTCGGATTGTGCAATCCGGAATTGGTGAGGTAGAGGCGCGGGCGCTCGGCTGAGACGACCGCCTCGAAGGCCGCGATATCCGGTCCGGAGGGCGTATAGGGCACGCTCAGGACGCGCACCTGATGTGCCCTCAGCAGCGCCTGGAAATTGAAATAGCAGGGATCGTCGACGAGGACGGCATCGCCCGGCCGCAACAGGAAGCGACAAATCAGATCGAGCGCTTGCGTGCCCGAGCCGGTCAGCATGAGCTGCTCCGGCGAAACCGCGAGTCCGGCTTCGGCGAAGCGCCCGAGCAGAAGCCGCCGCAGGACCGAGGCCCCGCGCGTGCCGCCGTAATCGGTGAGGATCGCGCCCTCGGCGCGGGCCAGCGCGCGGAAACCGCGGCGGAGCGCCTCCTCCGGCATCCAGTCGGCCGGGAGCCAGCCGCAGCCCGGCTTCAGTGCGCCCGGCTCGGCATCGAGCGACTGGCGCGAGACCCAGAAGGGATCGACCACGAGCTCATGCGGGGAAGCGGCTTGCGTCAATGCCAAGGGCGGCAAGCCGCCGCCGGTCACATAGAAGCCCGAGCCTTGCCGCGCGCGGATCAAGCCTTCTGCCGCCAGCCGGTCATAGGCCTCGACGACGGTGGAGGGCGAGACCTTCATCGTCGCGGCGAAACGACGGATCGAGGGCAAGCGGTCGCCCGGCGCCAGCGTCCGCGCCGCTAATCTGCCGCGTATCGTCGCCATCACGGCTTCCGTGCGCGTCGGGACGGCTCCGCATTCATTAGGTGTATGGTCATCCATAGCCATACAGTTTGCCATGAATGTATCGGTCTGTCGCTGGCTTCGTCGAACGCCGCCGCCTAGAGCACGGCTTCCACGAAGGAGCAGGACGAATCGTATGTTCGGGAATTGGGGTGGCAAGGGCTGGGGCAGCGGGCTCATCGGCGTGCTGATCTTCAGCGGCTCCCTGCCGGCGACGCGCGTGGCCGTGGCCGGTTTCTCGCCGCTATTCCTGACCGGCGCGCGCGCCGCGATCGCGGCCCTGCTCGGCGCGGCCTGCCTCGTGCTGCTGCGCCAGCAATGGCCCAGCCGTTCGGACATCCGCCCCCTCGCGATCGTCGCCATTGGCGTCGTGCTCGGCTTTCCGCTGCTGACGGCGCTCGCGCTCCAGCATATCCCCTCCGCGCGTTCGATCGTCTTCATCGGCCTGTTGCCGCTCGCGACAGCGCTGTTCGGCGTATTGCGCGGCGGCGAGCGACCAAAGCTGGTGTTCTGGCTGTTCTCGGGCATCGGCAGCGCCACGGTCGCAGGCTTCGCGCTCGCCAACAGCGACAGCGGCTCGCTGACCGGCGACCTGCTGATGGTAGCCGCCGTCCTGCTCTGCGGCCTCGGCTATGCCGAGGGCGCAACGCTTTCGCGCCGGCTCGGCGGCTGGCAGGTCATCTCCTGGGCGCTCCTGCTGTCTCTGCCGGCGATGGCCGTGATCGCCCTGCTGTTCTCGCCCACGTCCTGGCAGGGCATCGGCGCGCCGGCCTGGGTCGGGCTTGCTTACGTCTCGGTCTTCAGCATGCTGGTCGGCTTCGTGTTCTGGTATCGCGGTCTCGCGCTCGGCGGCATCGCCAGCGTCGGCCAGCTCCAGCTCCTGCAACCGTTCTTTGGCCTGATTCTGGCGGGCTGGCTGCTGGGCGAGCCGATCGCCTGGCCGATGATCGCGGCGACCGCCGTGGTCGTGCTCTGCCTGGCCGGGGCGAAGCGCTTCGCCTGACCGCAGCCGATCCGCGCCTCAGGCCAAAGCTCTTGGATTCCGGATTGCCGAAGGCCATCTTATGGCTATCGGAGGTTGCGCCATGGCAAGCGGATGGGCTCCGGACGGAGCGGTTCAAGACCAGATCGACGGCTCGATCTCGGACGCGGTTCGGCTGGCGCGCTCGCGGCTGCCGAGCGGCCCCGGCGAGATTCATTGCCAGGACTGCGGGGACGAAATCCCTGAAGCTCGGCGGCTCGCCATGCCGGGCGCCCGTCTCTGCGTCGCCTGCCAATCCGGCCATGACCGCTCGGCGGCGCATTCCGGCTACAATCGCCGCGGCAGCAAGGACAGCCAGCTAAAGTAAGCGCGGCTGACGAAAACCAAGCCCCCTAACAGGGACGCTTTCAACGCACTGAAGCTGTGCCGATCTGGAGAAGGCGATCAATCTCAGGATCGTTGGCCGTCAGATAATCGATCAGCACGCCAGCATGCGGGACCCGCTGCCCTGCAGCCGCATAAGGAACCGCCTTCCGCACGAACGCATGCACCTGCCCGGTCCCTGCCCCCAGCGGGCTGGATTTCCGCATGTCCACGGCTTGGGCAGCCACCATCAGCTCCATGCCGAAGATCGAGCGACACAGCGTCGCTAGATCCGCCGTGCGGCGGGCCGCGAGGCCGGCCATGCTGGCGCGATCGAGATTGCCGTTGGAGTGACTGGAGCTCGCGAGCTCGCTGACGACCGGGGCGCCAAGCAGCCGCGCTTCAGAGGTGATCGACTTGTGGAACTGCGCGAGGCCGTTGAAGCCCGGCAGGCCGACGCCATCCTCCTCGATCAGGCCGACGCTCAAGCCCGACCAGAATGAATCGGCTTGCTTGGCCAGCCGCTCCGTGGAGCTCGTCACGACCGGCACCATGGCGAGCCGGGCGATATCGAGCGCCGTCGCCAACGCGACCATGTCGAAATTGGCGACGGAGACCAGTTGGCGCTGCTCGACCGCCACGATCGGGTTGTTCTGGCTCGCACTCAGCTCGATGGCGAGCTGCCTGCCCGCAAAGGCCAGGCTGTCGGCGGCGTTGCCGTGGATCAGCGGCAGCGAGCGGAAGCTCAGCGGGTCCTGGAGATGGCGCGGGCCGCCGGGCTGCATCAGGTAGCTGCCGGTGAGATAGGTCCGGATCGCACGGCCATGGCGCAGCACACCATCGAACGGGCGAGAATTGAGCGCGGCCTCCGAGACGATCGACGGATTGGCCGCGAAGCCCTCCATGCTGAACGCGCCGGCGAGCGTCGCGAAATCGAGCATGCGCGCAAGATCGTGGAAGGCGAGCGCCGCGGTGCCGATCGACAATGCGCTGGAGTTCAAGAGGGCCAGCGCCTCGCCGGCCGCGAAATCATGATCCTTGTAGAGCTCCAGCGCGAGATCGGCGATGGGCGACATGTCACTCTGGCCCATCGAGCCCCAGAGATGGACATCGATCCGGCGGTCCGTGTTCAGGGCCTCGACGAGCATTTCCGCCATAACCGGCCTGACGCCGAGATAGCCGGTCGCCATGCTGTTCAGCAGCACGACCATCATCGCCCGCACCGTCTCGTGGGAGGCGAGCGGGCCGTGCCCCATGTTATGGGTCAGCAGCAGGCGGCGGTTGAACTCGGGAATCCGATCTGGAGCGAGCATCGTGCCGGTCTTGGCCCCGACGCTGCTCGTGACGCCGTAGATCTTCTCGCCCTTGCGGACGACCTCGTCGACGACCTCGCGGGCGCGGCCGATGCACTCCATCGCCTCACGCGCCAGGGCAACCCTGACCCTGAACCGGGAGACCCGGACGATCCCTGCGGGGTCCAGGTTCCGGCCGGTGATCTCGACGATGTCCTGCATGATGGTCCATCCGGCAGCTTGGCGACAATCGGCGATCCGGAGCTTTAAGCATCGCGTCGCCGTGTCGACTTAAAAGGACAATAAGCTAGTTCATTGGATTAATATCGCATCTCCCGCTCGTCAATTGCCGGTTGTTGCGGTAGCCTGCTGCTTGCCGCAAATCGCATTGGGAGCCGCATGATCGTCCGCAGCGTTTCTTCGAAGCCGCTGGATTTCAAACGAACCGGCATTTCCCGCTATCACCAGCTCGCGACGCTGTTCCGCCGCCGGATCGAGGCGGGGCAATGGCAGGTCGGCGCTCAAATTCCGACCGTCGACGAGTTGGCCGTCGAATGCGGGGTGGCGCGGGCGACCATCCGCCAGGCGCTCGACCTGCTCGAAGATGAGCAGTTGATCGAGCGCTATCGTGCGCGCGGCACGTTCGTACGCCGCCGGCCGGCGGAGAATCTGTGGTGCGCAGTCGGCACCGACTGGTCTGGTCTGCTGCGCCCGAACTACGACGCGACGATCGAGATCCTTCATGACGAGCCGGATGTCGTACTTCACGCCTTCGAGGAGCAGATCGGCACGCTGGCCCCGGCCTACCGACATGTCCGGCGGCGTCACTGGCGGCATGGACAGCCCTTCCTCCTAGCCGATCTCCATATCGACGAGCGGCTGCGCGATCGCATCACCCAGCGCGACCTCGAATCGAAGACCGCCCTGCGCCTGATCTCGGAGGTCGAAGGCGTCGAGATCATCGATGCGCGCCAGACGCTGACGATCGGCACCGCGGATATCGAGACCAGCGAGGCGCTCGCGATTTCGCTGGATTCGCCGGTCGCCTTCGTCCACCGGCAGGCACTGGACCAGGACGGCACGCTGGTGCTCGACGCCAAGGGCATCTATCGCGGGGATGTCGTCAAATTCGACGTGAAGCTGCGATAGCGATCAGCTTCCCTTGAACTGCGGCGAACGCTTCTCCAGAAAGGCACGCATTCCCTCTTTTTGGTCCTGCGTGTCGAAAAGCTGGACGAAGGCCTTGCGCTCCAGCGCGAGCGCCGTCTCCAGCGGCACGTCCTGCCCGAGTTGCACGACCTCCTTGATCGCCTGGACGGCGAGCGGCGGCATCGCGGCCACGGTCCGGGCGATGGCCAGAGCGCGGTCGAGGGCGCTGCCATCAGGCACGATCTCCGAGAGCAAGCCGGCCTGGAAGACTTCGCTCGCGGTGAGCGGCTCGCCCGTCAGGGCCAACTTCATGGTGCGGTACTTGCCGATGGCCCGCAGCAGGCGCTGGGTGCCGCCGGCACCGGGCATAATGCCGACGCGGATTTCCGGCTGACCGAAGCGGGCGCCCTCGCCGGCGACGATCATGTCGCAGCACAGAGCCGTCTCGCAGCCACCGCCCAATGCATAGCCCTCGACCGCCGCGATCAGAATCTTCTGGCAGCGCCGCAGCACCGTGAACATCCGGTCGGTCGCGAGCGCCTGATGCTGGGCCGGGCTCATCAATTCCATCTCGGCGATATCCGTGCCGGCGATGAAATAGCCGCCCGCGCCGGTGAGGACGATGACGCGCACGTTGATGTCGGCCTCGAGCGCCAGGACCGCATCGGCGATGCGCGCCTTGATGTCGAGATTGAGCGCGTTGCGACGCTCCGGGCGGTTCAGCGTGATGACTGCGACACCATCGGAAGCGCGGTGGATTGCGACGGTGTCGGCCGTGCCCATCTAGCGGCCTCCGAAGACGGGCTTGCGCTTCTCGGCGAAGGCGCGCTGCGCCTCCCTGGTATCCTCGGAGGATGCCAGCGCCACGGTCTGCGACTGCTCGAAGCGATAGCCGTCGCGCAGTTCGAGACCCTCGGTGACGTTGAAGGAGCGCTTGGCGGCCTGGACGGCCGATGGGCTTTTCGCGGCAATCTCGCGCGCGATCTCCTGCGCCAGCACGAGCAGGCGCTCAGCCGGCACGCAATCCGAGGCGACGCCCATCCGGTAAAGCTCGGCGCCGCGCACCCGGCGCGCCGTATAGATCAGCATCCGCGCATCGGATTCCCGGAAGAAGCGCCTGACATGGCTGACGCCGCCGGCCAGCCCGACATCGACCTCGGTCATCGCGAAGAAGGCCTCCTCCGCCACGAGGATGATGTCGCAGCATAAGGCCAGCACGCAGCCGGCGCCGATCGCCGCACCATTGACTGCGGCGATGACCGGCTTGGAACATTCCATCACAGTGTCGAAGGAGGCGCGCACCAGGCGGTTATGGCGGGGATAGGCGCCCGGCTCCTGCGCCAGGCCGGGCCGCTCCTTCAGATCGGCGCCGGCCGAAAAGGTCTTTCCGGCGCCGGTCAGCACGATTGCCCGCACGTCGGCGCGGTCGCTCAGCATATCGAAGACGGTGACGATCTCCTCGCGGAACAGGCGGTTCTGCGCGTTGACCGGGGGGCGGTCGATCGTCACCGTCGCGACGAAATCGCTGACCTCGACCGTCAGGCATTCAAGAGCGTTGGCCATCTGAAACTCCGTATCGAACGCGGCTTCCGGCCGGCATCAGAGCCCGTAGAGCTTACGGGGATTGTCGACGAGAATCTGGCGCCGCAGCGTCTCATTCGGAACCCATTCGGCGAAGAGATCGAGCAGATGCCCGATATCGGGCACCCGCTCGGCGAGGCGCAGATGCGGCCAGTCCGAGCCCCAGATCACCCGTTCGGGGTTGGCGGCAATGAGCGCATCATGGAATGGCCGGGCATCGGCATAATCCGGAAAATCCTGCGAGCAGCGGCACAGGACAAGCTTGATCCAGAGCCAGCCCTCCCGGAGCGCATCGAGGATCGCCTTGAACGAGGGGTCGTCCAGTCCGCGCGCGATTTGCAAGCCGGCCATATGATCCAGCACGATCGGGGGGCCGCTGGCGCGATAGAGTGGCAGGTTCGCGACATGCCGGTCGATTCCGGCCCAGATTTCCGCGTGCCAGCCCCTCGCCCGCATGCCGGGAGCCATCGCCGCGAGATTGTCCGTGCCGACCGAACCGGGAAACGGGCCGATGCCGCCGGGCACCGTCATGTCATTGAAACGCAGGCCGCGAATGCCTGCCGCGTGCCAGGTGTCGAGATCGGCCTGCGGGACCTGTTCGCTCGCCGCGGCGATGCCACGCAAGCGCCCACCAGCTTGCGCCAAAGCATCGAGGATCGGCGATGGGTCCTCGCCATAGGCGCCGGGTTGAACGAGGACACCATGGGTCAGGCCGATCCGCTCCAGCATGTCGCGATGCGCCATGGCCGGAGCCAGCGGCGCGACGTAATGCATCGGATGCGAGACCGGGAAGCAATCGTAGGGGCCGAAGACATGGGCGTGGCAGTCGCAGGCGCCGGCCGGCAACGTCCAACGAGGGGCCCGATGCGATCTCGGGTCAACCGTCTCAGTCACGGCGCGTTTCCTCGGCGGCCGGCAAACGCGTCGGCCCGTCCTGCAACTTGGGGAGAGGCGGCGCCGCTCCATCCGGAAGCGGAATTCCGTGCGCGTTCAGCGTCATCGACACCATCGTGTAATAGCCGATCACGCCGGTCAGCTCGACGGCGCCGCGCGGCCCCCAGCGCTCGACGATCGCTTCATGCACGTCGTCGGGCACGGTTCCCGTCTGCACGAGCAGGCGGGCATATTCATAGATCTCCCGCTCCTCATCCGCGGCGAAGACCGGCGCCTGGCCCAGGCGGATAGCCTCGATGCAGTCCGCAGCAAGGCCAGCGACCTTCGCCGCTTCCGCATGGATGTGGAATTCCAACTGGCTGTTCCAGTGGCGGCCGACGACGATGATGGCGAGTTCGTTGAGCCTGGCCGGCAACAGCGTCGAATAGCGCAGGAACTCGCCGAGCCGAGACCAGCGCGTGGCGAGCTCCGGGCTGTGGATCACGGCGCGCAGCGGCCCAACCAATCGCCCGCGCGGGCCGGAGACGACCTCGTCATAGACCTTGCGCTGATCGGCGGTCATTTCATCGACGGCCGGAAGGTGGAGGCGCCCCATTCTCTGTTCCATCAGGCTTGCTCGGCCAGGCCGATATCGCGGAGGATCTCGTCGGTATGCTGCCCGAGTAAGGGCGGCGGACGATCGAACGAGAGCGGCTCGTTCTCGAAATTCAAGGGGCTCACGACCTGCGGAACCGTCCCGGCGAGCGGATGCGGCAAGTTGCGCAGCATGCCGCGATGCCTGACCTGCGGATCGTCGAACACTTCCGGCACCGTGTTGATCGGTGCGCAGGGCACGCCGACGCCATCGAGCGTGGCAATGAGCGCAGCGCGATCGAAGCGACCGAAGGCGGCGCGCAACAACGGATCGAGCAGGCCATGATTGGTCACCCGCGCTGGATTGGTGGCGAAGCGCGGATCGCGCGCCCATTGCGGCTCGCCCAGGGCCTCGCAGAGCTTGGCGAACTGGCCGTCATTGCCGACCGCCAGCACGATGAAGCCGTCTGCACAGGGGAAGACGTCCTGCGGCTGGATGTTGGGATGGCGGTTGCCGCCGCGCACCGGCGCGCGCCCGGAAACCAGCCAGTTCATCGCCTGGTTGGCCAGGAAGCCGGTCTGAACGTCCAGCATGGCGAGGTCGATATTGTCGCCCCGCCCGGTCTCGTTGCGCCGGACCAGCGCGGCGAGCACGCCGACCGCCGTGTACATGCCGGTCATGATATCGACGATGGGAACGCCGACCTTTTGCGGGCCGGCGCCCGGCATGCCCTCGCGCTCCCCGGTCACGCTCATCAGCCCGCCCATGGCCTGGATCGCGAAATCATAGGCCGCGGCCGATTTCCGCGGGCCGCTCTGGCCAAAGCCGGTCACCGAGGCGAAGATCAGCCGCGGATTGATCGCCTTCAGCGCCTCGTAGTCTAGCCCGTAGCGCTTGAGCGTGCCGACCTTGTAGTTCTCGACGACGATATCGCTCTTGGCCGCCAGCTTGCGGATGATATCCTGCCCTCTCGCGCTGGTGATATCGACGGTGATCGAGCGCTTGCCGCGGTTGACCGAGAGATAGTAGCCGGCTTCGCTGGTCGGATTGCTGGCCTCGTCCTTGAGGTAGGGCGGCCCCCAGGCGCGGGTGTCGTCACCGGCCTCCGGGCGCTCGACCTTGATCACATCGGCGCCGAGATCGGCCAGGATCTGGGTTGCCCATGGACCGGCCATGATCCGGCTGAGATCGAGGACACGGACATGGCTCAAGGGGCCCTGGCGCCGGATTTCAGCCATCGTCCCTGACCTCCGTGGCGATCGCCGACGGGCGCTGGCGGAAGGCATCATGCCATTGCGCAAGCCGCGGCTGGCTGGCCCGCCAATCGAGATCGGTGAAGCGGAAATCGAGATAGGACAGGCAGCAGCCGAGTGCGATCCCCGAAAGCTGCAACGGCCCCGGCGCGATCGGCCCGGCCTCGTTCTCGAAACGCGCCAGTGCGGCGGCGGCCTTGGTGGCGAAGCTCGACAGCCATTCAGCCGTCTGCTTCTCGGCCGGCTTGTTGCGCTCGTTACGCCAGAGGATCAGCACGTCGAGAAGTCCGGTCGCGAGCGCGTGCCTGCTGAGCTCGTTCCAGCGCCCAGGCCCCGATGCGGGAATGATGATCCCGCCGCCGGCGAGTGAATCGAGATATTCGCAGATCAGGCCGGAATCGATCAGCACCGATCCATCGGCCAGGATCAAGGTCGGGATCTTGCTCAGCGGATTGTCGGGCAGCAGGTCCGGGTTCGGTTTCGTCATCTGGACGACCGTGCGCCGCAGCGTCAATCGATCGGTGAGGCCCAGTTCATGGGCGGCGACCATCACCTTCCGCACGAAGGGGGACCGTGGCGACCAGTGAAGCGTCATATCGCCCATTTCAGTTTCTCCCGCACGACCGGCACAAATCTATTAGTTCAGTTTTATGGCCTATAACAACCTGCCGCGGACGTGTCGAGCGCCACGGCGTATTAGGTCGACGATGATCAGCACAGGTCCGCTGCTTCAAATCCTATCGCTGACGCGGCGACAGGCTTTCGAAGCCGAATGAAGGCCGGCTGTTGACGACCACATCAAACATCAATAGGCTAGTCTTATGTCCTTTTAAAAAAATCAACGGGAGGAAACGATGAAGGCATTCCATGCTGCTTTCGCAGTAGCGGCGATCGTGGCGTCGGCCGTGTCTGCACAGGCCGGCACGCTGGAAAAGGTCAAGGAACGCGGCGAGTTGATCTGCGGGACGAGCCCCGGCGTTCCCGGTTTCTCGCTGCCGAATGCGCAGGGACAATGGGGCGGGCTCGATGTCGATCTCTGCCGCGCCGTCGCCGCAACGGTCCTGGGCGATGCCACGAAGGTCAAATACATCTCGCTCAACCCGAAGGATCGCTTTGCGGTCGTGCAATCGGGCGAGGTCGACGTGCTTTCGCGCCAGACCACCTGGTCGCTCTCGCGCGACACGACGCTCGGCCTGTCCTTCTCGGCGATCACCTATTTCGACGGGCAGGCGCTGATGGTCAAAAAGTCGCTCGGGATCAAATCCGCGAAGGATCTGGGCGGCGCGACGGTCTGCGTGCAGGGCGGCACGACGACCGAACTGAACATCGCCGATTTCTTCCAGAAGAACGGGCTGAAATACGAGCCGGTGAGCTTCGCCTCGGGCGACGAGGCGATCAAGGCCTTCGAGACCGGCCGCTGCGACGTCTTCACCACCGATGCATCGGCGCTCTACGCCTATCGCCTGAAGGTCGCCAACGGACAGGATTTCGTGATCCTGCCGGAGCTCATCTCTAAGGAGCCACTCGGACCGGCGGTGCGCCGTGGCGACGAAGCCTGGGCCAATATCGTCCGCTGGACGCATTACGCGATGGTCAATGCCGAGGAGCTCGGCCTCACCTCGGCCAATGTCGACGAGCAAGCGAAATCGGCCAATCCCGAGATCAAGCGTTTCCTCGGCGTCGAGGGCAATCTCGGCGAGGGCCTCGGGCTGACCAAGGACTGGGCCTATCGGATCGTCAAGCAGGTCGGCAATTACGGCGAGAGCTACGAGAAATATCTCGGGCCGTCCTCCCCGCTGGGCATCCCGCGTGGCGCCAATAATCTATGGTCCAAGGGCGGCCTGCAATACGCCCCGCCAGTTCGGTAAGCGCTTCGACTGCCGGCTTCATCCAAGCCAGCGTTCCTGTCGGCCCAGAGATATATCGGCCGACAGCGATGCCCGGCGCCTCGGCGGCCTCGCCGTGAGAAGCCGGCAGACCGCAATGCTCGGCCTCAAAGACCTGCGGGGCCGCCGCGCGCTGCCTGCCCGCTCTTTGGTCCCGTCCGGCTCATGGCCTCATCGATTTCCGATTGAGTGATCTTGTCGATCTCGGCGATGAAGACGATGCGCGTGCCGGCCTGCGCCGGATCGTTTCGATCAAACGGCACCAATGTGGCCTTGCCGCCCGCGAGCTGGAAGAGATAGCGGCAACCCGGCTTCTCGATCGTCTCAAGAAGTCCTTTCGCACGAACGAGGCGCGACGAGAGCCGGCCGATCGCCTGCTGGAAGCCGGCGAGCGAGATCGGCTCCTCGGACGTCCAGTTGAAGCTCTCGAAACGATCGATGCTCGGCCTCTTCGGGCGGGCCGTCCGCTCGCGATACATCCCGACCTCGGGAAAGACGAGGTCGAGCGGGATAGCGCCACCCGTCGCCTCGATGAGGGCGGCCCTGCGATTGATCTGCGACAGGGCGCTGCGGCGCGCCTCGAAGGTCGGCTCATCGACGAGATCGCCCTTGCTGAGAGCGACGAGATCGGCAGCCCGCAACTGGCTCAGCAGCAGGGGATCGCCGAGTTCCGCCTCCGGCGATGCGGCATCGGCGACGCACAGCACCGTCTCCAATGGGGCCTCGCGCAAGATCACCGGATCCATCAGGTTGCGGATGATGTCCTCGGGATCGGCGACGCCGCTGGTCTCGATCACGATGGCTTCCGGCCGCGGCGTCCGCCTCAGGAGATTGGCGAGAGTCCGCAGCAGGTCGCCTTCCAGCGAGCAGCAGATGCAGCCATTGGCGAGGCTGACGACGCCATCCTCCGCGCCGGCGATCAGCTCCGCATCGATATTGATGGCGCCGAAATCATTGACGACGGCCGCGATGCGGCGGCCGTCTGCCTGCTGCAGGATATGATTGACCAGCGTCGTCTTGCCGGCCCCGAGAAAGCCCGTGACCAGCAGGATCGGAACCGGCATGGCCTCAAGCCGCCGCGCCGAACGGGCGGCGCACCGGCCGGCCCGGCCTGGCCGCGACATTCATGAGCCCATCGGTAATGACCGGCTCGCCGCTGACGACAAGGTGCTTCACGCCTTCTGCCGGACGGTTCATCGCCGAGAACTCGGCGCGATCGGTCAGCCTGTCCAGGTCGAAGATGACGACATCTGCATCTGCCCCCGCCTTGAGCCGGCCCTTCTCGCGCATCGCCGGGGTGCTCGCGGCCAGGATCTCGGCCGGGATCAGCGTGCATTTCGCGATGCCCTCGCGGAGCCCGATCGCCTGCCGCTCGCGCACCCAATGGCGCAGGAAGCGCGTGAAGGTGCCCGACGAGCGCGGATGCGAGGTCGCCTCGTCCGGCAGGGGCCAGGCATCTCCGGTATAAGTCGATCCGTCCGGCATCGACCAAGGCATGGCATCCGATGCGATCGCGCCGCCGGGATACATCACGGAGAGGTCGAGCATGTCGCGGTGACGGGCGTTGTTCTCGGTATCGAGCACATGCCAGAGAACGAGCTGCGAAGGATCCTCCGATTGCGCCGACAGCAGGTCCTCGCGGTCCTGGATCCGGCGCCCGCTCGTGACGAGCTGGATCTGCTGATAGCGCGTATCGTTGCGGCTTTCGAACTCCGGATCGCTGAAGAACGCGGCGGCGATCACGGTCGAGCCGGTGCCATAGGGATAGGCCTCGACGGTGATCGGCAGGCCCTGTTCCTGCGCCTTCTTGATCAGCCGGGCACAACGCTCGACATCGGTCTTGCTGGAGCTGTTGAAGTGGCAGATGTGCATATGCGCGCCGGTTGCGCCGGCATAGCCGATGAGGCGGATATAGGCCTCCGCGGCGCTCTTCGGATCGGTGTTCGCCATGTAGGCGATATGGGTGAAGGTCGGCACGCCGCGCTCGGCCGCGAGCTGGCACAATGCCGTCAGCTCCTGCACGCCCGCGCCAGGTGCATAGGCGTTCAGGATGCCGATGCCGATGCCGCCCTCGTCGAGCCCGGCCGCGATGCGGTCCAGGATGTTCTGCTGCTCGGCGGGCGAAGAGATGTTGTCCATCCAGCGTGGATCGCGCATGGCGCGCCCGAACGCTTCGAGCGACGATTCCTCGTTGATCCCGATCATCGCGCCGATCCGCGCGAAAGCCCAATTCGTCGCGGCGCCGTAATTCAGGATGCGGCCCTGCTCCGCCTGCCGGCGATACCAGGACGCGACGGGGAGCACCCCGGCTTCCAGGTCGAGCGTGGTGGTCACGCCGTCGAAAGCCTGCATCCGGTCGGCGGGAATCGACTGGCCATGGGCATGCAGGTCGATGAAGCCAGGCGCGACAATCAGCCCCCGCGCATCGATGACGCGCTCGGCTTGGCCGAGATCGGAGCCTATCGCGACGATCTTCCCGTCAACGATGGCGACATCGGCGATGCCGTCATGGCCGCTTTCAGGATCGACGACACGGCCGCCTATGATCAAGAGTCCGCCCATCTGCCCTCGCCTCTCGTTCCCGGGATCGTTTGCTCGGGCCGCAGCCATCGCTGCCCGATGTTGGCCGATCCGGAATTGCCGAAGCAAGAGCGCCGCCCGGCGATCCGCTTTGATCGATCATGCGGGCCAAGCATGCGCCAAACCTGTACGATGGAGTGGACAGCGCTGGCGCGCCGGGCGGCCTCGGCTCCAAACCGGGTACCCGCAAAGGACCGCTGGCTTGGCGGCCGGGAATCGCGTCTGCTGTCGACCTCGAGGACCGGAACCGCCGATCGATGACGCTCGCCTTGCTCAGACGCGCGCTTGAACCAAGGACGATCACGGTCCTTGCGGGCTCTCCCGAAACGGATGTGCTGGCGGCGCAGATCCGCGCGGGGTCCTATCGCGGCGAGCTCAATGTGCTTTCCGATGAGACGGCGTTTCGATCCCTGCCGCCCTGCGATCTCCTGATCGCGCCGTCTGCAGCCGCCAAGCAGGTCCTGGCGGCAGCCGGAAGCGGCAGCGCCGGGCTTCTCGTGCCAGACGGTTCCGCCGCCGATGCCGAGCGCCTGCGGATTGCAGCACGGACCGCCGGCATCCGATTGATCGGCCCATCATCGCTCGGCCTTGCTGCGCCGCGTCTCGGCCTGAACGCTACCGCCGTTCCGGTGCATCTGGCTGCGGGCTCGCTCGCCCTCGTTGCGCAATCCAATTCGGTCGCAGCCGGCATCCTGGCCTGGGCCGCGAGGCGCGGGATCGGATTTTCGGGCGCCCTCGTCCTCGGAGAAGGCACCGATGTCGATATCGCCGACTGCCTCGATCATTTCGGCGCCGATCCCGCGACGCGCGCCATTCTGCTTGCGATCGACGACGTCACTGACGCCTCGCGCTTTCTCTCGTCGGCGCGCGCTGCCGCAAGGCTCAAGCCGGTGCTGGTGCTGCGGCCGCCGCGCCTGGAACCGCCCTGGCCGGCCCTGACGCATTCCGCCCTGATCGTGACCAGCGACGCCGCGCATGACGCTGCCTTCCATCGTGCGGGCCTGTTGCGCGTGAGCGACCTCGACGAGCTCTTTGCAGCTGCCGAGACGTTGGGACGCGCCCGCGCCGCGGATGCCGGCCGGTTTGCCATCCTCAGCAATGGCGAGGGGCTGGCGGCGTTGGCCGCGGCGCGATTGCGCCAGGTTGGCGGCGCGGACCGGCAGTTCCATGAGCCGACGATCGTTCGGACGGCACAGGATTATCGTGAAGCTTCGGCTCGCCTGCTCGCCGAGCGCGATGTCGACGCCGTCCTGGCACTCAACGCACCGCTGGCGCCGGACGACCCCGCGGATTGCGCGCACGCTCTGGCCGAGGCACGCTCCGTATCTGCGGCGAACAAGCCGGTGCTGGCGGTCTGGGTCGGCGGCGGCGAGGAAACAGCGGCGATTTTCGCGGCAGCCGGCATCCCCTCTTTCGCAACCGAACGAGATGCGATCCTCGGCTTCCAGCACCTGACGCGCCATGCGCGATTGCTCAAGGAACTGATGGCGACGCCACCCGCGCTCGATGACAGCGCTCAGCCGGACATCGTGGCCGCCACGGCGCTCGTCGACCGGGCGATCGCTCAAGGTCGCAGTTGGCTGGAACCGGACGAGGTCGCGGAGCTGCTGGCCCTGTTTCGCATTCCAACGCTCGGCCTCGTCATCGCCGCCGATGCCGAGGCGGCTGTCGAAGCCGCCAAGGCGCAGTTCGCGGCCGGGCGCACCGTGGCCCTCAAGATCGTCTCCCCAGATGTCGCGCACAAGTCGGATGTCGGCGGCGTCGAGCTCGACCTCGCCAACGAACAGGCCGTCCGCAATGCCGCCGGTCGCATGGCCGAACGTCTGCGACAGGAACGACCCCAGGCACGGTTGACGGGTTTCATGGTGCAGCCGATGGCGCATCGCAACAAGGCGCGCGAGCTGATCGCCGGCTTCTCCGTCGATCCCTGCTTCGGTCCTGTCGTCGTTTTCGGCCGCGGCGGCACGGCGGCCGAGCTCATCGCCGACACGCATGTCGCCTTGCCGCCGCTCGATCTCGCCTCGGCCGAGAACCTGATCGCCCGGACGCGCGTCTCACGCATCCTCGCCGCCTATCGCGATGTTCCTGCGGCCGACCGACGCGCGATCGCAGCCGTCCTGGTGGCGCTCGGCAACATCGCTTCGGCGCTTCCGCAGATCCGCGCGATGGACCTCAATCCGATCCTCGCCGATGCGAGCGGCACTGTCGCCGTCGATGCCCGTGTCGTGCTGGAGCCGGACCCAGTGCGCCGCCGTCGTCCTGCGATCCGCCCCTATCCCGGCAATTGGACGTCACAGCTTGCGCTCGGCGAGCGGCACTTCCTCATACGTCCGATGAAACCGGAGGACGAGCTCCTGGTCGGCGCGATGCTCGGGCGGGTCACCGCCGAAGATCTGCGACTGCGGTTCTTCGCGCCGCTGAAATCGTTCAGCCACGCCTTTCTCGCCCGCCTGACCCAGCTCGACTACGCGCGGGAAATGGCCTTCATCGCCATCGAGGAGGGCAGCGGGGAAGCGGCCGGCGCCGTCCGCCTCCATGCCGACCCCGGCCATGTCGAGGCTGAATACGCGATCCTGCTGCGCTCCGACCTGAAGGGCATCGGCCTCGGCCGGGCGCTGATGGAGTTGATCATCGACTGGGCCAAGGCCGAAAATCTGCAGCGCGTCCATAGCCAGGTCCTGGCGGAGAACGCGCCGATGCTCGCGCTCTGTCGCGACCTGGGTTTCGAGATCCGGACCGATCCCGACGACATTTCCGTCAAATCCGTCGCGCTGGACCTGGGAGCCCTCGCAGGCAAGGCACGCGCTGGAGCTCGCCGCGCGCCACGAAGCCTCCGGCCGCGCCGAAGCAGCTGAACAGCCCGGTTTTGCGAAGAACCGCAGCCAACTCAATCTTGAGGGGAAATGGTGCCGCAAGAGGGATTCGAACCCCCGACCCCCTCATTACGAATGAGGTGCTCTACCAGCTGAGCTATTGCGGCAACGGGTGGCGCTGTACCAGCCGCCGTCGGGCTTGGCAAGCCAATCTCGACACCATGCACAATGCCTCCACACGGCATCGTGCGGCAGACATCAATCCTTGCGCAGCTTCTCCGTCTCGGGCTTCTCCTGACCGAGCGCGACGATGCCGCGGCGGATGGCGCGCGTGCGGGTGAAGTGCTTGTGCAAGGTCTCGCCGTCGCCATAGCGAATGGCGCGGGTGAGCAGGGCGAGGTCCTCGTTGAAGCGGCCGAGCATCTCCAGCACCGCCTCCTTGTTGTGCAGGAAGACGTCGCGCCACATCGTCGGGTCGGAAGCCGCGATGCGGGTGAAGTCGCGGAAGCCGCCGGCCGAGAACTTGATCACCTCGGACTGCGTCACCGCCTCCAGATCCTCGGCCGTGCCGACGATGTTGTAGGCGATGAGATGCGGCAGGTGGCTGGTGACGGCGAGCACGAGGTCATGATGCTGCGCGCTCATCACCTCGACCAGCGCACCCATCCCCTCCCAGAACTGGCGGGTTTTCGCGATGGCCGCAGCGTCCGTGCCTTCCGGCGGCGTCAGGATGCACCAGCGATTGAGGAAGAGGCTCGGAAAGCCGGCATCCGGGCCGGAATTCTCGGTACCCGCGACCGGGTGGGCCGGCACGAAGGCGACGCCCTCCGGCAGATGCGGCGAGACGGCCTCGACGACCGAGCCCTTGACCGAGCCGACATCGGAGACGATCGCACCGGGCTTCAACACGGACGCGATTTCGGCCGCGACCTCCCCGCAGGCGCCGACCGGCACGCAAAGGACGATGTGATCGGCATCGCGGGCCGCTTCCGCCGCCGTCTCAGTGACCGTATGACCGAGGCCGAGCTCGCGCGCCCGCTTGCGGACGGCTTCGTCGCGATCGGCCAGCACAATCGTGCCGGCGAGGTTCAGCTCCTTCGCCGCGCGCGCGATCGAAGAGCCGATCAGCCCGATGCCGATGATGGCGAGCCGGGCGAAGACCGGCTCGGAGCGGCGCGGTGCGAAGCTTTCCGCCATTTCACTCACGCCTTGAGGAAGTCGGCGAGCGCAGCGACAACGAGGCGGTTCGCCTCCTCGGAGCCGATCGTCATCCGCAGCGCATCCGGCAGGCCGTAGCCGCCGACGGCGCGCAGGATGAGGCCGCGCTGGGTCAGGAAGGCGTCGGCCTCCTTGGCGGTCTTGCCGGCCGTCTTCGTGAAATGGATCAGCACGAAATTGCCAACCGAGGGCGTGACGGTGAGCCCGAGCTTCTCCAGCTCGGCCGTCGTCCAGCCCAGCCACTTTTCGTTGTGCTCGAGGGCCGCGGCGACATGGGCCTCGTCGGCGACGGCGGCAGCACCAGCCTCGATCGCGGCGCCGTTGACGTTGAACGGGCCGCGGATGCGCTCGAGCGCATCGATGATATGGGCCGGCGCATACATCCAGCCGATGCGGAGATTGGCGAGGCCGTAGATCTTCGAGAAGGTCCGGGTCATCACGACATTCTCGCTCTCGGCGACGAGTTCGATGCCGGAAGCGTAGTCGTTGCGGCGGACATACTCGGCATAGGCGGCGTCGAGCACGAGCAGGACATGCGGCGGCAGGCCGGCCTGCAGGCGCTTGACCTCGTCGAAGGGCAGATAGGTGCCGGTCGGGTTGTTGGGATTGGCGAGGAAGACGATCTTCGTCTTCGGCGTCACCGCCGCGAGGATGCCGTCGACATCGGCCGTATAGTTCTTCTCGGGCACGACGACAGGTTTGCCACCCATGGCGAGAATGGCGATGCGGTAAACCAGGAAGCCGTACTCGCTGTAGATGCCCTCGTCGCCGGCGCCGAGATAGGCCTTGGTGACGAGCTCCAGCAGTTCATCCGAGCCGTTGCCGCAGATGATCCGCGCCGGATCGAGGCCATAGCGAGCAGCGATCGCCTGCTTGAGCTTGGTCGACGTGCCGTCGGGATAGAGCTCCAGCTTGGCGGCGAGACCTTCGAAAGCGGCGATCGCCTTCGGGCTCGGGCCGAGTGGGGTCTCGTTGGAGGAGAGCTTGTGCAGCTTCACGCCGGCAGGCGCGGCGGATTTGCCGGGGACGTAAGCCTCGATATCGAGGACGCCGGGGCGCGGGGTGGGGCGGATCGCCATGACGATTGACCTTGCAGCAGGGAGCGGGGCGAGCCCGTTCAGCGGGCGGATTTGACGGAGAAGCGGGCGGCGTGGCTGCCGATCTCGGCGAAGTCGCTGAGACCGGCCGGCACGAGGGCCTGCCGGATCGCGGCCTGATCGACCTCGCCGGAGGCCGCGACCAGCAGCGAGAGATGCGAGCCGTCGGCAGCCGAGGCCGAGACCTCGGCCAGATGCTCGGCAAGGCCGTGGCGCAAGCTTTCAGACCAGCGCTCGACGCGGGCGGCATAGAGCACGATCTCGCGCACGGCGGCGTCCGCCAGCGGCTTGGCGATGCAATAGACCGGCGTCCCCGCGGGGTGGTTCGGCCGCTCGACGAAGGGCAGCCGCGCGATGATCTTGGGCGCATCGGCCCCGATCAGGTCGCGCCACCAGATGCCGGCGCTGGCGCCCTGATCCATGCGGAAGATGCCGAGATCGCCCGCCGACTCGGCGACCGCGCGAATGACCGAGCGCGCATCCTCATGCGGGACATAAGGGACGGTGAAGCCGAAATGGAAACGGGCGGAATCGCGCATCGCCGCGTCGCCGCCGGAGATATCGGCATGGACCGAGTAGTTCGCCTGCACATAGGTGAAGGTCGCGATGATGATGCGCCAGACGCTCTCGACCGTGTCGAGCGGCAGCAGGCCCTTATGGCTGAGGGCAAGGCGCTTCATGATGTCGGCCTCGCGGCCGGGGCGGAAGGCGGAGCCGGAGGCCTGCGTCTTCTTGATCGAGATCAGCGTCTCGATGACCTGGGAGCGCTCCATCAGCAGCGCATGCATCGCACTGTCGATGCGGTCGATTTCACCGCGCAGATCGGCAAGGGAGGTGGGAGCGGCTTCGGTCATGGCAACGCGCTTTCCGGCAAGGCCACGCTCCTTAGCGCTCCCGCAACGCCTTGGCAAAGCCGGCTGCGCAGTCCCGCGTTGACAGGAACGCTTCGGCAGGTCATCGCTAGAGTTCGATTTTCCGAACGCCTGGACCGGCAAGACAAATCCTACTGCCGAAGCGGACGACATGAGCGATCTCTCCCCCAGCCTGGCCGATCCGCAGAAGGAGGCGAACGAGCCCTCCAGCCCGGCCGCGCGCTTCGGGCCCGATACGCCCTTGCTGATGGATTGCGGCGTCGTGCTGGACCATTGGCAGATCGCCTACCAGACCTACGGCGAACTCAATGCCGCCAAGTCCAACGCCATCCTCGTCTGCCATGCCCTGACCGGCGACCAATATGTGGCGAGCCGCAACCCGATCACCGGCAAGGGTGGCTGGTGGACGGCAATGATCGGGCCGGGCAAGCCGATCGACACCAACCGCTTCTTCGTGATCTGCGCCAATGTCATCGGCGGCTGCACCGGCACGACCGGGCCGGCCTCGACCAACCCGGCCACGGGCAAACCCTGGGGCCTGTCCTTCCCGGTCGTGACCATCCGCGACATGGTGCGGGCGCAGGCCGCGCTCGTCGACTCCTTGGGCATCGAGACGCTGTTCTGCGTCGCCGGCGGCTCGATGGGCGGCATGCAGGTGCTGCAATGGGCGGCGAGCTATCCGGCCCGCGTCTTCTCGGCGCTGCCGCTGGCGACCGGCGCCAAGCATTCCGCCCAGAACATCGCCTTCCACGAGGTCGGCCGGCAGGCGGTGATGGCCGATCCGGAATGGCGGCAGGGGCGCTATCTCGAAGAGGGCACGCGCCCGGCCAAGGGGCTGTCGGTCGCGCGGATGGGCGCGCATATCACCTATCTCTCGGAGCAGGCGCTGCACCGCAAGTTCGGCCGCAAGCTGCAGGATCGGGAAGCGCCGACCTTCTCCTTCGACGCGGATTTCCAGGTCGAGAGCTATCTGCGCCACCAGGGGCTGAGCTTCGTCGAGCGCTTCGACGCCAATTCCTATCTCTACGTCACCCGCGCGATGGATTATTTCGACCTCGCCGCCGATCATGACGGCGTGCTGGCGCGGGCCTTCACCGGCACGAAGACACGTTTCTGCGTGGCCTCCTTCACTTCTGACTGGCTGTTCCCGACGGCGGATTCGCGCGCCATCGTCCATGCGCTCAACGCAGCCGGTGCCTCGGTCTCCTTCGTCGAGCTGGAGAGCGACAAGGGCCACGACGCCTTCCTGCTGGAAGAGCCCAATCTTTTCGCCACCACGCGCGGCTTCATCTGCGCGGCGGCGCGGGCACGCGGACTTTAAACGATGGCCTTTAGCGACAACCAGACCAACCGCATCGACCTCATGCTCGTCGCCGAGATGGTGCAGCCGGGCACACGCGTGCTCGATGTCGGCTGCGGCGACGGCGCCCTGCTGGCGCTATTGGCCGAAAGCCGGCAAGTCGATGCGCGCGGGATCGAACTGTCGCGCGAGGGCGTGGCGGATTGCGTGGCCCGCGGGCTCTCCGTGATCCAGGGCGACGCCGATACCGACCTCGCCGACTACCCGGACGACTCGTTCGACTACGTCATCCTCTCCCAGACGATCCAGGCGACGCGCAACCCGCGCCTCGTGCTGGAACAGATGCTGCGCATCGGCCGGCACGCCATCGTCTCCTTCCCGAATTTCGGGCATTGGCGGATGCGAAGCCAAGTCTTCTTTCAGGGGCGGATGCCGGTCACGGACTCCCTGCCCTACGCCTGGTGGGATACTCCCAATATCCATTTCTGCACGATCCGCGATTTCGTCGCGCTCTGCGACCAGATCGGCGCCCGCAAGGAGCGTGCGGTCGCGCTCGACGCAGCCGGTGGCCGGGTCGGCGTCAATGCGCCCTGGTGGTTCTGGAACCTGTTCGGCGCGCAGGCGGTGTTCCTGCTGAAGCGCGGTTAGGGCACACCCAGCTCCAAAAACAAGAAAGGGCCGCTTGCGCGGCCCTTTCCTCATTTGTGTGTTCGACGAGCGTCAGTTCAGCGCGACGCCGGCCGGCCGCTTCTCCTTCACCGCCGGAACGGACCCCAGCATCAGCGAGCCCGGGCCTACGGTGATCGGCACGGTCTCGCCATCGACGATCTCGCCACCGAGGATCGCTTCCGCGAGGGGATCCTGCACCGACTTCTGGATCACGCGCTTCAGCGGGCGCGCGCCGTAAGCCGGGTCATAGCCCTTGTCGGCCAGCCACTCGCGCGCCTCCTTGGAGAGCTCGAGCGTGATCTTGCGATCGGTCAGCAGCTTCTGGAGCCGCGCCATCTGGATATCTACGATCGCGTCCATATCCTTCCGCCGCAGGCGATGGAACAGGATGATGTCGTCGATCCGGTTCAGGAACTCCGGCCGGAAAGCGTGGCGGACCACGCCCATGACCTCGTCGCGAACCGCGTCGCTGTCCTGCCCCTCGGGCTGGTTCACCAGGAACTCCGAACCAAGATTCGAGGTCATGATGATCAGCACGTTGCGGAAATCGACGGTGCGGCCCTGGCCATCTGTCAGGCGGCCGTCGTCGAGTACCTGCAACAGGACGTTGAACACGTCCGGATGCGCCTTCTCGACCTCGTCGAAGAGCACGACCTGATAGGGCCGGCGCCGCACCGCTTCCGTCAGCGCCCCGCCCTCCTCATAGCCGACATAGCCGGGAGGCGCGCCGATCAGCCGGGCAACCGAGTGCTTCTCCATGTATTCGGACATGTCGATGCGCACGAGCGCCGTGTCGTCGTCGAACAGGAACGAGGCCAGCGCCTTGGTCAATTCGGTCTTGCCGACGCCGGTGGGGCCCAGGAACATGAACGAGCCGATCGGACGGTTCGGGTCCTGCAGGCCGGCGCGGGCGCGACGGACCGCGGTCGAGACCGCCTCAACCGCTTCCTTCTGCCCGACGACGCGGGAGCCGAGAACCTCCTCCATGCGGAGCAGCTTCTCCTTCTCGCCTTCGAGCATCCGGTCGACCGGCACGCCGGTCCAGCGCGAGACGACGGCGGCGACGTGATCGGGCGTCACCGCCTCCTCGACCATGCCGGCGCTCTCGCCCTTCTCCTCGATCTCGGCCAGCTTCTTCTCAAGCTGCGGGATCTCGCCATAGGCGAGCTCGCCCGCCCGCTGGTACTCGCCCTTGCGCTGCGCCTGGGCGAGCTCGTTGCGGGCGTTGTCGAGCTTGGTCTTGATCTCCGCGGCCGCGCCCAGCTTGTCCTTCTCGGCCTTCCACTTGGCCGTGATCGTGTCGGAGCGCGACTCCAGATCAGCCAGTTCGGATTCGAGCCGCTTCAACCGCTCCTTCGAGCCCGCATCACTCTCCTTCTTGAGCGCCTCCTGCTCGATCTTCAGGCGGACGATCTCGCGGTCGATCGAATCCAGCTCCTCGGGCTTGGAATCGACCTGCATGCGCAGGCGCGCCGAGGCTTCGTCGACAAGGTCGATCGCCTTGTCGGGCAGGAAGCGGTCTGTGATGTAGCGGTTCGACAGGGTCGCGGCCGAGACCAGCGCCGAATCCGTGATGCGGACACGGTGATGCTGCTCGTATTTCTCCTTCAGGCCACGCAGAATCGAGATGGTGTCCTCGACCGTGGGCTCCTCGACGAAGACCGGCTGAAAGCGCCGCGCCAGCGCCGCGTCCTTCTCGACGTACTTGCGGTACTCGTCGAGCGTGGTCGCGCCGACGCAGTGCAATTCGCCGCGCGCCAGAGCAGGCTTCAGCAGGTTCGACGCATCCATCGCGCCGTCGGTCTTGCCGGCTCCGACGAGCGTGTGCATCTCGTCGATGAACAGGATGACGCCGCCATCCGAGGCCGAAACCTCGGTCAGCACGGCTTTCAGCCGCTCCTCGAACTCGCCGCGATATTTCGCGCCGGCGATGAGCGAGCCCATGTCGAGCGCGAGCAATTCCTTGTCCTTCAGGCTCTCGGGCACGTCGCCATTGACGATGCGCAGCGCCAAGCCCTCGGCGATGGCGGTCTTGCCGACGCCGGGCTCGCCGATCAGGACAGGATTGTTCTTGGTCCGGCGCGACAGCACCTGGATGGTGCGGCGGATCTCCTCGTCGCGACCGATGACGGGGTCGAGCTTGCCCTCGCGCGCCGCAGCGGTGAGGTCGCGGGCATATTTCTTCAGCGCGTCATAGGCCTGCTCGGCCGAAGCGGAATCGGCGGTGCGGCCCTTGCGGATCGCCTCGATCGCCGCGTTCAGCGCCTGCGGCGTCACGCCGGCCTTCGACAGCGCCTTGCCGGCCTCGGTGTCCTTCTCGACGGCGAGCGCGAGCAGCAGCCGCTCGACCGTGACGAACGAGTCGCCGGCCTTCTCGGCCGCCTTCTCGGCGGTGTCGAAGACGCGCGCCAGACCGGGGGTCAGGTTGAGTCCGCCCGAGCCGCCGGAGACCTTCGGGAGCTTCGCCAAGGCCTGGTCGACCAGTTGCAACGCAACGCGCGATTGGCCGCCGGCCCGGTCGATCAGACCGGCCGCCATGCCCTCGTTGTCGTCGAGCAGGGCCTTCAGAAGATGCTCGGGGGTGAACTGCTGGTTCCCCTCCCGCAAGGCGATCGTCTGCGCCGCCTGGAGGAAGCCCTTCGCCCGATCCGTATATTTCTCGATATTCATTCAGATATCTCCGCCCGCAAGCCGCGCCCCGTAGCGACGCAAACCTGCTGCCCTTTCATCAGGATGGGGCGCCGCGATGGGCCGCCCCTCGCCCACCAAGATAGTGTTGCTTTCACGCAACGGAAGGGGTCCATCGCAGAATTGACCTGACGCAAGCGGAAGGTGCAGATCGGACATGGCCGGGACCAAGCGACAGCAGGCGATTCGTCGGGCGTTGAGAGCGCTGGCACCGGGCATTCCGCTCTCCGACGCCGAGGCCGTGGTCACGCTGGCAGAGCGGCGCCACATGAAGGACCTGCCGCCGCCCACTGCGCTCTGGCTCGCACTCGGCAGCCATGTCCGCCACGTCCATACCGATTACGAACGCCTGCTGGGCGAGGGCTACGACCGCGATGCTGCCCGCTTCTTCGTCGCCGAGGAGACCGATGCCGTGCTCGCCGGCTGGGGCTGCCAGCGCTCGGTCAGCGATGGCGAAGATGCCGAGGAATGATCGAAACGGAGACAGAATTTGATCTGTCAGAACATCCGAAGGCGGATATGGTCCCCACCAACCTGAATGCATTATTCCTCCAGCCCTCATCCTGAGGAGCCGCGAAGGCGGCGTCTGAAGGATGTTCCAGGAGGTTCCGGAGACATCTGGAGCATCCTTCGAGACGCAGGCCGAGGCCTGCTCCTCAGGATGAGGGCTGGGGCCGCTGAAGATCTCGAACTGCCGGACCCGACCATGCGCATCGAAACGCTCTACCGCTATCCCGTGAAGGGGCTCTCGCCGGAACGGCTGAAGCTCGCAGCGCTCCCGGCCGGCGGCTATTTTCCGGGCGACCGGCTCTTCGCCATCGAGAACGGCCCCTCCGGCTTCGATACGGCCGAGCCCGTGCACCAGCCCAAGATCAAGTACCTGATGCTGATGCGCAACGAGTCGCTAGCCAGGCTCAAGACGCGCTACGACGATGCCAGCGGCGATCTCGTCATCCACGAGGGCGGGCGGGAGGTACTGCGCGCGCCGACAACCAACGACGAGGGCCACGCCGCGATCTCGCGCTTCTTCACGGGCTTCATGCCCGAGGAACTGCGCGGCGAGCCGAAGCTGCTGACGGCACCGCCGACCTATCGCTTCACCGATTCGCGCTCGGGTTTCGTCTCGATCATCAACCTGGCCAGCGTCGCCGATCTCGAAGAGCGGCTCGGGCGGCCGGTCGATCCCTTGCGCTTCCGCGGCAATCTGATGGTCAGCGGCCTCGCGCCCTGGGCGGAGAACGAGTTCGTCGACCGCGAGCTCACCGGCCCCGGTGGCCTGCGCCTGCAGGTGATCAAGCGGATCGAGCGCTGCGCCGCGACCAATGTCGATCCCGAGACAGGCGCGCGCGACATGCAGATCCCGAAGGCGCTGATGAAGAATTACGGCCATGTCGATTGCGGCATCTATTGCCGCGTCCTCGCCGAAGGTGTGCTGGTCGAAGGCGACAGCCTGGCGGTCGCGGAAGCGCCGGCCGAACTCGGCATCGCCTGAGCGATAGAGCCACAGAAAAAGGGCCCGAAAGGGCCCTTTTCCATATCAGATCGTCAATCCGGGAACGGCTTACTCGGCCGAACCATCGGTCTCCGAGCCCAGCGCATCCATCACCTCGCGCGGCGAACGGCGGCGGCGAGCGCGCTTGGGCGCCGCTTCAGCAGACTCCTCGGAGGGCGCGGCGGCCGCAGCCGGCTCGGCCGCGGGAGCCTCGACCGGCTCCGGCGCAGCGACGCGCACCGGGTTGGTCAGGAAGGACGGCAGCGCGGAGGCGACGTCATCGCCCGCATCGGACTCGACCTCGCGCTCACGGCGCGGGCGACGCTCGCGCTGGGGACGCTCGCTCCGCTCCGGACGCTCGAAACGGCGCTGTTCGCCCTGGGCCTGCTCGGGAGCGGCCTCGACGGCCCCACCCTCGCTGACCGGGATGTCGGAACGCGGAGCATCCGGGCGTGGCGCATAACCGCCGGGAGCGCCCTGGCCGCCTTCGGCATTGCGGTCGAAACGACGCTCGCCACGATCCTGACGATCGAAGCGGCGTTCGCCATTATTGTTGTTGCGGTCGTTGTTGAAACGCTCGCGGCGGTTGTTGCGGTCGAAACGCTGGCCGCCCTGCTGCTGGCCCTCGCCGCCCTCGCCCTCGGCACGCTGGCCGCCATGACCGTTATAGCCAATAGGGTTGCCGTAGCCGTTGGAACGCATATCCGGCTGGGGGCCGGTGCCGGGCTGGAAGGTCTGGCCCTCCTCGTCGCCCTCGTCCTCACCCTCGTCCGCGTCTTCGACGAAAGCGCGATTCGGCGGGAAGGAATGGCCGAACTGCTGAGCCATCTGCTCCTGCGCTGCGAGCAGGATGCGATAGTAGTGCTCGGCGTATTGGAAATAGCTCTCGGCAGCAACGGTGTCGCCCGAAGACTGGGCATCGCGCGCCAGCTGCAGATATTTCTCCGCGACATGCTGCGCCGTGCCGCGAACCTTTACGTCCGGCCCGTTGGATTCGTAGCTACGCTGCAACGGATTGGGAGATTTGCGGTTACCGTTATTGTTGCCGCCGCCGTTATTGTTGCGGCCGCGCATACGCCGGTTCTGACCTGGTCTCATTCGCGTCTGTCTCGCGCTTCTGTGTTCAAAGCAACCGTGGTGCCGTCATGCGCGTCGCGAAGCACAGCGGGTTGCGACGCTGTGTCGGGCTAAGGTGACCTGAAGGGGCGATACGCCGTTCCTGGTCTTCACGCGCTCTTTTCCAAAAAGGGGTTTCAACCCCATGAGCCGATCGGCGCCACGCGCCTTCGGGGCTCCATCCGGCTTATCAGTTGCATCGCCTCGGGAACACGCCCGCAAACGATGCCGAACTCGAGCAAATCCTGTAAGATCGGGAACTGCCCAGAGGCCCGGCTCTGACGCCACCAGCTTCGGCTGGATGCTGCATAGCTGCTTTTGGCTGCTTCTCCAAGCGAAATCGACCAAAAGCCTGTGCATTCTCAAGCGAGCGTGAAGATCAACGCTCGCTCATGCCCTCCAAGATCGTGACGACTACCCCGGAATTCAAGCCCTCCCGCCTGCATCAGCGCGGCCACGTCCGGCCCTTGCCCCGCCCCGATCTCCAGGACGATCACCCCGCCGGGCGCCAGCAGAGATGGCAGCGACGACGCGAATAGGCGGTAGGGACCAAGCCCGTCGGCGCCTCCGTCGAGCGCGAGCATCGGATCGTGCTCGCGGACCTCGACTGAGAGCGTCGCGATCTCGGCGGAGGGGATATAGGGAGGGTTGGAGACGATGAGGTCGAAACGGCTCGTGAGGCCCTCGGTCCAGCTACCCTGCCGGAATGTGGCGCGCTCCTCCAGGCCATTGAGCACGGCATTACCGGCCGCGGTCCGGCATGCCTCTTCCGACAGATCGATGCCAAGGCCCTGCGCTCTCGGCAATTCGCTGAGCAGTGCGAGCAGCAGGCAGCCAGTGCCGGTGCCGAGGTCGAGCAGGGCCAGCTCGTCCTCGCGACGGCCGGCGAATTGAGCGAGCGCGGCCTCGACGATCGTCTCGCTATCGGGACGAGGCTCAAGCGTCGCGGGGGACAGGCGGAAGGTCAGCCCCCAGAACTCGCGCTCGCCGAGAATGCGCCAGACAGGTTCTCCGGCACGCCGCCGGTGCAGAAAGCCCTCAAAGGTCGCGACCGTGGCCGCATCGAGTTCATGCTCGGGGTTCAGATCACGGGTGTCGAGCGCACCTTCAAGCAGAAGCCGCGCATCGAGCCCTGCCGTCTCGATGCCGGTCTCGCTCAGGGCCTGGACGGCAAGGCGCCGCGCCTCCCTCACGGTCGGCACGGCGCCCTCCCCTTTAACTCGACTGGATGGATAGCGGGCCTTACATGGTCCCGTTCATCTTCTTGTCCATGCACTGACGCATCTTGATGTTGATCGAGCGCTTGCTTTCGCGCGATCCGCCCAGCTCCATCCGGCATTGCTTGCGCGCCTGCGCCTGGGTCATCGAGCCATGCAGCGGCGCGGGTTGGCCGGCAGTCATCTTGCGAAAGACCTTGCTTTCCTGGGCCTGAGACGTCGCGGTCGTCGCCGTCATCATCAGTCCAGCCACCGCAAGAGCAGAAAACAGCTTCATCATGGGAGAGCCCCCCTTTCTCTGGTGTCGGTACGTCAGCAACGCCCAGGATACGATTTGGTTTCATCTCAAACGACGCCTTCCTCCGCGAGAAGCTTCGCCTGCTGCTCGGCGGTGAGCGCATCGATGATCTCGTCGAGGACGAGGCCTTGCATCATCTCGTCGAGCTTGTAGAGGGTCAGGTTGATGCGGTGGTCGGTGACGCGGCCTTGCGGGAAGTTGTAGGTGCGGATGCGCTCGGAGCGATCGCCCGAACCGACCTGCGAACGCCGGTCCGCAGAGCGCTCGGCATCGATGCGCAAGCGCTCCATGTCGAAGAGCTTTGCCCGCAGCAACTCGTAGGCGCGCGCCTTGTTCTTGTGCTGGGAGCGCTCATCCTGGACCAGCACGACGGTGTTGGTCGGGATATGGGTGAGGCGCACCGCCGATTCCGTCTTGTTGACGTGCTGGCCTCCCGCGCCGCCCGAGCGCAGGGTATCGGTGCGGATATCGGCTTCGTTGAGGATAATGTCGACATCGGTCGCGAGCGGCAATGTCGCCACCGTCGCGGCTGAGGTGTGGATGCGCCCGCTCGCCTCGGTATCCGGCACGCGCTGGACGCGGTGGACGCCGGATTCGAACTTGAGGCGAGCATAGACGCCGCGGCCATTGATCTCGGCGACGACCTCCTTGTAGCCGCCCATCGTCCCCTCGCTCTCGGAGAGGATATCGACGCTCCAGCCCTTCTGAGCGGCGTGGCGCTGATACATGCGCAGGAGATCGCCGGCGAAGAGCGAGGCCTCGTCGCCACCAGTCCCCGCCCGGATTTCGAGGATGACGCCGCGCTCGTCGGCAGCATCCTTCGGCAGCAGGGCGACGAGGATCTCGCGGGCCCGCGCCTCGATCTCGGCGCGGGCGGCATCGCGCTCCTCATAGGCGAGATCGCGGAACTCGGCATCAGTCGCAGGATCGGCGATCAGCGACTCGGCTTCTTCAAGCGAAACCTGCGCCTGACGCCAGGAGGCGATCGCCGCGACCACCGGATCGAGCTCCGCCAGCTCCTTCGCGAGCTCAACTGTGCGTGCCGCCTCGGTCGCGTGGTTGATCTCGTCGGTCGCGGCAGCATGGCGCGCCACGATGACGTCGAGACGATCCTGGGGAAGCTGGAGGGACATTCAGTAAACTCGTGAAACGACAGGGAAAAGCGGCAGCTGACGCGGAACGAGCGTCGCTAGACCGGGACCTTGAACTCGGTCGCGAAGGCGGCGAGCTGCGGGCGCAGGTTGGTCGCGCCTTCCGGCGATGCCAGCATCCAGTCCATGCGCTCGCGCAATTTGCCGGCGTCGAGCGCGCGCAGCATCGCCTTGACCGGCCCGATCGAGGCGGCCGACATCGAGAAGCCGCGATAGCCCAGGCCGATCAGCGCCATGGTCTCCAAGGGCTTGCCGCCCATCTCGCCGCAGACGGTGACGGGGCAGCCGGTCTCGGCGGCAGCCTCGACGATGCGCCTGAGCGCCCGGAGCGGGCCGACGCCGAGCGGATCGAAGCGATCGGCGACGCGCTTGTTCTCGCGATCAGCCGCGAAGAGGAACTGCATGAGATCGTTGGTGCCGATCGAGAGGAAATCGGCCTCGCGCGCGATCTCCGGCAATTCGAAGAGCAGCGAGGGCACCTCGACCATGACGCCGACGTGCAGGTCGCGCGGCGGCATCACGCCCTGCTTCTCCAGCATGGCCTGCTCGCGGCGGATGATCATGCGGGCGCGGCGGAACTCCTCGGTGGTCGCGACCATCGGCAGCATGATCTTCAGGTCGCGACCGGCACCGGCCCGCAACATCGCGCGCACCTGCGCCCGCAGCAGCCGCGGCTTATCGAGGCCGATGCGGATCGCGCGCCAGCCAAGCGCCGGGTTTTCCTCCTCGACGCGCTCCATATAGGGCAGCACCTTGTCGCCGCCGATATCGAGCGTGCGGAAGGTGACGGGCCGCTCGGCCGCCGCCTCCAGCACGGCGGCATAGAGCGCCTGCTGCTCGCCGGTCGTCGGCATGTGCTGCGCCACCATGAACTGCAATTCGGTGCGGAAGAGGCCGATGCCGGATGCCGCCGTCGCCTCGATATTCGGCATGTCGACGATGAGGCCCGCATTGATCTGCAAGGTGATATCGACCCCATCGCGGGTGATCGCCGGCAGCTCCTTGAGCTTCTGGTACTGCTTCTGCTTGCGGGCGCGCAGGCGCGCCTTGTCCTTGTAGGCGTTCTCGACATCGGGCTGCGGGCGGATCTGCACCTCGCCGGCCTGGCCGTCGACGATGATGGCGTCGCCCGCCTCGACCAGGGCGGTCGCGTTGAGTACCTCGCCGACAGCGGGGATGCCGAGCGCGCGCGCAACGATGGCGATATGGCTGGTCGGCCCGCCCTCCTCCAGCACGAGGCCGCGCAGATGGGCACGATCATAGTCCAAAAGCGCCGCCGGCCCCATCGAGCGCGCGACGAGGATGGCGTTCTCCGGCAGATTCTCGCGGGCGACGCCATTGGCCTTGCCGACCAGCGTGCGCAACAGACGGTTGGCCAGATCGTCGAGATCATGCAGCCGCTCGCGCAAATAGGGATCGGTCTGGCGCAGCATCTTGGCGCGGGTGTCGGACTGGACGCGCTCGACCGCCGCCTCGGCGGTCAGGCCGGTCATCACGACCTCGCGCATGCGACGCAGCCAGCCCTGATCATGGGCGAACATGCGGAAGGTCTCGAGCACGTCGCGGTGCTCGCCGGTATGGGCGACGTCGCCGCGCTCGACCAGTTCGTCGATCGAGGCGCGCATCTCGCCGATCGCCGCCTCGAGCCGGCCGACCTCGGCAGCCGGGTTCTCGGCGATGAGGTTGGTGATCGCGACGCGCGGCTCGTGCAGCACGGCATGGCCGAGGCCGACACCGTCCGCCAGCGCTACGCCGACGCCATGGATCGGCCGGTCGAGGCCGATCGAGGCGCCAGGCGCCGCCAGCGACTTGAGGCCGCCGGCCGCGATCATCTCCGCCATCAGCATGGCGGTGGTCTGGAGGCTTTCGATCTCCTCTTCGGAGTAGAGCCGCGAGGCGCGGTTCTGGATGACGAGCACGCCCATCACCGCGCCGCCGCGCAGGATCGGCACGCCGAGGAAGGAGCGGTAGATCTCTTCGCCGGTTTCCGGGCGGTAGGAGAAGGAGGGATGCGCCTGCGCGTCCGACAGCGCCAGCGGCTCGGCCTCGCTCGCGATCAGGCCGACGAGGCCTTCGCCCGCGCGCATCGTGGTGAGGTGAACCGCCTCACGGTTGAGGCCTTCGGTAGCGTACAACTCAAGGGACCCGTCCTCGCGCAGGACGTAGACGGAGCAGACCTCGGCGACGAGATTGCCGGCGATCAGGACGACGAGGCGATCCAGCCGCTCTTGCGGGCTGATCGATGCCGCCATGACCTCGCGGAGACGGCGCAACAGAACGCCCGGTCCTCCGAGAGCGCCTCGCATCGATCTCAGCCCTCCGCCCGCCTCCTCAGCCATCGACGATACGATGCCTGTCCAGACCTGAGTCGCCCACTCCGGTCCTGCTGCCTTCTAGCGACCAAAGACCTTATTCGGCAAGGGCCGCGAAAGGGGCAGACAGCATGACCCCAAGTTTTCGGCCGTTTTTGGCGTCGCAACCTAAGTCTCAGGGACGCACCAGGGTGAGATGAGAGGCTCCGACAGCACCGTGCTTGCGCCGGGATCCTGCCGACATCTTGCGTACACCGGATTCCGGCACAGCCGATGACGCGGCCGATGCCTCGCCCCGACTTGCCCGTCGCGCCGTGGCACGCGGCTCCTTCCGCGTTTCCCCCGCGACCGGCGCCTCGGCGGTTACGCTTTCTCCCGACAGTGCCAGCAGATATTGGCGCGTCCACCAGTCGATATCGGTCGAGGCGATGGTTGCATAAAGCTTCTCGAAGCGCCGGATGCGCTCGGTCTTCGGCATGGCGAGCGCAGTGCGGATCGCTTCCGCCACCTCGTGGGAATCGAAGGGATTCACGATCAGCGCCTCGCCCATCTGCTGGGCGGCCCCAGCGAAGCGCGAGAGCACGAGCACGCCGGGATCGGCAGGATCCTGCGCCGCGACATATTCCTTGGCGACGAGGTTCATGCCGTCTCGCATCGGCGTGACCAACCCGACCTGGGCACGGCGGTAGAAGCCGGCCAGGGCCTTGCGCGAATAGGCCTTCTTGACCACGCGGATCGGCGTCCAGTCGAATTCGCCGAGCTGGGCGTTGAGGCGGCCGGCGACCTCGTCGGACTGGCGGTCAAGCTCGGCATATTCGGGCACGTCGCTGCGCGAAGGCGGCGCGATCTGCAGCAGGCTGACGCGCCCGCGATCCTCGGGGTGGTTGCGCAGGAACTCGCCGAATGCCTCCAGGCGCTGCACGATGCCCTTGGAGTAGTCGAGCCGGTCGACACCGATCACGAGCTTGCGCTCGCCGAGCGATTCCTGAGTGGCCCGCAGCGGCGTAGCTGCCTTGCGGACGGAAGCGGCAGCCAGCTTGCGGAAGCCCTCGACATCAATGCCGATCGGGAAAGCCTGGACCGAAGTTTCGCGGGTGCCGAGCCTGACGCGCCTTCCATCCGAGCGGGCACCGCAAAGCGAGACCAGCCCGCCGACCAGATTGCGAGCGTCCACTTCCGTCTGCATGCCGACGAGATCGTAAGCGGCCATGGTGCGGATCAGCGTCGCGCTGAAGGGCAAGGCACCGATCACCTCCGCCGCCGGCCAGGGAATGTGATGGAAATAGCCGATGCGATTGGTGATGCCGCGCCGGCGCAATTCAGCGGCCAGCGGGATCAGGTGGTAGTCGTGAATCCAGATAAGGTCGTCGGGCCTGATCAACCCGGCGAGCGCCCGGGCGAAGCGGCGATTGACGCCGAGATAGCCCATATAGTCGCTGCGCTGGAACTCGGTCAGGCCTAGCCGATAATGCATCAGCGGCCAGAGCGCCCGGTTCGAGAAGCCGAGATAGTAGCTCTGGCGCTCGGCCTCGCTGAGATCGGTCACGGCATAGGTGACATTGCCGTGCTCGACCTGCCGAACCTGCGCCGGGGCGCCTTCGCTCACGGCCCCGCTCCAGCCGAACCACAGCCCGCCCCGTTGCTCCAGCGCCTCGCGCAAGGCAACCGCCAGCCCACCCGCCATCACCTTTTCATGACGATCGGGAATCGTGACGCGGTTGGAAACGATGACAAGACGCATAAGCTTTGCATTCTCCGGCAGGGGCCGCCCGCATTTCGCCATCGGCGGCAGGAACAGAACGCTTCCGAAAGCGTAATGTTTCCGTGGTGCGGACGCGGTCACATGGCAGCGCTGTGGCAACCGTGCGGTGAAATCGCGACCTCCATGGTAGGCTTTCGACAGATCGAGGCAACCCCTCGAACCCACATTTCGACAAGGCCACGGCCGAGCGATAAGACAGAAAAGGATATCCTGCGCCGCTTGGCCGCTCTTCTGCCGCCTTCTCTGCCCAGATACGAGACGATGACGAGTTTGACCGAACCCGATATTGCCGAAAGGCCCGACGAGATCGCTTCCCTGGACCGCGAAATCGCTCTTTTTCTCGATTTCGACGGAACCCTGGTGGAGATCGCCCCCTCGCCAGAGGACGTCCAACTCGACCGGCGGGTGGTGCCGGCGCTGACGGCGCTGCGCGCGCAGCTCGGCGGCGCGCTGGCGCTGGTTTCAGGGCGCCCCATCGCCTTCCTCGACGAGATTCTGGCACCGCACCGCTTCGACATCGCCGGACTGCATGGCGCGCAGATTCGCGTCGATGACGAGATCCGCTCGCAGGCCGACACCCATGCGGGTATGCACGAGGCGCTGCGCGATCTCGTACGCTTCGCCAACAGCCATGTCGGCATCATCGTCGAGGACAAGCGCATCTCGATCGCGCTGCACTGGCGACTGGCCCCCTCGCTGGAGAGCGAGGCGCTGGCGCTGATGCGCGACATCGCCAAGCGAATGGGCCCGGGCATGCGCCTCCAGGAGGGCAAGTCCGTCGCGGAACTCGTCCCGGCCGGCGCCAGCAAGGGCAACGCCATCGCCTGGCTGATGGCGACCCCGACCTATGGCGGCCGCCAGCCGGTCTTCATCGGCGACGACATCACCGACGAGGACGGGTTCGAGGCGGTCAACGCGATGGGCGGCGTCTCCGTCCGCATCGGCGCAGACCGCGAGAGCCACGCCACCTGCCGGCTGTCCTCGCCAACAGTGCTCCGGCACATCCTTCTCGAAGCCGCCGAAAGCGGCCATCTTTCCGCTGCCAGCTTCAAGCAGGACTGACCAACCATGACCGTTACGACTTCGGCCGCGGGGCATCACTCCGCCTCGCTCGACCTTGGCGTCATCGGCAATTGCTCGATCGCCGCTCTCATCGACCGCCGCGCCCGCATCGTCTGGGGTTGCTTCCCGCGATTCGACCGCGACCCGGTCTTCTGCTCTCTGATCGACAATGAGGCCGAGGACGGCGATGCCGAACCCGGCAAGGGCTTCTTCGGCATCGAGCTCGTCGGCATGACGCGCTGCGAGCAGGGCTATCTCGACAACACCGCGATCCTCTCCTCGGTGCTCTCCGACGACCAGGGCAACGCGATCGAGATCCTCGATTTCGCCCCGCGCTTCGTACGCTACGAGCGCTTCTTCCGGCCGCCGCAGCTGGTGCGCCGCGTCCGCCGCGTCTCAGGCCGGCCGCGCATCCGCGTGCTGGTCAAGCCCAGCCTCGGCATCGGCGAGGAGCCCGATGAAATCACGCGCGGCTCGAATCATGTCCGCTTCGTCGGCGCCGACCAGACGATCCGGCTGACCACCAATGCGCCGCTCTCCTATGTCGTCGAGGGCACGCCCTTCGCCGTGGACCAGGCCTATTCCTTCTTCATCGGCTCCGACGAGGCGCTGCGCGCCGAGATCGAGACGACCTCGCGCGAGTTCCTCGACAAGACCACCGATTACTGGCGCGACTGGGTGCGTTCGCTCTCGATCCCCTTCGAGTACCAGAAGGAGGTGATCCGGGCGGCGATCACGCTGAAGCTCTGCTCCTTCGAGGAAACGGGCGCGATCGTCGCAGCCCTGACGACCTCGATCCCCGAGGCGCCGGGCACCCAGCGCAACTGGGACTACCGCTATTGCTGGCTGCGCGACGCCTATTTCGTCGTACACGCGCTGAACCGGCTCGGCACGACGCGGACGATGGAGGACTATCTCGGCTTCATCACCAATATCGTCGACACCTTCTCCGAGAGCGGGGCGGAGCACCTGCCGCCGCTCTATCCGATCACGCGCGGCGGCACGCTCACCGAGTTCGAAGCCAGCAACCTGTCAGGCTATCGCGGGCACCGGCCGGTGCGCTTCGGCAATGGCGCGGCTGTGCAGATCCAGAACGACGGCTATGGTGCGGTCGTGCTGGCGGCGACGCATTCCTTCTTCGACCGGCGCCTGATCCAGCCGGGCAAGGAAACGCTGTTCGGGCAGCTCGAACGCATGGGCGAGATCGCCATCGCCGTGTTCGACAAGCCCGATGCCGGCCCGTGGGAGCTGCGCGAGAAGGAGGCAGTGCATGCCTTCTCCAGCGTGATGTGCTGGGCTGCTTGTGACCGGCTCGCGCGCATCGCCGGCACGCTCGGGCGCGCCGACCGCAAGGAATTCTGGAAAGGCGAGGCCAAGCGCCTGAAGACGACCATCGCCAAACGGATATGGAACGAAGCCAAGGGTCATTTCGTCTCGACCTTCGGCGGCGAGGACCTCGACGCCACCCTGCTGCTGCTGGCCGAACTCGGCTTCGTCAAGGCCGACGATGCCCGCTTCGTCGCCACCGTCGAGGCGATCGGCCGCGACCTCAAGCGCGGCGACCTGCTGCTGCGCTACGCCACGCAAGACGATTTCGGCTACATGCATACCGGCTTCCTGATCTGCGCCTTTTGGTATGTCGATGCGCTGAACGCGATCGGACGCAGCGAGGAGGCGAAGGAGCTGTTCGGGCGCATCCTGCAGCGCCGCAACAGCTTCGGCCTGCTCTCGGAGGATGCCGACCTCAAGACCGGCGAGCTCTGGGGCAATTTCCCGCAGACCTATTCGCATGTGGGCCTGATCAACTGCGCGATGCGCCTGAGCCGCGACTGGGAAGAGGCGTTCTGATCGCCTCTGCCGGTAAGCGCCGCTCAGCGCGGCGCGCCGAAGCGGAATGCGACCGGGATCACCCCGTAGACCATCGCGAGCACCATGGGCGGCACGGCCAGCGCCGTGACGCCGAAAATGGGCCAGCCCGCAGTGAAGGGCGACAGCACGGCCAGCACGAGATTGATCGCGGCATAGGCCCCGATGATCGCGACCATCAGGAACCGCAGGCGCGAGGCAAGGCGCGACAGGAATGAAAGAGCCATTGGGCATCTCCATGTAACGAAACGTATCGTTTCTATTTGTTGATCTAAACGGCCCGTTTCGTTATGTCAAGAAGCGGAGCGATAGGCTGACGGGATCTGACGGAATGGAGACGAAACCGAAGCGCCGCGCCTCGATCGGCGCCCGCCGCAGCCCGGAGACAGAGGCTGCGGTGAAGGCGGCCGCGCGCGAGTTGCTCGCCGAGAAAGGCTATGCCGGGTTCTCGATCGAAGAGGTCGCCCGACGCGCCGGAGCGGGCAAACCGACGATCTACCGCTGGTGGCCGAACAAGGCCGAGCTCTTCATCGCGATCTACGGAGGCGAGAAGGATGCGGCCATTCCCGTGCCGGATGAAGGCTCGCTCAGCGCCGACCTGCTGCGCTACACGAGGAATCTCTGGCGCTTCTGGCGCGAGGATGCGGCGGGGCGCGTCTTCCGCGGGCTGATCGCCGAAGCGCAGACGAGCGAGAGCGCGCTCGCCGCGCTGCGCTTCAAGTTCATGCCGGAACGGCTGGCGTCACCGCGCCGGATGTTCGTGCGCGCTGCCGAGCGCGGCGAGTTTTCGCCCGAGGAGATCGATGACCGCCTCGAACTCTGGGTCGGATTCAACTGGCTGCATGTGCTGACCGACCGACTGAGCGAGGACGAGCCTTCGCTCAGCCGCAAGATCGACCTGCTCTGCCGCTGAAGCCCGTCACTCCACCTTCGCGGCGGCGCGCATCACCGCGAGCGCCAGAACCTGCGCAGCCGGGACGATGCTGTCGACCTCCAGGAACTCGTCCGGCGTATGGGCCATGCCGCCGATCGGGCCGACGCTGCACAAGGTCGGGGTGCCCTGCGCGGCCGTAAAGCCGGAATCGGCGCAGCCGCCGGTGAATTCCGCGGTGACGCCGATGCCGAAAGCGGAAGCCGCTTCGCGATAGGTGTCGTAGAGCGCAGCCGATTCCGAGGAGCGCTCCAGCGGCAGGAACTCGCCCTTGATCGAGAGCACGGCACTGGTGCCGGCGACCTCGGGGGCCTCGATGATCGCCTTGATCTTGCCGACCATCTCGTCACGCTGGGCGGCGGTGACATAGCGCAGGTCGATCTCGCACCAGGCGCTGGGCGCAATGGTGTTGACCGTCTGGCCGCCGCCGATCAGGCCGACATTGACAGTGATGCCCTTCTCCAGATCGGTGAGGCCCTGGAGCTTGGGGATCTTGTGGCCGAGATCGACGATCGCCGAGGCGCCCTTCTCGTAATTCGCGCCGGAATGGGCCGGCTTGCCGATGAACTCGGCGCGCATGAAGACCCCGCCCTTGCGGCCGCTGGTAACGGACTGCTTCTGGTCCTTCGCGAAATCGGTGCCGGCCGGCAGGCGGCTGGGCTCGGCATTGAAGACGCAGCGCGACTCGCGCGCGGCAGCCTCGATGACGGGACGCGAGGACGGCGAGCCGATCTCCTCATCGCTGGTCGTCAGCATCAGGAGCGGCGCGGCCAGGCCGCCGCATTCGGCGAAAGCTGCCGCGACGAAGGCCGAGATCGTCACGCCCGCCTTCATGTCGGCGACGCCCGGGCCATAGGCGCGCGTGCCCTTGATGGTGAAGGGGCGGCGCGTCGGCTCGCCTTGCGGGAAAACGGTGTCGCGATGGCCGAGCAGCATGACCGGGCGCTGGTCGTTGGCGGTGGGATTCGGCAACCGCGCCCTGACCGCGTCACCGAAGCGGCTATCGGGCACGGTCTCGACATCGAGCCCATTCGCCCGATGAAAGCGCGCGACGACATCGCCGGCCCGGTCGACGCCGGCCTTGTCGTAGGAGCCCGAGTCGGTGTCGACCAGTTCGCGCAGCAGCGCGACCATGCCCTCCTTGCGGCTTGCCAGCCACTCGGTGACCTTCTTCTCCTCGGGAGTCAGGGCGCTCATCAGCTCACTCGCATTCGTTCCGGATGGGACAATGCCCGCGAGCTTATCGCCATTGCCGCAAGCGGCAATGGCGCGAGGCGGCGGCCGTGCCATTCATGCCGCGCATGGCCTCGACGCCATATCGCTGCGGCCTGCAACTCAGGCGATGCCGGCCCACCAGGCGAGGACATAGACGAGCGTGCCAGCAGCCATCGGCACGAGCGGATTGACCTTCGAGCGATAGGTTACGAGCGCGGTCGCCGCCGTGATCATATACCCGACGAGGCCGGCATCGGCGGCCAGCGTCGCGACCACGCCGCTCGCCAGCATCAGGCCGAGCGCGATCGGCACCAGCGCCAGCGTGACGATCCGAACCACGCGACTGCCGCCGTAGCGCTGCAGGCCGCGGCTGGAGGCGAGCGCCAACAGGCAGGAGGGCAGCAGAAGCGCGGTCGTCGCCACCAAAAGCCCGGCGGTACCGGCGACATGCCAGCCGACGATGCTGCCGAGCATGATATTGGGGCCGGGCGCCGTCTGCGCGATGGCGAAGAGGCGGGCGAAGGTCGGCGCATCCATCCAGCCGAGGATATCGACGACCTGACGATGGATTTCCGGAACCACGGCATTGGCGCCGCCGATCGCCATGAGCGAGATCGTGCCGAAGGTGACGACCAACTGGAAGAAGACGCCGCGCTCCATCAGACCCGCCGCGCTCCCAGCGTCGCCGCGACCAGGCCGAGCGGCACGAGAACCAGCAGGGTCGGCAGCATCGGGAGCCTGAGCAGGCCGACCGCAACGAAGGCCGCGGCAGCCATGACCCAGGCCCAGCGGGCGAGACCTGCCTTGGTCAGGAGCCGTAGCGCCGTGCCGAGGATGAGCCCGGCGGCGCTGGCGGCGGCGCCGGTCAAGGCGACCTGCGCCAGCGGGTGGCCGGAGACGGCGTCATAGCCATTGGCGAGCGCGACCAGGCACAGCAGAGGCATCGCCATCAACGCGAAGACGCAGGTCAGCGCGCCGATTCCGCCGCGGAAGCGATCGCCCAGCATCACCGCGGCATTGACGGTGTTGGCGCCGGGCAACGCCTGGCAGATGCCCATCAATTCGGCGTAGCCGCGATCGTCGAGCCAATTGCGCTCGGCGACGATGATGTGGCGCGCCACCGGCCCGACGCCGCCGAAACCCATCAGGCCGATCTTGAGGAAGCCGGTGAACAGGTCCGGCAGGCTCGGCCGGGGGGCTTCCGATGCAGTTTCGAGCGTCGACATCCGAGCGTGCTAGCGCCGCGCTTCCATCGCCATGCGCAGCGCGAAGCCGGCGAGCACGGTCCCCATCAGCCAGCGCTGGACCAGCGACCAGAAGGGCCGCGTCTTCAGGAAGAACGCGATGCTGCCGGCCACAGTCGCGATCAGGGCGTTGACGCTGCCGCTGATCGCGATTTGGACGAAGCCGAGCACGATCGACTGGCCCAGCACATTGCCGGCGGCCGGATCGATGAACTGGGGCAGGAGCGCGAGATAGAGCATCGCGATCTTCGGATTGAGCAGGCTGGTCAGGAAGCCCATGGCGAAGAGCTTGCGCGGCCCATCATGGGGGAGATCGCGGACATGGAAGGGCGAGCGCCCGCCCGGCCGCACCGCCTGCCAGGCGAGCCAAAGCAGATAGGCCGCGCCTCCGAGCCGGAGCGCGTCATAGGCATAGGGCACGGCGAAGAGCAGCGCCGTGATGCCGAAGGCGGCGCAGAACATGTAGACGAAGAAGCCGAGGATGACGCCGCCGAGCGAGATCAGGCCGGCGCCCCTGCCCTGCGCGATCGAGCGCGAGATCAGGTAGATCATGTTGGGGCCCGGCGTCAGCACCATGCCGAGCGCGATCAGCGAGAAGGTAATGAGAGTCGTCGTCTCGGGCATGCGAAGCGCTCCGGCGGAACTCAGCGCTTGGACCATGGATCGCGAGAACCGGCAATCGGCTGCGCCATGGGAGCGGCCATGCAAGCCCCGCCATGCGGAGAGCCCTGCCCCGCCGCGCGGGAACCCGCCGGTTTGCCGGCGGTTGTCGCCTGCAAACACGGCGGGGAAAACATGACGCTGTTCAGCCGGCTGCTCTACACCATCATCTCCTTCGCACTGCTCGGCGCCTCGATCGTTCTGATCGGCGTCGCGGTCTGGCGGACCTCGCAGGGCTTCTGGACCGGCGAGGGCGCGCTCGACACGATGCTCGACGCGATCGGCCTCGTGATCATCGCGGTCGCCGTTGCCGATGTCGGGAAGTTCCTGTTCGAGGAGGAGGTCATCGCCGACCGCGAGATGCGCCGCCCGGCGGAGGCGCGGGGCTCGCTGACCAAGTTCATGTCGATCATGATCGTGGCGCTCTCGCTGGAATCGCTGGTGCTGATCGCCAAAACCTCGCGCGAGACGATGGGGGATGTCGTCTATCCCGGCCTGCTGATGCTGCTCGCCGTGCTGGCGCTAGTCGGGCTCGGCCTGTTCCAGAAGCTCAGCCAGAACGCGACGGCTGCGGTGCCGCCCGATCGGGATGAGGGGGAGGACGAAACCGATGATCGACCGGTCGCGATCGGCAAGTCGCCCGCACGTCCCAGACGTCACCCGACTGCGCCAGCCGCTGATCCTGCCTAGCGCGGCTCGTCGACCAGGAAGAGGTCGGTATCGTCAGGCTTCGCGCCCGCTGCCGTGAGCATGGCGTGGATCTGGCCACGATGATGGGTCTGGTGGTTGAAGAAGTGCGCGATCACGAAGCCCCGCGGCCTACCCATTTCGCGGCCGGCTGCGCCGGAATACCAGATCAGCGTTCCGCGCAGCCAATCGGCCGTGACCTTGTCCGCCCAATCGAGAATGAACTGGTCGCGCTGGCGCCGGCGCGCACAGAACTGCGCCCAGCCCTCGAAATAAACAGCCGAGTCACGTCCGCCCACGGAAGGCTTCTCGCTGCCGGCAAGACGGCTGAGCCAGGTCTCGTCGCCCCAGAGGACATGGTTGAAGGTGCCGTGGATCGACTTGAAGAAGGCGCCGCGATCGAGCTTGCGCGCCTCGTCGGTCAAGCCGTCCGCTGCCGCCATCAGGCTGCGGTTCTGCCAGGCATTGTAACGGGCCATGGTCTGGACGAAAGCGGGATCGACCATGGCGGCCTCCTCTCAGGCAGTCGGTTTGCCGCATATTCGCTGACGCGGACCTTCGGTTCTTTACGCGAACCGGTATCCACTTCGCTCGAAAATGCTCTTGGTCAGATGACGTTGGCCTCCTTGAGCGGCCGGCCCGCAACGATGCGCTCGTGGCCGAGATCGGCAAGATCGAGCGAGCGATAGCAGCCATGCGCGATATGCTCGGCAAGTCCGCGCCCGACCGCCGGCGATTGCTGCAGGCCATGGCCCGAGAAGCCGTTGGCCAGATAGAGGTTCGGCAGGCCGACGGCCGGGCCGATAATGGCGTTGTGGTCGAGCCCGCACATGTCGTAGGGGCCGGCCCAGGCGCGGCCGGGCTTGATCTGCTCGAAAGCCGGGATGCGGGTGGCGAGCGAGGGCCAGACCACCTCCTCGAAGAAGCCCCAGTCGACATCCTCGGCGGCGGGATCGGTTTCGATCCATTCGACATCCTGCTCGGGTGTCACGGGCGAGCAGCTCCCGATGAAGAGCTGGCCTTCCGCCGTGCGCTTGCCCTCCTGCCGGCACCAGGCGCCGGTCGTGTCGATCAGGAGCGGGCAGCCATCGACTTCGCCCTTGCAGGTGAAGGTGAAGACATAGCGCTTCATCGACTTCACCGGAATCGTGATGCCCGCCGTCGCGGCGAGCTTCGCGCCATGGGTGCCGCTGGCATTGACCACCGCGCCGCAGGCGATGCGGCTGCCATCGGCAAGCTCGACGGCGGTGACCTGCCCTCCGTCGGTGACATAGCCGGCAACTTCGCCCTGCCGGTATTCGACGCCGAGGCTGCGCGCCTTCTTGCGGAAGGCCTGGAGCAGCGCCCAGCCATCGAACCAACCCTCGCCGCTGACGCCGAAGGTGCCGCAGACGAGATCCTCGGTGTTGAGCCAGGGGAAGCGCTGCTTCAGCGTGGCGGGATCATAAAGGGCGATATCGGCGCCTTCGGCAGCCTGCAGCTTCTGGTTGGCTTCGAGGATCGGCGCGCCGGCTTCGCTGGCGAGATAGAGATAGCCGCCCTCGTGCAGGTCGATTGCGGGAATCTCGCCGTCGACGGCGAGATGCGTCCCGATATTGCGCAGGAAATCGACGCCGAAGAGCGAGATGCGGATATTCACCGCGCTGGAGAATTGCTGGCGGATCGAGGCCGCCGAGAGCGCGGAAGCAGAGAAGCGGTAGGTCGGGTCCTTCTCGATCACCACAACCTTGCCGGCGAAGCCGGGATCGGCGGCGAGATGATAGGCGACGGAGGAGCCGATCGCGGCGCCACCGCAGATCACGACATCGGCGCTTTCGGAGACGGGCGGCATGGCAGGCCTCGCGCAGCCGGCCTCGCTGGGAAAAGCCGGGTTGGTGAATTTCGCGCATGAATGAACGAGCGCGAGACGCTTGTCGAGAGGCGCCTCAACTCGATGGCGCGCATTCCCCGAGCAGCCAGTCGCGGAAGGCGATCACGGTCGGCAGGTTGGCCTTCTCCTCGGGATAGACCAGATAATAGCCGTCACGGCCCGTGATCGGCCGATCGATCGGGATGACCAGCGAACCCGAGCGCAGTTCTTCCTCGACCAGGAAGCGCGGCACGATAGCGAGCCCCAGGCCAGCCACGGCCGCCTGCGCGATCATGGCGAACTGCTCGAAGCGCGGCCCCATCAAGGCCCGCTCCGGCGCCAATCCCTGTTGCTCCAGCCAGTTCGCCCAGGCGCGCGGCCGGGTCGATTGCTGGAGCAGCGGCGCGCGCAGCATATCGGCCGCCTCCGTGATGCCGACGCGCGCCAGCAGCGAGGGCGCGGCCACCGGCACCACCTCCTCGCCCATCAGGCGATGGAGCCTTGCACCCGGCCAGTTCTCCGCGCCGAAATGCACGGCGGCATCGACCTGCTCGCGGGCGAAATCGAAGGGCACAAGCCGCGTGGTGAAATTGATGGTGATGCCGGGATGCGCCTCGGTGAAGCGCGGCAGGCGCGGGATCAGCCAGCGCGTGCCGAAGGTCGGCAAGGTCGCGAGGTTGAGTACGCCAGCCGCGCCGCGAAAAGCCATAGCAGAAACGGTCGCGGCGGCGAGACGAGACAGGCCGTCGCGGATGTCGTTGGCATAGGCCGCTCCCGCCGCCGTCAGGCTGACGCGCTTCTTAACGCGCTCGAACAGGCTGACGCCGAGCACTTTCTCGAGATGTGCGACCTGCCGGCTGACAGCGCCCTGCGTCAGGTTCAATTCTTCCGCGGCGCGCGTGAAGCTGCCATGCCGGGCCGCGGCCTCGAAGGCGGCGAGCGCGGAGAGCGAGGGCACCGAGAGGCGGCCGGGAACGAGCGCGTCATCCATGATAAATTCTCATCAAGTGGTGAGAACATATCGGTTGCCGTCACACCATGAAAGAGGGCATTGTTCCGGCCTCAAGCGCGGCGGCCTCCGGTTCCCGCGCTTTTATGTCATGCGCCCTAGGGCATGCGCCCTTTGGCTCCCGCTCGCGACCGCTGGAAGACAAAGATGGCCACATCCCTGCCGAAAGACACGCTCGCCCTGCTCAAGCGCCTCGGCGTTTCCGAGAGCGCTTATGCCGATGCCGGCCTCTCGGCCGGCTCGCCGATCACCGGCGAGACCGTCGTGACCCTGCGCGAGACCTCGCCGGCCGAGGCAGAGGCCGCGATCGGCCGGGCCCAGTCCGCCTATCTGGCCTGGCGCAAGGTGCCGGCGCCGCGCCGCGGCGAGTTCGTCCGCCTGCTCGGCGAGGAGCTGCGCGCCGCCAAGACCGATCTCGGCCTGCTGGTGACGCTCGAAGCCGGCAAGGTCACCTCCGAGGGCCTCGGCGAGGTCCAGGAGATGATCGACATCTGCGACTTCGCCGTCGGCCTGTCGCGCCAGCTCTACGGCCTGACCATCGCCACGGAGCGCCCGAACCATCGCATGATGGAGACTTGGCATCCGATCGGCGTCGTGGGCGTGATCTCGGCCTTCAACTTCCCGGTCGCGGTCTGGTGCTGGAATGCGGCGCTTGCCTTCGTCTGCGGCGACAGCGTCGTCTGGAAGCCCTCCGAGAAGACCCCGCTGACCGCGCTCGCAGTGCAGGCCATCGTCGAGAAGACGATGAAGCGCTTTGGTGCGGAAGCTCCGATCGGCCTCTCCGAAGTCTTGATCGGCGGCCGCGAGCTCGGCGACATCCTGGTTCAGGATCATCGCGTTCCGGTCGTCTCCGCCACCGGCTCGACCCGCATGGGCAAGGAAGTCGGCCAGAAGCTCGCTGCGCGCTTCGCCCGCGCCATCTTGGAGCTCGGCGGCAACAACGCCGCGATCGTCGCTCCCTCGGCCGATCTCGACATCGCGCTGCGCGGCATCGCCTTTGCGGCGATGGGCACAGCCGGCCAGCGTTGCACCACGCTGCGCCGCCTGATCGTGCATGAAAGCGTCTATGACGCGCTCGTGCCGAAGCTCGCCAAGGTCTATGCTAGCGTGAAGATCGGCGATCCCCGCGAGGCCGGCGTGCTGGTCGGCCCGCTGGTCGACGAGGCCGCCTATCAGGGCATGCAGAAGGCGCTCTCCGAGGCCAAGGCCGAGGGCGGCAAGGTCCATGGCGGCGAGAAGGTCGATGTCGGAGCTGGCGGCTTCTATGTCCGCCCGGCGCTGGTCGAGATGCCCAAGCAGTGCGGCCCGGTCGAGCGCGAGACCTTCGCCCCGATCCTCTATGTGATGAAGTACAAGTCCATCGACGAGGCAATCGCGATCCAGAACGCGGTCGGCGCCGGCCTGTCCTCCTCGATCTTCACGCTGAACATGCGCGAGGCCGAGCTCTTCGTCTCCGACGAGGGCTCCGATTGCGGCATCGCCAACGTCAATATCGGCCCCTCGGGCGCCGAGATCGGCGGCGCGTTCGGCGGCGAGAAGGAGACGGGCGGCGGCCGCGAGGCCGGCTCGGACGCCTGGAAGGCCTATATGCGCCGCGCCACCAACACGCTGAACTACGGCACCACGCTGCCGCTGGCGCAGGGCGTCAGCTTCGACGTGGATGCGTGATCGGTAGGATCTAACAACATCCGCGTCGTCATCCCGGCCGGAGCGAAGCGCAGAGCCAGGATCCATGCCTGAACCGTTCAGGAATGGATCCCGGGTCTCCCTCCGGGCACGCGGGATGACATCGCAACAAGTTCAAGGGAGACGAACACCATGGCCGGCAGCCACAAGCTCGCGAAGTTCACCTGGGACGATGCCTATCTGCTCGACGAGCAGCTGAACGAGGACGAGCGGCTGATCCGCGACACGGCCCGCGCCTATGCGCAGGAGAAGCTCGCCCCGCGCATCCATGACGCCTATCTCGACGAGAAGACCGACCGCTTGATCTTCAACGAAATGGGCGAGCTCGGCCTGCTCGGCGTCACCGTCCCCGAGGAGTACGGCTGCGCCGGCGCCAATTACGTCTCCTACGGGCTTGTCGCCCGCGAGGTCGAGCGCATCGATTCCGGCTACCGCTCGATGATGTCGGTGCAGTCCTCGCTCGTGATGTTCCCGATCTATGCCTATGGCAGCGAAGAGCAGCGCAAGAAGTACCTGCCCAAGCTCGGCTCGGGTGAATGGGTCGGCTGCTTCGGCCTGACGGAACCCGATGCCGGCTCCGATCCGGGCGGCATGAAGACCCGCGCCGAGAAGGTCGCCGACGGCTACAAGCTGACGGGCTCCAAGATGTGGATCTCGAACTCGCCGATCGCCGACGTCTTCGTCGTCTGGGCCAAATCGGCAGCGCATGACAACCAGATCCGCGGCTTCATCCTCGAAAAGGGCATGAAGAGCCTGTCAGCCCCGAAGATCGGCGGCAAGCTTTCGCTCCGCGCCTCGATCACCGGCGAGGTCGTCATGGATGGCGTCATCGTTCCCGAAGAGAACCTGCTACCGAACGTCTCGGGCCTCTCCGGCCCGTTCGGCTGCCTCAACCGCGCCCGCTACGGCATCTCCTGGGGCGTCATGGGCGCCGCCGAGGATTGCTTTCACCGCGCCCGCCAGTACGGGCTCGACCGCAAGCAGTTCAACAAGCCGCTGGCCCAGACGCAGCTCTACCAGAAGAAGCTCGCGGACATGCTGACCGAGATCACGCTCGGCCTGCAGGGCTCGCTGCGCGTCGGGCGCTTGCTCGACGACGGCAAGATGGCCCCGGAGATGATCTCGCTGGTCAAGCGCAACAATTGCGGCAAGGCGCTCGACATCGCCCGCCAGGCCCGCGACATGCATGGCGGCAACGGCATCCAGATCGAGTATCAGGTGATGCGCCACGCCGCGAACCTCGAGACGGTGAACACCTATGAGGGCACGCATGACGTCCACGCGCTGATCCTCGGCCGCGCCATCACCGGCCTGCAGGCGTTCTTCTGAGCCCTACCACCCCCCTCCGCGTCATCCCGGGCGAGCGCAGGTCGACCCGGGATCCATGCCGGAACATCGCCGATTGGCGGTCAGGCATGGATCCCGGCTCTCCGCTTCGCTCCGGCCGGGATGACGGCGCGGATCGAACCTGATGACTTCGACCTCTCCCCTCGCCGGCCTGCGCGTCCTCGAACTGGCGCGCATTCTCGCAGGTCCCTGGATCGGCCAGCTCCTGGCCGATCTCGGCGCCGATGTCGTCAAGGTCGAGGCGCCCGAGGGCGACGACACCCGCAAATGGGGGCCGCCCTTCGTCGAGGGCACCGGTAACGAGCATCTCTCCGCCGCCTATTTCCACGCCGCCAATCGCGGCAAGCGCTCGATCACCGCCGATTTCCGCACACCCGAGGGACAGGCGCTGGTCCGGCGTCTCGCGGCTCATGCCGACGTCGTGATCGAGAACTTCAAGGTCGGCGGCCTCTCGAAATACGGGCTCGACGCCGCCTCTCTACGCAAGGATTTCCCGCGACTCGTCTATTGCTCGGTCACAGGCTTCGGGCAGGACGGTCCCTATGCGCCGCGTGCCGGCTACGATTTCCTGGTGCAGGGCATGGGCGGGGCGATGTCGATCACCGGCGAGCCCGCGGGCGCGCCGATGAAGGCGGGCTATGCCGTCGCCGACATCTATACCGGGCTCTACGCCACAGTCGGCATCCTCTCGGCTTTGCGCCAGCGCGATGCGACCGGAGAGGGCGCGACGCTCGACCTCGCCTTGCTCGACTCGCAGGTCGCCGTGCTCGGCAACCAGGCGATGAACTATCTCGTCGGCGGCAACCCGCCGCCCCGGCTCGGCAACGCTCATCCGAACATCGTTCCCTATGACGTGTTCCCGGTCGCGGACGGCCATATCATCATCGCGACCGGCAATGACGGGCAATGGCGCAAGCTCTGCGAGGTGCTGGGCGAGCCGGCGCTGGCCGACCATCCCGATTACGTCGACAACAAATCGCGGGTGAAGAACCGCGTCGCCCTAACCGCGAAGCTGCACCTGCTTTGCCAACGCTATGCCAAGGCCGATCTGCTCGCCGGGCTGGAGAAGGTCGGCGTGCCCGCCGGCCCGATCAACGATATCGGCGAGGTCTTCGCCGACCCGCAGATCGTGGCGCGCGGCGTCAAGGTCGACCTGCCGAGCGCTGCTGCCAAGGCCGGGCATATTCCGACCGTCGCCTCGCCGATCGTCATGAACGGCGTGCGGCAGGTGGCGGGACGTCCGAGCCCGAGGCTCGGCGAACATGCCGACGACATTTTGAACGACCCGGCCTGGGGAGGGCCGCAGCATGGCTAATCGCACTGGCGGGCAGATCCTCGTCGACCAGCTTCTGATCCACGGCGCCACCGACGCCTTCTGCGTGCCGGGCGAGAGCTATCTTGCCGTGCTCGACGCGCTGCACGACGCCTCGATGAAGGTCACCATCTGCCGCGCCGAAGGCGGCGCCTGCATGATGGCGGAGGCCGCCGGCAAGCTCACCGGCAAGCCCGGCATCTGCTTCGTGACGCGCGGTCCCGGCGCGACCAACGCTTCGCCCGGCATCCATATCGCCGACCAGGACTCGACCCCGCTGATCCTCTTCGTCGGCCAGATCGACGGCAGCATGCGCGAGCGCGAGGCCTTCCAGGAGCTCGATTATCGCGCCGTCTTCGGCACGATGACCAAATGGGCGACCGAAATCGACGATGCCGCGCGCATCCCTGAGATCATCAGCCGCGCCTTCCATGTCGCGACCTCCGGCCGCCCCGGACCGGTCGTGATCGCGCTGCCCGAGGACGTGCTCACCGACCTCGCGGATGTCGCCGACGCCGAGCCCTACAACGTCACCGAGCAGCACCCTGCCCCGGCGCAGATGGCTGATCTCGCCAAGCGCTTCGCCGCGGCGAAGTCGCCGGTCGCGATCCTTGGCGGCTCGCGCTGGAGCCCGGAGGCGATCGCCGATTTCCAGGCCTTTGCCGAGCGTTTCGACCTGCCTGTCGCGGTCTCGTTCCGCCGGCAGATGCTGTTTCCGGCCGATCATCCGAACTTCGCCGGCGATCTCGGCATCGGCCCGAACCCGAAGCTGCTTGCCCGCATCAAGGAGAGCGATCTCGTCCTGCTGGTCGGCGGGCGCCTCTCGGAGATGCCGAGCCAGTCCTACACCCTGTTCGGCATCCCCAATCCCGGCCGGCCGCTTGTCCATGTCCATGCCGATCCGGAAGAGCTTGGCCGGGTCTATCGCCCGACGCTCGCGATCAACGCCTCTCCCGCCGGCTTCTGCGCCGCGCTGGCCACGATCGAGCCGCCGAAGGCTCCGGCCTGGAAGGGTGCTGGCGCTGCCGCCCATGAAGCCTATATCGCCTGGAGCGAACAGCCTGCGCCCGTGCCCGGCGAATTCCATCCCGGCGAGATGGTGCGCTGGCTGCGCAGCCAGCTCCCCGACGACGCGATCCTATGCAACGGCGCGGGCAATTACGCGACCTGGGTGCACCGCTTCCACCGCTTCAACAGGTTCGCGACGCAGCTCGCCCCGACCTGCGGCTCGATGGGCTATGGCGTCCCGGCCGCGATCGGCGCCAAGCGGCTCTTTCCAGAGCGTACCGTCATCGCCTTCGCGGGCGACGGCTGCTTCCTGATGAACGGCCAGGATTTCGCGACGGCCGTGCAATACGACCTGCCGGTGATCGTCGTCGTCGTCGATAACGGCATGTACGGCACAATCCGCATGCATCAGGAGCGCGAATATCCCGGCCGCGTCTCGGCGACGACGCTGAAGAACCCGGATTTCGCGGCCTACGCAAAGGCCTTCGGCGGTCATGGCGAGCGGGTCGAGAAGACCGAGGAATTCGCGCCGGCCTTCGAGCGCGCGATGAAGAGCGGCAAGCCCGCGATCATCCACTGCCTCCTCGACCCCGAGGCGATCACTCCGGCGAAGTCGCTCTCGACGATCCGCGCCGAGGCTTTTGCGGCGCAGAAGAAGGCCTAAGATCGGCCGAACCACATCCGCTGCATCAGGCTGTCCCGGAGGACGAACTGGTGCAGCAGGGCCGCGCCCGCATGAATGAAGGCGAGCGCGGCCATGATGTCGAACAGCGTCGCGTGCGCCCGGAGCATCGCGTCATAGGTGGCTTGGTCCGGACCGATCGGATGCGGCACTGAAAACAGCCCGAAGAACAGCGTCGGGATCTGGATCGGCGCGGCAGCCGCCATGAGGAAGCCGGTGACCGGCAGCGCCAGCAGGCAGAGATAGAGCCCGCCCTGCACCGCCGCGGCTACGATGTGCTGCCAACGCGACATCGGGACCGGCGCGGGCGCTGGCAGCAGGCGCCGAACGGCGAGGCGTAACAGGACCAGCCCGGCGAGCGTCAGACCGAAGGACTTGTGCCACTGGTAGAGCGCGAAGCGGGAGAGCAGGTCGCGCGACTCGTCGCCCATCAGGCGGGACAGCCCGTATTGCAGCAGGATCAGCACCACCGTCGCCCAATGCAGCAGGATGAGAAGCGGATGCCAGTTGCGAGGTCGCATCGCGGCTGTCCTAGCGCGAAACCACGCCCTTGATGTCGAGTTCGACCTGATCGTCGACGATATTGACCTCGCGGCCGATCCCGAAGGCCGCACGGGAGAAGCTCGCATTGGCGTGGAAGGGGAGATTGCCGCCAGCGCGCAACCCGGCCGGGTCGCTTTCGGCCACGGCGTTGACGGTGACGGGCTGCGTTGCCCCGCGAATGGTGAGCTGGCCACTGATCGAGAGGCTGCGCTCGCCGGTGCGTGCCACCTGCTGAGAGACGAAGCTGGCAACCGGATAATGCGCGACGTCGAGCATCGTCTGGCCCTTGATGAAGCCGTCGACGAGATCGGCGCCAGTACGCAGCGACGCGGCCTGGATCGTCATCCTAATCCGGCTGCGCTCGGGCCGGTCGAAATCGAGTGCGAAGGTGCCGTCGACAGCGCCGAAACGGCCGCTCGCCGTCTGGATGCCGAAATGGCGGGCTATGAAGGCGACCTCCCCGCCGCCCTTCGACAGGGACCAGTTTTCCTGGGCAAGGGCGGCAGTGGAGATCGGCCCTAGCAGGGCCGCAGCAAGCAGCGCACGCATCATCATGGCATGGCTCCTCGGCAGCCGGATCACCCTTATCCTAGGCCGAGATGCCCCGTAGCCGGCAGGGGGAGACACGCAGTTGTGAGAAAGCCGGCTCAGCGCGCGAAAGATTCTTAACCGCTTTCGTGAACCCGGATCGAACCTTTCGCGACCACTCGTCGTTGATACGGCGACGCGATGGAGGCAGGGCGATGATGCGGGCAGGAATGATGCGATGGGCCGTGGCCGCAGTGTTCGCCTGCGCGGCAGCGCCCAGCGCCCATGCGGCCGGTTTCTTCGACGATCTCGCCCGCGCCTTCTTTGGCGGCGGGCCGCGGCTGCGTGCTTCCCCGATCTACGAATATGACGACGAGCCGCGTGTCAGGGCGCCGCGTGCCCGGGCGCCTGAGGTTTCCTCGAAGCCGAAGCCGCCCGTCGTCCAGCTCGATCCCCAGACCGACAAGCAATGGTACCTGAAGGACCCGACGCTGCGGCGCGGCGACATCGTCGTCACCGCCGGCGGCGTGCTTGTCTATCAGGGTCGCGATGCCGATGCGGCGCGCCCGGCCGATTTCGTCGCGCTCGGCGGCAACGATTCCAAGGGCTGGAAGCAGCAATTGCAGACGGCTGCGGCCGGTGGGCGCGCGCGCTTCAACAACCTCAGCACGCCCCCCAAGACTGCTGTGACGGCCGAGGCCGTAGAATAGGTCTCAGCGCGGCTTCACGCCATCGAAAGTCGAGCGGATCGCCCGCGCCAGCGCGATCGTCGCCCAGCCCTGGAAGATCAGCTCGATCGCCAGGAAGGTGCCGAGCACCCATAGGCTGGACCCCGGCCATTGCGCGAGGATCATGCCGCCGAGCAGCAGCGACAGTGCGCCGGAGAAGGCGATCCAGCCCCAGGCCGGCAATTCCCGGTTCTGAAAAGCGACGACGAGACGCAGCACGCCGGTCGCAACCAGCGCCGCACCCGCCAGCAATGTCAGCGAAGCCGTGGCGAGCAGCGGATTGGCGAAGGTCATCAGGCCGATCGCGACATAGAGCAGGCCGATGAGGATGTGCAGCACGCGGCTCTTCCAGCCCTGATGCCTGAAGGCATCGACCAGCACGACGATGCCGCCGACCAGAATCATGGCGCCGAACCAGATCGCGCTGGCGAGGCTGAGCATTGTCACGGCTCCAAGGCCAAGGATGCCGAGAATGACGAGGGCGATGCCCGCCGCCAGCAACCAACCGGAATTGCGCCGAAGCGGGACGAGATGCGTGGCGAGCGAAGAACCCGGGCGGGAAGAGGATTCTGCGGGCGTGGTCATGGCCGACTCCGGTTGGTCGGGCCGCGATAGCCAAGCGGCCTCGTCAGGACATGCAACCATCAGAAGCCCGAGCGAGGAGGACGTCAATGATCTGCCGCAAAGCGGCAGATCAGGTCACGAACCCACGCTGCCGGACATCCGTTCAGCCGAGCTTGGCGGCGACGAGCTTGCGCAGGCCGCGCAGGTCCTTGACGAAGCCGCGGATGCCCTCGGCGAGCTTCTCGGTCGCCATCGCGTCCTCGTTCATGGCGAAGCGGAAGGCCTTCTCGTCGAAGCCGAGCTTCCTGCTGACGCCCCCTTCCATCTGCGGCGAGGAGGCCGGCGAGAGGCGGCGCGGCAGATCGCCGGTCGCGCCGGCAAGCTCGTCGAGCAGGCCCGGCCCGATGGTCAGGCGGTCGCAGCCGGCCAGCGCCTCGATCTCGCCGGTATTGCGGAAGGACGCACCCATCACGACCGTCTTGATGCCGAAGGCCTTGTAATAGGCGTAGATGCTCTTGACGGAGACGACGCCCGGATCGGTCTCGGCAGTGTAGGGGCCGCCGCCGGCCTTGACGTGCCAGTCGAGGATGCGGCCGACGAAGGGCGAGATCAGGAAGGCATTGGCCTCGGCCGCCGCGACCGCCTGCGGCAAAGCGAAGAGCAAAGTCAGGTTGCAGTCGATGCCCTCGCTCTGCAGCACCTTGGCGGCCTGCAGGCCCTCCCAGGTCGAGGCGACCTTGATGAGGATGCGATCCTTCTCGACGCCGCGTTCCTTGTAGGCGGCGATCACGGCGCGCGCCTTCTCGATGGTCGCCTTGGTATCGAAGGAGAGATCGGCATCGACCTCGGTCGAGACCCGGCCGGGGACGATCTTGGTCAATTCCGTGCCGAAGCTCACCGCAAGACGGTCGCAGACGGCATGGACCGCCTTCTCGCCGCTGCCCTGCTTCTTGCCCCAACCGATCGCCTCGTCGACGAGATGGGCATAGGCCGGCGTCTCCACCGCCTTGAGGATCAGGGTCGGGTTGGTGGTGCAGTCGACGGGCTTCAGGCGACGCACCGCCTCGATGTCGCCGGTATCGGCGACGACGGTGGTCATCTGGCGGAGCTGGTCGAGCTTGGAGGCGGTCATCGGTCTATCCTCGGCAATTCTTCTTGTCGTAACGCATCACTGTGGCGCCTGTTCGCTGCGATTGCGAGAGCGATGAAGCAATTCTGCCATGCGCCTCCGTTCCCGTCATGGCCGGCTTGGTGCCGGCCATCCACGTCTCTACCGGCCGGCGCTCGCGTTCAAGACGTGGATGCTCGCCACAAGGGCGAGCATGACGGTGATGGAAAAGCGGGCTGCAGCCGCCCTCAGCTCTTCACCGCGCCCGAGGTCAGGCCACCGACCATGTTCTTGCGGAACAGATAGTAGATCAGAGCCGGTGGGATGGCGTAGAGCAGGCCTGCCGCCATCAGCAGGTTCCAGGGCGCGTCGTCGGCCGAGAGGAAGAGGCCGAGGCCCACCGCCAGCGGCACCGCCTTCTCCGAGGAGAGCAGCAGGAAGGCGTAGAGATACTCGTTCCAGGCCAGCAGCAGCGCATAGATGCCGATCACCACCATCGAGGGCTTCATCAGCGGCAGATAGACCAGCCGGAAGAGCTGGATCGAGGTGGCGCCGTCCATCACGGCGGCCTCATCGAGCTCCTTGGGGAGTTTGTCGGAGGCCTGTTTCAGCACCCAGATCGCATAGGGCGAAGCCAGCGCGACCATCGCCAGGATCAGCGAGGCCTGCGTGTTGAGCAGCCCATAGGAGCCCATCGCCTTGTACATGGGGATGGCGAGGAAGGCGGCCGGGATCAGGTAGGTCGCGAGCGCGAGGTTCATGATCGTGCGCCCGCCCTTCACCTTGAGCCGCGCGATGGCGAAGGCCGCGAAGGTCGCGACGAAGAGCGTGATCAGCCCCGTCGCCACCGCGATGAGGAAGCTGTTGAACATCTGCCGCCAGAAATTGTGCAGGTAGTAGTGCTGCTGGGCGAAAACGATCTGGAAGTTCTGCAGCGTCGGCTGGTCGGGCCAGAGCTTGCCGGCCAGCATCGATTCCTGGTTGGAGATCGAGAGCACGAAGAGGTGGTAGATCGGCAGCAGCGTCCAGACCAGGACGGGGATTGCGACCAGCAGCAGCTTGCCTTCGTCGAGGAACTTCTTCATGCGTCCGGCCCCTTCGACAGGCGCTTCACCATCACGAAGACCATCGGCAGGATCAGCGGCATGGCGACGATGATCGAGGCAATGCCGAGGTCGAGATTGTTGTTGCGCATGTAGCGGATGCCGAGCGTCGCCAGCACATGGTTGAGATCGCCCGGCCCGCCGCCGGTGAGCAGGTAGACGCTGTTGAAGTCGCCCAATGTCCAGATCATCGAGAGCATGGTCGAGGTGACGTAGAGCGTCGCCAGCGAGGGCCAGGTGATGAAGCGGAACTGTTGCCAGCGATTGGCGCCGTCGACGCTGGCGGCCTCGTAGAGATCCGCCGCGATGGCGAGCCGGCCGGTGATCAGGATCAGCGTCCAGAACGGCAGCGACTTCCAGATATGGACGAAGATCGAGGACATGAAGGCGAGCGTCGGGTCGGTGAGCCAGCCCGGCCCTTCCATGATGCCGAACCACTGGAAGAGCTGCTGGTTCAGCATGCCGTTCTCGGGGTTCAGCATCACCCGGAAGGACAGGATGGTCGGGATCGAGGGCACGGCCCAGGGCAGGATGAACAGCACCAGGACGATGCGGATCCAGGGCCGCTGCTGCACGAAGAAGCCCGAGAGCCCGAGCGCGATCAGGAATTTCAGGTTCACCGCCACGAACAGGAAGACGATCGTGTTGACGACGGTGCGGATGAAGATCGGGTCGGCGAAGAGCGCCCGGTAGGAATTCCAGTTGAGGCCGAGCCAGAGGCCATAGGCGACGGGATAGACCACCATGACGGCGAAGACGAGCACATAGGGGGCCAGCATGATGGCGCCCCACATCGCGCGGTCGCGCGTGAAGGCCGATGCATCCTCGCGTGGCGCCGCAAGCGGCGCGGTCATGGCGGCTGTGCTCATGGACTCTCCGGTTTTGTGAGAGGTTCTTGTCACCCTGTGAAAGATACGCCGCGGCAATCCTTGCCGCGGCGGGTCATCGATGCAAGCGCAATGAAGGCGCGTGTCAGCCTGCGATCTGCTTGATGCGGGCGATCATCTCGTCCACCGCCTGCTCGGCCGGGATCTTGTCCTGGACGACGCGGTTCACGGCCTTGGCCCAGACATTCTCGGCGTTCACGGTCGTGAAGTTGTAGTTGTAGACGAACTGGAACGGCACAGTGCCATCCTTGTACTGCTTGTAGACGACCGCGCGGTGCGGGTCCTTGCCGTCGGACCAGAACGGCGCGTCGATCGCCTTGAGCGTCGTCGGCACCCAGCGGCCGGCCGAGCCCTCGACGAAGGGCCGCAGGTTCTCGTCCTTCATGAAGAAGGCCATGAACTCCTTGGCGCGCTTCTTGTTCTTGGCGTCGGCGAAGATCACCGCCGTCTTGACCGCGGCGAGGTTGGTCATCTTGCTGCCGTCGGCCTTGAGCGGGAATTCGGCCGTGCGGATGTTGTCCTCGTAGTTCTTCTTGGCCTGCGCCCGCTGCTCGGCGGTGAGCGCCGGATTGTTCATGTCGTCCATGTGCTTGCCGGCGATCGAGATCGTGGCGTTATGCGTCATCACCGTCGTGCGGTTATGGAAGGCGACGTTGTTGTCGGGGTCGAGCCAGTTCACCGACGAGGGCGGCGTGCAGCCGCGCTGGAAGATGTTGGCATAGGACTTCACCGCCTCGACCATCGCCTTCTTGTTCTCGGGCTGGTCGAGCACGATCTTGCCGTTCTCGTCGACGACCTTGGCGTTATAGGCGTTGGCGAAGGTCAGGAACGAGTAGAAGGTATCGGAGGCGGCGATGCCCATCGGGTGGCCGATGCCATAGATGCGCTTGCCCTTGGCACGCAGCGAACCCTGCACCTTGTCGCACCAGAAGTCCCAGTAGCCGTTCCAGGTCTTCGGGATGTCGGCTTCCTTGAAGCCGGCCTCCTCCAGCATGTCCTTCCAGTAGGTGATGTGCATCATCTGCTGCTCTACCGGGAAGGCATAGTATGACTTTTTGCCGGCCTTGCCGTTCATCAGGAAGGTGGTCGAGAGCGCCATCGGCTGGATGTCGCCCTTGAGCGGCTCGAGCACGTCCGAGACGTCTTCGAGCTTGCCGTCATAGGCCCATTTGCCTGTCGTGCGGAAATCATAGGTGGTGCAGAAGCCGACATCCGGCGGCGTGCCGGCATCGACGGCGCCGACCGATTTCGTGACGCAATCTTCGGTCGCATAGAGCGAGAGCTCGACCTTGACGCCCGTCGCCTTCTGGAATTTGTCGACGACTGCAAGCAGCGCGTCGTCCTCGCCCTTGTAGAAGCCCTTGGTGAACCAGGCCGTCAGTGTCTCCTGCGCCATGGCGCCGCCGGACCATCCCGCAACCATCGCCGCGACAGCCGTACCCAAGGCGAAATGCCGAACCAGCTTCATCAGATATCCTCCCCATCTAAACCGTTTTAAAGCGACCTTATGATCGTCTTGCCGCGACCCTAGTCGAAAAGCCCCGCCCGAAACAAGCCGCCCGAGTCCCGTTAAATAGTATTTCTAATTCTAGGATGTGCAACTGGGCCGCGGCATGGAAACCCGGGATCGTTTCATGGAACTGTCATGTGACGGGACTACCGGCAGCGCCATCTCGCACATGCGATCAAGAGATGGAGCTCCGATATGCAGCGCAAGGCCCTGAGCGCCTTCATCATCGCCGCCGGCCTGGCGGCTGCGCCGCAGGCCTTCGCCGTCGAGGGCAAGCTGGTGCTCTATACCAGCCAGCCCAATACCGATGCCCAGCAGACGATCGATGCTTTCAAGGCGAAATACCCGAAGGTCGACGTCTCCTTCGTGCGCGACGGCACGCCGCGTGTGATGGCCAAGCTGAAGGCCGAGTTCGAGGCCGGCGCCCCGCAGGCCGACGTGCTGCTGATCGCCGATGCCGTGACCATGGAAGGCCTCAAGAAGGATGGCCGCCTGCTCGCCCATGACAAGGCCGATCTCGCAGCCTATCCGGCCGGCATCCACGATCCCCAGAAGATGTGGTTCGCGACCAAGCTGATCACCACCGGCATCGTCTACAACACCAAGGCCGCGATGAAGCCCGCGAGCTGGGCCGATCTCACCAAGCCTGAAGCCAAGAACCAATTGGCCATGCCGAGCCCGCTGAACTCAGGCGCCGCGCTGATCCACACGATCACACTCACCAGCAATCTCGGGGATGGCTGGGGCTTCTACGAGAAGCTCAAGGAGAACGGCACGCTCGCCGCCGGCGCCAATGGCGACATCCTGCGCCAGGTCGCGACCGGCGAAAAGCTCTACGGCATGATCGTCGATTTCATGCCGATCCGCGAGAAGGCCAAGGGCGCGCCGGTCGAGTTCGTGTTCCCGAGCGAGGGCGTTTCCGCGGTCAGCGAGCCGGTCGCGATCCTCAAGACCACCAAGAATCCGGAAGCCGCCAAGGCCTTCATCGACTTCCTGCTCTCCAAGGAGGGCCAGGAGCTCGCGCTGAAGCAGGGCTATGTCGCCGCCCATCCGGACGTCGCCCTGCCGGCCGGCTATCCCGCCCGCAGCGCGATCAAGCTGATGGCCTTCGACGCCGCCAAGGCGCTGACTGAGGAAACCGCCGCTCGCAAGCGCTTCGGTTCGATCTTCGAGTGACGACGCTTTCGTCGCTGCAGCGGCCAGCACAATGACGCTGGCCCTTGCCCGAAACAGTCGGCGGGAGCCCGCGATTGCGGCCCCGCCGGTTTCGCGTTTGCGCCTGCCCGAAGGCTGGGGGCTACCGGCGCTCGTCGTCGCTGCCGCGCTGCTGCTCGGCGGCCTGCCCTTCTTCCGGCTGGTCGCAGCCGCCTTCGCGCCCGGCTGGCAATTCGCGCCGGGCGATGCCTTCGCCGAAATGACGAGCCGCGCGGCGGTGACCGCAACCTGGCACACGCTGGAAACAGCGAGCCTCTCGGCACTCGGCGCGCTCTTCGTCGGCGGCATCGTCGCTTTGGCGCTCGGCGTCACCGATGTCAGCGGCAAGCGCCCCCTCGCCTTCGCCTTCGTCTTCTCGATGATGATCGCGCCGCAGGTGGCGGCGTTGGCTTTCCTCAGCCTGCTCGCGCCGAACTCGCCGATCCTCTCGCTGATCGGACTTGCGCCGCCCCCCGGCACCCCGAACCCGCTGCTCGGGCGCGGCGGCATCATCCTCGTCATGGCGCTGCACCATGCACCGCTCGTCGCGATCACGCTCTGGACCGGCCTGCGCAGCATCCCGCAGTCGCTGGTCGAAGCCGCGCAGATGGAGGGCGCCGCGCCCGCGACCATCACTGCCCGGATCGTCATTCCCGTGCTGCGGCCGCAGATCATCGCCGCAGGCCTGATCGCCTTCGTCGCGGGCGTCGGCAATTTCGGCATTCCGGCCCTGCTAGGCCTGCCCCTGAACTACCTGACGCTGCCGACGCTGATCTATCGCCGGCTGTCGAGCTTCGGCCCGTCGAGCCTCGGCGAGACGGCGGCACTGGCCGTGCTGGTCGGCGCGGTCGCGGCGCTCGGCATCGTCGCGGCCGCGCTCGCCGCCCGCAACCAGCGCGGCAAGGTCGAGATCGAGCGCCCGCTCGAGCCTTATTGGCTGCTCGGCCCTGCCCGCCCCTTCGTCGCCGCTGGCCTGTGGCTGCTGCTCACCCTGAAGCTCGGGCTGCCGCTGCTGGCCCTGCTCAGCGAAGCGCTGACGCCAGCGCTCGGCGTGCCGCTCTCCTGGCAGACCCTGACCTTCGACAAGTTCAGCGAAGTGCTGCTCCGCCAAGCCGTCACGATACGCGCTTTCCGCAACTCGCTCATGTTCGCCGGCTGCGCCGCGCTGATCCTCGCCATCCTTGCGATCGTCTTCGCCTATGCGCTGGAGCGGCGGCTTGGCAAGATCAGGCGCACCGTCGAACTGATGATCGAATTGCCCTATGCATTGCCGGGCATCGTGCTGGCCATTGCCAGCATCCTGATCTTCTTGAAGCCGTTGCCGCTTATCGGCATCAGCATCTACGGCACGCCCTTCATCATCCTCTTCGCCTATCTCGCGCGCTTCCTGCCGCTGGCGCTGAAGGCGCCGGTCGCGGCGATGGCGCAGATCGAGGCGCATCACGAGGATGCCGCAAAGCTCGACGGCGCCAGCCTCATGCAGATGCTGCGCTTCGTCGTCGCGCCGATCCTGGCGCCGGCCGCGGCGGTCTCGGCGCTGATGGTCTTCCTCGTCGCCTTCAACGAACTGACGGTTTCGGCCCTGCTCTGGTCCTCGGGCACGGAGACGTTGGGCGTGGTGCTGTTCAGCCTCAAGGAAGCCGGTCTCGCCGGCGAGGCAGCGGCGGTCGCGATCAGCGCCTGCGCCGTCATTCTGATCGTGATGCTGGGGCTCGACCTGATCGGCCGCAACCGGCAGCACAATATCCTGCCCTGGCGCATCTGAAGAATTGCCGCGCCAGGCACGCCGCGCGGCGGTTGTCACGGTTGACGTGACGGAAAATTAAACTTGCGGGCGCCCTAGATGGAGCATGGGTGCCCATCAGACATTACAGGCCAGGCCGGAGCCCGTACCGGACGACCGCAAGATCCTCGTGATCGAGGACTCGCGGACCTTCTCGCTCGCGCTGCGGCAGATGCTCCAGGCGGAGACCGGGCTGCCCGTCACAACCTGCGCCTCATTGAAGGAGGTCAGCGACCTCATCGTCGCTGCGCCCGGCGCCTATGCGATCGCCGTCGTCGACCTCAACCTGCCGGATGCCCCGCGCGGCGAGGCGCTCGACTGGACCGTGACGCACGGCATCCCTTCCGTCGTCTTCACCGCGACCTTCGATCTCGCCACGCGCGGGCGGATCATGGAGCGCGAGGTCATCGACTATGTCCTGAAGGACAACGAGTTCGCGCTTCCCAACATCGTCGGCACGGTCAAGCGGGCGCTGAACAACCGCAATACCCGCATCCTCGTCGTCGACGATACCCGGACCACCCGCAAGGTGCTGGCGCGCATGCTGTCGATCCAGCAATATGCCGTGGTCGAGGCCGGATCCGGGCAGGAGGCGCTCGCGATCCTGGAGAGCAATCCCGACATCCAGCTCGTCGTCAGCGACTATTACATGCCCGACATGGATGGATTCGAGCTGGCGCGGCGCATCCGCCGGCATCATCCGGCCGTGCGCGTCCTCGGCATCTCGTCCTCGACCGACCGGCAGACCTCCGCCGGCTTCCTCAAGGCCGGCGCGCATGATTTCGTCTCGCGCCCCTTCGTGCTGGAAGAGCTGCAATGCCGCATCGCCTCCAATGTCGAGGTGCTCGAGCAACTCAAGCAGTTGCAGGACCTCGCGGCGCGCGACTTCCTGACCGGCCTGTTCAACCGCCGCCATTTCTTCGCACGCGGGCGGCAGCTCGTCGGCGAGGCTCGCGAGATGGGCCTGCCGGTTTCGATCGCCATTCTCGACATCGATCACTTCAAGCGGCTCAACGATCGCCATGGGCATGACGGCGGCGACAGGGCGCTGACGGCCGTCGCGCGGACGCTCGGCAGCATGGCGGAGCGCGGCTTCAACCTGCTGGCCCGTATCGGCGGCGAGGAATTCGCCATCATTTTCCCGGGCGCCGATCTTGCCGAAGCCGAGCGCCTGTGCGGCGACATCCGTGCGGCCATCGCCAACACGCCGCTCGTCATAAACGGGGAAACCCTGCCGCTCACGGTCTCGATCGGCGTCGCCGCGCTCGCGCCCGACACCATGCTCGAAACCTGCCTCGGCCAGGCGGACGAGGCGCTCTACGTCGCCAAGCAGGACGGACGCGACCGGGTCCGCACCGCCGCGGCCTGAGCTTATTCGGCCGCGATCCGCGGCTCCGGCCTGTGCTCGCCCATCAGCAAGGCACGCGAGGCTTTCGCTTCCCGCACGACGAAATCGACGATGGCACGCACCCGCGCCACGTCCTTCAGGTCGGCATGGACGAGCAGCCAGAAGGAGCGGGTGATCGAGACCGTCTCGGGCAGGACGGGCACGAGCCGCTTCTCGCCCTCCGCCATGAAGTGATGGATCACGCCGATGCCGGCGCCTGCCGTCACGGCGTTCATCTGGGCGATGACGCTCGAGCTCTGGACATGGGCGCGCAGGCCCTTGGCGACCTCATCGAGATAGTCGAGCTCCGGGGAGAAGATCAGGTCGTCGATATAGCCGATGATGCGATGCTCGAAGAGATCCTCAGGTTTGGTCACCGGCGGCATCGCGGCCAGATATTCCGGCGTGGCGTAGAGGCCGAGGCGGTAGTCGGAGAGCTTGCGGGCGACGACCTTACCCTCCTTGGGCGGGGCGAGCGTGATCGCGACATCGGCCTCGCGCTTCGACAGCGAGAGCAGGCGCGGCATGGCGATAAGCTGGATTTCGAGACCCGGATAGGACTTCGCGAACAACGCCAGCCGCGGCGCCAGGAACGAGGTACCGAAACCGTCGGGCGCGCCGATCCTGACCGTGCCGGAAAGCGCCATGTCGGCGCCGCCGATATCGCTCTGGATCGCCAGCGCCTCTGTCTCCATGCTCTCGGCCTTAGCGAGCAGGCGCTCGCCATGGGCGGTCAGCGTATAGCCCTGTGGGCGGCGCTCGAAGAGCTTGGCCTTCAGCGCCTCCTCAAGCGAGGTGATGCGGCGCGAGACGGTGGCGTGATCAGCGCCGAGGCGGCGCGCGGCGGCGGTGAGCCGGCCCGAGCGCGCCACGGCCAGAAAGAAACGGAGATCATCCCAGTCGAAGCGCTCCAAGGCTCTCTCCCATATTTGTGTTTTCGCACGACTGGCGTTTCACTCTCGCTATAGCCGTGCGCAAACGAGAATGGTAGGGAGGATGCAGGGTCACCACACCATCAGTTCGTAGGGAGGGCGCGATGCGTCAGGTCGGACATTTCATCGGCGGCAAGCATGTCGCGGGCACTTCGGGCCGGACGGCTGACATCTACCAGCCGATGGACGGCACGATCATCGGCAAGGTCGCCCTCGCCTCGACGGCCGAACTCGACGCCGCCGTGCAGAACGCCGCAGAGGCACAGCCGAAATGGGCCGCGACCAATCCGCAGCGCCGCGCCCGCGTGCTGATGAAGTTCCTCGACCTGATCGCGCAGAACAACGACGAGCTCGCCGAACTCCTCGCCCGCGAGCACGGCAAGACCATTCCCGACGCCAAGGGCGACATCCAGCGCGGCGTCGAGGTGATCGAGTATTCGCTCGGCGTTCCCGGCCTGATGAAGGGCGAGTACACCGACGGCGCCGGCCCCGGCATCGACATCTATTCAATGCGCCAGCCGCTCGGCGTCTGCGCCGGCATCACGCCGTTCAACTTCCCGGCGATGATCCCGCTCTGGAAGCTGGGCCCTGCGATCGCCTGCGGCAACGCCTTCATCCTGAAGCCTTCCGAGCGCGATCCGGGCGTGCCGATGCGCCTGGCCGAGCTTTTCATCGAGGCCGGCGGCCCTCCCGGCATCCTCAACGTCGTCAACGGCGACAAGGAGTCGGTCGACGCCATCCTCGACCATCCCGAGATCAAGGCGGTCGGCTTCGTCGGCTCGACCCCGATCGCCGAGTACATCTACAGCCGCGGCTGCGCGAACGGTAAGCGCGTTCAGTGCTTCGGCGGCGCCAAGAACCACATGATCATCATGCCCGACGCCGACATGGACCAGACGGTCGATGCGCTGATCGGCGCCGGCTACGGCTCGGCCGGCGAGCGCTGCATGGCGATCTCGGTCGCCGTCCCCGTCGGCAAGGGCACCGCCGACGAGCTGGTCAAGCGCCTGATCCCGCGCGTCGAGAGCCTCAAGATCGGCCCCTCGACCGACGTCAACGCCGATTACGGCCCTGTCGTCACCAAGGCCGCGATGGAGAAGATCAAGCAATACGTCGATATCGGCGTCCAGGAAGGTGCGAAGCTCCTGGTCGACGGCCGCGACTTCAAGATGCAGGGCTACGAGAACGGCTTCTATGTCGGCGGCTGCCTGTTCGACAACGTCACCAAGGACATGCGCATCTACAAGGAAGAGATCTTCGGGCCGGTGCTCTCAGTGCTGCGCGCCGACACCTATGAAGAGGCGCTGAAGCTCACCAACGACCACGAATACGGCAACGGCACCGCGATCTTCACCCGCGACGGCGACGCGGCGCGCGACTTCGCCTCGAAGGTCCAGGTCGGCATGGTCGGCATCAACCTGCCGATCCCGGTTCCGCTGGCCTATTACACCTTCGGCGGCTGGAAGCGCTCCTCCTTCGGCGACCTCAACCAGCACGGCCCGGACTCGATCCGCTTCTACACCAAGACCAAGACGGTGACGGCGCGCTGGCCGAGCGGTATCAAGGACGGTGCGAGCTTCGTCATCCCGACGATGAACTGAGGCGCCACCGACGGAGGAGGCCATGGAGCGACCGCTGCGGATCATCGCATCGTCGCTCGTCCTCCTCTGTGGCTTGGCTGCGCCGGCCTTCGCGCAAGACGTCCCACCCTCGGCCTCTTTCGACGACGCCCTCTGCGAAACGGGCGTCGTCGAGCACCTGACGCTCGACGGCGCCCAACGCAGCCATTGCCGCCAGCTCTGGCAAAGCCGGATCGAGGAAACCCGCCGGCGCAGCAAGGCGCATGTCGCGCGTATCATCGAGGAGAACCGCCTGCGGCGGGAGCTTGAGGCCAGCCTGCCGCCGCCCCCGCCTCCGCCCGTGACCGTCGAGACCTTCCTCGGCAGCGATCTCGCCTATGGCGACGTGGTGGTGACCCATAAGGGGCCGCGCGTCTTCGTCGGCAAGGCCGGGGAGCCCGCGAGGCCTGAGGATTTCGTAGCCCTCGACTCGGCCCGGTCCCCGCATCGCGGCCACGCGAAGTCCTATGACGGGGCCTATCCGCAGCCCCTACGCCCTCAGGCCGCAACGCAGCCGCCCACCGCCCTCAAGCCCCAGGAGCGCAAGCCTTGAGCCCGTTTTCCCTGACCGAGGACCAGATCGCCATCCGCGACATGGCGCAGGACTTCGCTGCCGAGACGCTGGCGCCCCATGCCGCACGCTGGGACGAGGAAAAGCATTTCCCGGTCGAGGAAATGCGCGCCGCCGCGGCGCTGGGCATGGGCGGCATCTATATCCGCGACGATGTCGGCGGCTCCGGCCTGACCCGGCTCGACGCGGCCTTGATCTTCGAGGCGCTCTCGACCGGCTGCCCGACAGTCGCGGCCTATATCTCGATCCACAACATGTGCGCCTGGATGATCGACCGCTACGGCTCGGACGAGCAGCGCCAGCGCTTCCTGCCGAAGCTCTGCACCATGGAGCATCTGGCGAGCTATTGCCTGACCGAGCCCGGTGCCGGCTCGGACGCCGCCGCGCTCAAGACCAAGGCCGTGCTGGACGGCGACCACTATGTCCTCGACGGACAGAAGCAGTTCATCTCCGGCGCCGGGGTCTCCGACATATATGTCGTGATGGCGCGCACCGGCGAAGCCGGTCCCGGTGGCATCTCGACCATCGTGGTCGAGAAGGACACGCCCGGCCTCTCCTTCGGCGCCAACGAGAAGAAGATGGGCTGGAATGCCCAGCCGACGCGGGCGGTGATCTTCGAGAACTGCCGCGTGCCGGTGGCCAACCGCCTCGGCCCGGAAGGCATCGGTTTCAAGATCGCCATGGCGGGGCTCGACGGCGGGCGGCTGAATATCGGCGCCTGCTCGCTTGGCGGTGCGCAGGGCGCGCTCGACCGGTCCCTCGCCTACGCCAAGGAACGCAAAGCGTTCGGCTCGGCCATTGCCGATTTCCAGGCCCTGCAGTTCAAGCTCGCCGACATGGCGACGGAGCTGGAAGCGGCCCGCAGCCTGCTCTGGCGCGCGGCGGCAGCGCTCGACGCCAAGACACCGGACGCGACCAAGCTCTGCGCCATGGCGAAGCGGATCGCCACCGATACCGGCTTCGAGGTCGCCAACCATGCCCTGCAGATCCATGGCGGCTACGGCTATCTCGCCGATTACGGCATCGAGAAGATCGTCCGGGACCTCCGCGTCCACCAGATCCTCGAGGGGACCAACGAGGTGATGCGGATGATCGTGGCGCGCGGGCTGGTGGGCCGGTCCAAGGGGAACTGACCGCCGAAGGCGGTCATCCCGGACGCCGAAGGCGATCCGGGATCGCGAGACGAGAACGTGCCTTTTCCTGATGACGATCCCGGGTCCGCTCTGCGAGCGGCCCGGGACGACACCGACAACGACGACAAGAACGACGAGAGGATACGACCATGACCAACATCGCCTTCATCGGCCTCGGCAATATGGGCGGCCCGATGGCCGGGAACCTCGTCAAGGCCGGGCATAGTGTCAAAGCCTTCGATCTCGTGCAGGCTTCGAAGGATGCAGCCGCCGAGATGGGCGTCGGCATCGCCGCCTCAGCGAAAGAGGCGGTGGCCGATGCGGAAGTCGTGGTGACGATGCTGCCAGCCGGCAAGCATGTGCTTGGCGTCTGGTCCGATATCCTGCCAGCGGTAAAGCCGGGCACGCTCCTGATCGATTCCTCGACCATCGATGTCGAGAGCGCCCGCAAGGCCCATGCGCTTGCGGGCGAGCGCGGCTGCCTCTCGCTTGATGCCCCGGTTTCGGGCGGCACCGGCGGGGCGAAAGGTGCGACGTTGACCTTCATGGTCGGCGGCACCGAGGATGCCTTCGACAAGGGCGAGCCGGTCCTCGCCAAGATGGGCCGCAAGATCGTGCATTGCGGCGGCGCCGGCAACGGACAGGCCGCCAAGATCTGCAACAACATGATCCTGGGCATCTCGATGATCGGCGTTTCCGAGGCCTTCGTGCTAGGCGAGAAGCTCGGCCTGTCGCATCAGGCGCTGTTCGACGTCGCCTCGACCTCGTCGGGCCAATGCTGGTCGCTGACCACCTACTGCCCGGTGCCGGGCCCGGTGCCGACCTCGCCCGCCAATAACGAGTACAAGCCGGGCTTCGCATCGGCGCTGATGCTGAAGGACCTGAAGCTTTCGCAGGAAGCGGCGCAGGCGGCGGGCGCCTCGACCCCGCTCGGCGCGGCGGCCGCGCAGCTCTTCGGGCTGCACAATGCCTGGGGCGAAGGCGGCACGGATTTCTCCGGCATCATCCGCCTTCTGCGCGGACGCGGGGAGGCGTGAGACGCGCTTGCGCGGCAAGGCGTCGCGGGTCTAGACCCAAGGCATGAACGACGCCCTGCCTCGCCGCGAACGCTCCTCCCTCACCGGCTTTGCGATCAACCGGCTCGACCGGCGCGAAGACCTGCGCAACAAGCCCGACGCGGTGACGGCCTTGCGCCACCGCTCGGACACGCGGATCGCGGTCGTCGCCGGCGAAACGCCGATCCTGAAGCGCCTCGACGGCGAGGCGCTGACCGTCTGGTTCAGCCATGGCGAGACCGAGATGCTCGGCCCGGCCGCGGAAGAGATCTTCATGGGGCTGGCCGAAGACGGCACGCCCCGCTTCGGCCGCCTGCTCGACAAGGCCCTGGTCGAGCCGCTGAAAGAGCGGGCCGAACTGTTCGTCACGGACCTGCGCTCGGTCGCGCTGAAGCGCATCGTGCCGGAGGACGAGGTCGGGCCGCTCGGCGAGGCCAAGGCGGTGCTCGACTGGCATGCGCGTCATCGCTTCTGTGCGCAATGCGGCGGGCAGACGGTCGCCGGCGCTTCGGGCTGGCGGCGCGAATGCACGTCTTGCGGCGCGCTGCATTTCCCGCGCACTGACCCGGTCGTGATCATGCTGGTGACGCGCGGCGATGCCTGCCTGCTGGCGCGCCAGGCCCGGTTCGCGCCGGGCATGTATTCCTGCATCGCCGGCTTCGTCGAGCCGGGCGAAACGATCGAGGATGCGGTCCGGCGCGAAAGCTGGGAAGAGGCCGGCTTGAGGGTCGGCAATGTCCGCTATCTCGCCTCGCAGCCCTGGCCCTTCCCCTCCTCGATCATGATGGGCTGCATCGCCGAGGCGCTCGGCGACGAGATCACGCTCGACATGACCGAACTGGAGGAAGGCCGCTGGTTCCCGCGCGAGGAGGTGCTGCAGATGCTGGAAGGCAAGCATCCCGATGGCCTCGCCTGCCCGCAGCATATCGCCATCGCCAACACGCTGGTGCGCGCCTGGGCGCTCGAAGGCGAACGGATTTAGGTCCCCGGGCCTGCCGAAAGCAGGCCCGGGAGGCTTGCGATGAAATGATCGCAGCTTCCGGCGACAGCCTACGCGGCTACTCGGCAGGCTCCTCGATCGTCGAACGGAAGTCGTTGGCGGGATAAACGCCCATGATCTTCATCTCCTTGGAGAAATAGGAGAGTTCGTCGAGCGCGCGCCGCAGCGCCGGATCGTCGGGATGGCCCTCGACATCGGCATAGAACATCGTCGCCGAGAAGTGGCCGTCGACCATGTAGCTTTCCAGCTTGGTCATGTTGATGCCATTCGTCGCGAAGCCGCCCATCGCCTTGTAGAGCGCGGCCGGGATGTTGCGGACGCGGAACATCAGCGTCGTCACCGTCCGGCCCGCGCCCTGACGGGCATATTCCGGATATTTCGAGAGCACGACGAAGCGCGTGGTGTTGTGCTTCTCGTCCTCGATATCCTCCATCAGGATATTGAGGCCGTAGACATCAGCCGCGATGCGCGGGGCGATGGCGGCGCGCGTCGGATCGCCGGCCTCCGCGACCTGGCGCGCGGATCCTGCCGTGTCGGCCGCGACCTCGGCCTTGAGGCCGAGCTTGCGGATGATCTTGCGGCACTGGCCGAGCGCATGGATGTGGCTCTGCACGGTCTTGACCGTCGCCAGCGTCGCGCCTTCCACGCCCATCAGGTGAAAGCGGATCGGCAGGAAATGCTCGCCGATGATGTGCAGCCCCGAGCGCGGCAGCAGGTGGTGGATATCGGCGACGCGGCCGGCGATCGAATTGTCGATCGGGATCATGCCGTAGCGGGCCGTGCCGTCGCTGACGGCCGAAAGCGCATCCTCGAAGGTGGCGCAGGGCAGAAGCTCGCAGTCCGGAAACACCTGAAGGGCCGCCTGCGAGGAGAAGGCTCCGGGCTCACCCTGATAAGACACGACGAAGGACATGGGACGACTTCAGGCTCCTGGGCTTCTTGTTATGACGCGGCTTGGCCGATCCGGCCTCAGCGGGATGTCAGGACCGCGCGGGCGCGGTCGAGATCGGGCGGCGTGTCGACGCCGCGCGGCACATGGTCGATGACCATGACGTCGATGCGCATGCCGGCCTCCAATGCACGGAGCTGCTCCAGCTTCTCGCGCAATTCCAGCGGCGATTGCGGCAGGCTGACGAAACGGTCGAGCGCGGCGCGGCGGTAGGCATAGAGGCCGACATGATGATAGAGCGGCCCCTCGCCATACGGCGCCGTGGCACGCGTGAAATAAAGGGCGCGCATATGGCCCGGCGCGATCTCGCTGCCGACGAGCTTCACGACGCTCGGCGCCGTCTTCTCTTCTTCATCATCGATCACGCCCGCGAGCGTCGCGATATCCACAGCCGGATCGGCGAGCGGCTTCACCGCAGCGGCAATGGCGGAAGGGGCCAAGGTCGGAAAATCCCCCTGGACGTTGACGATGATGTCGTAGTGCCTGTCAGGGTCGAGGATATCCGCGGCTTCCTTGATCCGATCCGAGCCGGTCTGGTGGCTGGCGCTGGTCATCACCGCCTTGCCGCCGGCGGCCTCGATCGCAGCCGCGATTTCCGGCGTATCGGTCGCGACAGCGACGTCTCCGGCCCCGGATTGGACCGCGCGGCGCCAGACATGAACGATCATCGGCTCGCCGTGGATGTCGGCGAGCGGCTTGCCGGGCAGGCGCGTGGCCTGCATGCGGGCGGGGATCAGGATCAGCGGACGGGCCATTTTTGGGGCGTGCTCGGCTCGGGCGGCAAAAAGTCTCAAACGGTGCGTGCTTATACGAGTTGCAATGAAGCGCGCAAAGCGGTTAAGCAACGGCGGAAGCTGGAGCCTTTCAAGACTCCGGCCAAGCGCTATCTCGTCTCCCGCGCCTTGGGCTGCGGAGGGCACCAGGGTTCGGATACGATGAACATCGAAGCCAACAAGATCGCCGGCGCGGTTCTCTCCACGCTGCTCGTGGTGATGGGCCTCAACATGACGGCCGGCATCGTCTTCGCGCCGAAGAAGCCGGCGGTGACGGGCTTCGACCTGCCGAGCGAGGAGCCCGCGCATGGCGGCGGCGCAGCCGCCGCAGTCGCAGCCGAGGATCCGATCGCGGTTCGCCTCGCCAAGGCCGATCCGGCCAAGGGCGAGAAGGCCACCGCCGCCTGCAAGGCCTGCCACACCTTCGAGAAGGGCGGCCCCAACAAGGTCGGCCCGCATCTCTTCGGCGTCTATGGCCGCAGCGAAGGTTCTGTCGAAGGCTTCGGCTATTCCGCGGCGATGAAGGGCCGCAATGACAAGACCTGGGATGCCGACGGGCTCGACCACTTCCTGAAGAACCCCAAGGCCTATGTGCCGGGCACCGCGATGGCCTTTGCCGGCATCGCCAAGCCCGAGACCCGCGCCGACGTCGTCGCCTACCTGAACTCGCTCTCGGATTCGCCGCAGCCGCTGCCGAAGCCCTGATCCTCGCCGACTGCGACCATTCGCTCCAAAAAGCCGGGCTTTCGCCCGGCTTTTTGTTTGGCCGCGCCTTGCTCCCGCCTTCGGCTTGCCGGCACAATCCCGTCCCTTCCAGCCATTGCCGTAACCTTCCGCGCAGGCGACACAGGACAACGGCGAATCAGATGGAGACGTGAAACAATGGCGATGCGCATCACACGCCGCAGGTTGCTGGAAGCCGCAGGTGCCGCGACAGTCGCAGGCGCGCTGCCCGCACTTCCCGGCACGGCGCGGGCGCAGGATGCCGAATCGCACGGGCTCTCGACCTTCGGCGAACTTGCCCTGCCCGCGGACTTCCCGCACTTCGCTTATGTGAACCCGAAGGCGCCGAAAGGCGGCTCCATCACCGTCCAGATCAAGCGGGCGGGCGGCAACCAGAGCTTCGACACCTTCAACACGCTCAACACCTTCGTCCTCCAGGGTGATGGCGCGGCCGGCATGGATGCCTGTTTCGACAGCCTGATGGCCGGCTCCGGCGACGAGCCCGGCTCGCTCTACGGCCTGCTGGCGAAGAGCGTCGCTGTTTCCGCGGACAAGCTGACCTACCGCTTCCGCTTGCGGCCCGAAGCGAAATTCCATGACGGCTCTCGCATCACGGCCCGCGACGCCGCCTTCTCGATGAACATCCTGAAGGCGAAGGGTCATCCCTCCTATCGCCTGCTGCTCAACGAACTCGTCTCGTCGGAAGCCGAGGGCGACGACATCCTCGTCGTGAAGCTCTCGCCAAAGCGCGGGCGCGACCTGCATCTCGTCGTCGCCGGCCTGCCGGTCTTTTCCGAGAAGTACTGGTCGACGCGGGATTTCGGGGCCTCGACACTGGAACCGCCGCTCGGCTCGGGCGCCTACAAGGTCGGGCGCTTCGAGCAGGGCCGCTTCATCGAATTCGACCGGGTTCCGGACTACTGGGCCAAGGACCTGCCGGTGAATATCGGCACGAATAATTTCGACCGGGTGCGCTGGGAATATTTCCGCGACCGGCAGGTGGCGTTCGAAGCCTTCAAGGCCGGCGCCATCACCTTCCAGGAGGAATTCACCTCGCGCATCTGGGCGACGGGCTACGATTTCCCTGCGGTGAACGAGGGCAAGGTCAAGAAGGAGAGCCTGCCGAAGACCGAGCCAGTCGGCTCGCAGGGCTGGATTTACAATCTCCGGCGCGAGAAATTCGCCGATCCGCGCATCCGCGAGGCGCTGGGCCTGGCCTTCGATTTCGAATGGACGCGCAAGACCATCATGTTCGGCTCCTTCGAGCGCATGACCTCTTATTTCGAGAACTCGGACTCCAAGGCGGTCGGCAAGCCCACGGCCGAAGAGCTCAAGCTGCTCGAGCCCTGGCGCGGCAAGGTGCCGGACGAGGTCTTCGGCGAGCCCTTCCTGCCGCCGGTCTCGGACGGCTCGGGCAGCGACCGCGCCCTGCTGCGCAAGGCCGACGAGATGCTGCGCGCCGCCGGCTGCAAGCGCGACGGCAACGTGCTGAAGCTGCCGAATGGCCAGCCTTTCGAGATCGAGTTCCTCGATTCCAGCCCGGCCCTGCAGCCGCATACCCAGCCCTTCCAGGCCAATCTCAAGCGGCTCGGCATCAACGCGACATCGCGCCTCGTCGACCCAGCACAGTACCAGCGCCGCCTCGACGAGTTCGATTTCGACATCATCAGCCGGGCGCTCTCGGGCGGTGCGATCCCGAGCGACTCGCTCCGCATCGTCTATGGCTCGGAGGCCGCGAAGACCAAGGGCTCGCGCAATGCCGCAGGGATCAGCGACCCGGCCATCGACGCGATGATCGAGACCATCGGCCAGGCCAAGACCTATGCCGAGTGCATCGTCGCCGCCAAATGCCTTGACCGCCTGCTCCGGGCCGGGCGCTACTGGATTCCGATGTGGTGGAACGACGAGGAATGGCTGGCCTATTGGGACATGTACGACCGGCCGGCGACCAAGCCGAAATACTCCTCCGGCGCGCCGGGCATCTGGTGGTACGACGCCGAGAAGGCCAAGCGGATCGGAAAGGCGTGACCCGGGCATGCTGAGCTATATCGCCCGGCGCCTCGCGCTGATGGTGCCGACCCTGTTCGGCATCCTGCTCGTTTCCTTCGTCATCGTGCAGTTCGCGCCGGGCGGGCCGGTCGAGCGCGTGATCTCGCAGCTCCAGAACCCCAATAGCGGCGCGTCCGACCGCGTCGGCGGCGGCCAGGGCGGCGATGCCGGAGCGCAAAGCGACGGCTCGGCCTATCGTGGTGCGCAGGGGCTCGACCCCGCCTTCATCAAGGAGCTGGAAAAGCAGTTCGGTTTCGACAAGCCGGCGCATGAGCGCTTCCTGAAGATGCTCGGCGATTACGCCCGCTTCGACTTCGGCCGCTCCTATTTCCGCGACGCGCCGGTTCTTCAACTCATCAAGGAGAAGCTGCCGGTCTCGATCACGCTCGGCCTGTGGATGACGCTGATCTCCTATGCGATCTCGATCCCGCTCGGCATCCGCAAGGCGATGAAGGAGGGCTCGCGCTTCGATACCTGGACGAGCGCGGTGGTCATCGTCGGCTATGCCATCCCGAGCTTCCTGTTCGCGATCCTGCTGATCGTGCTCTTCGCCGGTGGCTCGTTCTGGCAGATCTTCCCGCTACGCGGCCTGACCTCCGACAACTGGGCCGAGCTCAGCCTCTTCGGGAAAGCCAAGGACTATCTCTGGCATATCGCGCTGCCGGTGCTCGCCATGGCGCTCGGCGCCTTCGCCACCTCGACGCTGCTGACCAAGAACTCCTTCCTCGACGAGATCCGCAAGCAATACGTGCTGACGGCCCGAATGAAGGGCCTGAGCGAACGGCGCGTGCTCTACGGCCATGTCTTCCGCAACGCGATGTTGATCGTCATCGCCGGTTTCCCCGGCGCCTTCGTCCACGCGCTCTTCGCGGGCTCGCTGCTGATCGAGACGATCTTTTCGCTCGACGGGCTTGGCCTCCTCTCCTTCGAGGCGATCGTCAACCGCGACTACCCCGTGGTCTTCGCCAATCTCTACATCTTCTCGCTGATCGGCCTCGTCGTGCACCTGATCACCGACCTGACCTATAGCTGGGTCGATCCCCGCATCGATTTCGAGAGCCGGGAGGCGTGAGCATGAGCGACACGCTGATCGACGTTCCCCCGCCGGCCCTGCGCAGCGATATCCCGCTCGCGCCGGCCGAGGCCAAGCAAGGCTGGCTCAAGCTCTCGCCGATCAACCGGCGCCGGCTCAACAACTTCAAGGCCAACAAGCGCGGCTGGTGGTCGCTCTGGCTCTTCCTCGCGCTGTTCGTGCTCTCGCTCTTCGCCGAGTTCATCGCCAACGACCGGCCGCTCGTCGTGCGCTACAAGGACGAGTGGCTGTTCCCGGTCGCGGTGAACTACCCGGAAGAGAAGTTCGGCGGCTTCCTCGCCACCACCGATTATCGCGACCCGGTCATCGCCAAGGAGATCGCCGCCAACGGCTTCGCGATCTGGCCGCCGATCCGCTACTCCTACCGCACGCATAATCTCGACCTGCCGGTGCCGGCCCCTGCCCCGCCGACCTGGATGCTCAAGGATGAGCAGTGCAAGACGATCGCAGAGCGCACCGGCGGATCGACCTGCCGCGATCTCGAATGGAACTGGCTCGGCACCGACGACCAGGGCCGCGACGTGGTCGCGCGCCTGATCTACGGCTTCCGCATCTCCGTGCTGTTCGGGCTGATCCTTTGCGCCTTTTCCTCGGTGATCGGCATCGCGGCCGGCGCCATCCAGGGCTATTTCGGCGGCTGGACCGACCTGATCTTCCAGCGGCTGATCGAGATCTGGACCTCGATCCCCGCGCTCTATCTGTTGATCATCGTCGCGGCGATCATCACGCCCGGCTTCTTCGTACTGCTCGGCATCCTCCTGCTGTTCTCCTGGGTCGCGCTGGTCGGTGTCGTCCGCGCCGAGTTCCTGCGGGCGCGCAATTTCGAATATGTCCGGGCGGCCCGCGCGCTCGGCCTCTCCAACCGCACGATCATGATCCGGCATCTGCTGCCCAACGCGATGGTCGCGACGCTGACCTTCCTGCCCTTCATCCTGAACGGCTCGATCACCACGCTGACCTCGCTCGATTTCCTTGGCTTCGGCCTGCCCCCGGGCTCGCCCTCGCTCGGCGAGTTGCTGGCGCAGGGGAAGTCGAACCTTCAGGCGCCCTGGCTCGGCCTCTCCGGCTTCATCGTGATCGCCCTGATGCTGTCGCTGCTGATCTTCATCGGCGAGGCCGTGCGCGACGCCTTCGACCCGCGGAAGACCTTCGCATGAGCGCGCCGCTGCTTTCCGTCGAAGACCTCTCGGTTGCCTTTCGCCAGGGCGGGCGAGAGACGCTCGCCGTCGACCATGTTTCCTTCTCGATCGCCAAGGGCGAGACGCTGGCGCTGGTCGGCGAATCCGGCTCGGGCAAGTCGGTCTCGGCCCTGTCGATCCTGAAGCTCTTGAACTATCCGGCGGCGCATCACCCCTCCGGCAAGATCCTGTTCAACGGGCAGGACCTGATCGCGGCCGACGAGGACGCGATGCGAAAGGTGCGCGGCAACGACATCACCATGGTGTTCCAGGAGCCGATGACCTCGCTCAACCCGCTCCATACGATCGAGCGGCAGATCGGCGAGATCCTCGAACTGCACAAGGGCCTGCGCGGCGAGAAGGCGCGCGCGCGCACGCTGGAGCTGCTCGACCTTGTCGGCATCCATGATGCCGCGAGCCGGCTCGACGCCTATCCGCACCAGCTCTCGGGCGGGCAGCGCCAGCGCGTGATGATCGCGATGGCGCTCGCCAACGAGCCGGAACTGCTGGTCGCCGACGAGCCGACCACGGCGCTCGACGTCACCGTGCAGGCGCAGATCCTCAAGCTGCTGAAGGAGCTGCAAGGCCGGCTCGGCATGGCCATGCTGTTCATCACCCATGACCTCGGCATAGTCCGGCGCATCGCCGACCGGGTCTGCGTCATGCTGAAGGGCAAGGTCGTCGAGCATGGTCCCGTGGCCGAGATTTTCGCCAACCCGCAGCACGAGTATACCAAGCGCCTGCTTGCAGCGGAGCCGAAGGGCCGCCCCTCCCCCGTGCCGAGCGACGCGGCAACGCTGCTGGAGGCGGGACCGGTCAAGGTCTGGTTCCCGATCAAATCCGGCTTGCTGCGCCGCGTCAGCGGTCATGTGAAGGCCGTGGACGGCATCTCGGTGAAGGTACGCGAGGGCGAGACACTCGGCGTCGTCGGCGAGTCCGGCTCGGGCAAGACGACGCTCGGCCTCGCCATCCTCAGGCTGATCTCCTCGGAGGGGCCGATCGTCTTCCTCGGCGACCGGATCGACGGCTTGTCCAGCAAGCAGGTCCGGCCGAAGCGCAAGGATTTGCAGGTCGTCTTCCAGGACCCTTATGGTTCGCTCTCGCCGCGCATGTCGGTGGCCGAGATCGTGGCCGAGGGGCTTGCCATCCAGCAGCCGAACCTGACCTATCAGCAACGTCGCGAGATCGTGGCGCAGGCGCTCGCCGATGTGGGCCTCGATCCGGCGGCGATGGATCGCTACCCGCACGAGTTCTCGGGCGGCCAGCGCCAGCGCATTGCGATCGCGCGCGCCATGGCGCTCGATCCGAAATTCGTGGTGCTGGACGAGCCGACCTCGGCACTCGACATGTCCGTGCAGGCGCAGATCGTCGAATTGCTGCGCGGGCTGCAAAGCAAGCGTAAGCTCGGCTATCTCTTCATCAGCCACGACCTCAAGGTCGTCAGGGCGCTGTCGCATCGGGTGATCGTGATGCAGAACGGCAAGGTGGTCGAGGAAGGCCCGGCGGAGACGATCTTCGCCCAGCCGCGGGAGGCCTATACGCAGGCGCTGCTGGCGGCCGCCCTCAATCTCGATACCGCCAGTTCCACTGCTGTGAGGGACTGAACATGGCGCGCGCGCTGCTCATCGTTCTGGACTCGGTCGGCTGCGGCGGAGCAGCCGATGCAGCCGCCTATGGCGATGCCGGCTCCGACACGCTCGGCCATATCGCGGAAGCGTGCGCCGATGGACGCGGCGACCGCGCAGGCCTGCGCAGCGGACCATTGGAACTGCCGAACCTGGTACGGCTAGGCCTTGCCCATGCCTGCGAGATTTCGACCGGCCGGCCGCTCGCCGGCGCCAAGAAGCCGGCCCAGCCGGAGGGGCGTTGGGGCTATGGCGTCGAGGTGAGCCAAGGCAAGGACACGCCGTCCGGTCATTGGGAGATCGCCGGTTGCCCGGTGCCGTTCCAGTGGGGCTATTTCACCGATCTCGAGAACGCCTTCCCGCCCGAGCTCGTCGCCGGCATCGTCAAGGAAGGCGCCCTGCCCGGCATCCTCGGCAACAAGCATGCCTCGGGCACCGTGATCATCGACGAACTCGGGCCGGAGCATATCCGGACGGGCAAGCCGATCTGCTACACTTCGGTCGATTCCGTGCTGCAGATCGCGGCGCATGAGGAGCATTTCGGACTGGACCGGCTCTATGCCCTCTGCAAGATCGTGCGCGGCCTCGTCGATCCCCTCAGGATCGGCCGCGTGATCGCGCGACCCTTCGTGGGCTCTCCGGAGGAAGGCTTCACCCGCACCGCCAACCGCAAGGATTTCGCGATACCACCACCGGACGAGACGATCCTCGACCGGCTGATCGCGCAAGGACGCTCGGTCGTGACTGTCGGCAAGATCGGCGACATCTTCGCCCATCGCGCGACGGGCACCGAGATCAAGCCCTTCGGCAATGCCGCGATGCTCGATGCGGCGCTGGAGGCCTGGGATGGCCTGCCGGATGGCGGGTTCTGCTTCGTCAACCTCGTCGATTTCGACACCGAATTCGGCCACCGGCGCGACATTCCCGGCTATGCTGCGGCGCTGGAGGCTTTCGACCGCCGCCTGCCGCATATCGAGGCCGCGCTGAGGCCGGGCGACATCGCCGTCGTCACCGCCGACCACGGCAATGACCCGAGCTGGCCCGGCACCGACCACACGCGCGAGCATGTGCCGATCCTTGCCTTCGGTCCCGGTATCGGGACCGAGCCGCTCGGGCGCCGCAGCAGCTTCGCCGATATTGCGGCGAGCCTCGGCACCTTCCTCGGCATCGGGCCGGTCGGTCCCGGTCGCTCCTGGTAGGGTTCAGGCGGCAGCAACCCGGCCGCAGAAGCTCGCCACGTCCTGACGAATCTCCTGCGCCTGCTGGGCAAGCGCGCTGGCGGCATCCTGCAATTGCTGGGCGGCGCCATGGGTCTGGCGGGTCATGACCTCGAAGCCGCCGGCGACATCGGCGCTGCGTTGCGCACCCTCGAAGGACAAACGGACCTGATGGGCGATCTCGGCGGTGGCGCGGCTCTGTTCGTCGACGGAGAGCGCGATCGCATTGGCGACACTCTCGACCTCGCCGATCGCGTCGACGATATCGCGGATCGCCTTGAGCGAGCGCTGCGAGGCCTGCTGCATCGTGCCGATCTGGTGCGAGACCTCGTCCGTCGCCTTGGCGGTCTGGGCCGAGAGCGTCTTGACCTCGCTGGCGACGACGGCGAAGCCGCGGCCCATCTCGCCGGCGCGGGCCGCCTCGATCGTCGCATTGAGCGCCAGCATGCTGGTCTGGGCGGCGATGCCCCGGATGATCTCGACGACAGCGCCGACATTCTCGCTGCTCTGCGCGAGATGCTCGATCTCGGCGCTGGCGCGTCGGGCGAGCTCTGCCGCCACCTTCGAGCCATCGGCCGACTGGCTGGCATTGCGGCCGATCTCGCCGATGGAAGCTACAAGCTCGGTGCTGGCAGCCGAGAGGTGGTCGATGCTGTCCATCGTGCCCGCGGCCGAATCGGAGACCATCGCGGTCTGGCCCCGTACACGGTCTGAAGTTTCCGTCAGCGCACCGGCTTCGGTCTTCATCGCTGCGGCGGAGTTGTCGAGCACGGCCATGGCCTGCTCCATCTGGGCGCGGAATCCAGCGACGACATCGCGCAGCATCTCGGCGCGGCGCCCGAGCTCCTCGGCGAGGTTGCGCTCCTTTTCGCCGGCGACACGCTCACGCTCGGCAACTTCCTGCGCCCGCGCGAGGCTCTGCTCGTTCACCGCGAACATGCGCTGCAGCACCACGGCGAAGACCGCAAGGAAAGACGTCTCGATGATGACGATCACCGCATGGAGCAACACGCGCCACAGATTGCCGCCCTGGTAGAAGACCGCCGCCGGCAGCACATATTGCAGAACCAGATGATGCGCGGCCGTGAGCACGGCGCCCATCAGGATCGGCCGCCAGTCGCAGAAGCCGGCCAGCAGAGCCAGCACCGCGAAATAGTACATGTGGATGTCCGGCTGCCAGGCATGGCCGGCAAAGCTGAACACCAGAATCGAGACCTGCCCGATCAGGACGGCCGCGATGACGAGTTGGGTCACGATGGCCGGGCCGGCCAGACGGTAGGACAATACGGCCGCGAGGGCGGCCATCGCAGCCATGAGAACCGGAACGAAGCCAGAGCTCTCATTGGCCCAGAAGGCAAGCGCAAGCAGCGGCACATGGAGCAGCCCAAGCGCAAGCAGAGCCTGCGCGACCCTGTTGCGGACCGCCGACAGGGACCAGATCATGACAGTTTTTCCGTTTGGCCGGGGATGTCGAGGCATCCGGCCAGGCCTGCGAGGACAAGGGAGAACCACGCTCCTTGGGGCAATGACGGTGCCTGTCCGCCCGGCGTCGGCGCCACCACGACGATGGCGGAGAAGCGGCCACTGCGCAGGACGCGATGGCCGGCGGCGAAGCTGCGAGCGATCGCCTCGGCGCCATCGGTCCAGGGCGGGAAGACGATGGCGACCGGCACGCTGCCGTCGGCCGCCCGCGGCAGGCTCACGAGCGCCCCGAGGCTGACCAGCAGACACACCAGCCCGACGACGAAGCCACCGGCAGGCGACAACCGCTCGACGCGAGCTGCACCCGTTTCCGCAGGAGATGTCGAAGGCATTGGCGGGAAATGTCTCGAAGCGACGGCGACGTGAAGGCGAAGCAAACCCGCCGGCGTAAAATTTTACTTAAGCCGTTCACCTGGGTTGAAGGGTGATCGTTCGTCCGGACGGGTGTTTACCTTTCATCAACGGGGGAGTTTTACAACTTTTAGTTGTATTCATTTTCAAGGAACGGCCATGATGCCTGCCCTGCCCCGCTACTTCCGAGACCAGCGCGCAACGACCGCCATCGAGTTCGCCTTCGTCGCGCCGGTCCTGCTGCTGCTTCTTGTCGGCATCATGGGCTACGGCTACGTCTTCGGCATCTACCACAGCATCCAGCAGATCGCTGCCGAAGCGGCCCGCTCGTCCGTATCGGGCTTGAGCGACACCGAGCGATCCCAGATCGCCCGCGATTTCGTCGCGGCCCATGCCGGCTCCTACGCGTTCATCGATCCGGAGAAGGTCAGGGTTCGCACCGGCAAGACCGGCCCGCAATTACAGAGTTTCGAGGTCGCGGTCGCCTATGACATGAGCGGCTCGGTCTATGACAATCTCAGCCGGCTGGTTTCGCTTCCGCAACCGATGATTGAGCGCAGGGCCATCGTCCAGCGCGGCGGATACTGAGCGCTTTTTTGAGGATCTCATGCCAGCGGAGGCATCCATGCTCGGGCTCAGGAACTTCGCGGGCGACCAGAAGGGTGGCACCGCGATCCTCTTCGCGATCTCCGCGACCATGCTGTTCGGCTTCGGGGCGATGGCTGTCGACGTCGGCAATTTCTTCTACGAGAAGCGCAGGCTGCAGACCGCCAACGACCTCGCCGCCCTCGCGGCGGCGAGCGACCTGCCGCGGGCGCTCGCCGCCGCCCAGTCCAGCGCAACACTGAACGGCTTTTCCGGCGGCACGATCCAGGCGTTGCAGACCGGCATCTATACCCCCGACCCGAAGCGGACACCGGAGGCCCGCTTCGTGCCGAGCCCAGCCACGACCGCGAACGCCGTCAGGATCAATATGCAGACCACCGCACCGCTGCTGCTCGGGCGGGTCCTGACGTCATCGGCAAGCGCCCTGCAGACGCAAGGGTCGGCTCCCGGCTCCGCTGGAGGCGTATCGACCCTGGCCAGCACCAGCGGCGACCTGCCGATCGATTCCAGCGCCATTGCCGTTCAAGATGCCCAGGCCTCGTTCGCTGTCGGCTCGCGCCTGCTCAAGCTGGATGGCGGGCTGCTCAACAGCCTGCTCGGCGGATTGCTGGGCGGCAACGTCTCGCTCTCCGTCATGGATTACGATGCGCTGATCAAGGCCCGCGTCGACCTGTTCGATTTCGCGAAGCGCCTCGCCATCCGCCTCAACCTGACGGCAGCGACTTATGACGATGTCCTCAAGGCCGATGCCCGTCTCGGCGACGTGCTGGCGGCCGTGGTCGACGCCTCGCGCGACAACGACGCCCGCAGCAGCACCGCGACCGCGGCGCTCGGCCGGATCGCCACCACATCCGTGAGCAACCTGCCGGTCAATCTCGCCTCCCTCATCTCTTTCGGGCCTGCAGGCGAGAAGCCGCTCTCGGGCCCCAAACCGCTTGCGGCTTCGCTCTCGGCGCTCGACATCGTCTCGGCGGTCGCCCAGATCGCCAACGTCAATCGCCAGATCGATGTCGGCCTCAACCTCAATCTGCCCGGCATCGCCGCCGCCTCGTTGAAGCTCGGCATCGGCGAGCGGCCGGTCGGCACCAGCCTGATGCGCGTCGGCCGCACGGCCACCAGCGTCCATACCGCTCAGACGCGGCTCCTGCTCACTGTCGACCTCGTCGGTACGGGCGCGGCCTCGCTGGTCCGGGTGCCTGTTTATCTCGAACTCGCCGCCGCGACGGCCCGGCTCAACGGCATCCAATGCGCGCCAGGCGACGTCTCGACGTCGCGCGTCACGCTCGGCCTGACGCCGGCCCTGGTCGACGCCTGGATCGGGCAAGTCTCGATGGCGGAGTTCAACAATTTCAGCACGGCGCCGAATCCGCCTGCCGCGACGCTTCTGAACGTCGCCGGGCTCGCCAAGGTCAGCGGCCGCGCCCATGTGACGATGACCAATCTTTCGGAAGCCACGATCAGCTTCAGCTATCCGGAGATCCAGCGCGGCGACAAGAAGACCACCTCGACCCAGAATTTCGTCGCGACGCTGCTCGGCAGGCTCGTCGGCGACCTGGAGCTGCGAGTGGAAGCCCTGGGGCTCGGCCTTGGGCTGCCCGGACTGGACGGGCTGGTCAGCGGCATCATCGCCGGCGCCGCGACGCCGCTCGACCAGATCCTGAACGGTGTGCTCGGCACGCTCGGCATCGGGCTCGGCCAGGCGGATAGCTGGGTCACCGGCGTGCGCTGCGGCGGGGCCGTGCTGGTGCGGTAAACGATGCCGGGACATCAATGCTGGAGACCACGCCGTCATGCTCGCCCTTGTGGCGAGCATCCACGTCTTGAACGCCACCTTCGACCGGCAAAGACGTGGATGGTCGGGACAAGCCCGACCATGACGATGGAGCATTGGCCCGAAAAGTGGAACGCGGCTTTCGGGCCGATGCCTAACTCTGCAGCCGCTGCTTGATCCGCTTGATCAGGCCGTCCCGGACATCGCGATAGGCGTCGAGCTTCTGCTCGCGCGAGCCCTGGAACACGGTGGGATCGACGGTGGGCCAGTATTCCACCTCGGCCGCGTGGGTCCGCGTCAGGTCCAGGGCCTTGTGATGGGCCTCCGGCGAGAGCGTGATGATCAGATCGAAATTGAGCCCTTCCCACTCTTCCAGCTCTTCGACCGATTTCGGCTTGTGGCGGCTGAGATCGATGCCGATCTCGTCCAGCACCGTCTGCACGAAGCCATCGACCTCGCCCTTCCGGGCGCCCGCCGACTGGACATAGATCGACCTGCCGAAGAAATGCTTGGCCAGGGCCTCGGCCATCGGCGAGCGCACGGCATTCATCGCGCACATGAAGAGCACGCTTTGTACCTTGCGCGGCGGCTCCAAGCGCGTCAGCCCTTCCAGTGCAGGGCGTAGATCAGCGTGAAGAGCCGGCGGGCCGTATCGAAATCGACCTCGACCTTGTTGGCCAGCCGCTCGGCCAGGATACCGGCGGCCTCGTCGTGCAGGCCGCGCCGGCCCATGTCGATCGCCTCGATCTGTGCCGGTGTCGAGGTCCGGATCGCCGCGTAATAGCTGTCGCAGACCAGCTCGTAGTCCTTGATGATGCGCCGGAACGGGCTGAGCGAGAGATGATGTGTCACGACAGGCGCGCCGTCCGCCGCCTTGATCTCGAAAACGAGACGCCGCTCGACCATGGCGAGATGGGCGAGATATGGCCCGCCATCATGCTCGGGAATGACGAAGCTGTTGCGCTCGATCAGGTCGTAGATCGCGACGGCGCGCTCGTGCTCCTGGTCGGGCGTGCCGCGGCCGAGGGAATTCTCGTCGAGGGTCAGGCCGACCAGACGCTGGTTGGTGGCAGTCGAGACGTCGGACATCGCTCCTCCGGCCATGGCGCCGCCTGCCCGGCGACGCTCAGAGATTGAGCCTGATCGTCACGGATCGGCCGTGCGCCTGCAAGCCCTCCGCTTCCGCCAATTGCGTCGCGGCGGAGGCGAGGACGCGCAGGCCCTCGGGGCCGCATTTCAGAAGCGAGGTCCGCTTCATGAAATCGCCGACACCGAGGCCGGATGAGAACCGAGCCGAGCGCGCCGTCGGCAGGACGTGGTTGGGGCCGCCGACATAATCGCCGATCGCCTCCGGCGTATGGCCCCCGAGGAAGATCGCCCCGGCATTGCGGATCAGCCCGGCGAGCCGCTCCGGATCGGCCGTCATGATCTCGAGATGCTCGGGCGCGAGCCGATCGACCAGCGGCACGGCGGCATCGAGATCGGCGACGAGCAGGATCGCGCCGAATTCCTGCCAGCTCTGGCCGGCGATCTCCGCCCGCGGCAGCGTCGCGAGCTGGGCCGCGACCGCCTTCTCGACCTCTGCGGCGAGCGCGGCATCGTCGGTCATCAGGATCGACTGGGCGGAGACGTCATGCTCGGCCTGGGCCAGCAGGTCGGCGGCGATCCAGTCGGGATTGGCGCTGCGGTCGGCGATCACCAGCACCTCGGAGGGACCGGCGATCATGTCGATACCGACCTGGCCGAAGACGCGGCGCTTGGCGGCGGCGACATAGGCATTGCCGGGGCCGACGATCTTTGCGACCGGCGCGATCGCGGCCGTGCCATAGGCGAGAGCGGCGACGGCCTGCGCGCCGCCGATCCGGTAGACCTCGTCGACGCCGGCGAGCCGGGCTGCAGCTAGCACGAGCGGATTGGTCTCGCCGCGTGGCGTCGGCGCGACCATGACGATGCGCGGCACGCCGGCGACCTTGGCGGGGATGGCATTCATCAGCACCGAGGACGGGTAGCTCGCCGTGCCGCCGGGAACATAGAGCCCGACCGCCTCGATCGCGCTCCAGCGCCAGCCGGCGCCGACACCGGCCGCATCCTCGACCCAGGAATCGGCCGGCTTCTGGCGGCGGTGATAGGCCTCGATGCGCTCGCGCGCCGTCTCCAGCGCCGCCAGCAATTCCGGCGAGCAGGCGGCGACGGCCGCGCCGATCTCGGCCTCGGACACGCGCAGGGTCTCAGGCGTCAAGTCGAGCGCGTCGAAGCGGGAGGTGTAGTCGATCAGCGCCGCATCGCCCTTCGCGCGGACATCGGCGATGATGTCGGCTGCAATGCGATCGACCTCCTCGGAAACCTCGCGCTTGGCGGAAAGCAGGGCCGCGAAGCCTGCGGCGAAGCCGGCATCCCTGTCGTCGAGCCTGATCGGCATCGCTTGTCCTTGGGTATCGTCGAGAAAGCTGTTCGGAGGCTCAGGCGCCGCCGGGATGGCCGGGCGTCGCCACAGCTTCCCAGACAGGGCCGAGATCCTTCATCTGCGCCTCGACGCATTCGACCGAGAGGCGGATCGCCGCCCCCTCCGAGAAATGCAAGATGACGTCGCCCGCCGGCTCCTCGCCCTGATCGAATGTGACGGCAAGCAGGTTCAGGACCTTGTCGGGGTCGCTCTTATTGAGCTTGGCGCTGCGCACGGACTGGACGCGGTCGAAATGTAGCGCCGTCAGGCGGCGCCGGCGCTGACCATGCTGCGCGCCTTCCCAGTCGAAGCGGCGCAGCGCGAGCGCGAAACGCTGCTCGCGCGGTAGATAGACGAGATCGGCCGCCTTCAGCACCGCATCCTGAAGATGGGCTGAGACAACCGCGAGATCATCCGCATCGAGTGCGATGAGCTTCAGGGGATCGGCGGCATCGTCTGACATGGTTTTGTTCTGACGAGCCGCCTCGAGAAAATCAACAGTCCCGCAGCCAAGAGCCGCGAATCAGCTGCTGATACGTTCCACCAGCGCGCCGCAGCGGCCGAGCTTGGCTTCCAGCGCCTCGAAGCCGCGGTCGAGATGGTAGACGCGGTTGATCGTGGTGTCGCCCTCGGCAGCGAGACCGCCGATCACCAGCGAGACCGAGGCGCGCAGATCGGTCGCCATCACCGGCGCGCCGGTCAGCTTCTCGACGCCCTCGACATGGGCGACATCGCCGTCCAGCCGGATCTTCGCACCGAGGCGGGCGAGCTCCTGCACATGCATGAAGCGGTTCTCGAAGATGGTTTCGCGGATGCGCGAGGTACCCTTCGCCCGGGTCATCAGCGCCATGAACTGCGCCTGCAGGTCGGTCGGGAAGCCCGGGAAAGGGTCGGTATCGACATCGACCGCCTCGATACCGCGGCCGTTGCGGCGCACGCGGATGCCTTCATTGGTCGAGTCGATCTCGACGCCGGCCCTGGTCAGCACGTCGAGCGCCGATTGCAGCAGCTCCGGCCGCGCCCCTTCCAGCATCACGTCGCCGCCGGTCATCGCGACAGCCATGGCATAGGTGCCGGCCTCGATACGATCGGGCAGCACGGCATGATGCGCGCCGCCGAGACGCGCGACGCCGGTCACCACGATGCGCGGCGTGCCGGCGCCCTCGATCTTGGCGCCCATCTTGACGAGGCAGGCGGCGAGGTCGGTGACCTCCGGCTCGCAGGCCGCGTTCTCGATCACGGTGGTGCCCTGGGCGAGCACGGCAGCCATCAGCGCGGTATGGGTGCCACCGACCGTGACCTTCGGGAAGACGATCTCCCCGCCCTTGAGGCCCTTGGGCGCCCGCGCCAGCGCATAGCCGTTCTCGATGGTGATCTCGGCACCGAGCTTCTCCAGCGCCATGAGCAGGAGGTCGACCGGGCGCGTGCCGATGGCGCAGCCGCCGGGCAATGAGACCTTGGCCTCGCCCATGCGGGCCAGGATCGGCGCGATCACCCAGAAGCTCGCCCGCATGGTCGAAACCAGCTCATAGGGCGCGCATGTGTCGACGATCTGGCGCGCCGTCAGCGAGATGGTCTGGCCGGTTTCGGCCGACTGCCCGATGCGCTTGCCGGCTACGGTGCGGTCGACGCCCTGGTTGGACAGGATGCGCGAGAGCGCGGTCACGTCCGAGAGACGCGGGACGTTGGTCAAGGTCAACGTCTCGTCGGTGAGCAGGCTGGCGATCATCAGCGGCAAGGCGGCGTTCTTCGCGCCGGAAATCGGAATGGCGCCATTGAGGCGCTGGCCGCCGGTGATGCGGATCTTGTCCATCGTCGGGTCCTGCTCGGCCGGCCGGGCACAAAGCCGGCGGCGCATGGGGAATGAGGAAATTCAGGTCCGGGAGGTGTCGGCCTGAGAGGGCGGCTCCGGCTCACGCGTTTGCGCCTCGTCCGAGCGACGAGCACGAGCCTGCGCCTTGCGGCGCTTCAGGTTCTCGCGGAGCGCAGCGGCAAGGCGCGCCTGCTTCTCGTCTTCGGCTGTCTGGCGGGTCACGGCATCAGCTCTGGATGGGTGTTTGAACGCGGGAACGCGGCGAATTCGCGGCGGTATCGTTAGACTCGCAGACGCCGGCGGACAAGCGCCGCGGTGGCCCGCGCCACCTGCCCCAGGATGGGCCGGCATCGTGCCAGAGCGAGCCAGTGCGGATCCTGTTTCCGGGCCCGGAAACGATCCTTCCCCCGCAGGTCGCAACATCGACGGTTTGTTTCACAGGTCGAGCCATCGCGCGAAATTTTCGTTCAACGCCCGGAGGTGCGGCTCTTGCCTTGCCCCGGGCCATGGGCAGCGACGAACGCCCCGCATGACGCATGGTAAAGCAAAAATCCTTAATGCTATTAACCATTTCCACGAGAACTCGTTTACACTTCGTTAAGCTCGTTTAGGCTGCCGGCATCAAGGAGTTTGTGGGGTAGCGTCATGTTGCAGTCCTTGAAGACCAGAGCCGGGAGCCTCGCGCCGACCTTGCTGGAGAGCTGCGAGGTCATCGATGCGATCCGCTACAAGGCGGGCTTCCTGCCGGAGGTGGAGATCGCCTATGAGCCGGAGATCAAGACGCTCTGGGTCACGATCCGGCCGGAGCTGAAGCCCGTCTTCACGCTGCAGCTGCTCGACAGCCTGGTGAAGATCCAGAGCGCGATCGTCGCGTTGTGGGGCGCGCCGGACCAGTATCATCGGGCGCCGGTGCGCTTCCTCGCCTTCCGCGGCGCCGGGCCGTTCTTCACGCTCGGCGGCGATCTCGATTTCTATCTGGACTGCCTGGCCAAGAACGACCGCGCATCGCTGACGGAATACGCCCGGCTCTCGGCGGAAGGCGCGATCTGGAACTCAGGCGGCCTCAACGGGCTCGTGGTCACGCTCTCGACGATCCATGCCAAGGCGATCGGCGGCGGCATTGATGCGCCGCGCTCGTGCAACGTCATGATCGCCGAGGAACAGGCCTCGTTCGTCTACCCGGAGATCAAGTTCAACCACTTCCCGATCACGGCCGTCGCGATCCTGTCGCGGCGCATGGGTCAGCGCGCAGCCGAGCAGATGCTGCTCTCGGGCGAGGAGATGAGTGCGCAGGAATTCATGGCGGCCGGCGGCCTCGAAGCCGTTGTACCGACCGGCACGGGCGAAGACTGGATCCGCAAGTATTGCGCCGACTCCCTGCCGATCCATGCCGCGAAGACCGCCCTGTTCTCGGCCTTCAACCGCCGCCATGGCGATCTGCGGGAAGAACTCGGCCATCTCGGCCAGATCTGGACGGATTGCATGCTCCGCCTCAGCCCGAGCGCTATCTCGAAGCTGCAGCGCATCGCCCAGACGCAGGACCGGATGCTGGCGCGCGTCTACCAGCGCCATCTGGCCCCGGTTTGACGCAAAAGGCCGGAGGCGGCACTCCGCCCTCCGGCAGCCTTTGCGACCTGTGCCAAGCAACGCTCCCGGAAAACCACACGAAGCATTTACCTCTGCTCCCGTACAACCCCCTGGCATGATGCGCGACGTGCGGATTGCGCGCATCGCGCCGCGTGGGGCGGCAAAGGCAGGAGTAGATGGCAGGCGCGTTCAAGCGACTGATGGCGGCTGGCGGGCGCGAGCAGGGCGAAACCATCGACCTGACCGGCTATACGCTGCTGGTCAGTTCGCTGTTCTCGTCGCCGGCCTCGATCATCCCCGGCGGCATCGCCGGCATCCTGACACCGTTCCTGTGCTGGGTCTCGACCGGCATGGACATCTTCATGAGCCTCACCATCCTGGTGACGCTCATCGTGATCCTGCGCATCGTGACGGTGATCGCCTACCGGCGGCGCAACCACGCGCAAGATACCTACGCGCAGACCCGCCGTTGGGACCGCGACTATTTCCTGGGCGCAACCATCTTCAGCGCCGTGCTCGGCTACAGCTGCTATGTCGCGCTGGTGCAGACGGACGACGCCGCCGCGCATATCACCTCGGTCGCCTCGACCATCGCGCTGGCCTCGGGCTATGTCGCACGTAATGCCGGACGGCCGAAATTCGTCGCGGTGCAGCTCCTGATGTTCTGCATCCCGATGGCGATCGGTCTGATCGCCGCGCAAAATCCCTATTACCGCTATATCGGCTATTTCGCCTTCCTCTACGTGGCGGCCAATATCGCGATCACCAACTCGCTGCACCGCAATCTGCTCGCGCTCAGCGACGCCAACAAGCAGTCGAAGGCGCTCGCCTCCGCGCTGCACTCGCAGAACCTGACGCTGGACGCCGCGCTCAATACGATGATCGACGGGCTGGCGATGTTCGACCGCAGCCTCAAGCTTGCGGTGAGCAATGCGCCCCACAGCACGCTCTACGGCCTGCCTGAGACCCTCGCCCTGCCCGGTACACCGCTGACGGCGATCGCACGCTTCCTGGTCGAGAGACAGGTGATCAGCCAGGAGCAGCTGCGCGACATCCGCACGGCGCTGACGGAGGTACAGACAACGCAGCAGGCCACAAGCCGCGAGGTGGTAACGCGCGGCGGGCTCGTGCTGGTCGTGACGCTCGCGCCCGCCGCCGAGGGCGGCATCCTGATGCTCACGGAGGACGCGACCCAGCGCAAGGCCACCGAGGCGCGCATCGAGCAGATGGCGCGCTTCGACGAATTGACGGGGCTGGCGAACCGCTTCGAATACACCACCCAGATCACGGAAACCTTCGCCAAGCTGGAACGGACGGGCGAGGGCTTCGCGCTGCTCTATCTCGATCTCGACGGCTTCAAGCAGGTCAATGACAGCCTCGGGCACGATATCGGCGACCATGTGCTGATGGAGACCGCTAGCCGCCTGCGCAGCGCGATCCGCAGCAATGATCTGCTTGCCCGCTTCGGCGGCGACGAATTCCTGCTGATCCTGCCGTCCGCCGACCATGTCGTGGTCACCGCGATCGCCCAGCGCATGATCGACGTGATGACGCGGGCCTTCGACGTCGAAGGCAAGACCGTCTATGTGACCGCCAGCATCGGCATCGCGATCGCGCCCCTAGACGGCGCCAATCCGGCCGACCTGCTGCGCCATGCCGATACCGCCCTGTACAAGGCGAAATCCGCCGGCCGGAACACGCTGATGTTCTTCAACCCGGCCATGGCCGAGGAGATGACGGAGCGGCACGAGATCGAAATCGATCTGCGCAAGGCCTGCACCGACGGCACGCTCGAGCTCTATTATCAGCCGATCATCGACCTGAAGACCCAGGAGATCGTGTCGCGCGAGGCGCTGATGCGCTGGCGCCATCCCACCCGCGGCATGGTGCCGCCGAGCGTCTTCATCCCGATCGCCGAGCAATCCGGCCTGATCGCCAGCATGGGCGACTGGGCGATCCGCCAGGCCTGCCGCGATGCCGCTGGCTGGGAGCCCGGCATCAGCGTCTCCGTCAACGTCTCGCCGCTGCAGTTCCGCGAACCGCGCCGGATCGTCGAGACGGTCAAGGCAGCGCTCCTCGCCTCGCACCTCGAATCGCGCCGGCTGATGCTCGAGGTCACGGAATCGCTGCTGATCGAAGACGAAAAGCTGGCGCTTTCGGTCCTCGACGAATTGCGGGCGCTGGGCGTCACCTTCGCGCTCGACGATTTCGGCACCGGCTACTCGTCACTCGCCTATCTCTCGACCTACCCGTTCGCGCAGGTGAAGATCGATCAGAGTTTCGCGCGCGAAGTTCATACCAACGAGGCCTCCAAGGCCGTCATCGAGGCCGTCTGCCAATTGGCGCGCCGTCTCCAGATGAGCGTCGTCGTCGAAGGCATCGAGACGGAGCAGCAGCGCATCGCCGTCCAACTCCTCGGCGCTCATCGTGCCCAGGGCTTCCTGTTCGGCCGCCCGGAGGCGCTGGCCGCCATCAAGGGCCGGAACGGCGGCAATCGCAGCGTCGCCTGAGGCCATAGAGGCCGCTCTTTTTCCAAAAGCCGCGCGCAGCGGCCTTGATTCCGCCCGCCGGGCAACGCATCAGCGATGAAGAAGACGGGCGAAACGGGATATCCGGTGAGCGACGGCACGGCCAAGGCGGCGAGACCAGCCGCGTTGACACCCGACATCTGCGTCATCGGCGCGGGTGGCAACGGCGTCGCGCTGGCCATCGCCGCGGCGAGTTTCGGCGTTCCGGTCGTCCTGATCGAGCGCGACGCCATCGGCGGAAATCGCGGGCCTCTCGCCACACATGCGCTCATCGCGATCGCTGACCGGGCACAGGCAATGCGCGGCGCGGGGCGGCTAGGCCTGGCAGTAGCGGAACCGCTGCCGAACCCGGCGCAGATCCATGACCATATCCAGCGTGCCCTGGCCGCCGAACGGGCCAACCACTCGGCCGAGCGCCTGACTGCGCTGGGCATCATCGTCATGCGGGGCGAGGCCCGCTTCACCAGCCGCAGCACGGTCACCGTCGACGGACGCCCGATCAAGGCGCGCCGATTCGTGATCGCCACCGGTGCACGCGTCGCTCCGCCTGCGATCGCCGGGCTCGATACGGTCCCCCTCCTTCACGAGTCCGATCTGGCCAGCCTCACCCGATTGCCCGAGCGACCGATCGTCATCGGCGGCGAGGGCGTCGCCTTGGCCCAGGCCCTGCGCCGGCTTGGCCCTGCCGCGTCGCTCATCGCGCCGGAGGGGCTGCTGGCGGGCCATGACGACGAGGCGGCTACGATCCTGCGCCGCCGTCTGCTGCGCGAAGGGCTGGAGCTTCACGAAGACAGCACGCCGCTGCGGGCGGAGCGCGCCCGGTCGGGGCTGCGTCTCGTCCTCGCGACGCCTTCGGGCGAAACGACCATCGAGGGCTCGCATCTCATCATCTGCGGCCCGCAGCGGCCCGCGATCGAGGCTCTCGACCTCGATTTCGCCGGCATCCGCCATGACGCTTCCGGCATCGCCGTCGACCGCAGCCTGCGGACGAGCAATCGCCGCGTCTATGCGCTGGGAGCCTGTGCCGGCGGGGCCGCTGCCGCTCCGCCCGATCGTGCCGGCGACGACCATATCGGGCTGCTGTTGCGCAGCATCCTGTTCCGCCAACCGGTCAGGATCGATCCCGCGAGCGAGCCGCGCGTCGTCTGGAGTCGGCCGCAGATCGCCTCGGTCGGCCTGACGGAGGCGGAAGCCCGCAAGACAGCCGGGAAGCTGCGGATGTTGCGCTGGCCCTTCACCGAGAACGCCGCCGCGCAGGCCGCCGGCGCGACCGAGGGCTTCGTCAAGGCCATCGTCGACCGCAAAGGCCGCATCCTCGGCGTCACCATCGCCGGCGAGAATGCAGACGAACTGATCGCGCCGTGGTGCATCGCGATGCGGGCCGGGCTCGGTGTGGGCGCCGTCGCCGGCATGCCGCTGCCGACGTTCGCTCGCTCGGATGCCTCGCGCCGCGCCGCGCTCTCTTTCCAGGCGACACTGACCACAAGGCCGGGCTTGCGTCGCCTCATCGGCTTTTTGCGGCGTTTCGGCTAAGATCACCGATGATGCATGCGCCCAAGCAAGCCCTCTCGGTCAGCCAGCCGCGCGGCCTTACGCGCCTCGGCCTCTCGGCGAAGCTTCTGCTCGTCACCGTGCTTTTCGTCATGCTGGCGGAGGTGCTGATCTATCTGCCGTCCATCGCGAATTTCCGACGCAACTGGCTGCATGACCGGATCGCCGCCGCCCAGGTCGCAGCGCTGGTGCTGGAGGGGGCCCCGGAGGACGGACTGCCCGAAGGCAGCGAAAACCGCTTGCTGATGGGCGTCGGTGCCCGCTCGATCGCGGCGCGCGTCGGCGGGGCGCGGCGCCTGCTCAGCCTCGACTCGATGCCGCCACCGGAGGTCTCCCGCTCGGTCGACCTGCGCAATCTCGACTGGCTGACCGCGATCCACGAAGCCCTCTCGGTGCTCGTCGCGCCCGCGACCATGCCGATCCGCGTGGTCGGCGAAGCCGTGGGGGGCGCCGATTTCGTCGAGATCGTCATCGACGAGGCGCCATTGCACCGGGCGATGCTGAAATTCTCCTGGAGCCTGCTGCTGATCTCGCTGCTGATCACCGGCCTGACCGCGCTTGCGGTCTATATCGCACTCAATGCCTTGATCATCGGGCCGATCCGGCATCTGGCCGCGAATGTCATGGAGTTCGAGGCCGACCCAGAGAACCCTCAGCGCATCATCGAGCCTTCGCTGCGGGCCGACGAGGTCGGAGAAGCGGAACGTGCGCTTGCCCGTATGCAAGCGACGCTCGCCGATGAGCTGCGCACCAAGAAACATCTTGCCGAGCTCGGCCTGGCCGTCTCGAAGATCAACCACGACCTGCGCAACATGCTGGCGGCGGCGCAGCTCATGTCCGACCAGCTCATCGAGACCCGCGACGCCAAGATCCGCCGCTTCGCGCCGCGCCTGATCGCGACGCTTGGGCGCGCCATCGATTTCTGCCAGGCTACCCTCGCCTATGGCCGCGCCGCCGAGGCGACGCCCGCGATCCGCGACGTCGCGCTGCGCCAGCTCGTCGCCGAGCAAGCGGAGATGCTGGGCCTCGGCGAGGGCAAGCAACCGCGCTTCGAGAACCGGATTCCATCCGAGCTTTCGGCTCCTTGCGACCCCGACCAGATGGCGCGCGTGCTGACGAACCTGATGCGCAATGCGATCCAGGCGCTGACGCGCGCCGGAGCGGAAGCCGGCGACCTGCCGGTACTGACGGTGACGGGCGGGCCGGAGAACGGTTCGGTGGCGTTGCGCATCATCGACAATGGCCCCGGCGTGCCGGAGCGGGCGCGGGCCAACCTGTTCCAGGCCTTCCGCGGCTCGGTGACGCCCGGCGGAACCGGGCTTGGCCTCGCGGTCGCGGCCGAGCTTGTGCGGCTCCATGGCGGCTCGATCGTTCTCGAAACGTCCGAAGTCGGCGCTGTCTTCGCGGTCAAGTTGCCGGCGCGGCGCGCCAACGGGCACTGAGGGGCGGACTGCTCGCTACTGGCTCGCCCAGATCACGCGCGCCATGAAGGCGATCTCGGCGAGGGTCAGCACGCGGTCCGCATGTTCCGGGTTGAGCGAGGCCAACTCCACCGTCTTGGCGGTTTGGCGCTTGAGCTGCTTGGCCAGCACCTCGCCCTCCACCGTCTTGACCACGACCCGGTCGCCGCGCCGGACCGTCGCGGTCGGCGAGACGATGATGGTGTCGCCGTCGCGATAGAGCGGCAGCATCGAATCGCCCGATATCTCCAGCGCATAGGCCTTGTCGTCGGCGACGCCGGGAAAGGCGACCTCCTCCCAGCCCGTGCCGGCCGGAAAGCCGCCATCGTCGAAGAAGCCGCCCGAGCCCGCCTGGGCGAAGCCGATCAGCGGAATCGTGCGTGCCGGGGCCGGCTCGCGCCGCAGCACCACGCTCATGAACTCGTCGAAGGAGGCGCCGGTCGCGACCAGGATCTTGGAGATCGATTCGGTCGAGGGCCAGCGCTCGCGCCCATCCGGAGCGACGCGCTTTGAGCGGTTGAAAGTGGTGGCGTCGAGCCCGGCCTTGCGCGCCAGCCCCGAGGCGGTGAAGCCGTAGCGCTGGGCGAGCGTATCGATCGCCCCCCAGATCTGGTCATGTGACAGCATCGCGCAGGCCTCGCTTCGCTCTTGCCGTGGGGCGGGGATTGAAGATAGGAAATATCCCCTATCTCATAAGATTTCAATCCGAATCTCGCCACCATCGGACAATGGCTTGCGGAATCCTCCTGCCAGCGTTTAAGCGAGTGGCCGACATGCGTGCGCGAGATTTCCAGTGCCCCTGATCTACAAGATATGCCCGGCCGCGCTCTGGTCCGAAGCCGAGGCCAAGGGCCGTTTCGACGGCGCCGCGATCGACCTTGCCGACGGCTACATCCATTTCTCGACGGGCACCCAGGTCGCGGAGACCGCGGCGAAACATTTCGCCGGGCAGGACGGGCTCCTGCTCATCGCGATCGACGATCAGTGCCTCGGCCCGGCCTTGCGCTACGAGCCTTCGCGCGGCGGCGCCCTGTTCCCGCATCTCTATGCCCCGCTCGATCCGAAGGCGGCGCGCTGGATCGTCCCCATGCCGCTGAAGACCGACGGCAGCCACGCCCTACCGGAGGAACTCGCATGATCGGCGGCCTGTTCAACCTCGCGCGCCCGCTGATCCACCGCATGGATGCGGAGACGGCGCACCGCCTGAGCGTCACGGCGCTGGCCACGGCGCCGGCGCTCAAGCCGGGCGCTGACGATCCCGTGCTCGCCACCGAGGCGTTCGGGCTGTCCTTCCCCAATCCGGTCGGCCTGGCAGCCGGCTTCGACAAGAATGCCGAGGCGGTCGACGGTGCACTGGGGCTCGGCTTCGGCTTCGTCGAGGTCGGCGGCGTGACGCCGCTGCCGCAGCCCGGTAATCCGCGCCCGCGCGTCTTCCGTCTGCTGGAGGACGAGGCCGTCATCAACCGCTACGGCCTCAACAGCGAAGGCATGGAGGCCGTGGCCAGGCGGCTCGAGGCCCGCCGGGGCCGAAACGGACTCGTCGGCGTCAATCTCGGCGCCAACAAGGAATCGGCCGACCGCGCCGCCGATTACGCGACGCTGGCGCGCCGGCTCGCCCCCCTCGCCGATTTCCTGACGATCAATGTCTCCTCGCCCAACACCCCCGGTCTGCGCGACCTGCAGGCGGAAAGCGCGCTCGACGATCTCGTGGCGCGCACGCTCGCGGCGCGGGACGAGGTCGCGGCCGGCGGCAAGCGCACGCCGATCCTGATCAAGATCGCTCCGGACCTGACCCTGCCCGAGCTCGACGGCATGATCGCGGTCGCCCGCAAGCGCCAGATCGACGGGCTGATCGTCTCGAACACCACGATCGCGCGCCCGGACAGCCTGCGCAGCGCCAGTAGGGCTGAGACCGGCGGGCTTTCCGGCAAGCCGCTCTTCACCGCCTCGACCCGCATTCTGGCCGAGGCCTTCCTGCGCGTCGAAGGGCAATTTCCGCTGGTTGGCGTCGGGGGCGTCGATTCGGTCGAAACGGCCTTCGCCAAGATCCGCGCCGGCGCGACGCTGGTGCAGTTCTATTCGGCGATGGTGTTCAAGGGGCCGGGCCTGGCGAAGGAGGTCAAGACCGGCCTCGCCACGCGGGCGCGCCGCGCCGGCCTCACGCGCCTCACAGCCCTGATCGGACGCGATGCCGCCGCGATCGCGCGCGGCGAAGGGCTGTAAGCCTTATTTCCGCGCCGCGAAGAGCCGCATCAGCAGCCAGAGCGGCACGACGATCAGCGCGCCGGCGATGACCCATTGGCCGACCTCGCGCACCGCGCCGAAGCCGAGCCCGGTGATCGAGCGCAGGAAGCGCGCGGCGGCCTCGTAGAGGCCCTGCGGGGACAGGCCGAGGAAGGCCATCCCCGCGCCGACCAGAAGCGAGATGAAGATCAGGCGGACAAGGACGCTGAGGGGCGAGCCGCCGAGAAACCGTTCCATGGAAGCAATCGCCATCCTGTTGCGCCCCAAGCCATTCCAGGGCGCTTCCGCGCTGTCTTAACCTGAAACAGGCCGCGCTTGAACGGGGACTGAACGGGTGGCGTCAAGCCGTCGCGCTGGCGCCCGCCGTTGCCCAGGCGGTGCCGGCGATCTTCGAGGCGGCGATCACGGCCTGCGTGCGGCTGTCGACGTCGAGCTTGGTCAGGATCGCAGAGACATGCGCTTTCACCGTCGCCTCGGAGACGCCGAGCTCATAGGCGATCTGCTTGTTGAGGAGGCCTTCCGACAGCATCATCAGCACGCGCACCTGCTGCGGCGTCAGCGTCGACATGCGGCGGACCATGTCGGCGATCTCGGCATCGACCGGGGCGGAGAGATCGACGCCGGGCGGCGTCCAGACGCCACCGTCGAGCACGGCACGGATCGCCTCACCCATCTGGGCGACATCGGCGGTCTTGGGCAGGAAGCCGAGCGCGCCGAACTCGATGCAGCGGCGAATCACCGCCGGATCGTCATTGGCGGAGACGACGATGACCGGAATTTCGGGATGGTCGGCGCGCAGGAAGAGCAGGCCGGAGAAGCCCTGCACGCCCGGCATGGTCAGATCGAGCAGGACGAGATCGGCATCGCCGCCGCTGGCCAGAGCCTCGGTCAAAGCCTCGAGCGAGCCGACTTCGTTGACCTCGGCCCCGCCGAGCGCGCTCGACACGGCCTGACGCAGCGCGCCGCGAAACAGCGGATGATCGTCCGCGATGACGATCCGCGTCGAAGGCTGCTTGCTCATCGCCCCACTCCTTAAAGCCTGCACCGCCCCCGCCCGAAGCCGGTTACCCGCCCCCGGAGCCGATGCATTCGTCCGACCCGGACATTTTGCCTCAGGCCGGACACGCATCACAAGCACTGCAAGCGCAAGGCTGCAACCCATTCCGGTTCAACCATTGGTCGGCAACAGGGCTTCGAGCACCTCGATATGATCGGCCTCACTAGGCGGCTTGTCCCAGCGGATGCGATTGATCCGGGGAAAACGCATGGCGAGGCCGGATTTGTGCCGTGTCGAGCGCTGCAAGCCTTCGAAGGCGACTTCAAAGACGAGGCCGGATTGCGCGTCATGCGTGACCTCGCGCACCGGGCCAAAGCGATTCAGCGTGTTCTTGCGGACATATTTGTCGATCTCGATCAGTTCCTCATCGGTGAAGCCGAAATAGGCCTTGCCGACCGGCACAAGCTCCTCGCCGCCATCCTCGCCCACGCGCCAGACGCCGAAGGTGTAGTCGGAATAGAAGGAGGAGCGCTTGCCGTGGCCGCGCTGGGCATACATCAGCACGCAGTCGACGAGCCGGGCATCGCGCTTCCATTTCCACCAATAGCCTTTGGGGCGGCCCGGCAAGTAAGGCGAATCGCGGCGCTTGATCATGCAGCCCTCGACCGCCTCCGCATCGGCGCCCGCCCCTGCCCCGGCCGGATCGGCGCGGGCCTCCGTCAGCTCCTCCCAGGAGGCGAAGGAGATCACCGGCGAGAGATCGAAGCGGATGCTGGCCAGACGCGAGAGGAAGGCCTCCAGCCGCTGGCGCCGCTCTTCCAGAGCCAAGTGCCGGATATCCTCCTCGCCATCGACGAGCAGGTCATAGACGCGGATATGGGCGGGGAATTCGCCGAGCATCTTGGCGGTAACGGTCTTGCGGTTGAGCCTCTGCTGCAGGGTGTTGAAGCTCTGGATCGTGCTCTCGCGCATCACCAGCAACTCGCCGTCGAGCGCACCGTCCTGCGTCAGTTCCTCGACGAGGTCAGGGAAGGCTGCGGCGATATCCTCGCCGGTGCGGGAATAAAGCCGCGTCACGCGCGTGCCATCGGCCTTGCGACCGCTGACCAACTGGACGCGGATGCCGTCCCATTTCCACTCCGCTGAGAATTCGGCCGGGTCGAGCTTGTCGAAATCGCCGTCCTCGATCGGATGCGAGAGCATGACCGGGCGGAACGGTGCGGGATCGCGAGCCTCGGGCCGGGCGCCTCTGCCCTCCAGCCAGGCGAAGAGCTCGACATAGGGTGGCTCCAGCCCATGCCAGACCTGCTCGACCTCGTCGGGCGGTACCCCACCGAGGCTCGCTGCGGCCGTCTTGGCGAGGCGGGCGGAGACGCCGATGCGCAGCGCGCCCGTGATGAGCTTGAGCAGGGCCCAGCGCCCGGTCTCATCGAGCGCATCGAGCCAGCCCGCGACGAGGCGCGGCAGATCGGTCTTGCCAGCCTCGCGCAGGCTCTCGACCACCTCCGGCAGATGCGGCACCGCATTGGCGCCGTGCCGGGCCGGCCACATCAGCGCGACCGTCTCCGAGAGATCGCCGACATAGTCATAGGACAGCGCGAAGAGCACCGGGTCGGTGCGCTCGGCGATCAGCGAGCGGATCAGCCCGGCCTTGGCGTTGCGGAATGTGAGACCGCCCGTCATCGCCGCCAGCGCATAGCCGCGATCGGGATCGGGCGTGGTGCGCAGGTAGTCCGCGATCAGCGCGATCTTGGCGTTGCGGCGCGGCTCATAGGCGAGGCGATCGAGAAGCCAGGCGAAGCGGTTCATGCTGTCGCCCCAGCGTCACACCCGGCTGATTCGTGTCTGTTGCAGCGCATCGTTCAGTTACCGTTCATGAAGCAAACCTTAACGGCAGCGAAGTAGCCAGGAGAGAGACGCCGATGCGTGCCGCGATGCGGTTCCTTGCCTTGCCTGTCATCGCTGCCACGCTGACGGTCGGAGCCCCCGCGCAAGCGGCGAGCTTCTCCTGCCGCGAGACGCCGATCGTGCGCGCGAACACGACGCTGGCTCCCCTCTCGGCCAAGGTTGCGCAGGGCCAGACCCTGACGATCCTCGCCATCGGCTCCTCCTCGACAGAGGGCATCGGCGCCAGCGCCAAGGACAAGACCTATCCGGCCCGCCTGCAGGCGCTGCTCGGCAAGGCATGGCCCAAGTCCAAGGTCGAGATCGTCAATGCCGGCATCGGCGGCGAGACCGCCCCGCAGACGCTTGCCCGCATGAAGGCCGCGCTGAGCGCGCGCCCCTACGACCTCGTAATCTGGCAGGTCGGCACCAATGACGCCGTCAAGGGCGGCGATCTCGACGCCTTCAAGGCGATGGTCGGCGAGGGCATCGCGCTGGTGCGAGATGCCGGCCCGGCGCTCGCCATTCTCGACCCGCAATATTTCCCCTCCGTGCGCGATCCGCAGCGTTATGGCGAATACGTCGAAGCGGTCGGCGAGGTTTCCCGTCGCGAGGCCGTGCCGGTCTTCGGCCGCTACGACGCGATGCGCGAATGGCACCGCAGTGATGCCGAGGCCTTCAAGGCCGCGCTCTGGACCGACGGCTTCCATATGAGCGACGCAGGCTATGACTGCCTCGCCCGCGACATGGCCAATGCCATGGTCGGCATGGCTGCCCCGTCGCACCCGGTCGTCGCGGCTTCGCGCTGATCGACTTTCAGACAGCCACTGCATCAGCCGCCCCCTCGGCGGGATCGGCCTCGCCCTCGTCGCCATAGCCGACGAGATGCAGCGGCTTGGCCTTGAGGCCAGCCGTGCCGCACCAATGGACGAGCGCATCGGCCTCGCCATGGGTGACCCAGATCTCGCCCGCCTGAACCTCGCGGATCGTCGCGAGCAGGTCGTCCCAATCGGCATGGTCGGAGATGACGAGCGGCAGTTCGACGCCTTTCTGGCGGGCTCGCGCCCTGATCCGCATCCAGCCCGAGGCGAAGGCAGTGACCGGGTCCGGAAAGCGGCGCGCCCACAGATCCTGCGTCGCACTCGGCGGGCAGATGACGATCTCGCCGCCCAGCGTTTTGCGATCGCTTTCGGAAACCAGCCTGATCCCGCCGAGAGGGATGCCCTCGGCTTCGTAGAAGGCGGCGACCTTCTCGACGGCACCGTGGATATAGATCGGCCGCTCGTATCCGGCCTCGCGGATCAGGGCCATGACGCGTTGCGCCTTACCCAGCGAATAGGCGCCGACGATATGCGTCCGCTCCGGGAAGAGCCTGACCGATTCCAAGAGTTTGGCCACCTCCCCCGCCGCCGGCGGATGGCGGAAGACCGGCAGGCCGAAGGTCGCCTCGGTGATGAAGATATCGCAGGGCACCGGCTCGAAACCGGCGCAGGTCGGGTCGCGCTCGCGCTTGTAGTCGCCGGAGGCGACGATTCGCAGGCCCCGGCTCTCGACCGCGATCTGAGCCGAGCCCAGGACATGGCCGGCCGGCACGAAGGTAAAATCGACTTCGCCGATGCGGATCGCTTCGCGGGGCACCGCAACCTGCTGCGAGCCCGCAAAACCCTCGCCATAGCGCAAGGCCATGATCGCCAGCGTCTCCCGCGTCGCCAGCACGGCGCCATGGCCGGCACGGGCATGGTCGGAATGGCCATGGGTGATCAGCGCCCGCGCCACCGGGCGGACCGGGTCGATATGGATGTCGGCGGGCGGGCAATAGAGCCCGGCCGGCGTCGGCAGCAGCAATTCGGAAGGGCGCCAGCGGGCGCTTTGTCTGGCCAGCGTCACACTCCTGGGCTAGATCGGTCGGTATGACCGATACAGGCTCGACCACGCATTTCGCCTCGTCCGGCGACCCCGTGCTCGACCGCCGCTATGGCTGGGCCGAGGCTGCGCTTAAGGACGGGGACGCGCAAGCGGCCGTCGACATCCTCGACCAGACCCTGTCGCAGGCCTATCACTTCACAGCGGCCTGGCATCTCTATGGACTGGCGCAGGAGGCGCTCGGCCACAAGGAGGACGCCGCCACCGCCTGGCGGCAATGCCTCGATCTCGACCCCAATGACCATTTCGGGGCCCGGCTCGACCTCGCGCGCATCGGCGCGATGTCGGCCGAGCAGGCGACCTCCGAAAATTTCTCCGGCGCGCTGTTCGACGCCTATGCCGATCGTTTCGACAGCCATCTCACGCAAACCCTGCACTACCACGCGCCCGACCTGCTCAAGGCGGCGCTCGTCCGCTGCTGCAGCAACGCCGGCCGGCCCTTCCGGTTCGACGTCGTCTACGATCTCGGCTGCGGCACCGGGCTGATGGGTGAAGCGATCCACGAGCAGAGTGGCTTCATCGCCGGCTGCGATCTCTCGCCGCGCATGATCGAGCGGGCTCGGACCAAGCTCGCGCCGGACGGCACGCCGCTCTACGACAAGCTCGCCGTCGCGGGGCTGACAGCCTTCCTGACCAGCCGGCCGGACGCCTCGGCCGATCTCGTCGTCGCGGCCGATGTCTTCGTCTATCTCGGCGAACTCGCCCCCTGCTTCGCTCAGAGCGCGCGGGTGCTCGAACCGGACGGGCTGCTCGCCTTCACGGTGCAGAGCCATGACGGCGACGGCGTCGTGGTGGGCGATGACAGGCGGTTCGCGCATGCGGAAGGCTGGCTCAAGGAGCGGCTCGTGGAAGCCGGGCTCACCCCCGTACTCGTCGAGCCCGCCAGCACGCGGCAGGATCGCGGCGCGCCCGTGCCGGGGCTGCTGGTGGTGGCGGAGAAGCGTTAAGGAAGAGTCCGTTTTAGGTCGTTTGCGGACATGTTACGCTCAGCCGCAACCGGAAATTAGAGCTTTCCCCGGACAATGAAAAGAGTTCAGCCGGAGTACAGCGATGCTGCCGTGGGTGGTGTGCCTAATTTGGACGGTTCTAGTCAGCGTTGCTTACGTGACTTTCTTCCCGAGTTTTAGCCCGTTATGGCCGATGATGCTGATGTTTGGCGTCGGAGTTCCGATGTTCATCTATCTTGAGAAAATAGAAAAAAGGACCGACTAATGCAAACTCTGCGGAGATCGCGCTGACTGCCTTGAGGGCTTGGGACCGGCGCAACGTCCGCAACGGGGCCGTGAGCAGACATTACGGCACTCCGCAGGATTCGGCACTCGACTTTACCAGCGGCTGTAATCACAAGCCCCTTTATTCCCCTTTCGTTCTCCCGCGCCGCACCCTATCTTCGGCCGCCATGGCCGCCCCCTCTCCGCTCCCTCCTACCTTCGAGGCCTGGTTCGCCGGGCGCGGATGGAGCGTGCGGCCGCATCAGCTCGCCTTGCTGGAGGAAGCCCGCGCCGGACGCTCGACCCTGCTGGTCGCGCCGACCGGTGCCGGCAAGACGCTCGCCGGCTTCCTGCCCTCGCTGGTCGAGCTGGCCGAGCGGAAGGGCCGGCATGACGGTTTGCACACGCTCTATATCTCGCCGCTGAAGGCGCTCGCCGTCGACATCGCCCGCAATCTCGAAGCGCCCGTGCGCGAGATGGGTCTGCCGATCACCATCGAGACGCGCACAGGCGATACCTCCGCCGCCAAGCGCGTACGCCAGATCCAGCGCCCGCCGGATATCCTGCTGACGACGCCGGAACAGCTCGCGCTGCTGGTCTCGCATCGCGACGCCGCGCCGTTCTTCTCATCCTTGCGCCGCATCGTGCTCGACGAGTTGCATGCGCTGGTCACCTCCAAGCGTGGCGACCTGCTGGCGCTCGATCTCGCGCGGCTGAAGGCGCTGGCGCCACAGGTCTCGGCCGTAGGCCTCTCGGCGACGGTGCGCGAGCCCGCCGATCTCCAGCGCTATCTCGGTGGCGCTGAGACACCAGCCGGGCTCGTCACGGTCGCGGGCGGCGCCAAACCGCGCATCGGCATCCTCGACACGGAACGCAACCTGCCGATCGCCGGGCACACCACGCTGCATGCGATGGTCGAGGTCTATCAGGCCATCCGCACGCACAAATTGACCCTCGTCTTCGTCAACACGCGGATGCAGGCGGAATTCGCCTTCCAGGCGCTGTGGAACCTCAACGACGACAACCTGCCGATCGCGCTGCATCACGGCTCGCTCGACGCCCAGCAGCGCCGCAAGGTCGAGGCGGCGATGGCGGACGGGCGGCTCAAGGCCGTGGTCTGCACCGCGACGCTCGATCTCGGCATCGACTGGGGCGATGTCGATCTCGTCGTCAATCTCGGCGCGCCCAAGGGCGCGAGTCGCCTGATCCAGCGCATCGGCCGCTCCAACCACCGCATGGATGAACCTTCCGAGGCGCTATTGGTGCCGTCCAACCGCTTCGAATTGCTGGAATGCCGCGCCGCGCTGGAAGCCGTGCATGAAGCGGCGCAGGACACGCCGCCGCCACGCATCGGCGCGCTTGACGTGCTCGCCCAGCATGTCCTCGGTGTCGCCTGCTCGGATGGGTTCGAGGCCAATGCGCTCTACGAGGAGGTCCGCACGGCCTCGCCTTACGCCGAACTCACCCGCGAGGATTTCGACGCCGTCGTGAATTTCGTCGCGACCGGCGGCTATGCGTTGAAGAGCTATGAGCGCTTCGCCAAGCTGAGGGAGGACAAGGCCGGCCTCTGGCGCGCCAGCAACGCGCGCGTGATCCAGCAATACCGCATGAATGTCGGCACGATCGTCGAGGCGACGATGCTGAAGGTCCGGCTCGGCCGGGCGCGCGCCGGAAAGCCGGGTCAGCCCGGCATGATCATGCGCGGCGGGCGTGTGCTCGGCGAGATCGAGGAATATTTCGCCGAGACCATGGTGTCGGGCGACACTTTCGTCTTCGCCGGCGAGGTGCTGCGCTTCGAGGGCATCGTCGAAAACGAGGCGGTCTGCTCGCGTGCGGCAGCCGGAACCGACCCGAAAATCCCCTCCTATGACGGCGGCAAGTTCCCGCTCTCGACCTTCCTCGCGGCCCGCGTGCGCGCCATCCTGGCCTCGCCCAGCCTCTGGCGCACGCTGCCGGAGGAGGTCTCGGCCTGGCTGCATGCGCAGACGCGGGTCTCGCGCCTGCCCCAGCCGGGCGAATTGCTGGTCGAGACCTTTCCGCGCGGCGGGCGCTTCTATCTCGTCGCCTATCCGTTCGAGGGCCGGCTCGCCCACCAGACGCTCGGCATGCTGCTGACGCGCCGGCTGGAGCGCGCCCGGATGCGCCCGCTTGGCTTCGTCTGCAACGATTACGGCATGGCCTGCTGGACGCTCGGCGACATGACCGCAGCGATCGCGCGCGGCGCGCTCGATCTCGACGAACTGTTTTCACAGGACATGCTCGGCGACGACCTGGAGGACTGGATGGCGGAATCGGCGCTGATGAAGCGCACCTTCCGCTCCTGCGCCATCATCGGCGGCCTGATCGAGCGCCGCTTCCCCGGCCAGGAGAAAAGCGGGCGGCAGGTGACGATCTCGACAGATCTCGTCTACGACGTGCTGCGCCGGCACGAGCCCGACCATATCCTGCTCAAGGCGGCTCGCGCCGATGCGGCGACAGGCCTGCTCGACATTCGCCGGCTTGGTGAGATGCTGACACGGATCAGCGGCCGAATCGTGCACCAGCCGCTCGACCATGTCTCGCCGCTCGGTGTCTCGGTGATGCTCGAGATCGGGCGCGAGGCGGTTTATGGCGAGGCGGCGGACGAGATCCTGGCGGAAGCAGAGGCGATGCTGACGGAAGAGGCGATGGCGTGACGGCTGCAGCGGCAGTTCCAGCGAAGACGAGCGAGGCCTTCATGCTGGGCCGGCTCGCGCTCGTGCCCGATCTCTCGGGCGCGCTCTGGCTGCCGGAGGAGCGCACGCTCGTCGTCGCGGACCTGCATCTGGAGAAAGGTTCGGCCTATGCGGCGCGCGGCGTAATGCTGCCGCCCTATGATTCGACCGCGACGATCGCCGCACTCGCCGCCGCGATCCAGCGCCATCAGCCCGCCCGCGTGATCGCGCTCGGCGACAGCTTCCATGACCGCGATGCCGAAAATCGCCTCGCGCCGGAGATGCGCGCCGCGCTTGCCGCCCTGCAGCAGGGGCGTGACTGGCTCTGGATCACGGGGAACCACGATCCGGCGATCAGCCGCGCCATGGGCGGCGAGAGTACGGCGGAGATCGTGCTCGCCGGCGTGACGCTGCGCCATGAGCCAACCGACTCCGAGGGCGGATACGAGATCGCTGGGCATCTGCATCCCGCCGCGAAGGTCAGGATGCGCGGACGGGCGATCCGGCGGCGCTGTTTCGCGGTGTCGGCACGGCGCTGCGTGATGCCGGCGATGGGCGCCTATGCCGGTGGCCTCAACCTGCGCGACGCCGCTTTCCGGCCGCTCTTTCACGCAGGCTTGAGCGCGCATCTCCTCGGCGACGGCCGGCTCTTCCGGATCGATCCACGGTTATTGCTGCCGGATTGATCGAGCGGGTTGCGTCCGTCACAAGGTTGTGGCATCAGGGCGCCGCTTCGGAACGACGCCAGCGCCCGCAACCGCCTCAGAGCAACCGCGAACGCCCCGGCCGCCGGACCTGCTGCGGTAGCTCAGTGGTAGAGCACTCCATTGGTAATGGAGAGGTCGAGAGTTCAATCCTCTCTCGCAGCACCAGCCTCCCTCATAAGATAAGCGACTGGCTCCAACAGTCTTCACTGACGGCATCACTCCTTTGCCAGCCGGTCGCATTCCGCTGCGCCGGGCTGCCCCCTAGGGTGGATCGTTACTGACGGAGCCTGTCATGCCCAAGCGCATCATCACCTCGGACCGCGTCCACAAGGGGCGTCTGCCCTTCGCCCAGGCGACCGTCGCCGGCGGCTTTATGTTCGTCTGCTGCGTCGGGACCGACAAGGACGGCAAGCTCGCGATCGGCGATCCCCGCGCGCAGACCCAGCAATGCATCGACAATATCAAGGCGCTGCTCGAAAAGGCCGGCGGCAGCCTCGACGATGTCGTGAAATGCACGGTCTATGTCACCGACCGCGCCTATTGGGAGCCGATGAACGAGGTCTATTTCGCCAACTTCGCCGAGGCGACGCCGCATCGCGTCTCCTGCATCGTCAACGGGCTGGGCTCGCCGAACTGCCTCGTCGAGATCGATGCCACCGCCTATCTCGGCGACGAGGCCTGATCGGCCTCCGGTGCCAGCCGCATCGCGCCGGCATAGCCGCGCGGCGCGATGCGCAGTGCCATCAACCCCGCCAGCACGGCGCAGGCCAGATGCATCAGCCAGCCGGCGGTGAAGCTGCCGCCGGCATCGCGCAGCAGCGCAACGATCCAGGGCGGAATGGCGGAGATCAGGAAGCCGCCGCCCTGCATCAGAGCCGAGAGGGCGCCGGCATTGGCGGGATTGTCGATATGGTCGAGCGCCACGATCATGAAGAGCGCGAAGCCGGCGCCCAAACCGACGCCGATCGCCACGGCCCAAGCGGTCGGTGCGGCGAGCGGCCACCAGGCGAGGCCGGCAAAGCCTACGACCTGGCAGGCGAGCGCGAACCAGATCCAGAAGCGGCGATCGGGATTGCGGGCCGCCAGCGCGGGAATGCCGAGCGCCGCCACGGCCTGGCTCGCCGCCATCACCGCCAGGAGGCCGCCGCTCTGCGCCCCCGACCAGCCCATCGCCTGATAGGCGGGCGCGAGCCAGGCGACGACGGAGGCATAGCCACCATTCACCAGCCCGAAGCAGATCATCAGGAGCCAACTGCGCGGGCGACGCAGCAAGGCCAGCGCCGGCAAGCCGCCGCCCTGCCCCGATCGGCCCGATGGCAGCGCCACCGCCGAGATCAAGGCCGCCAAGGCTGCCGGCAGGGCGATCCAGCCCAAACCGAGATGCCAACTTCCGGTCTGTTGAGCGATCAGCGGCGAGAGCTGCGCGCCCAAGGCACCGCCGCCCATCAACATTGCCGAATAAAGCCCCATCACCAGCGCGACCCGATCGGGGAACTTGGCCTTGACGATGCCGGGGAAGACCGACTGCACCACTGCGACGCCGAGCCCACAGAAAGCCGCCGTCGCGATCAGCGCCTCGCCGCTCGTCGTGACCAGCCGCAGGGCCGCCGCCGCACAGAGGATGCAGAGTGCGCCGACGACGGCCGCTCGCGCGCCGAGCGCGCGCTGGAGCCACGGACCGGCGAAGGCGCAAAGCCCCATCAGCAGCATCGGCACCAGCGTGAACAGCGAGAGGCTGCCAAAACCCAAGCCCGTCGCGGCCCGGATCTCCGCCGCGAGCGGGCCGATGCCGGTCAGGAAAGGGCGCAGGTTCAGGCCGACCAGCACCACGGCCGCGAGCAGCAGCGCGCGGGACGCGCCGGATCGTACAGGGATCATGACTTTAGGCCGGCTCGGCCTGGCGCCGTTTCCATTCCGCATAGAGATCGGGGACGGTTTCGAGACGGACAGGCCTATAGCTGATCTTTCGACTGCTCGGCGAAGGGTTTCGCCAGATCGGCATAGATCGCCGCCGTCGACAGGCCGAAGGGTGCGCCGTCATCGTTGGAATAGGCGTAATAGACCTCGCTGACGCCTGAGAGCCGCATCGCCGCCATGCACATCGGGCAGGGATGGCCGCTGGCATAGACCGCACAGCCGGTGAGGCTCGGCGAGCCGAGCTTGCGGCTCGCCGCGCGCAAAGCCGTCATCTCGGCATGGGCGGTCGGGTCGTTGGTCGCCATAATCTCGTTGACGCCGGTCGCGACGACCTCGCCGGCCCGGACGACCACGGCCCCGAAAGGCCGGCCGCCTTTCTCCATATTGGCCTGGGCGAGCTCGATCGCCTCGCAGAGAAAGCGTTGGGTCTGGCTCATGCTCCCTCCCCCGCTCAGCGACCGCCGGCGGCGAGCAGGATCTGCTGCATCTTCGTCTGGCCACGGCTGCGGGCATGCTGGAGCGGGGTGACGCCGTCGCGATCAGCCAGATTCACATCGGCGCCAGCCGCGAGCAGGTCCTTGACGATCTGCTGATGCTTCTCGCCGCCGTCGCTGAGGATGATCGCCTCCAGCAGGCCGGTCCAGCCGAGATTGTTGATGTGGTCGATCTTGACGCCGGCCGCGATCAGGGTGCGGACCGTCTCGACATGGCCGCGCTCGCAGGCCGGGATCAACGCCGTGCCGCCATAGCGATTGGTGCTCTTCAGATCGGCGCCATGTTCAAGCGTCAGCTTGAGAATGGCGAGGTGGCCGCGCGCGCCGGCATAAAGGTACGGGCTGTCGTTCATCCCATCCTTGGCGTTGACGTCCGCTCCGGCCTCGATCAGGGCGCGGGCGGCGGCGACGCGGTTCTCATGTGTCGCGACCAGGAGGGCGGTCTGGGCGCGGCTATCACGCCCGTCGACGGCAACGCCCTCGGCGAGAAGGCGCTTGATCGCGGCGACATCATCCTTGGCCGCAGCGGCATGCAATCTGGTCTCGGTCATGGCTTGTCCAAAGGCTGTCTGCGGGCTGAAGGCCAGCAGGAGAAGAACGAAGGCGAGGATCGGCGAAAAGCGGGTCAATTCCGTCTCCCTGCGTGGCGCGGGCGGCATCGGCCGGCGCGGCGGCGTCCCCGTCGACTGGCGAGCAAGCTCGCCCCGGTCTCTGAATAGAGCGCGGGGCGTCCATCTGAAAATTAAATATCTGGATATCATCCAGTGGCTTTGCGAATATACAGCGCATCCTCGCTTCAGATATGCGGCCACCGGCTCCGATGCTCGACCCCCGCCTGCTCCGCTCCTTCGTCGCCATTGCCGATACCGGCAGCTTCACCCAGGCGGCCGAGCGGCTCAACATGACGCAATCGACGATCAGCCAGCAGCTCGCTCGGCTGGAGGAGGCGGTCGGGCGCGGATTGATCGACCGCGTCGCCCGTCCGGTCCGCGCCACGGCCTCCGGCGAGCGCCTGCTCGGCTATGCCCGACGCATCCTGACGCTGCAGCAGGAGGCAGAAACGATGCTGGGCGATTCCGCCGGCACCGCCTCGATCCGCATCGGCGTGCCCGAGGATATCGTGACCGGCAACATGGCGCAGGTCTTCGCCGACTTCACCCGGCATCACCGGGAAATCCGGCTCGATGTCGTGGCAGGCCTCAGCCGCGAATTGATGCGGCGCTACCGGGCCGGCGAGTTCGACATCGTGATCGTCAAGGAGCCCTCCGCCAGCTCCGACCACCGCGCGAGCTATCCCGAGGCGATGGCCTGGTTCGAGAGCGCGGACGCGCCCGAGAGCTGGCCGGAGCCGCTGCCGCTGGTCACCTTCCCGCCCGGCGGCCTCTATCGCGACGCGATGTTCGAGCGGATCGAGCGCGAGCGGCAGCGCTGGTACATCGCGCTGTCGAGCAGCAGCCTCTACAATGTGGTCGTCGCGGTGGAGGCCGGGCTCGGGCTCTCGCTCCTCCCGATCGGCACCACAATTGGGCGCAGGGTCAGGCTCTATGCCCCCTTCGGCACGGAGCCGGCGATGGTCGTCTCGATCTATTCCTGGGAGAAAGGCGGCGTCATCGGGGAGCTGGTCTCAGCAATGAGCGCGGTGTTGGCCCAGCGCTACAGCATTCCCGTACAGAACTGAGCCGCGTCACGCGCGACGGGCCGGGATCAGGATCGCACCGGAAGCGGCGATCACAAGGCAAAGACCCAGCCAATCGGTCGAGGTCGGCCGCTCGCCGAGCAGCAGCACCGAGCCGAGCATGCCGACAGCCGGCACCATCAGCGTGCCCAGGCTGGCGATGCCCGCCGGCAGGCGCGCCACCACCGTGAACCAGAGGAAATAGGCGAGCGCCTGGGCGCCGATGATGTGAAAGCTCAGCGCCGCCAGCACGCGTGGCGACAAGAGTTTCGGCACCGGCAGGCCTTCGAAGACGAGCATGCCGAGGCCGGCGACGAGGCCGCCGATCAGCAATTGCCAGGCGGCGATCGTCAGCGCCGGAGCCGAGACCGGCCAGTGCTTGGTGACGATCGTACCCAGCGCCCAGCTCACGGCGGCACAGAGCGCCAGCGTCAGGCCGAAGGAAAGCTGCCCGGCCAGGATCAGCGGCAGGCCGAGGCAGACGAGGCCGGCAATGCCGAGCGCGAGCCCCGCAAGGCGCCGGCCGTCGAAAGCCTCCCCCAGCACGAAGCGGGCGAGCAATGTCGCCCAGATCGGCATGGTGAAGGTCAGGATCGCGGCGCGCGAGGTCGGTGCGGCGAGCTGCGCGAAGGCGAGCAGCGCGTTGAAGGCGGCGATCGAGAGGAAGCCGGCGACGACCAGCCTCGGCCACTGTGCACGCGGCACCGCGAGCGGGACGCCCCGCGCCAGCGCGCTCGCGACGAGCACCAGTCCGGCGAAGCTCATGCCGGCAGCGCGCAAGGTCCAGGGTGCGATCTCGGTCAGCGAGATCCGCACCGCCGGCCAGTTGAAGCCCCAGAGCAGCCCGAGCAGGGGAACGAGCAGCAGCGCCCTGCTCGACCGCCCCGCGTCCTCCCGGACGAGGGGCGGTCCAGGTTCTTGCTTCAGCATCGGGTACTCCGAAAACCGGTTCCCACTTTTCGGCCCGATGCTTTGCCCTCGCTCATCCCGTGATGCTTTCGAGCCCGCACCATTCGGCAACGAAGAGCGCCATGGCGCCGGTGATGCGCTTCACCGAAGCCAGGCTGACGCGCTCGTCGAAGGCGTGGATGTTCTCGCCCATCGGGCCGTAGCAGAGCGCCGGAATCTTGTCGTAGAGCGCGTGGACGCGGGTATCGAGATAGGCCGCGGTCATGAAGCTCTTGAGCGGCTTGCCGAGCGCCGCCTCATGGGCGCGGGCGAGCACGCCCTCGGCCTCGCTGCCGGGCTCCAGCACATAGCCCTCGGCCCAGAAGCCGTTGAACGTCACCTTCGGCGGGTTGTTCGCGAGGAAGGAATCGCCGCGCGCGGCCTCGCGGATGCAATCCTCGATGCGCTGCGCCGTCTCCTTGGCGGTGACGCCGGGATAGAGCCCGACGCGGCAATCGACGCGGCACCAGCACGGCACGGAAGAAGCCCAATCGCCGCCCTCGATCTTGCCGATATTCAGGTTGATCGGATGCGGATCATCCTCGAAATGCTCGCGACCGGCCTTCTCGCTATTGAATTGCTCCTCGAGCTTGCGCAAAGCCGCGACGACGCGATAGGCGGCGTCGATCGCATTGGCGCCGGTACCCATCTCGCGAACATGGGCGGGGATGCCGCGCACCTCGAACTGGAACCAGAGCACGCCGGCATTGGCGCGGGCCAGCATCTCGTATTCCGGCTCGGGGATCAGCGCGGCCTCGGCGCGGTAGCCGCGCAGATGCGTCATCAGCGCGCCATTGCCGGTGGATTCTTCTTCGACGACAGATTCGACATAGACCGTCGCCGCCGGCTGCATGCCGATGCGGCGCAGCGCATCGAGGCAGAAGAGATTGGCGGCGGAGCCGGCCTTCATGTCGGCGCTGCCACGGCCATACATCCAGTCGCCCTCGATGACAGGGTCGAACGGCGGGTGCTTCCATTGGTCGAGGGGGCCGGCCGGGACGACGTCGACATGGGCCTGCAGGATCAGCGAGCGACCCTTCTCCTCGCGGGGGCGATGGATGCCGACGACGATCGGGGCTTCGGAATGCGTGTCGGAGAAGGGCGCGCCGCCGGGATGGGCCGCGATCGCCTCCCTGTCCATGGCGAAGCGGTCCATTGTGAAGCCGCGCTGCTTCATGGCGCGGAAGATGAAGTCCTGGACCGTGTGCTCCTGCCCGCGAGTCGAGGCGAAACGGACCAGCTCCTGCGTATAGGCGACCTGCTCGTCGAAGCCCGCCTCGACGGCGGCGAGGATTTTTTCGCGAAGGGCGGGATCGAGAGGCATGGGCGGGTCTCCTTTAGGCCAAATCCGTCATGCTCGGCCTTGTGCCGAGCGTCCACGTCTTGCGACATGGATGAAGGGAAAGACGTGGATGGTCGGGACAAGCCCGACCATGACGCGGAGCGTGGTTCACGCCATTAGTGCCCGAAGCGCCCGCCGCCCGGCACCGCCGCCAGCAGTTGCCGCGTATACGCGTGCTGCGGGTCGGCGAAGATCGCCGCCGTCGGCCCGCTCTCGACGATGCGCCCGCGCTGCATCACCGCGATGCGGTCGCATATCTGCGCGGCGACACGTAGATCATGGGTGACGAAGAGGATGGCGAGGCCGAGCCGGGCCTGGATGCCCTTGATCAGCTTGAGAATCTGCGCCTGCACGGAGACGTCGAGCGCCGAGACCGCCTCGTCCGCGACCAGCACGTCCGGTTCGAGCGCCAGCGCGCGGGCGATGCCGACGCGCTGGCGCTGGCCGCCGGAGAATTCATGCGGATAGCGGTCGATGGCGTTGGCGGAGAGGCCGACGAGCTCCAGCAGTTCCTTCGCCCGCGCCAGCGCCTCCTTGCGCGGTGTGCCGTGCGCAACCGGGCCGTCCGAGATGATGCGGCCGACGGTCTGGCGCGGGTTGAGCGAGGCGAAGGGGTCCTGGAAGACCATCTGGATGCGCTTACGCTGGCGGCGCAGTTCGGCGGCCTTCAGCTCGGAAAGGACGAGGTCGCCGAGCGCGATCCGGCCACGATCGGGCTCGATCAGGCGCAGGCAGCAGCGCCCGACCGTCGACTTGCCCGAACCGGACTCGCCGACGAGGCCGAGCGTCTCGCCGCGGACCAGCGCGAAGGAGATGTCGTCGGCCGCCTTGACCTCGCGCGCGACGCCGAAGAGCGAACGCTTGCGATAGGTCTTGCCGAGCCCTTCGACGCTGATCACCGGGGCGGTATCGGGCAGCGGCGGAAGGACGGCCGGCGTGAGTGACGGTACGGCAGCGAGAAGCTTCTGCGTATAGGGATGGGTGGGAGAGCCGAGCACCTGATCGGCCGTGCCCTCCTCGACCAGCACGCCCTTCTCCAGCACGGCGATGCGGTCGGCGATCTCGGCGACGACGCCCATGTCATGGGTGATGAAGAGCACGGCCGTGCCGTGGCGATGGCGCAGATTGTCGATCAGCTTGAGGATCTGCGCCTGCGTGGTGACGTCGAGCGCAGTGGTCGGCTCGTCGGCTATCAGGAGCTTCGGTTCGAGCGCCAGCGCCATCGCGATCATCACGCGCTGACGCTGGCCGCCGGACAATTCATGCGGATAGGCCTTGGCGAGGCGCGGCGGATCGGGCAGGCCGACCTCGGTCAGGAGCTCGAAGGCGCGCGCACGCCGCGTCGCCTTGTCGTGCAGGCCGTGCGCCTCAAAGGTCTCGACGATCTGGTCGGAGATGCGCATGACCGGATTGAGCGAGGTCATCGGCTCCTGGAAGATCATGCCGACCTCCCGGCCGCGCATGTCCTGCATCGCCTGTTCGTCCAGTTTCAGGATGTCGCGACCGGCGAGCCGGATCGCGCCTGCGACCGGCTTCACCGCCTTGGGCAAGAGGCCCATCACGGCATGGGCGATCATCGACTTGCCGGAACCGGATTCGCCGACGACGCAAAGCGTCTCGCCGGGCTGGATAGCGAGGGTGACTTTCTCGACGGCGTTCGGGCGGTCGGCCATTGCCGGCAGCGCCAGCGTCAGCCCTTCGATGGAAAGCGCGGGAGCAGTCATGCGCGCCATCATTCCCGCCCCCTGGCCAGACGCGGGTTCAGGGCATCGTTCAGCCCCTCACCGGCGAGATTGAGCGCGAGCACCGTCAGGAAGATCGCGAAGCCCGGGAAGAACGAGATCCACCAGGCGTCGAGCAGGCGCGTACGGCCGGCACCGACCATATAGCCCCAGCTCATCAGGTTGGGATCGCCCAGGCCCAGGAAGGAGAGCGAGGATTCCAACAGGATCGCCGAGCCGATCATCAGCGAACCCATGACGATGATCGGCGCGATGGTGTTGGGCAGGACCTGGCTGAAGATGATCCGCGGCGTCGACTGGCCGATGGTGACCGCCGCCTGGACATATTCGCGGCTTCGCAATGAGAGCACCTCCCCTCGCACCAGCCGTGCCACAGGTGGCCAGCTCACCACGCCGATCGCCAGCACGATCGAACCGAGCTGCGGTTGCAGGATCGCGACCAGCACGATGGCGAGCGCGAAAGACGGAATGGTCTGGAAGAACTCGGTGAAGCGCATCAGCGCGTCATCGACGAAGCCGCCGGCATAGCCGGCGATGGCGCCGAGCGGCACGCCGATCACCAGCGCGACCAGGGTCGAGACCACGCCGATCATCAACGAGACGCGCGCGCCATGGACGAGGCCGGCTGCAAGGTTGCGGCCGAGCGTATCGGTGCCGAGCGGGAAGCGCTCGTTGGCGAAGGGCGCGAGGAAGGGCCGCGCCACGGGGCGCCAGGGCGATTGCGGATAGAGCGTCGGCGCCAGGATCGCGAAGGCGACGACGGCGAGCAGGATGACGATGCCGATGACGGCGCCGCGATTGCGGACGAAGCGCTTGAGGAAATTCATGCATGCGCCTCGATGCGCGGATCGACGATCCGGTAGACCAGGTCGGTCGCGATGTTGAAGCAGACGACCATCGCCGAGGAGACGAAAAAGACGCCAAGCAGGACTGAATAGTCGCGCTGGACCAGCGCATCGAACATCAGCCGGCCGATGCCGGGCCAGGCGAAGACGGTTTCGGTCAGGACGGCGCCGCCGACAAGCTGGCCGGCCTGCAGGCCCGCCAAGGTCACCACCGGCAAGATCGCGTTGCGGGCGACATGGCGGCGCCAGACTCTGGCCTGCGAGACGCCCTTGGCGCGCGCCGTCTTGACGAAATCGGCCCCTGCGACCTCCAGCATCGAGGCACGCATCATCCGGGCATAGAGCGCGGTGAAGAACAGGCCGAGCGTGAGCGAAGGCAGGACGAGATGCTGGCCTATATCGAGGGCGCGGGCGAGGCCGGTATAGTTCGCGCCGATCGTCTCGTAGCCGACATTGGGCACCATCCCGAGCTTCAGCGCGAAGACGATCTGGCTCATCAGCGCGATCCAGAACAATGGCGTCGCATAGAAGATCAGCGCGAGCGCGGTGATCAGGCTGTCCGACCATTTGCCGGCCCGGCGCGCCGCGAGCGCGCCCATCGCCGTGCCGACGACGAGCGAGACGAGGAAAGCCGCACCGGTGAGCAGCAACGTCGCGGGCAGCCGCTCCATGATCAGGTTGAGCACCGGCTGCTGCTGGCGGTAACTGAAGCCGAGATCGAAGGTGAGATAGCCCTTCAGGTAAAGCCAGAGCTGCATCAGGAAAGGCTGGTCGAGGCCGAAGCGGGCACGCAGCTGTTCGAGCAATTGCGCGTCCGCGGCGCCGGCCTCACCGGCGAGCACCTGCGCGGGATCGCCAGGCGCGGCCCGGATCAGCAGGAAGTTCAGTACCGCAATCGCGAAGAGGACGATGACGCCCTTCACGAGCCGGCCGGCGAGGAATTGCGCGAGGTTCATTCAGGACTTTCGTGAAGCCTGTCATCCCGCGCACGCCGCGGCGCGAAGTGCCGCCGCGCAGACGCGGGACCGTCATCAGGACAGGGCGGCCTTGCAGGCTAACCCCGATACGATCCCGGATCGCCGCCTTGCGGCGCCCGGGACGACGCACCCTTTCGAGCTCGCCTCACTCCTTCCAGGCGTCGCGGAAGCCGTCGTCGACGCCGATGCCGGTTGTGACGAGGTTCTTGACGTTGCAGCGGTAGATGGTCGGGAAGTCCATCTCCAGCAGCCAGAGCACCGGCACCTCGTCGACCAGCAATTGCTGGACCTTGGTATAGAGCTCCTGGCGCTCCTTGTCGGTCGGCGCGATCGCCGCCGCGGCGAAGAGCCTGTCGACCTCGGGATTCACATAGGCGCCCTGGTTGCCGAAGGGGTTGCCCTTGACGATGTTGGTCGAGATGTAGTTCCGCGCCACGCCGATGGCCGGGTCGCCGAGCTGATAAAGGAAGTTGAAGGTCAGGTCGAAATCGCCGTTCGAGGCCTTCTGCGTCCAGCCGGGCACGTCAGTCGTCTCGATGGAGACGTTAATGCCGGCATCGGCGAAGTTCTGCTTGATCGCCTCGGCCCAGCGATTCCAGGTCTCGCCATAAGGCAGGGCCAGGATTTTCAGCGGCTCGCCCTTGTAGCCGGAGGCCTTGATCAGCTCCTTCGCCTTGGCGACGTCGTAGGTATATTTCGGCACATCGGCCGAATAGAACCTGGTCTTGGAGGAGATCGGCCCGGTCGGGAGCTTTCCGAGCCCGTCCCAGACGACATCCCGTCCGAACTCGCGGTCGATCGCATACATCATGCCCTGGCGGAACTGCTTGTTGGCGAGCGGCCCGCCCTTCGCGACGTTGGCAGTCAGCCAGGCATGGGGAGCGAACATCTCCCACCCCTTGGTCGTCACGCAGGTATCGGGCAGCTTGGAGAGGCGCTTGACGTCGTAGACATCGACCGAGCCGCCGGTCAGCACGTCGACCTTGCCCGTCTCGTAGGCAACGGCACGCGCGGCTGCATCGGGAATGATCTGCCAGTAGATCTCGTCGAGGTTCGGCTTGCCCTTCAGCCAGTAATCCTCGTTCTTGACGAGGTGGATATAGGAGCCCTTCTTCCACTCCTTGAACTTGAAGGGGCCAGTGCCGATCGGCGTGTTGTTGGCGGGATTCGCGCGATAATCCGTGCCGTCATAGATGTGCTTGGGGATCATCGGCGCGGAAGCGACCTCCTGCGTCATGATCATCGGGCCGAAAGGCTGCTTGAGCGTGATCTTGACCGTGAGATCGTCGACCTTCTCGATCTTCTCGACCTGGGCGTTGACGGTCGGGCGCCAGCGCGGATGGACCTCGCGCAGGAACTTGTCGAGCGAGAAGACCACGTCGTCTGCGGTAAACGGCTTGCCGTCATGCCATTTGACGCCTTCCTGGAGCTTGAAGGTGTAGGTCTTCGCGTCCGGCGAGATCTCCCAGCTCTTGGCGAGCGAGGGCTGTGGCTCGAGCTTCTCGTTATAGCGCAGCAGCGACTCGTAGATGTTGCCGGCAACCATATTGGTCGGGCCGTTCTGGTTGAGGCCCTGCATCAGCATCGGCGGCTCGGGCTGGACCACGACATGGACCGTCCCGCCCTTCTTCGGCTCCTGGGCCACGGCAGCGCCCAGCACGAAAACTGACGCCGCCAGCGCCAGGCTCAACCGCAATCCACTCATCCCACGCACCATCTGCTCGTTCCCCTGCCTCGTACCGAGATCATATCGTTTGAATCGGGCCTCATAGGACCGGACCGGTACCATCGCACCCGATCATGCGTCTCTTGGCAAGCGCCGCGCCAACTGACCCGCGCTTTAGTGGAGCATGCCCGCGAGGGCACCGCGCATCGAGGCGCTGGAGATGCCGAACAGCCCGGCATAATGCGACTCGAGATCGGTGATCACGAACATCACGGTCGAGATCGAGACGATGCCGATCGCCAGGACGATCGCGGCCAGGCGCCGGCGCGGGATCTGCAGGCCGAAGCTCAGGAAGACCAGCATCAGCCAGAAGGTCAGAACGCTGGTGAACAGTGGCGAGACAGGGCCACGCACATCCTCGATCACGGCCCAGCGCCGCTGCTGCACCTGCTGATAGACCGACCGGCATTCGGTGGCGACATTGACATGGAACGTGTCTGCGGGAGCCAGGCCGTTGATCGCCCGGCCGACCCGGACGATCAGGGCGCCAAGGGACGGATCGGCGCCCTCGCGCGCCATGGCGGCCGTTTCCGGATAGGAGACGCCAGCGGGCTTCTGCTCGTTCGGCCAGGTGCTGGCGATCACGCCGGCGGTATAGCTGCGCAGGTCGAGGCGGATCGAATCCGCCTCCGCCCCGTAACCGCGCAGGCATTCGTCGAGCTGGGCAAGCTGGGCGGCATCGGCATTGCGGTCGCGATAGGCGGTATCGAAAGCTCCCTTGACGCTGGAGAGCTGCAGGCTGAGCACCAGCGCGGCAAAGGTCACGAGCAGGCTCGTCACGAGCCGGATCGCCTCCAGAGTGCGTTCGGAGAGATGCTCCTCGGACAGCCAGTCCCGCAGCTTGACGCCAAAGATGGCGCTGCCGCTCATCAGCGCGCAGAAGAGGAAGGCTGCCAGTGCCTCGGCCATGGTCGCGTTTGACTCCGGGCGGTGCGGTTGCGCCCGCATGCCGGTCCAGAGGGCGTGGGATAGTGGATCATGTCAACGGTACGGCAACGATCTGCGCCGCGGAGGCGGCGTGCTCAGCGCAGGTCTTCGACATAGGTCGCAACGAAGCGGACGAGCTCGCTCTGCCTGGCCGTGCCGGTTTTGGCGAACAGGCGCTGGAGATGGGTCCGTGCGGTAGTCGGTGCGATGCCCAGCCGCTTGGCCGCGATGATCGTATCGAGCCCCTCGACCATCAGGGCGAGCATGCGCTCCTCGGTGGGCGTCAGGCTGCAGGCCTCGCTGACACGGGCGACATTGCGATCGATCGCGGTTTCGGGGTCGTCCACCGTCAGCACGAAGAGTTCGATGCTGGCGATATGGACGGCGTCGACCGCGACCTGCCGCCCGTTGCGCAGCACCAGCGGCAGCCGCGTCTCACCGGCCGTGCTGCCACTGCGACAACGCTTCAGCCAAACCTGCAAACGCGCCATGAAGTCCTTGTCGCTGGCCGTGAAGCGGTCGAGACCGCCCAGCCCGTCGCGGGCGAGCGCTTCCGCGCCGCGGTTGCCAAAGCGCTGGTTCAATTCGGCATCGATGACAAAAACCGGCCTGGAGGCCTTGCCGAACGCATCGGGGCCCATGTCGTGGCGCGGCGGAAACGGGGTGTAGCTCGTCCTGCCGACAATCGAGACGTGAAGCGACATTGCAATATCCATCCCTGCAATCAACGCATCGCCGCATCCTGGCGCCTGGGAAACCAAATTTCGGGCAGATGCGGCTCCGTTCCTCTTGGTCGCGCGGGATCGCGAGCAGGTTCAACGCCTCGTTTTGGCCTGCTATTGGATATCGGACCGAACGCTCGGGATGGCAGCTGCCTACACTGGTTGTCAGGCGGTGAGCGTCAGCCGGTAGGTATAGGTATCGCCGCGGAACAGGCCCTCGACATATTCGAGCATGTCACCGTCGGCGCCATAGCTGCGCCGCTTGATCAGCAGGCAGGGCGCGGGAACCTCGAAGCCGAAGATCGCGCATTCTTCCTCGGTCGGCGCTGCCGCCTCGATCGTCTGGTCACAGCGTGTCAGCGGCAGACCGAGCTCGGCGAGCCGGGCATAGACCGAGCCCGAAAGATCGCTCTCGGCCAGCTCCGGCGCGCGCTCGAGATTGTACCAGGCGACCTCGCGCGACATCGGGATGCCGTCTCCCGAGCGGATGCGGACCAGCTTCAGGAAGCGTGCATGCGACGACAAGCCGAAGATCGAGGCGATCGAGCGATCGGTGACCACGGAGCGCTCGACGATGCGGGAGGACGGTACCCGGCCGAGTTCCTGCATCTCCTCGGTGAAGCCCTTCAGCCGGTCCATGCCGGAATGCAGCCGCGGCCCCGTGCCCTGGACGATCGAGCCCAGGCGCCCCTGCGCGCTCAGCAGCTTGCGCTCGCGCAAGGCGTTGTAGGAGCGCTGCACGGTGGCGCGGCTGATCCTGAGCCGCTCGGCGAGTTGGCGCTCGGCGGGGAGCGTCGTGCCCGGTGGCAAAGTGCCGTCCCCGATCAGTTGAGACAACTGGTCTTCAAGCTGCTGGTAGAGCGGCTTGGCGGTATCGGTGCGCAGATCCAGCAGATTCTGGAAGGGCGGCTTTGGGAACGGCGGTTTAGGCACTGTCATCGTTTGCATGAGCGTGACACAACCCGCGTAGCAGTTCGTGAATGGGAAAATCAAATTCCATGACCGGCAAATCGATATTCGTGCTCGGAAGCTTCGTTGTCGCCTGTTCGGCGAAGGTCCCCCGTTTCCCGCGTCCGGGTGAGTCGCTGGCTGCCGAGACCGTGACGATCGAACCCGGCGGCAAGGGGCTGAACCAGGCGATCATGGCGCGCCGCCTCGGCGCCGAGGTCGACGGCCTGCTCGCCGTCGGCGACGATCTCGCCGCCGCCTTCGCCGCTCCGGCGCTCGAACGCGCTGGATTGCCGCCCTCGATGCTGATCCGCCTTGAAGGCAGCACCGGCAGCGGGATCGGCTTCACCGATGCGACCGGCGAGACCTGCCTCGCCGTCGCTTCCGGCGCCAATCTCGCCCTCACGGCCGAACATGTCGGCGAACGGGCGCAGGCCATCGCCGATGCGGCGCTGGTGACGGCGCAGTTCGAGATCGCTGATGCGCCGATCGAGGCGGCCTTCGCATTGGCGCGGCAAGCCGGCGTCCCGACCCTGCTCAACCCCTCGCCGTTCCGGCCGATCCCCGCCGCGATCATGGCGCTGGCCTCGATCCTGATCGTCAACGAGACCGAGGCCAGCGCTGTCGCAGCCGCGCTCGACCGAGACGAGAACGAGGCAGCGGATCCCCGACGCTTCACAGGAGAGCTCGGGCCGGCTCTGCTGGAACTGGGGCCGCGGCTCGTCATCCTGACCCGGGGTGCGGCTGGGGCCGTTGCCGTGACAGCTGACGCTTCTCCCGTGTCGCAGGAGGGCTTTCGGGTCGAACCCGTCGATGCGCTGGGAGCCGGCGATGCCTTTGCCGCGACGCTGGGCGTCCGACTGGCGATGGGGCTGCCATTGCCGGCCGCACTGCGCGAAGCGGCCGCCGCCGGCGCCCTGACCACCACCCGGCAAGGTGTTTTCGACGCGCTGCCGACCCTGGCCGCCATCGAGGCGTTGACAGCGGATAAAGCCGGCTCGGACCCGTAAAAATGTTTGGAATGTTTTTGGACTTTTCCTGAGCAACCCATGCTGCTAGCTTCGGTGGTGCGTTTCACGCACGCGCCTTTCGTCGCCAGCCGGGATTTCTCATGCCGCGCCCCGATGTCGATACCGTCATGTCCGCGATCGACCGGCTGCTCGCCGGGGCGCTGGATGGGGAGCAGATGCAGGCCGCCGCGGAAACGATGCGGCAGCTGTTCAATGGCTCGAAGGCCTGTTTCGCCGGCTTCGGCCCCAACCCCGAGGACTGGGTGTCCTATGCGACCAATCCCGATCCGGCATTGCAGGATCGCTGCTTCGGCGAGCTCGCTTCCGATTTCGTCGAGATGGGCGGCGCGCTGACCAATATTCCGCTCGGCGTCGTCTACCACGATCACGATGTGTTCGGTGCGGACACCCTGCGCAGCTCGCGCGTCTGGCAGGAATGGATGCGCCCGCAGGACATGTATGGCGGCATGGCCTGCCGGCTCGCCAAGAACGGCCCGGCCTTCTGGTTCTTCGACGTGCAGCGGGGCCGACAGCAGGACGGTTTCGATGCCGAGGATGTCGCTCTGCTCGAAAAGCTCTACCCCATCCTGCGGCGTGTCGTCGAATTGCGCCGCCATATCGGCCAGATAACCATCCAGCGGGACGAAGCGCGCGGCGCGCTCGACCGGATCGCGATGGGGATCGCGATCCTCGATCAGGACATGCGGATCGCCTACGCGAACGAGGGTGCAGACGAGATTCTGGCCGATCCCGATAGCGCGCTCGGCCTGCGCCAGGGCCGCCTCTTCGCGCGCCAGCCGGCCGACCAGCGTCAGCTCAAGCAATTGGTCGAAAGCACGCTGCGGACCGCGCAAGACCCCCTCGCCCATCATCAGGCCAGCATGATCCTGCATGGCGAGGACGGCTCTCATTCGCTTTCCGCCTGCGCCATGCCAGCGCCCCCCTCGGTGACACAGACCCAAACGACCGGCAGGGTCCTGATCGCGCTGCGGCGCCTGGAAACGGCGACCAACCTCGTCGCCTGCGCACGTCAGCTCTTCGATCTCACCGATACCGAAGCCAAATTCGCCTCCGCACTCGCGAGCGGATCATCCCTGACCGAGGCAGCCGAAGCCCAGGGCGTCCGGATTTCGACCGCGCGCACCCATCTGGCGCGCATCTTCCAGAAGACGAACACGCGCCAGCAAAGTCAGCTCGTTTCACTGTTGCGCAGCGCGGCGCTCCCCCTGCGGCCGCGCTGAAACTTCGGCGTCGAGGCCGAATCGGAGCGTGCTCGCGCGCCCGATATCCCCTTCGCCAGGCTACGGAGGGAGGCTAGATCAGCACTCGGAGTGCTTTCGTCATCCAAATGACGGAGATCGATCGGCAATCATCGCGCAAGCGGCGGAAGGCTTGGGCGCCGCTGGTACGCGACGCCCGGATAGGCGCGATGCGTTTGTGCTATCGCGCAGCCGCGCTATTCGCCCGGCTGCGGGCCGTCATAGCCCCCGATGATGACGAGATCGGACTGGCCGGCGCTGCTCAGATGCTTCACCGCCTCCTGATACTCAGGCGAAGCGTAGCAAGCGCGAGCCGTCTCCTCGTCCTTGAACTCGATGACGACGTTGTGCTTGCGGCCCTCGCCGCGGGCGAGCTTGTACTCGCCGCCGCGGACCAGGAACTTCGCCCCATATTTGGCAAAGGCCACCGCGTTGAGTGCGCGATACTTCGCGTAGGCCTCGGCGTTCTCGACGTCGACGCGCGCGATCCAGTAGCCCTTGGCCACGACTCAGGCCCCTTCGACGGCGACGAGATCGATCTCGCCGGCACCTTCGCGCAGCTTCCGCGCCTCGGCATATTCGGACGAGAACAGATAGGCACGGGCCGAGGCGAAGTCGTTGAACTCGATGATGATATTGCGGGCGCGGCCCTCGCCCTCGCCCACAGTCATCTGGCCGCCGCGCACGATCGGCGTACCCCCATAGATCTTCATGACCTCGGAGGCCTTGGCGGCATAACCCGCCCATTTCGTGGCGTCGGTGACCTTGGCACGGCCGATGACATATCCCTTGGGCATGGTCTTATCCGTTATTTGAATCGTGTCCGGGCCGAGAGCTTACGAAGCCGCGACGATCTCGTCCATGACGGCGCCCGCCGCCGCACGCGGGTCTGCCGCGCGGATGATGGGACGCCCGACGACGAGATGGTCGGCGCCGATGCGGATCGCCTCAGCCGGGGTGAGCGTGCGCTTCTGGTCGCCCGCCGCGCTGCCCGAGGGGCGGATGCCGGGCGTGACGATGACCATGTCCTTGCCGATGACCTCGCGCACGATTTCCGCCTCGGCGGCCGAGCAGACGATGCCGTCGATGCCGGCCGTGCGGGCCTGCTCGGCCCGCAGGCGGACGAGGTCGCGCACCGCAAGCCCGTAACCGGCATCGCGCAGGTCGCTGTCGTCATAGGAGGTGAGCGCGGTGACCGCCAGCAGCTTGAGGGCGGCATCGCCGCGCCCTTCGACCGCGCCGCGCATGGTCTGCGGATAGGCATGGACGGTGAGGAAGGTGACGCCGAGCTTGGTCAGCGAGTCCACGCCCTCGGTCACGGTGTTGCCGATGTCATGCAGCTTGAGGTCGAGGAAGACCTTCTTGCCCTCGGCGACGAGCTGGCGCGCGAGATCGAGCCCACCGGCGAAGGCGAGGCGGTAGCCAATCTTGTAGAAGGTGACGCCGTCGCCCAGCGTCGAGACGAGGCGATAGGCATCCCATACAGTGGGTACATCGAGGGCGACGATCAGGCGGTCGCGGACATCGTTGATCTTTTGCATCGCGTAATTCCCTGAGTTTCGAGGGAAGGCGCACGATTCGACACGGGATGCAAGGGCGAGAGCCTCTCCGGCGAGAGGTAGAACATCCTTCTACGCATCGGCGACTTGTCGAGAAATCTATTCCCGCTTTCGGGCCGATCCTCTAGGCGTCGCGCTCCGCTTCCTCGGAGACGCCGACCATGTCCCTGGCTGCCCTGATCGGGTTCCTGCTGCTGACCGGCATGGCGGCCTATGTCCAGACGCTGACCGGCTTCGCATTCGGGCTGATCGCGATGGGCGGCGTCGGGCTGACCGGCCTGCTCTCGCTGCCGGACGCGGCAATGCTCGTCAGTGCGCTCACGCTGGTCAATGCGGTTCAGATGCTGCTCAAGGGCTGGCGCGATGTCGACTGGCGCAAATTCGGGTTGGTGCTGGTCGCGAGCTGGCCCTTCGTCTTCATCGGCTTCCATCTGCTTGAATGGCTCGCCGCGAGCCGCGCCGATCTTCTGCGACTGGCGCTGGGTTTCGTGATCATCGTCTCCAGTCTGCAACTGGCGCGGAAACCGGAACCGCTCAAGCAACCATCCGGAGCGCCGAGCTACCTGTTCTTCGGCAGCATCGCGGGATTGATGAGCGGGATGTTCTCCACTGGCGGCCCGCCGCTGGTCTATCACTTCTACCGCCAGCCGATGCCGATGGTCGTGGTCCGGGAAACGCTGGTGACGATCTTTGCGCTGAACGCCCTGTTCCGCACCGGGCTGGTCATCGCCACCGATCAGATCCCCGCGCCATCGACCCTATCGGGGCTCTTCGCCATCCCGGCGGTGATGCTGGGCACGCATCTGGCTAGGCGCTACCCACCGCCGCTCACTCAGGCCGCGATGCGGCAGATCGTGTTCCTGCTGCTGTTCCTGTCGGGCGTATCGCTCGGCGCGCCGGCGGTCGCTCACATGCTGAAAGGCGCCTTCTGAGGCCGTTGGCCTCAGAACTGCGGCTCCTCCGGGACCTGCGCCGCGAAGACCTGCTGGAAGACCTGTGCCCAGACGTCCGGCGGCTGAGCGCCCGAGACGGCGAGCTTGCCGTCGACGATGAAGAAGGGCACGCCGGTGACGCCGACCTTGCGGGCGTGATCCTCCAGCCCGATCACGGTCTCGCGCAATTCGTCATTGGCGAGTTCGTCGCGGGCGGCCTGTTCGTCGAAGCCCTGCTCGACCGCGATCTGGATCAGCGTCTCGAGATCGCCGATATCGCGCCCGTCCTGCCAATAGGCCTTGAACAGAGCGGCCGTCATGTCGCCGCCGCGCTGCACCGTCGACGCCGCCGCGACCAGCATATGGGCCATGCGCGTGTTGACGCTCTTCGTGACCTTCGCCCAGTTGAAGGTGACGCCGCTCTCCAACGCCGCCTCCGACAGCCGGACCTCGATCTCCTTGCGTTTGCCGGGGCCGAACTTGCTTTCGAGATATTGCGTACGGTCCATGCCCTCCTCGGGCATTTCCGGATTCAGCTCATAGGGCAGCCAGGTGATGGCGAAGCGATCGTTTAGGCCGTAGCGCTCCAGCGCCGTCTCCAGCCGCGTCTTGCCGATGAAGCACCAGGGGCAGGCGATGTCGGAGACGATCGCGAGCGGCATCTTGTCCTGCATGTCGATATCCTCATGCTCGTTTCGGCATCGGCTTTTCCGAAAACCGGATTCCACTTTTCGGGCCGATGCCTTCAGGCCGGCGGGTAGATGTGCTGCCCGCCGTGACGGTCTTCGGCGACCGCTTCCACGCCCGGCGTCTCGCAGCCGGAGAGGAAGGCGGGGCCAACCGGAATCTTGCCGGCACCGCCGGGGATGTCGAGGATATAGGTCGGCTGGCACAGCCCGGAAAGGTTTCCGCGCAGGCTTTTGACCAGCGCCTGCCCCTCTTCCAGCGTCAGCCGGAAATGCGAGGTGCCGGGCGCGAGATCGGGATGGTGCAGATAATAGGGCTTGATGCGGTTCTCGACGAAGGCCCGCATCAGCGCTCCGAGCGTCTCCACATCGGCATTGACGCCCTTGAGCAGCACGGACTGGCTCAGCAGCACATGGCCGGCATCGGCCAGCGTCGCGATCGCGGCCCGGGCTTCGACGGTGAACTCGCGCGGATGGTTGGCGTGGATGGCGATATAGCTCGCCTTGCCGGGGATGCGCAGCGCCCTCGCATAGTCGGGCGTGATCCGGCCAGGATCGACGACGGGTACGCGGGTATGCCAGCGCGCGACCTTGATATGCGGGATCGCGGCGAGACGCTTGGCGACCTCGCGCACGCGGCGGGCGGAAAGGATGAAGGGATCGCCGCCCGTCATGATCACCTCCCAGATCTCGGGACGGGAGGCGAGATAGGCCAGAGCGGCATCGAGCTTCTGGCCCGTCAGCGCATCACCACCGGGTCCGACCATCTCGCGGCGGAAGCAGAAGCGGCAATAGACCGGACAGGCATGGACGAGCTTGAGCAGGGCGCGATCTGGATAGCGATGCACCACGCCCTCGACCGGGGAATGAGCGTCGTCACCGATCGGGTCGGCCAACTCTTGCGGCAGCGTCGTGAGTTCGGCGGCATCGGGGATGAACTGGCGCGCGATCGGATCGGCCGGATCGGTCGGATCGATCAACCCGGCCACGGCCGGCGTCACCGAGACGGCATAGCGCTCCGCCACCTTCTGCAAGGCATCGCGGCGCGCGGGCGCGGCCAAGCCGGCCTCGACGAGCGCGTCGATGCTGCGCAAAGGCTGGCCGCCGGGGGGCAGGTGAACGGTCATGCGCCTCCCCTGCCCGGTTCCGCGACCGGCGTCCAGAGCACATCCTCGATCCGGCGGGCGCCGACGCAGAGCATGACGAGCCGGTCGAAGCCGAGCGCGATGCCGGATGCGGCCGGCATCAGCGAAAGCGCCGCCAGGAAATCCTCATCGAGAGGATAGCGCTCGCCATAGATGCGCTCCTTCTCGTCCATGTCGGCCACGAAGCGGCGGCGCTGCTCGGCCGGGTCGGTGAGCTCGCCGAAGGCATTGGCGAGCTCGACACCGCAGGCATAGAGCTCGAAACGCTCGGCCACGCGCGGATCGCCGGGCTTGGGCCTTGCGAGCGCAGCTTCGCTGATCGGGTATTCGCAGAGGATCGTGGCGTGGCCACGGCCGAGATGCGGTTCGATGCGCTCGGAGAGGATACGGCTGAAGATATCGGACCAGGTGTCGTCGTCGGCAACCCGGATGCCCGCCTCGATCGCATCGGCGGCGAGCCCGCCGCGATCGACCTCCCGATCGGCGGTCACCGTGCGCAGCAGGTCGATACCGGCATGACGCTCGAACGCCTCCTGCAAGGTCAGGCGCTCGGGCTCGGCGAAAGGATCGGCCTCGATACCGCGCCAGCGCAGCGTCGTGGCGCCAGCGGCGCGGGCGGCCTCGGCCAGCAGCGCGGTGCAGTCCTGCATCAAAGCCTCGTAATCCTCGCCGGCGCGATACCATTCCAGCATCGTGAATTCGGGATGGTGCAGGGCCGTGCGCTCGCGATTGCGGAAGACGCGGGCGAAATCGAAGATGCGGCTCTCGCCGGCCGCGAGCAGCTTCTTGGCGGCGAATTCCGGCGAGGTATGCAGGTAATAGGGATGCGGCGCGGCAGCGTTGTCGATCAGCGTCGTGCCGAAGCCGTGCAGATGCGTCTCGTTACCGGGCGAGACCTGCAGGATCGCCGCCTCGACCTCGGTGAAATCGTGGGCCTCGAACCAGCGGCGCAACGCTGTCTTGATCCGCCCCCGCGCCATCAGGGCCGGGCGGCGGTCGGCATGGACATTGGGCCGCCAGAACGGCGTCGGGGACGAACTCATCGAATCTCGCGTCGAATGCGTCGGAAAGCTTTCGTTTCGCGCGCGAATGCGGTAGTTGCGCGGCGACAGAATTCGCATAGCGCGGGGACGGCTCCCGCACCAGCAAGGACATTCACGTGGTCAAGGTCATCGCCTCTTCCGTCCGCAAGGGCAACGTCCTCGAACTCGACGGACATCTCTGCACCGTCATCTCGGCTGAGAGCTTCTTCCCCGGCAAGGGCACCCCGACGACACAGATCGACATGCGCCGCATCGCCGACGGCGTGAAGATGACGCAGCGCTACAAGACGACCGAGCAGGTCGAGCGCGCCTATGTCGAGGATCGCGACTTCACCTATCTCTACCAGGACGGCGAGCAGTACGTCTTCATGAACCCGGAGACCTACGACCAGATCCATGTCGACAAGGACGTGGTCGGCGACGCCGCCCCCTATCTCCAGGAGAACATGAAGGTCTCGCTCTCGGTGTTCGAGGACAAGGCCGTCGCGATCGAACTGCCGCAGCGCGTCACGCTCGAAGTCGTCGAGACCGAGCCGGTGACCAAGGGCCAGACGGCTTCCTCCTCCTACAAGCCGGCGATCCTGTCGAACGGCGTGCGCAGCGCCGTGCCCCCGCATGTCGGCGTCGGCACCCGCGTCGTCGTGATGACCGCCGACGGCTCCTATGTCGAGCGCGCGAAGGATTGATCTGCCAGCGCAGAGCGCCGCAGAAAAATCTCCTCTATAGATTCACGCAGCGGGCCCTTTCCGGGCCCGTTGTCGTTTCCGAGGATTTCCCATGACGCTCACAGTCAAGGCCGCCGCCCTTTCCGGCTTCGTGCAGACGCTCAAGGCGCTCGACGCCATTCTCGACAAGGCCGTCGCCCAGGCCGAGACCCGCAAGATCCAGCCGGAAGTTCTGCTCTCCGCCCGGCTCGCACCGGACATGCTGGCCTTCACGCGCCAGATCCAGCTCTGCTGCGACTTCGCCAAGAACGCGGTCGCGCGCCTCTCCGGCAGCGAGAACCCGCGCTTCCCCGACGAGGAGAAGAGCTTCCCGGAACTCAAGGAGCGCATCGCCAAGACGCTCGCCTTCGTCGCAGCGGCGGACAGCGCTGCGCTCGATGCCGGGCTTGCCCGCGAGGTCACCTTCCCGCGCGGCCCCTCGGCGACCGCAACGATGACGGGCGAGGCCTATCTCACCCGCTTCGCCATCCCGAACTTCTATTTCCACGCCACGACGGCCTACGACATCCTGCGCCAGAACGGCTTCCAGATCGGCAAGCAGGACTTCCTGCTCGGCGTCTTCGACGCTTGAGGCACGCCTTCGGGCATGGGCGCGACGCCTGCCGTCACGACCGAACGCGCCTCTCCCCGGGATGCCGGGGAGATCGCGGAGCTCTATCTGGCCTCGCGCGCGGAAGCCCTGCCCTATCTGCGCCGTGTCCATAGCGACGACGAGGTGCGGGGCTGGATCACGCATGTCAGGCTCGTCAGCGGCGAGACCTGGGTGGCACGGAAGGCCCGGCGCATTCTCGGCTTCCTCTGCCTCGACGGCGAGAATCTCGACCAGCTCTATCTGCTGCCGGGCCAGTTCAGGCGCGGCATCGGCTCGCTGCTGCTTGCGAAGGCGAAAGAGCGCAGCCCGGAACGCCTGACCCTGTTCACCTTCCAGCGGAACACAGCCGCCCGCGCCTTCTACGAGCGCCATGGCTTCCGCCTCGTCGATCTCAACGACGGTGAGCGCAACGAAGAGGGCGAGCCGGACGCGCTCTACGAGTGGCGTCGATCTTTTTCAGGCGAGCCCTTGTAATCGGGAACCGGCGTTCCCATCTCAGGATCACGGCGATGTCGAGAGCGTTCCACAGCTCTCCAGCGCCGTTGAAGACGGCCATGGGCCGAACGTTTGACGCCGGATGTACGCGCACTCGTTCAGGACATGGCCGTTGGTTTATTCCGAGGCCCGTAGCGGATATCCGCTGCGGGTCTTTTCGTTTCAACCTTCCGCCTCGGCCAGATTGGCCGCGACCGTTACATCTTCAATGGCCGAGGGCTGTGTTCAAGACGTGGATGCTCGCTACAAGAGCGAGCATGACGTCACGACTTCTGTCAGCTCTGCAGGAACGGATTGTTCTGCCGCTCCTCGCCCAGCGTGCTCGCCGGGCCATGGCCAGGCAGGAACTGGACATCGTCGCCAAGCGGCAGGAGCTTCGTCTTGATCCCCGAGATCAGCGCTTCGTGGTCGCCATAGGGGAAGTCGGTACGGCCGACCGAGCCGGCGAAGACGGTATCGCCCGCCAGCAGGAAGCGCAGGTCCTTCTGAAAGAAGGTGACATGGCCCGGCGAGTGGCCCGGCACATGCGCGACCTCAAAGGTCAGGTCGCCGAGCGAGACTGTGTCGCCCTCGTCGAGCCAGCGCGTCGGCGTGACCGCCTTCATACCGGGGATATCGAAGCGCAAGCCCTGCTCCGGCAAGGCATCGAGCAGAGGCTTGTCGCCCTCATGCGGTCCGACGATCGGGATCGAGAGCGCCGTGGCCAGTTCGGTCGCGCCGCCGGCATGGTCGAGATGGCCATGGGTCAGCCAGATCGCGACCGGCGTGACGCCGAGCTCCTTGATGGCGGCCTGCAAGCGCGGGACGTCGCCACCGGGATCGACGATCGCGGCCTGGTTCGACTTCGGCTCCCAGACGATCGCGCAATTCTGCTGGAACGGCGTCACCGGAACGACGGCAATCTGGAGCGGCGGCTGCGGGTCGGTCATGGCAGGCCTTTCGAACGTCTCAGATGTTTCTTACCGCCCGCCGCAGCGGTTGGCGATCAGCGCGCGGTAGTTCACCAGCTCGGAATCCATCTCCGCGACATTGCGTTCGCGCTCCGCCCCGCTCTGGCAGGCGGCGAAGACCGAACGGGCCTTCTGGAGATAGGCGACATGGTCGCGATAGGTCCGGCATTGCGTCGCCTGGTCGGCAGTGGCCACTCCCGCGAGCCGCGTCTGCTGCAAGCGGAAACCGGCCTCGTTCTGGAACAGGTCGCGCGAGCAGGTCGCCGGGCGCGGCTGCTGAGCCAGCGCCGGGCCGGCCAGCAGAAGAGCCGCCAGGGTCAGGGCGAGCCTCATCCGAGGTTCAACTCCCTAAAGAAGTCGTTGCCCTTGTCGTCGATGACGATAAAGGCCGGGAAATCCTCGACCTCGATCCGCCAGACCGCCTCCATGCCGAGCTCGGGATATTCGAGCACCTCGACCTTGCGGATGCAGTCCTGAGCGAGACGCGCCGCCGGGCCACCGATCGAGCCGAGATAGAAGCCGCCATGGGCCTTGCAGGCCTCGCGCACGGCGGCCGAGCGGTTGCCCTTGGCCAGCATCACCATCGAGCCGCCGAAGGACTGGAACTGGTCGACGAAGGAATCCATGCGGCCGGCCGTGGTCGGGCCGAAGGAGCCGGAGGCGAAGCCCTCAGGCGTCTTGGCCGGACCGGCGTAATAGACCGGGTGGTTCTTGAAATAGTCGGGCATGCCCTCGCCGCGCTCCAGCCGCTCGCGGATCTTGGCATGGGCGAGATCGCGGGCGACGACGATCGTGCCGGTCAGCGACAGGCGTGTCTTGACCGGATGCTGCGAAAGCGTGGCCAGAATCGCGCTCATCGGCTGGTTGAGATCAATCTTGACGACCGAGCCGCCGAGCGCCGCTTCATCCACATCCGGCAGGTACTTCGAGGGATCGGTCTCCAGCGCCTCCAGGAAGATGCCGTCCTTGGTGATCTTGCCCTTGGCCTGGCGGTCGGCCGAGCAGGAAACGCCGAGGCCGATCGGCAGCGAGGCGCCGTGGCGCGGCAGGCGGATGACGCGTACGTCATGGCAGAAATACTTGCCGCCGAACTGCGCGCCGACGCCGAGCGCCTGCGTCATCTTGTGGACCTCTTCCTCCATCTCGAGGTCGCGGAAGGCATGGCCGGAGGGCGAACCCTTCGTCGGCAGCGCGTCGAGATACTTGGTCGAGGCGAGCTTCACCGTCTTGAGGTTCTGCTCGGCCGAGGTGCCGCCGATGACGATGGCGAGATGGTAGGGCGGGCAGGCCGCCGTGCCGAGCGTCAGGATCTTCTCCTTCAGGAACGCCATCATGCGGTCCTTGGTCAGGAGCGAGGGCGTGGCCTGATAGAGAAAGGTCTTGTTGGCCGAGCCGCCGCCCTTGCAGACGAAGAGGAATTTATAGGCGTCCTCACCCTCGGCATAGATGTCGATCTGCGCCGGCAGGTTGGTCGCTGTGTTCTTCTCCTCGAACATCGAGAGCGGTGCGAGCTGAGAATAGCGCAGGTTGCGCTTGAAATAGGCGTCCGCCACGCCCTCGCCGAGCGCAGCCTCGTCGTCGCCATCGGTCCAGACCTTGCGGCCCTTCTTGCCCATGATGATGGCGGTACCGGTATCCTGGCACATCGGCAGGACGCCGCCGGCGGCGATATTGGCGTTCTTCAGCAGGTCATAGGCGACGAACTTGTCGTTCGAGGTGGCCTCGGGGTCGTCCAGGATCTTGCCGAGCTGGGCGAGATGGCCGGGGCGCAGAAGGTGGTTGATGTCGATGAAGGCCTGTTCGGAGAGCTGGCGGATCGCCTCGCGCGAGACACTCAGGACCTCGCGATCGCCGATCTTCTCGACGCTGACGCCCTCGCTGCCGAGCTTGCGATAGGGCGTCGTGTCCTCGCCGAGCGGGAAGAGATCGACATGCGTATAGGCCATGACCAGCGGCTCCGAAACAAATTGCGCCGCGATCAGAACATGGAAGACGCGACGCCGATCCAGCCGGGGTCATAGCCCGTCGGCCGGGATCGTCCAAGCAGTCTTTAATGCGTTTAAGCCTAGGCCGCCTGCGCGGCCGATTCGGCGAGGATCGCGTAGATCGCCGCGGGATCGCGGACCTTGCGGACCTGTTCCAGAACAGACTGGTTGCGCAAAACGCGCGCGACGCGGGCCAAGGCCTTGAGATGGTCGGCGCCAGCGCCCTCGGGCGCGATCAACACGAAGATGATATCGACGGGCTGACCATCCAGCGCGTCGAAATCGATCGGCTTCTCGGTCTTGGCGAAGAGCCCGATCAGGCGGTCGATGCCGGGCATCCGGCCATGCGGGATAGCAATGCCCTCACCGATGCCGGTGGAGCCGAGACGCTCGCGCTGGAGCAGGGCTTCGAAAAGCTCGCGGTCCGGCAGGCCCGTCAGGGTGGCGGCATGCTGAGCGAGCTCCTGCAGAGCCTGCTTCTTGCCGTTGGCCCGCAGCGGCGAAATCACCGCCGCAGGGCTCAGGAGATCGGTCAGCGTCATTCGCCCGTCCATGCATGTCCCGTGCCGGCCGAATTGCGTCGGCACGGGTCAGGTTCGACGGCCTGAGCGGATCGCCCGCCGGCCTCAGGACAGCGATGCCGGCGGGTCGATCCAGCCGATATTGCCGTCGCGGCGGCGGTATACGATGTTCATGCGGCCATTGCCAGCGTGCCTGAAGACGACGACCGGCGTGCCGGTGAGGTCGAGCTCGGCCACCGCATCGCCCACCGTCCGGACATGCAGGGATTTGGTCGATTCTGCGACGATCACCGGGTTATCCCCGGTCGCGACCCCATCGAAATCCTCGATATCATCGTCGGGAGCGGCGATCACATAGCTGGGGATTTCGATTCCCGCATCGCGGCCGTTGCTTGCCGAACGGTCCTTAAGCCGGCGCTTGTAGCGTCGCAGCCGCTTCTCGATGCGCTCAGCCATCTTGTCGAGGCTGGCATAGGGATCGTGGGCGGTGGCGGAGGCTTCCAGCGTGATCCCGGAGGAGAGGTGCAGGACGCCGTCGGTCCGAAAGGCAGAGCCGTCCTTGTCGACCGTGACGTGGCCCTGGTAGCCACCCTCGTAATATTTGCTGACCGCCGCAGCGACCCGCTCCTCGGCCTGGCCGCGGAGGGCCTCGCCGACATCGAGATTCTTGCCGGAGATTCGCAAGCTCATGGAGTGCTTCCCCTTGGTTTAGCCATGGCCCTGTTCGGCCATCTCTAGGAGCTAAGAACCGGGAGTCGGGGTTGTCAATGAGCCGGCGCATTCATGACGCGCATGCGCGGAATCTTTGGAACAAAATGGCTCAGCGATCGGCGGCCGCCATCGCGACTTTCTCGCGCCTGCGCTCCATCGAGGACGGGATTCTGAGGGATTCGCGATATTTTGCCACGGTGCGCCGGGCGATGTCGATGCCGCCCTCCTTCAGCCGGGTGACGATGGCATCGTCCGAGAGAACCGCGGACGGCCTCTCCTCGTCGATCATCTGCTTGATCCGGAAGCGCACTGCCTCAGCCGAATGCGCCTCGCCGTAACCGGTCGCGGCGATCGCGGCCGAGAAGAAGTACTTCATCTCGAAGACCCCGCGCGAACAGGTCAGGTACTTGTTCGAGGTCACGCGCGAGACGGTCGATTCGTGCATGCCGATCGCATCCGCCACGGTCTTGAGATTGAGCGGGCGCAGATGCTCGACACCATGAGCAAAGAAGCCGTCCTGCTGACGCACGATCTCGCTGGCGACCTTCAGGATCGTCCGGGCGCGCTGTTCCAGCGAACGGGTCAGCCAGTTCGCCGTCTGCAGGCATTCGGCGATGAAGGCCTTGTCCACGTCGCTGCGGGCCGCTTTGGAGACGCGCGCATGGTAGGTCTGGTTGACCAGCAGCCGCGGCAGGGTGTCCGGGTTGAGATCGATCAGCCAGGAGCCGTCCGGCGCAGCGCGAATGAAGACATCGGGCACCACGGTCTCGGCGGCCGAGCCGCCGAAGGCGCGGCCGGGCTTGGGGTCGAGCCGGCGAATCTCACCGACCATGTCGGCGATATCCTCGTCGTCGACGCCGCAGATGCGCTTCAGCGCGGCGAAATCGCGCTTGGCGACGAGATGCAGGTTCGCGACCAGAGCCTGCATGGCCGGATCGAAACGATCGCGATCGCGCAGCTGGATCGCCAGGCATTCGGCGACATCGCGTGCGGCAACGCCGGAGGGGTCGAAGCTCTGGACGACCCGCAGCACGGATTCGACCTTGTCGATGGCGACGCCGAGGCGCTCGGCGATCTCCGCAAGTGGCTCGCCGAGATAGCCGCTGTCGTCGACAGCATCGATGATGTGGCGGCCGATGATGCGCTCGGCCGGCGCGACCACGGCAAGATCGAGCTGCGCGATCAGGTGGTCGTGCAGCGAGGCCTCGGCCGTCAGGCCGCTCTCGAAGCCTTCGGGATCACCATCGAAGGAGCCACCCGTCGCGCCATAGGCGCCGCCGACGATCGGCAGGCTGTCGGCGCCGCCTGCCTCGCTGCGCGCCGGGGTCGGCTGCTCGTTCTGGAAGACATTGTCCAGGCCGGTGCCGAGCCGGCCTTCCATGCCCTCCTGCGTGTGCAGGCTCTCGGCCTTGGCGAAGCTCTCAGCATCGGCGGCGTGAGGGCTGTGGGCAACGTCCGGGCGCGCCGGCAGATCAGCCGCCTCGTCGCGCTCCAGCAGCGGATTGCGCTCGAGCTCGCCCTCGACGAAATTCTGGAGCTCGAGATGGGAGAGTTGCAGGAGCTTGATCGCCTGCAGCAGCTGCGGCGTCATCACCAGGGACTGTCCCTGGCGCAGCTCCATGCGCGGCATCATCGCCATACGCGAAAGGCCCTTCCCGCTCGCGCACCCTCGGCACGCTTCTTGCTTGCGAAAGGAACACTAGCGCCGGCTCACCGCCGCGTCAAAGGCTCTGCCATGCCTGCGCGCAGAAAAATGCTGCGCCGCAACAAACGCGCGATGCAGCGATCCGAGCGCCTCAGAGACGGAAATCCTCGCCAAGATAGACGCGCCGTACGTCCGGGTTGGCAATGATCTCGGCGGGCGAGCCTTCGGTCAGCACCCGCCCGGAATGGATGATATAGGCGCGATCGACGAGGCCGAGGGTCTCACGGACATTGTGATCGGTGATCAGCACGCCGATGCCGCGATCGGTCAATTGCCGCACCAGCGCCTGGATGTCGCCGACCGCGATCGGGTCGATGCCGGCGAAGGGCTCGTCGAGCAGGACGAAGGAAGGCTTGCCGGCGAGCGCGCGCGCGATCTCGCAGCGCCGGCGCTCGCCGCCGGAGAGCGCGATCGAGGGCGCCTTGCGCAGGCGGGAGATGGTGAATTCCTCGAGCAACTGGTCGAGCTGGCGCTCGCGCGCCCTGCGGTCGGGCTCGACCACTTCCAGCACCGCGCGGATATTGTCCTCGACCGACAGGCCGCGGAAGATCGACGCCTCCTGCGGGAGGTAGCCGATGCCGAGGCGCGCGCGCTGATACATCGGCAGGGCAGTGATGTCGTCGCCCTCAAGCGAGATGATGCCGGCATCGGCCGCAACCAGCCCGGTGATCATATAGAAGATCGTGGTCTTGCCGGCGCCGTTTGGCCCGAGCAGGCCGACCGCCTCGCCCTGGCGCAGGTAGAGGCTCGCATCCGAAACGACGGCGCGCCCGCCATAGCTCTTGCGCAGGCCGGCGACGGCAAGAATGCCCGGCCCGCCGATGGCGGTGACCTTGGAGCGGATCTGAAGCTCCCCACCCTGATCCTTGTCGCGATTGCCCAAAAGCCCGCGCAGCCGGCCGAACACGCCCGGCTGTTGCGGTCGCGGAGCCGGCCGCGACGGCGCGGGCGTGGGACGAGGCGCTTCGGAAACGGTCACTGCAGCACGATCAGTTGGTGGGCTTCGGCGCAGGCTGGGCCGGCTTGGCGCCGGAGGTACCCGCATCCTTCTTGTTGGCATCGCCCGAATTCGGGACGAAGAGGCCCTGCACGCGCCCACCCTTCCCGGTCTCGACATTCGCGACACCGGTGACGGTGTTGTAGGTCAGCTTCTCGCCGCGGGTGATGTTCGGCCCGTCATTGAGCGCGACATTGCCGGTCATGATGACGAGATTGTTGGCCCGGTCGAACTCGGCATTGTCCGAGCTCGCAGCCTGCGTCTTCGAAACGACCGTGACCGGCCCCTTGCACAGGATGCGCTTGATCGAGCTGTCATTGCCCGGCGCGCCGGCGGCGCCTGCCGCCGCAGGGGCCGGGGTGGCCGCCGGAGCCTGCGTCGCTCCGCGGCCACCGGGACCGCCACGGCCCTCGTAGAGCACGGTCATCACCGTGCAGCGAACCGTCGTCTCGCCCTGCACGGCGACGACATTGCCGGAGAAGATCGCCTTGTTCTCCTTGTCGAGCACATCGAGCTTGTCGGCGTCGATCTTGATCGGCTCCTTGCTGTCGCCGCCGAGGCCGCCGAGCGGCGAGGACGCGTTCCCGCCGCGCGCCTTGCCTTGCGCCGCCTGGGCGAAGGCCTCCTGCGGCGCACCGAGCAGCGCAAAGCCTGCCGCAAGCAACAGCGCGGCGTCGCGGGCATGCGCGAAACGGAGCATCTGGCCAACCATGGTCATGTCACTGTCTCTTCCCATTCCCGGCGTCGCCTGCCGGCGCGGCTTCTGCGGGGGCAACCCGATTCGCGTTCAGCAGTTCCGGCATCGGCTTGCTGCCCTCGCGCTCGGGGCCGGCGATCGTGCCGGCGGGCGCATTGCGAATGAAGGCCCGCACCCGCCCCTCGAAGACGATCAACTCGCCATTGTTCTTCACGTCAAGGGTGTTGGCGTCCACCGTCGTTTCACCGAGGCTGACCTTGACCGGCTCCTTCGAGTTCACCGTGCCTGATTTGAAGTCGACATCGGCAACCCGCATCTGCATGTCATGGCCGCTCTCGGTGCGGATCTTGACGTCGTCGACGAGGCGCAGCTTCTCCTTCTGGGTGTCGAACAAGCCGGTCTTCGCGTTCACCGTCACCCAGCCCTCGCGCTCCATCTGGATGCGCGCGGTCAGGGCCTGCAGCTCGATCTGCGTCGGGTTCTTGATCTCCTGGTACGCATTGATCGCCGTGACCTGGTAAGGCCGGTTGTCCTTGCGATAGCCCGAGAGCTTCGGCGTCTCCATCTTGACCTTGCCGCCGGTGATGCCGACGGCGCCGATCGAGACATTGGCGAGCTTCCCGCCCAGCGGCGAGAGGAAGGGAATCACGACCAGCCCTATCACCAGCACGACGGCGGCGATCGGAATCACCCGGCGCAGGATCTGCACCAGGCGCGTATGGCGGCGCGCGGCGCCAAAGGCCGCACGCCGACGCAGCGCCTGCGCGGACAGCCTCGCCGCCGGGTCGTTCAAGGTCATTGCCAAAGTCATGCCCCGCGCAATGGCAGCCACTCACGGCATTTTCGTGTCACAGGACAGGCCGCATCGCGCCCCCGCGCAGCTCGTCCGTGCGGGCAGCCGCGCCTCTGCGCGCTTCACCCGCGTGCAGACTGACGCAAGAAGCCTTAGAAATTGTCAAGTGTGCGCGAAAATGTCCGTCTCGCCCCAGCCGGCGAGATCGAGTTCGGCGCGATAGGGCAGGAAGTGGAAACAGGCCTGGGCGAGATGCCCCCGCCCCTCGCGCGCCAGCATGGCTTCCAGCTTCTCGTGCAGCGCGTGGAGATGAAGGACGTCGGAGGCGGCATAGGCAAGTTGCGCCTCGCTGAGCGTATCCGCGCCCCAGTCGGAAGACTGCTGCTGCTTGGAGAGTTCGACGCCGAGCAGTTCGCGCACGAGATCCTTGAGCCCATGCCGGTCGGTATAGGTACGGGTCAGCTTCGAGGCGATCTTGGTGCAGTAAACCGGCGCCGTGACCACGCCGAAAGCCTGCTTGAGCACGGCGACATCGAAGCGGGCGAAATGAAATAGCTTCAGCACCGCCGGATCCTCGAGCAGGCGGATCAGGTTCTTCGGGCGCGCACCATCCTTCGGGATCTGCACGACGTCCGCGGTGCCGTCGCCGCGCGAGAGCTGCACGACACAGAGCCGGTCCCGATGCGGATTGAGGCCAAGCGTCTCGGTGTCGATCGCGACGCTCGATCCGGCGTCGTAGCCGTCCGGCAGGTCGCCGCGATGAAAGCGGATGGTCATGCTCGAAACCTCACTGGGGCTGCACAGAGGCGCCCCTCAACTGCTCTTCGCGATACGGGAAACGACAGGCCGCGTGCTGACAAGCGCCGCGCATTGCGCAGCTAACGGCCAGCCCCGCGTCGTTCAAGCCCTTTCTCATGCGAGATAAACTCTTAGGCGCCTGATTAACCTTTTATTCACCATCCACTTCAGCCCCGAAGCTGACCATGCGACAACTGCTCATCGGAGCTTGCAGCATGTCACTGATCCGCCTGTTCACCGACTTCCACGGCCGCATCGGGCTGCGGACTTTCTGGCTCGGCAGCCTCGCCGTCGCACTGGTGTTGTTGGCCACCCAACACATCGCGCCGCTTGTGACGGCTCCTCGGAATGCGGCGGAGATCACCGCCTTCGCCAAGGCTTTCGCCCTGTTCCCTTGGGCCGCGCTGGCGGCAAAGCGCGCCACGGATCGCGGCAGCATGCCCTTGTTCGGCATCCTGCTGGTCTGCGCGATCGTGCTGCCGGAGCAGTTGAGGCCCGTGCTCTCGATCGGCTGGCGCCCATCGCTCGAAGCAATCTCGACCATGGCCTGGGTCGCCGCCTTCATCGATCTCGGGCTGATGCCCTCCGCTGCCGAAGAGGATAAGGTTGCGGCTGCTGCGGCGAGTGCTAAAGCGGCGGAATGAGCGACGCGCCCACTTCCTCCGCCCCGACCCGTTCCTTCGATCCGACCGATCCGGTCGCCCTGACGCAAGCCCTGGTCCGCTGCCCTTCGGTAACGCCAGAGGAAGGGGGCGCGCTCGCGCTGCTCGACGCCGTACTGACGGCGGAAGGCTATAAGGTCGAGCGACCGGTCTTCAGCGAACCGGGCACGCCCGATGTCGAGAACCTCTACGCGCGCATCGGCGATACGGCCCCGGTCTTCGTGATCGCCGGCCATACCGATGTCGTCCCCGTCGGCGATGAAGCCGCCTGGACGCGCGAGCCCTTCGGCGGCACGATCGAGAATGGTACGCTCTACGGCCGCGGCGCCTGCGACATGAAGGGCGGGCTCGCCGCCATGGTTTCGGCGGCGATCCGCTACCGGCGCGACAACCCCGATGCGCCCGGCTCTATCGCCTTCCTGGTCACCGGCGACGAGGAAGGCCCCTCGGTCAACGGCACGGTCAAGCTACTGGCCTGGGCGCATGAGCGCGGCGAGCGCTTCGACCATTGCATCCTCGGCGAGCCGACCAATCCGGCAACGATGAGCGACATGATCAAGATCGGTCGGCGAGGATCGCTGACCGGCAAGCTCACCGTGCAGGGAACGCAGGGTCATGTCGGCTATCCCCATCTTGCCGACAATCCGATCCGCGGCATGGTCCGCCTGCTCGCCGCCCTCGACGCCACGCCGCTCGACGGCGGCACCGGGCATTTCGACCCGAGCAATCTCGAAGTGACCACGCTCGATGTCGGCAACCCCGCGACGAATGTCATCCCGGCTCAGGCGAAGGCCGCCTTCAACATCCGCTTCAACGATACCTGGACGCCGGAGACGCTGGCCGCCGAACTGGAGCGGCGCCTGCGCGAGGCTGCCGGCAATCAGGTGCGCTACACGCTCGAGATCCAGCCGACCAATGCAGTCGCCTTCCTGACCGAACCCGGTCCCTTCGTCGCGATCGTCGCCGACGCGATCGAGGCCGAGACCGGCAAGCGCCCGGCGCTCTCGACCACGGGCGGCACCTCAGACGCGCGCTTCATCAAGAATTACTGCCCCGTCGTCGAATACGGCGTCGTCGGCAAGACGATGCACCAGATCGACGAATGCGTCGCGGTCGCCGACCTCGTGTCGCTCCAGCGGATCACGCATCGTCTGCTCGCCAGCTATTTTGCAGCGCAGCATCACGCTTGACGCGCAGGAACCACGGCCCAATTATCGCAGTTAGACGAAAGTCTAAGATCGCAGATGTTGGAGACCGTGATGAGGCTGGCAGCCGATGACGTCGCGCGTTCACTGCGCGGCTCCTGGCACCTGATGACCCGTGGGGCCGAAGCCCTGCCCGAACTCGACCTGACGCGAGACGGGTTCTGGCGCTCCTTCCTCGGCTTCGCGCTGATGCTGCCGGCGACGATCGCCATTCTCGCCGCTGTGCGCCTGGCGGCCGGGCTGCCGAACAGCGCTGGGCTGTTCACCGCGCCGACGCTCGTGCTGTCGGTGATCGCGGCGCTGGCGCTGACGATCCTCGCCGTGCCTGCCCTGCTGATCGCCTTGCGCCCTGCCCTGGCTCAGACACCGCGCTTCACCAGCTTCGTCATCGCCTGGAACTGGGCGGGCATCGTCTCGGCTAGCCTGATGGCGGTTCCGGCCGCGGTGTTCGCGATCGGCTGGGCACCGCCGACGCTTGCCGTCGTGCAGTCGCTGTTCTTCGCCGCGATCGTGCTGCGGCTGCGCTATTGCGTGGCGCAGGCGGTCTTCGGGCCGGAACTGCACGGCATCGCCCTGCCGCTGGTCGCGGCCAGCCTGGTACTCGACTACGGCGTCACCCGCCTGTTTGGCCTGTTCTGAAACGCGCCGGCTTCAGGTCGGCTGCTCCACATAGTCGACACCGGCGAGATAAAGCCCACAGGACGGCGCCAGCGCGGCGCATTGCGAGCGGTCGCGCGCGGCCAGCACTTTCCCGACCTTGCTCTCCGGCCAGCGGCCCATCCCGACCATCTTCAGGCAGCCGACGATCGAGCGGACCTGATGATGCAGGAAGGAGCGGGCGTGGACGTAGACCACGATCTCGGAGCCCTCGCGGCGGACATCGCAGCGGTCGAGCGTGCGGATCGGGCTGTTGGCCTGGCATTCGGCGGCACGGAAGGTGGTGAAATCGTGCTGGCCGAGCAGCGCCTTGGCCGCGCGGTCCATCGCCTCGTGATCGAGCTTGACCGGCACATGCCAGACTCGCTCGCGCTCCAGCGCCGGCTGGGCCCGGCGGTCGAGGATGCGATAGACGTAATAACGGCGCCGCGCCGAGATGCGGGCGTCGAAATCGCCGGGCACCAATTCGGCGCTGAGCACGGCGACTGGAATCCGCTTCAGCCGCGCGTTGGTCGCGTCGCGCACGACATCGGTGCGCCATTCCTTGTCGATATCGACATGCGCGACCTGATGGATAGCGTGGACGCCTGCATCGGTCCGACCGGCGCAATGCAGGCGGACGGGATGGCCGCAGAAGGCCTCGACCGCCTCCTCGACGCTCTGCTGCACGGACGGACCGTTGAGCTGCCGCTGCCACCCCGAGAACGGCGTGCCGTCGTACTCGATGACGAGCTTGTAGCGCGGCATCAGAGCTTGCCGCCGGCTCCGAGCCGGGCGCCGCGCAGGAACTCGGCCCCGCTCATCGGCGCCTTGCCGGCGCGCTGGACCTGCAGCAGCTTCACCGCGCCGACGGCACAGGCAACCGTGCCCTCGTCGTCGAGTAGCGTGCCGGGCTCGGCCGCGCCGCCGGCACGGGCCGTGCGCAGGATCTTCAGCCGCTCCGGCCCCTTGCCCAGGTCGATCTCGGCGAAGGCGCCCGGGAAGGGCGAGAGGCCGCGCACGAGATCATGGACCTGTTGCGCCGGCAGCGCCCAGCTCAGCTTCGCCTCGGCATTGGTGATCTTGCTGGCATAGGTCACGCCGTCCTCCGGCTGCGGCGTGAACTGAAGGCCGCCGCGCCCGAGCGCTGCGAGCGCACGCACCATCAGGTCGGCACCGAGAGGGCTCAAACGGTCGTGCAACTCGCCGGCGGTCATGTCCGGGCCGATGGCGAGGCTCTCGACCATGGCGACGGGGCCGGTATCGAGGCCGGCCTCCATCTTCATCACGCAGACGCCGCTCTCGGCATCGCCGGCCATGATCGCGCGCTGGATCGGCGCAGCGCCGCGCCAGCGGGGCAGCAACGAGGCATGGAGGTTGAGGCAGCCAAGCGCGGGCAGGTCGAGGATCGCCTGGGGCAGGATCATGCCATAGGCGACGACGACCGCGACATCGGCCTGGTGCGAGGCGATGATCTCGGCCTGTTCCGGCGTCTTGAGCGTGGCGGGCGTGAAGACCGGGATGCCGAAGCGCTCGGCGGCGCGATGCACCGGCGAGGGCTTCAATTCGAGGCCGCGACCGGCCTGCGCCGGAGCGCGGGTGTAGCAGGAAACGACCTCGTGCCCCTGGCCGACGATCTCGGTCAGCACCGGCACAGCGAAATCCGGCGTGCCCATGAAGATGACGCGCAAACTCATACGCTCACTCTGTCTCCGTAATAACAGTCATCCCGGGCGACCGCATGGAGACCCGAATCCATTCCGGACCCTCTCCTGCCGGCGCTCCGGCATGGATCCCGGATCTGCGCTTCGCTCCGTCCGGGATGACGGCGCGTGAATTGGAAAAGCTCAGGCCGCCGAACGCTTGGCCGCCTTGGCGAATTTCTTGGTGACGCGCTCACGCTTCAGCCGCGAGAGATGGTCGATGAAGAGAATGCCGTCGAGATGGTCGATCTCGTGCTGCAGGCAGGTCGCGAGCAGGCCGTCGGCCGCGATCTCATGCGTCTTGCCGTCGATATCCATGTAGCGGACCTTGACCTCAGCCGGGCGCTCGACCTCCTCGTAATATTCCGGGATTGAGAGGCAGCCCTCCTCATAGGCGCTGAACTCGTCAGACGACCAGGTGACCTCCGGATTGATGAAGACCTGCGGCTTCCGGGGCTCGGGCTCCTCGCCCTCCTTCGCCTCGGGCTTCGACAGGTCGATCGTCACCACGCGCAGCGGCACGCCGATCTGGATTGCCGCGAGCCCGATGCCGGGAGCGTCGTACATCGTCTCGAACATGTCCACGACCAGCGCCTTGACCTCGGGCGTGACGGCCTCGACCGGCTTCGAGACGAGGCGAAGCTGGGCGTCGGGCAGGATGACGAGCGGGCGAACGGACATGGGTTTCCAGGGGAAAAGAGCTATTGAACCCGGGACATAAGCATTTGTGGGAGAGCGGTCAAACTGTTCCGCTTTCGTTCGCTATTCCAGATCGAATCGGCTAGGCTCCTGATATGAATGAGATCGCCTTCACCTTGCTGGAGCGCCCGGTGACCTGGGCCGAGGCCATCATTGGCTTCGGGGCTTTGAGCCTCGTCCTGCTGCTGATGGCGGTGATCGCCGGCTGGCGCGGCGGCCAGAACCGCGCAGTCGAGGCCGCGATGGCGGCCGAGCGCGCCCGCGAGATGGACGACAAGGTCGCGGAGATGAACCGCCAGCAAGCCGAGCTCGCTGGCCGGATGCAGTCCATGGCGGAGATCCTCTCCACCCGGCAGGGTGACCTCGCCCGCCTCGTCGCCGAGCGGATGGACGGGCTGAGCCACAAGGTCGGCCAGGGCCTCGAACGCAATGTCCAGCAGACCACCGAGAGCCTCGGCAAGCTGCAGGAACGGCTGGCGGTGATCGACCATGCCCAGAAGAATCTGACCGACCTCACCTCCGAGGTCGTGACACTCCGGGACGTGCTCGCCAACAAGCAGGCGCGCGGCGCCTATGGCCAGGGCCGGATGGAAGCGATCATCCGCGACGGCCTGCCTGCCGCCTTCTTCGCCTTCCAGCCGCAACTGTCGAACGGCAAGCGGCCGGATTGCCTGGTAACGCTGCCCGGCGACGGGCGCGGCCTCGTCATCGACGCAAAATTCCCGCTGGAGAGCTTCACGCTGCTGCGCGAGGCGCGCGGCGACGAGGCCAGGAAGGCCGCTGGCCAGCGCGTGCGCAGCGATGTCGGCGTGCATGTGAAGGATATCGCCGAACGCTATTTCCTGCCGGGCGAGACGCAGGACGTCGCCCTTCTCTTCGTGCCTTCGGAATCGATCTATGCCGATCTGCACGAGCATTTCGACGATGTCGTGCAGCGGGCGCACCGCGCGCGCATCATGATCGTCTCGCCCTCGCTGCTGGCGCTGGCGATCCAGCTCATGCAGTCGCTGGTGCGCGATGCCCGGATGCGGGAGGAGGCGCAGGTCATCCAGAGCGAGGTCGGCAAGCTGCTCGACGACGTCCGACGTCTCGGCGAACGCGTCGACAAGCTCGACAATCATTTCCGGCAGGCACAGGACGATGTCGGCCAGATCAAGACCTCGGCGGGCAAGGTGACGAGCCGCGCCGAGAAGATCGGCGCGCTCGATTTCGACGACGAGAAGAGCGAGCCGAAACTGCCTTTCGCCAAGGGGCTGGAGCTGAAGCGCGCCGCCGAATAAGGCCATTGGCCTGGCCGCAGAATAGCAGCAACGGGCGAAGGCCGGGCGACGACGGCTCATATTCAGCCCGCAATACAACCAGTGCGAGAATTTTCACTGAACTGCGAAAGCATGCATCCCATGCGTGCAGATAACTACTATATTCCGTTAGATCGCCCTTAAGCATTCTCTGAAAGTTTCGGGAGAAATCGCAGCCCGAATACAATCCCCATGAACCAAGCCGGACGAGCCCGCGGATCACCTCAAAAATAGGCAGGTCCACGATCTTTCACGCCATCGCCTTCTCACCACCGCGGCCTCTTCTCCAAAAGGTTCACCATGGCCCTGAGTATCAAGACCAAGCTGGCGGGCGCGCTCGTCGCGCTGACCCTGTGCGTATTCGCCGTCGGCGCTTGCGGGTTTTTCGCCCTGCGTTCCGTCACGCAGCGGATCGATGAAGTCGTTCAGAACAATGTCGTCCCGATGGAGCAGCTGCGCCTCGTCAGCGACATGTACGCCGTCAACATCGTCGACACGACCTGGAAGGCGCAGAGCAACCAGATCACCTGGACGAACGCGCTGAAGACCGTCCAGGATGCGCTCGTCACGATCGACAAGGGTTGGAAGGCCTATCTGCCCAGCATCAGCGCAGCCGACGAGAAGCAGCTCGCAGATCAGGCAGCGTCGATGATGAAGAAGGGCGATGCCGCCATTGCCAAACTGGTCGGCATCCTGAAGGAGCGTGACGAGAGCGCGCTGCGCATGTTCACCACCGACGAGCTCTACAAGGCGATAGACCCGATTACCGCGAAGCTTGGGGAGCTGACCGCGCTGCAAATGGCACAGGCGCGCGACCAGGGCCTGGAGGCCCGCTCGACCGCCAGCTCCGCCAGCGTACTGCTGCTGGTCGTCGCAGGCGGCGCGCTGCTGCTGGGGGCGCTGGCGCTGGCTTTCGTCATCGCCGGCATCGTGCGGCCGCTCGGCGGCATGACCGATGCGATGAAGCGCCTTGCCCAGGGCGAGCAGGACGTCACGGTCCCCAGCGTCGGCCGGCGCGACGAGATCGGCGACATGGCGGGAGCGCTGCAGATCTTCCAGGAGAACGCCGCCCGCGTGCGAGCGCTTGAAGAGCAGGAGCGTGCTGCCGCCGCGGCCCGCCTCGCCCGGGCGCAGTCGATGGAAGCGGTCGTCTCGGATGTCAGCGAGGTCGTCGCTGCGGCTGCTGCCGGCGATTTCTCGGCGCGGCTCCAGATCGACGACGGTGACGAGCAGATGCAACGACTGGTCGCCGGCATCAACGAGATCAACCGCGTCGTCGACGGCGCCACCACCGAATTCGCCGATATCCTCCAGGCGATCGCTGGCGGCGACCTGACTCGCCAGGTTGGAACCGGCTATCGCGGCCGCTTCGCCGACCTGAAGGGCGCGATCAACGACACGGTCGACCGGCTCTCGACGACGGTCGCGACGATCCAGACGACCTCGGCCGATGTCGGCCTGGCCGCCCGCGAGATCAGCATCGGCGCCGACGACCTATCGAAGCGCACGGAGGAACAAGCCTCATCGCTGGAGCAGACCGCGGCCACGACCGAAGAGCTCGCAGCCTCGGTCAAGGCCTCGGCCCAGGCCTCCCGCTCGGCAGCGAGCGCGGCCGATGAAGCCGCAAGCGCCGCCCAGTCCGGCGGCACCATCGCCGGTCAGGCCGTCGAAGCTATGGCTCGGATCGAGACCGCCTCGCAGAAGATCTCCGACATCATCCGCGTGATCGACGACATTGCCTTCCAGACCAACCTGCTGGCGCTCAACGCCGCCGTCGAGGCGGCTCGCGCCGGCGAGGCCGGCAAGGGTTTCGCCGTCGTGGCCTCGGAAGTGCGGACCCTGGCCCAGCGCTCGGGCGAGGCGGCCAAGGACATCTCGGCCCTGATCTCCTCGTCCAATGCCGAGGTCGGCGAAGGTGTGAAGCTGGTGCGCAAGGCTGGCGAGGCGCTGACGCAGATCCTGCAGGCCTCGCAAAAGGTCGCTGCGACGATCGCCGACATCTCGGCGGCGTCGGGCGAGCAGGCCAACGGCATCGACGAGATGAGCCAGGCCGTCGCGCATCTCGATGAGATGACACAGCAGAATGCCGCGCTGTCGGAACAGAGCGCGGCCTCGGCGAACTCGCTCTCCGGCCGGATCGAGCAACTCAACGCGCTGGTCGCGACTTTCCGCACCAATCAAGGCCAGGCCGCCTCGACACGTGCGCCTGTCTCGACCGGTTCGGAGCCGGAGCGCCTGCGCCAGCTCGCCGAAGCCGCCTTCCATCAATCGCGGCGCCCGGCCGCAATGGAAGCCAGGCCCGCGGAGGTCAAGCCTGCGCCGGCCAAGCGCGTGACCAATGCCCGCAATGGCAGCACGGGCTGGGAGGAGTTCTAGCTCCCCTCCCATTCAACCCTGTTTTCAGGCGCCTCCTGACCCCTGTCAGGAGGCGTTGCTTTGCAGGGTGGCCGACAGCTCCGGCTTCACGTTCAGCGTCTGGAAGACCACGCAATAGCGCTCGGTGAGCTTGAGCAGCGTGTCGAGCTTCTCCTTCGGCGCATCGCTTTCGACATCGAAGAACAGCCGGATCGCCTTGAAGCCGACGGCCGCATCCTTGGCGACGCCGAGCGTGCCGCGGAAGTCGAGATCGCCCTCGGCGCGGACAGCGCCCTTCTTCAGTTCGATCTCCAGCGCGGTCGCGACCGCCTTCAGCGTCACGCCGGCGCAGGCGACCAGCGCCTCCAGCAGCATGTCGCCTGAGCAGAGCTCGGCACCGGAACCGCCTGTGGCGGGATGCAGGCCGGCTAGCGCGATGGCGCGACCGGTCTCGACCTTGCAGGCAATATGCTGGTCATCGAGCTCGCCATGGGCCTTGAGCGTGATGACAGCGGCTTCAGGGTTGGTCCGGTATTCGTCCTTGAGCGGAGCCTGCAAGGCGCGCAGCGCAGCGACATCCATGATCGTGATCCTCCTGAAGCGGCTGCCGCGTTGTAGCGGCTTCAGGCCGCAGCCTCCACCTCCGGCGTGGCCGGCCGGCTCTCCTTTTCGAGCGCCCGGCGCAATTCGCGGCGGAGCGTAACGAAGCCGACAGAGCCCTCCTCGCGCGGACGCGCCAAGAGATTGTCGAGGCTGAAGGCGACCGGCCCTGACTCCCGCGGCAGGACGTGGATGCGATCGGCGAGCCCCAGGGCCTCCTCGACCGAGCCGGTGGCGATGACGACGGCCGGGCGCGCTTGCGTGGAGAGTTCCGGCAGGAAGGCGGCGAGCCGGGCGCGCGCCTCGGCATCGAGGGCTGCAAAGGGCTCGTCGATCAGCAGCAGACGCGGCCTGACCAGCAGGAGGCGAGCGATGGCGAGCCGCAGCAGCCCTTCGGGCGAGAGCGCGGCCGGCCGCTGCGTCGCCTGCCCGGCGAGGCCGAGGCGAACCAGCACGTTGGCGATCAAGCCCTCGCGCTCGAACGGCGTTGCGTTCGGGAGGGCGAAAGCCAGGTTTTCGGTTAGATCGAGCCAGGCAAAGAAGCGTGGCCGAGCACAGAGCAGACCGACCTCGGCCGTCGGGATTGCTCCTTCATCGGCCTTCAGGCCGGCGAAGGCACGTAAGCTTGCTCCCCGTACCTCGGACGGACCGAGCAGGGCGACAACCTCGCCAGCCCTGGGGCGCGCCGGGGCATTCTCGCGAGAGCGGGAGAAATCGTGAAGAGAGGCCGACATCGCAGGCTCCATCCATAGACAAGGCGGAAGGAGCGCCGACGGCATCGAGCCGTCCCGTCGTTCCCGCGCTTTAGCTGCATTTGTTTCGCGCCCGCAAGCTGAGGCTCAAATCGGCGCGTATCCTCTTTTAAGGTCCGAGCGTCCGTTTTGTCAAACGACCTGTAAAGGAATGCCTTCGCCCACATTTCACATCTTTTACGTGTTTAAATTTATCCTCTCACCCGCCCGCGCCGCCATGTTACGAAAGGCGATGCCCGCCGGAACGGAGCTTTCGTGACTGCGCCTCCCATCAAGCCTGCCCTGCCGCTCGCCGAGATGCTGCACAATCCCGACGCAGGCGTCGCGCGGCTGTTCGAGGGGATCAACCGGCGCGACAAGGCCAGGATGCGGCAGGCGCTCATTGCCGGGCTGCGGCAATTGCTCGACGAGGGCCACGCTTCGGCTCGCGCGATCCTCGCCGGGCCGCGTGGCGGGCTTGCCTGCGCGCATCGGCTCTCGGCCGTGATGGATGCGGTGGTGCGGGGACTGCACAGCGCCGCCACCACCTATTTCTATCCGGCCGACAATCCTTCGCAGTCCGAGCGGATCGCGGTCGTCGCCGTCGGCGGGTACGGGCGCGGCACGCTGGCGCCGGGCTCTGATGTCGACCTGCTCTTCCTGTTCCCGCACAAGCAGACGGCCTGGGGCGAGAGCGTGGTCGAGTCCATGCTCTATCCGCTCTGGGATCTGAAGCTGAAGACCGGCCATTCCGTGCGCTCGATCGACGATTGCGTGCGCGAGGCCCGCGCCGACATGACGATCCGCACCGCCCTGCTGGAGGCGCGCTTCCTGGTGGGGGACCGCGCGCTCTTCGACGAGATGGTCCGGCGCTTCGACGCCGAGGTGGTCGAGGGCACGGCGCAGGCCTTCACCGAGGCCAAGCTTGCGGAGCGCGAGCTTCGGGTGCAGCGGGCCGGCGCCTCGCGCTATCTGGTCGAGCCCAACGTCAAGGACGGCAAGGGTGGCTTGCGCGACCTCAACACGCTGTTCTGGATCGCCAAATACGCCTACCGCGTCCATGACGTGCGTGAGCTCGTCGAGGCGGGACTGTTCGACCAGCAGGAATTGCAGATGTTCCAGCGCTCGGAGGAATTCCTCTGGCGCGTACGCTGCTGGCTGCATTTCATCACCGGCCGGGCCGAGGAGCGATTGTCCTTCGACCTGCAAAGGCAGGTCGCAGCCGAGATCGGCTATGCCGGGCGCAGCGGGCAGGCGCCGGTCGAGCGCTTCATGAAGGCCTACTTCCTGATCGCCAAGGATGTCGGCGATCTCACCGCCATCGTCTGCGCAGCGCTGGAGGCACGCCAGCAAAAGCCGCGCGCCACGCTCTCGCGACTGTTCGACACGCTTGCCAAGCGCAAGCGCGAGCGCTCGCTCGGCCATAGCGATTTCAAGCTGACCAGCCAGCGGCTCAATGTCGTCGACGACAGCGCTTTCGAGCGCGATCCGGTCAACCTGCTCCGGCTCTATGCCATCGCCAGCCGCGAGGACCTCGCGATCCATCCCGATGCCAGCCGGCTGGTGACCCAATCGCTCCGGCTGGTGACGCCCGGCCTGCGCAACGAGCCGGAAGCCAACCGCATCTTCCTGGAGATCCTCACCGGCCGGCGCTCGCCGGAGGTGGTGCTCCGGCGCATGAACGAATCCGGTTTGCTCGGACGCTTCGTCCCGGATTTCGGCCGCATCGTCGCAATGATGCAGTTCAACATGTACCACCACTACACGGTGGACGAGCACCTGATCCGCGCCATGGGCGTGCTGGCCGAGATCGATGCCGGCGTGCTGGAGGCCGAGCATCCGCTCGCCAACGAGATCATGCCGACCATCGCCAACCGGCGGGCGCTCTATGTCGCGCTCTTCCTGCACGACATCGCCAAGGGCCGGCCGGAGGACCATTCGATCGCCGGCGCCAGGATCGCCCGCAAGCTCGGCCCGCGCTTCGGCCTCACGCCGGCGCAGACGGAGACCGTCTCCTGGCTTGTCGAACACCATCTCGACATGTCGACGGTGGCGCAGAGCCGCGATCTCGGCGACCCCAAGACGATCGAGAGCTTCGCCGCCACGGTCCAGACTCTGGAGCGCCTGAAGCTGCTGCTGATCCTCACCGTCGCCGATATCAAGGCCGTCGGGCCCGGCGTCTGGAACGGCTGGAAGGGCCAGCTTCTGCGTACGCTCTATTACGAGACGGAACTGGTCCTTACCGGCGGCCATTCGGCGGTCGAGCGCAAGGCGCGCGTGGCGATGAAGCAGGACGAATTGCGCCGGCGCCTGTCCGACTGGGAAGAAGCGGAGCGCGATGCCTATGTCGCGCGTCATTACCCGGCCTACTGGATCAAGGTCGATCCGGACGAGCAGGAGAAGCATGCGCGCTTCCTGCGTGAAGCGGAAGCTGCGGGGCGCACCACCGCGACGATCGTCGAGACCGACCAGTTCCGCGGCGTGACCGAGCTCACCGTGCTTGCTCCGGACCATCCGCGCCTGCTCGCCATCATCACCGGCGCCTGTGCGGCGGCCGGTGGCAACATCGTGGATGCACAGATCTTCACGACCAGCGACGGACTGGTGCTCGACACGATCTCGGTCTCGCGCGCCTTCGACCGCGACGACGACGAATTGCGCCGGGCTGAGCGCATCGCCGCCGCGATCGAGCGGGCGCTCAAGGGCGAGATCAAGATCGCCGATCTCGTGGCGCAGCGCCGGGCGCCGCCGCCGCGCGGCCAGACCTTCCAGGTCGAGCCCGAGGTCGTGATCGACAACGTGCTTTCGGCGCGCCACACGGTGCTGGAGGTCTCCGGCCTCGACCGGCCGGGCCTGCTCTACGATCTCACCACGGCGATCGGTAAGCTCAACCTCAACATCGCCTCGGCCCATATCGCGACCTTCGGCGAAAAGGCGGTCGACGTGTTCTACGTCACCGACCTGACCCATGCGAAGATCGTGACGACCGGCCGGCAACTGACGATCCGCAAGGCGCTCATCGACGTCTTCAAGTTCGAGGGCGAGAAGCCGGCCCCGGCCAAGGCGAAAGTGCCGGCCCGCGCTTGATTTAAACGACCATAAGGCCGATATCCGGCACGAACGCGGCTGAGCCCTCGCAAGGGCGGCGCAGCCAGCCAGGAAAGGGACGTGACGATAAAATGACGCAGAACCCTGCGACGGAAGACCCCAACCTCGAAGCCGGCGCGGATGCGCCCGAACAGGCTGCGGCCACCGAGACGGGCATAGAAACCCAGCTCGCCAAGCTTCAGGCCGAGCGCGACGACCTCAAGGACAAGCTGCTGCGCACGCTCGCCGAGATGGAGAACCTGCGCCGCCGTACCGAGCGCGAAATCGCCGATGCCAAGGCTTATGCGGTGACCAGCTTCGCGCGCGACATGCTCGGTTCCTCGGACAATCTGCGCCGGGCGCTGGAAAGTGTGCCGGGCGATGCGATGAAGACGGCCGATGCCGCCGTGAAGGCGCTGCATGAGGGCGTCGAGCTGACCGAGCGCGAGCTGCTCAAGACGCTCGAGCGCCACGGCGTGCGCCGGATCGATCCCCAGGGCGAGAAATTCGACCCCAACCTGCACCAGGCGATGTTCGAGGCGCCCGACGCCACGATCGCCAAGGGGCTGGTCTCGAAGGTCGTGCAGATCGGCTACAAGATCGGCGAGCGCGTGCTGCGCCCGGCCCTGGTCGGCGTCTCCGCAGGCGCTCCCAAGGCTCCGGAAGCGCCGGCCGGCGAACCGACCCAGCACTGACGCCGTGTTCGAGGTTGCCGGCGTCGCCATCTTCGCGCTGACCGGCGCCCTCGTCGCCGCCCGCAAGGGCATGGATCCGTTCGGCTTCATCCTGCTGGCGGTCGTGACCGGCGTCGGCGGCGGCACCTTGCGGGACGTCCTGCTCGGGCGCGGCATCTTCTGGGTGCGCGACCCCAGCGACGTCATCACCTGCACCGTCGTCGCGCTCTGCGCCTGGCTGCTGGCCTATCTCCGGCCCGGCGTGCTGGAAGGCTGGGGCGGCCGCAAGCTGCTGATCTGGGCCGACGCCGCCGGTCTCTCACTTTTCGCCGTCATCGGCACGCTCAAGGGCCTCGACGCGGCCGTGCCCGTGCTCTCGGCCGTCGCGCTCGGCGCGATGACCGGAACCTTCGGCGGCATCCTGCGCGATATCCTCGCCGGCGACCGGCCGATGGTGCTGTGGAGCCGCGATTTCTACGTGACCGCAGCCACGGCAGGTGCCGCCATGACGGCGCTGCTCGTCGGCCTCGGCTTCTCCGGTCCGATCGTGATGTTTGGCGGCCTCGCAGCCTGTTTCGGCCTGCGAGCCGGCTCCCTGCTGTTCGGATGGTCCTTCCCGAGCCTACCTGGCAAATCGGCCGACTAGGATTTCGGCTTCGTCACCCGCCTCAGCGTCAGGTTGATACGCCCGCCCTCGGGCAGCAGCGTGGATGAGCCCGTCAGGATGCGGTCGATGCCGTGATAGGCCAGCCGCGCCTCCCCGCCGAAAAGCAGTACGTCGCCCGAGGCAAGCTTGAGCGAGGTCGTCTTGCCGCCGCGCGTCGTGCCGCCGATGCGAAAGAGCGCGGCGTCGCCGAGCGAGACCGACAGCACTGGCGCGTCGAAATCCTGCTCGTCGCGGTCCTGATGCAAACCCATCTTGGCGCCAGCCGCATAGAAATTGACCAGGCAGGCCTCAGGCGGATGCGGATAACCGGCCAGTTCCCGCCAGAGGTCGAGCAGCGGAGCCGGCATGATCGGCCAGGGTTCGCCGGTCTCAGGATGGTCCGGCTGGTAGCGATAGCCGTTGATATCCGAGACCCAGCCAAGCGAACCACAATTGGTCATGCGGACCGAGAAGGGCGTGCCGGACTTGGGCATGCGCGGCTGGAAGAACGGCGCCTTGCGCGCCACCGCGCGCAACTCCGCCACCAACGCCGCCTGCTCCTCCGGCGCCAGCTTGCCCGGCCAGTGGACCACGCCTGGCGCGACGACGACCCGCGTCATGGTCAGAGCGCGTCGAGGCCGAGCACGTCGGCCATGGAATAGAGCTTCGGCTCGCGCCCCCTGCCCCAGAGAGCGGCCTTGATCGCGCCTTGCGCAAAGAGGCTGCGATCCTCCGCGACATGGGCAAGTTCGAGCCGCTCGCCGGCACCTGCGAAGATCACCTTGTGATCGCCGACGACCGTGCCGCCGCGCAGAGCCGCGAAGCCAATCGTGCCAGCCTCACGCGCGCCGGTGATGCCGTCGCGGCCGGCGACACGCGTCTGCGCGAGATCGACCGCGCGACCCTCCGCCGCTGCCTCGCCGAGCAGGACGGCGGTGCCGGAGGGCGCGTCGACCTTCATGCGGTGATGCATCTCGACGATCTCGATGTCCCAGTCGGTGCCGAGCGTCGCGGCGACCTTGCGCACCAAGGCCGCCAGCAGGTTGACGCCGAGGCTCATATTGCCGGAGCGGACGATGGGCGTGCGCTTCGCTGCCTCGGCCAGCTCGGCCAGATGCTTGGGCTCTAGCCCGGTCGTGCCGACGACATGCAATATCCCGGCCTCGGCCGCCAGCTTGGCAAAGGCGACCGTCGGGTCCGGCGCCGTGAAATCGAGAACGCCATCGGCAGCGGCGAAGGCCGCAGCCGCATCGCTCGTCACCTTGACGCCGGAGGCTGGGAGGCCCGCAAGAATGCTGGCGTCCTCGCCAAGCGCGGCAGAGCCCGGTCGCTCGATAGCGGCCACGAGCGTGCAGCCCTGCGCCTGATCGATGGCGCGGATCAGCATCCGGCCCATCCGCCCGGCGGCACCGACGACGACGAGACGCATATCACTCATGGAAGGCGGGCTCCGGCTGACCTTATTCGCCAGTAGCGCAATAGGCCGGGCTCCGCCAGCGGCACACCCGAAAGCCGGGCAAAGCAAAACGGCCGGGTCGCCCCGGCCGCTTCGTATTCTCACGCTGTCGGCACTCAGGCCGCCTGCTGGATGCCCGAGAGCTTCCAGGCGCCACCGCGCTCGCGCACGAAGGTCCAGTACTCGCTGACCTCCTGGGCTTGCGTCGCGCTGCCGTCGACGACCTTGCCGGACTTGCGGTCGTAAGCCGCGTTGATCAGGCTGAAGCGCATCGCAACGGTGGCATAATCCAGATCGCCCTCGCGCCAGGCCTGCGACAGGTCGCCCTGCAGCAGCTTGACGTCGGAGACGCGGTCGGCGACGCCGCGGCGGGCATTGTCGCTGAGGTCCTCGTCGAAATAGCCGAACATCTCCGGCGTCGTGCGCTGGCGCAGGCCAGCCTCGTCCTCGTTCGAGTAGGCGGTGTTGATCTCGCCGAGCAAGCGCTCGAACGCGTTGAAATCATCACCGGCAAGCTCGATCTGTTGCGGCTGCACCGCCGCGGCGGCAGCGCCGCCGCCGAAACCACCCATGCGAGCCGCCTGCTGCGGCTGCGGGGCGTCATAACCCTGGCGGGCATAGGGCGCGCCCGCACCGGCGAGCTGCGGCTCGGAGCGGCGGCGGAAGAAGCGGATGGCGAGCATGACGATGCCGACGATCAGGCCGATCTGCAGCAGGAAGCCGAGCATGCCGGCGAGCGAGGCCAGGCCACCGAAGAAGCCGGAGCCCGAGAGCATGCCGAACAGACCCGCGCCGAGAAGACCGGCGCCGATGCCCATCATCATGTTGCGCGCGAAGGACGGGCGAGCCGCCTGCGCAGCCGCACCGGCGGCCGAGGGGCCGGCCATGGACGGCGAAGCCGGCGAAGACGGAGCCGAACGCTGGAAGGTCTGGGCGCCGCCCGGCGTCGTGCTGGTCGACGGCGGCGCGCTGTTGGTGAACGATCCGCGGCTGCCCGAGCTGCGGCCACCACCCGGACGGGCTTCGGCAACGAGCGGCACGAGCAACAGGGCCCCGGTGATCAGGGCGACGGCACGTCCACGACGGGCGAGCGAAATCAGAGACATTGTTCCTCCCGGAGCCCACCATGGGCCCACCGGGACACAATATGGAGAGAGGCCACATCCCACGCAAGGCCCCATCCGGCTAACAGGCTGAAATGCCTTACTATTTCAATCCGGTACATAATTATTCGTTGCGAACGGGCCGATGTGCTAATGTTCCGCGCCGTCTCGCCATGCGAGGCGCAGGGAGAGCGCCATGACCGGATCCGGACCTAGGCCTCGCCGACACCGCGTGCTGAGCTGGATGCTCGCACTCGCTGTCCTGTTCCTGTTCAGCGAAGCTGCCGCTGCCGCCGAACCGGCGATCGCGCTCGACAAGCCGCGCCTCGCGCAGGCGCCGGAGCCGCTCTGCTTCTGCTGGAACGGCGGCCGCAAGATCGCCGAGGGTTCCAAATCCTGCATCAGGACCACGCAAGGCCCCCGGGTCGCCACCTGCGGGCGGGTGGTCAACATGATGTCCTGGGAGGTCTCGGAAACGGCCTGCCCGGAAAGCTGAGGCCTCTGCACCGGGTTTCATCAGCACAAACAAAAGCGCCGCCGGGGTCGCTCCCGGCGGCGCAGCTTTTATTGCTCTTGTGGTCCTAGCGACTTCGAGCCTGACCGATTGTCAGAACGCTCCCAGAACGATCGCCATCATGAAAACGAAGGCCGCACCCATGATCAATCGGTCGAGACGTAGCGTGACACTCATCACACCCTCCTGTGTCATTGACCTGTCGCGGACGGTAGCAGAACTGACGAAGGCCGCAAGGGGGCGGCATCGTGGCGGGGCTGGGACACAGGCTAGATCACCCTTAATCAAGGGTTAAACTGTTGATTAGATTTGGGGATATTTCTAGCTGCGCGATTTCGCCGCGAGCACTGTCCGGCGCTTCGCCACGCCTGCGCCATGATTAACCTCGGCGCTCCCCACGCTGATCTTCCCGACATCACCGAGACGGCTCCAGCCCGCGAAAACAGCGCCGGTTAAGGCCGAAAAGGGGAGATTAAGGCCCCGTTCACCACGGCGCCAAAGTTAATGCGCCTGTGGCGGCCCGGACGCAGTCGGTTGAGAAACCGTTCACCAAGCGCTTCGCATTTGAATGGTCATGCGACGCGCACATCTCGCCCTCATCGCACTCGGCCTCGCCGGCGCAACCGGCCTGGCGGGCTGCGGCAAGTTCCAGAAGCCCCAGCGCGCCGCCTGGCGCGACCAGGCGGAAGCACAGTGCATGGCCTCCCGCCAGGTGCAGCTCTCCTCCTATGTCAGCCTGCGCGGCAAGCCGATCGACGGACCCGGAACCTGCGGCATGCAGCAGCCCCTGAAGGTCACGGCACTACAGAACGGCAGCGTCAGCCTGACGAGCCCTGCCCTACTGGCCTGCCCGGTCGTGGCGACCACCGACCAGTGGTTCGCGGAGGTCGTGCAGCCCGCCGCGATGAACATCCTTGGCGCGCAGGTGATCGAGATCCGGTCCGGCTCCTATTCCTGCCGCGCCATGAACAATGGCACGGCGACGACGCGCACCTCCGAGCACGCTTTCGGCAATGCCGTCGACGTGTTCTCCTTCCGGCTGAACGACAACCGCGTCGTCACGGTCAAGGAGGGCTGGCGCGGCTCACCCGAGGAGCAGAACTTCCTGAGGGAGATCTTCGTCGGCGCCTGCAATTATTTCGGCACGGTGCTCGGCCCAGGCGCCGACCCGATGCATTACGACCATCTCCACATCGATCTTGCCCGGCATTCCAAGGGCCGGCACATCTGCAAGCCGATCATCAAGTACACGCCGAACTACAACCTGCCGCCGCCGGATCCGGCGCGCCCCTATATCTCCGCGCAGGGCGCTCCCGCGCCTCAATCCCAGCGCAACAGCCAAACCGCCACCGCCTATTCCGGCGAGCCGATGCTGCGCCAGCCGAGCGGCGGCATGCGCCCGCCGGGCGCAGTGCAGGGCGGCTATCCTGTCGCGAACAATGGACGCGGACAGGACAGCAGCCTCGACGCGCAGCAGCGTTTCCTGGAGCAATACGACGCGCGCCACCAACAGGGGCGCTACCAGCCGCAGCCCCTGCCGAGCGAGCGGCGCGGGCCGCTTTCCCTGCCCGGCGCCGTCGAGCCCTCGGAGGAGGAAACCGCTTTCGGCGATGGCGGCAGCTCCGGCTTCGTCGATCAGCAGGGCTCGGAGGAAGCTCTGCCGATCAGCCCCGAGCGCGACCCGTTCGCCTATAGTTCGGCGCGCGTGCCGCCGCGACGCTGAGGGATCTTTTCAGCGCGAGACCAGCACCTGCCGGCATTCCGGCGGCAGGGCATCGAGCGACATCGGTGGCTTCGGCTTGGGCTTGGGCCCCGGCTTGGGCTTCGGCGGGTTGAAGATGGCCTGATGCTGGCGCTCGACCCAGCCGCTGAGCTCGGTGCCGCAGCCATCGCCGAAATTCGGCGGCTCCTGCCCCTGACAGCTCGCCATGCCGGCCGGGCAGGCCAGACGGATATGGAAATGGTAGTTGTGGCCCCAGATCGGCCTGACCTTGTCCAGCCAGCTCTTGTCGGCACCGGCCTCGCGGCAGAGCGCGACCTTGATCGCCGGGTTGACGAAGATGCGCTCGACCTTGGGCTCGGCCGCGACCGCACGGATCAACCGGGTATGGGCCGGGGTCCAGTTGCGCGGATCGACGTCGCGCCAATCCGAACGAGCCATGTTGACCGCCGACATGTTCTCGCGCTGCTCGCGATCGAGCCGGCCGCGCGGCATCGGCGTGAGCCAGACATCGGCGTCTAGCCCGATCTGGTGAGAGGCGTGACCGGTCAGCATCGGGCCCCCACGCGGCTGCGACATGTCGCCGACGAGCAGGCCCGCCCAGCCGGTGATGCGCGGCACGTCGCGGGCGAGCTTCTCCAGGTAGTCGATCAGGGCGGGATGGCCCCAGTTGCGGTTGCGGTTGAGCCGCATGACCTGCCAGCTCGGCCCATCGACCGGCAGTGCCTCGGCACCGGCAAGGCAGCCGCGTGCATAGGAGCCGATGGCGCGGGCCTGCATGCTCGCCGGTCCGGTCTTCTGACCGAAAAGCGAGCGGGCAGCGTCGGGCCACGCCGCGATATTGGCGGCGCGGGTCTTCGCTTCCTGGTCGGCGGTCGACTGGGCGAGTGCCGCCGTCGACAAGAGGGCAAGCGCGGCGAGAGAACCTGCGATTCGGGAGATGTTGCGCATGGCCAGAGAATCGCCGCGACCATCCATGCCGGTCAAGCGCGACGGCTGGACAAGCGCCGCGGCGAATTGCAGCCTTGCGCACCGGCGCCGCAGAGCGCCCACAAGGGAGGACATCGATGACGGCCAGGATCGACCGCCGCAGCATTCTCGCGGGCGCAGGCGCCCTTCTCGCGATGCCCAGCGCGAGCTTCGGCCAGCAGTCCTGGCCACAGGGGCGGGTCGTCAAGCTCGTCGTGCCGTTCACGCCCGGCGGCGCGACCGATGTGCTCGGCCGCCTCATCGCGGACAAGCTCAGCCAGACATGGGGCAGCGGCGTCATCGTCGAGAACCGGCCGGGCGCCGGAAGCAATATCGGGACGGAAGCCGTCGCCAAGGCTGAACCCAATGGCGAGACGCTGCTGATCGTCTCAGTCGGGCTTGCGACGAACCAGTATCTCTATTCCAAGATCAACTACGATCCGATCAAGGATTTCGCGCCGATCACGATGGTCGCGCTGGTGCCGAACCTGCTCGTGGTCCGCAACGACCTGCCGGTGAAGAGCGTCGCCGAGCTCATCGCCCATGCCAAGGCCAATCCGGGCAAGCTCACCTATGCGTCCTCCGGCGTCGGCACCTCATTGCATCTCTCCGGCGAGCTCTTCCAGAAGCTGACGGGGACGAAGATGGTCCATGTTCCCTATCGCGGCTCCGCACAGGCGATCCAGGACCTGATGGGCGGCCGTGTCGACCTGATCTTCGACAACATCACCTCCGCGCTGCCGCAGGCGAAGGCCGGCGCGATCCGCGGGCTCGGCGTGACCACGGCGAAACGGGCGCCGACCGCTCCCGAGTTCCCGCCGATCGCGGAGACGGTGCCGGGCTTCGACGTATCCTCATGGTTTGCTCTGTTCGCGCCGGCCAAGACACCGCCCGCGATCATCGCCAAGATCCAGGCCGATACCAAAGCCGGCGTCACCGATCCGGCGCTTCGTGCGAAGATGGATGCGCTGGCGGCCGAGCCCGGCGGCTGGACGCAGGATGAGCTCGCCGCCTTCCTGCGTTCCGAGCTGAAGAAATGGGGCGACCTGATCAAGGAGGTCGGTATCAAGGCCGATTGACGGCGACGTTATAGCATCGGACCGAAAAGTGGATTCCACTTTTCGGACAAATCCGATGCGATAACATATCGATAGATCATCGTTATCGCGACCTATCGGTCGCGCGAGGATCTACGGAACCGGCGCTTCCCGGCCGGCGTTTCCCGCTGGACCGCGCCCGAAACGGGCGCCTCCAAACGGGAGTTCGCCATGTCCACCGTGCTCATCATCGTGCTGCTCATCCTGCTCCTCGGAGGCGGCGGCTATTACGGCCATCGCAGCTATGGGTCGGCAGGGCTCGGCGGCGTTCTGGGCCTCGTGCTCGTGATCGTCCTGATCCTGTGGCTGCTCGGCGCCATCGGCGGCGCGCGGATCGCCTGAGCGCGACAGTCCAGCCGTCAGTTGAGCTGCAAGAGGGGCTTCGCGATCGGGATCTGGGATTTCCCACGGCCCGATCGCCTTGAGCCTCAGGAACGATTGTCCCAGACGGCCACTGCAGCGGCCAGATCCTCGAGCGCGACGCCCACCGACTTGAACAGCGTGATGCCGCCGCCCTCGACCGGGCCGGCGATCCGGCCATGGCAGAGATCGGCCAGCGTGCCCGCCACCTTGTCGGCGCTATAGCTGCCCTCGGCGATAGCGACGGCAACGTCGCCACCCTCGTCGATCGCCTTGCTGGAATCGACGATGACGCGGGCACGATGCAATGCGTCGGCATCCGCCTCGCGCATCTGCATGGTGAAGCCGCCGATCAGATCGAGATGGGCCTCGCGCTTCAGCCAGTGACCATGGATCAGCGGTTCGGTCGCGTTGGTCGCACAGGAGATGATGTCGGCCGTGCGGGCCGCGCCTTCGAGATCGGTCGTGGCGCGGGCCGTGATGCCATCTTTTGCCAGCTCGGCGACGGTCGCCTCTGCGGCTTCAGGTCTCCGCGCCCAGACCGCGATCTCGGTCAGCGGGCGGACGGAGCGATGCGCCTTGATGATGAAGGGTGCGAGCGCGCCGGCGCCGACCATCAGCATGCGGCTGGCTTCGGGGTTCGACATGTAGCGCGAAGCCAGCGCGGAGGCTGCGGCCGTGCGCCAGGTCGTCAGCCGGTTGCCGTCCATCACCGCGAGCGGCTTGCCGCTCGTGCCGTCCATCAGGAGATAGGCGCCCATGACGCCCGGCAGATTGCGCTTGCCGTTGCCGAAGAAGACCGAGACGATCTTGGTGCCGATATAGGGATTGGCGACATCCGGCCCGCTCCAGGCCGGCATGGTCAGCAGGATCGCATCGGTCTCGCCCGGCCGCTCGATCGCATACTGGCCGCGCTTGGGTGCGATCACTTCGCTACGGAAGGCGTCGTCGAGGATGTCGATCAGGCCGGGATAGCTCAGGGCCGCATCGATCTCGGCCACGTCGAAAAGTCGCATCAATTCCGTCCGTTGGTCAGTGCCGGCAGCGCGGAATCGGGCACGGCCGAGCGCAGTGCCTGGGTTTCGGAGCGCAACGCCTCGGCCTCGCGGCGGCTGCGGCGCGCCGCCCTGCGGTGCTTGCCCTGCGCGATCCAGGAAGCGAGGCCGCCGACGAGCACGCCGATGGCGATGGCCGCGAGCACCACCAGGAAGAGCGGGACCTCGTAGGAGAGCATCGGCAGGTCGCGGCTGAAGGGATCGAGCGAGACGCGCACCGCGCCGCGATTGGCGACCGAAAACAGCACGATCACCAGCGCGATGGGAACCAGCACCAGCGCCTTGAAGAAGGCCTTCATCACAATCTCCGTATGCTGCGGGAGCGGCGCCTGCGATCAGTCCTTGCCGTTGAGGCGCAGCCGCAGCTCTTTGCCCGTCTTGAAGACGGGGACGAACTTCTCCTCGACCTCGACCGCATCGCCGGTGCGGGGGTTGCGGCCGATGCGCGCCGAGCGGCCCTTGCGCGAGAAGGCGCCGAAGCCACGCAGCTCCACCCGGTCGCCACGCGCCAGAGCTTTCACGACCTCGTCCAGGATAGCCGAGACGATGTTCTCGATATCGCGCTGGTAGAGGTGGGTGTTGCGGTCGGCGATCCGCTGAACGAGTTCGGATTTAATCATCGCTGGAGTATAACCATTTGTATCAACATCACTTTTCAGCGGCAGGCTGCCAGAGCGCCAAGGGCGCGTCAAGCCGCAAGCCGACCGGCTGGTCCGCCGCCCGCGCGATCGTCGCGGCGAGCGCATCGAGGCCGGCGCCGCGCGCCATCGCCTCGGCCAGGCTCCACAGGCCGAAGGAGGAGGATTCGCTGCGGCGACGCCAGTCGCGGACCTTCAAGTCCTTGGCAACGCTCTTCTCGCTCTCCATCCAGGCGATGGCGTCCTGCTCGCCGCCGATCTGGTCGATGAGCTTCAGGTTCAGCGCCTGGCGGCCGGAATGCACACGTCCATCCGAAACCGTTGCCACCTCGCCCTCGGCGAGGTGGCGGCGGTCGCGCACCATGTCCTTGAACCAGGCGTAATTGTCATTGACGACGCGCTGCAGGGCTTCGCGCGCCTCGGGCGAGGTCGGCTCGAAGCCGCTCGGCGCCGCCTTGAGCGGGCTCGACTTGATCGACTCGACCTTGACGCCCACCGTATCGAGCAATTGCGAGACGTTCGGGAACTGGAAGAGCACGCCGATCGAGCCGACCAGCGAGGTCTGGCGGGCGACGATGCGGTCGGCGCCCATCGCGGCGATATAACCGCCAGAGGCCGCGAGGCCGTCGACGACCGCAACCATCGGCTTCTTGGCGGCGAGCTGGCGCAGTGCCGTATGCAGCGCCTCGGAACCGGAGGTCGTGCCGCCAGGGCTGTCGATGCGCAGCACCACGGCCGAGACCGACTTGCTGTCCTCGACCGACTTGATCAGGTCGAGAGTGCGGCGGTCACCCGAGATGAATCCGGAAATCGTGATCCGCGCGATGTGGGGGCTCGACAGGCTGCCGGGGCCGTCACCCTTCCAGGCGAAGCCGCCGACCACTGCCGCCACGATGACGCCGAGCACGGCAAGCACGCGCCAGAGCGTCAGCTTGCGGCGCAGGCTGCGGCGGTCTGCGAGCAGATCGGCATCGGACGACATCGGGAGGCTCCTGGACCATGTTCCAACGGAACATGCTCAGCTTTTTGATTGTGCGCGAATTCTTTTTCGTTCCACCGAAATCGGCCGAACGGAAAGCGCGCAGCGACTGGGTCCGTGATGTAGACCCGCCGCAGCGGGCGGGCAAGGCGGAGGTGCAACCTCAGGCCGCGACCGAGGCGCGCGCCCGGTCGAGCGCGAGCAGCGCAAGCCCGCTGGCGACCGAGCGGAAGGCATCGCCGATATGCACCTTGCCCGCACCGAAGCGCCGGTCGAACAGGCTGCGGACCGCCGGCACATAGGAGGTGCCGCCGGTCATGAAGACCGCCTCGATGCGATCACCGCCGATCCCGGCCTCGGCCAGTGCACGGTCGAGCGCGGTTTCGATCGCGCCGACGTCCTCGGCGATCCAGCGCTCGAAATCGGCGCGGCGGATAGGCTTTACGATGCTGACGCCCATCTGGCTGAAGCTCAGCGTCGTCTCCTCCTTGTCGGAGAGCGCGACCTTGGCGGCGGAGACGGCGCGATAAAGCTCGTAGCCGAGATCATATTCGATCACCGTCAGCAGGTCCTCGAGCTTGCCGGGCTCGACGGCTTCGCGGATCAGGGCGTTGAGCTCGGCCATGGTCTCGCGGCTCTTCATCAGCGAGAGCTTGTGCCATTGCGCGAAGGCGGCGTGATAATGGGCCGGCACCGGCAGAAGCTTGCCGAAGGAACGGTAGTCCGTGCCCTTGCCGAGCGCCGGCGAGACCGCATGCTCGATGATGCGGTAATCGAAGGTGTCGCCGGCGACGCCGACACCGGCATGCGAGAGCGGAATCGCCTCCAGGCCGCCGCGCTTGCCGGGCTCGAAGCGCATCACCGAGAAGTCGCTGGTACCGCCGCCGAAATCCGCGACCAGCATGGTCTGGGGCGTCTTCAGGTCACGCGCGTACCAATAGGCGGCGCCGAGTGGTTCGTAAGCGAAATCCACCTGCTTCATGCCGGCCTTGCCGTAGGAGCCCTCCAGGCGGCCGACTGCCAGTTCCTCGTCCGGACGCTCGCCGGCGAAGACGACCGGGCGGCCGGAAACCAGCGGCAGCGCGTCATGGCCGGGCAGGTCCGTCGTGAGATCGGAGAGGAAGACGCCGATCAGGTCCTCCAGCTTGAAGAGCTTGCCGAAGAGACGGGTCTCCTGGAAGGCGCGGCTGGAAAGATGTGTCTTCAGCGATTGCAGGAAGCGATGCTCGGTCGTCATCCCCAGGGCCATGTCGAGCGCATCGGGGCCGCTGACATGGGTGATGCGGGTCTCGGGCGGGCGCCCCTCACGCCAGAACATCAGCGCCGAGCGATACGCATCGACCGCGCCCTGCCTGGTGGCGAAGGAGCGCGTCACGACCGATCCGTCGGCGCCAGCCAGCGCGACGACGCTGTTGGTGGTGCCGAAGTCGATGCCGATGGCGGCAGGGGTCATGGCGCTTCTCCTCTTGCGGGGCATGTCCAAATTGTCATTCCGGGGCTTCGCTTCAGCGAAGAACCCGGAACCACGACGGGACGAGCGTTCCCCGCCGTGATGGCCAGGGCTCACCCAGTTGTGGGTTCCGGGTTCGGCCCTGTGGCGCGCCCCGGAATGACAACGTGGTTTCGAAACAAAAGCCCGCGCGGATCGCTCCGCGCGGGCCGAATTCAAAGGCCGGCCGCTTTCGCGGCCGAAACCTCACTTCTTGTCGGTGGCCTTCTTGAGCGCA
>NZ_CAMFKW010000004.1 GCF_945957345.1 uncultured Allobosea sp. | reverse complement strand
TCATGCGCCGCATCCTGCGCAAGATCGCCGAGGACGAGTACGGCGCGCTCGGCGACACCTCGACCCTGGCCGATCCCGCCGTCGTCGACGACCTCGTCGCCAATCGCCAGAACAAGCGCAAGGCGGGCTGACACGCTCCCCTCCGGATAATAACTGGATATGGCCTGCCCGCACCGGCGCGCAGGCCATTTTCATGGAATTGAGCCCCGTAACGGGAACCGAAGCCGATATCGAGGGTTCGCAACGCCGCGGCGCTGCGCTAGACCATGCTCATGCCGCGTTCATCGCGTTTTCTGATAATGACGCAACGTTCGGCTGACCGAGATCGGAACCCGCGCCTGATGACGACGATCAAGACTGCATCGACCGCCAAACTGGCGCGCGCCGCCGCCCTGCTGCCTCTGCTGGCGCTGACGGCCTGCGCCGGCTCGCAGCGCTTCAGCGGGCCGGTGATGAACCAGCCCTCCTACAGCCAGCCCCTGCCCTCATCGCCGCCGATCAGTTCCGCCCCGATTACCTCGGAGCCTCTGCCGCCGCCGGGTGGCTATCCCGCAGCGCCGCCCCAGGCTGGCGGCTATCCCGTCGCCGGTGGCCCGCAGGGCGGTGCCTTGCCCCCGCCGCAGGACCCGTTCTTCGATCCCAATGCCGGCGCTGCTCCGCAAGGCCAGCCGCAGGGTCTGCCTCCGACCGGCCAGCCGGGGCAGGACCCCGGCCTGCGCGGCAGCAACAATCAGGTCGCAGGCCTCGGCCCGGCCCCGGCGGCCACTCCCCGCCCCTCGGCCAGCCGCGACGGCATGGTCGGCGGCTGGACGGCTCGCGAGGCGACCGGCGGCTCCTGCCGCGTGCAATTGTCGAGCACGCCGACGCTGGATCTCTACCGCGCCTCCTCGTCCGGTTGCACGAACAAGGAGCTGCAGAAGATCTCGGCCTGGGATTTCCGGGATGGCGAGGTCTATCTCTACCAGCAGGGCGGCACGGTCGCGGCCCGGCTGCGAAGCTCCGGCTCCGGCGCGCTCGACGGCGCGGTCACCAAGTCCGGCGCCTCGCTGTCGCTGAACCGATAAGGCGGCCTCTCGAAACACCCGATCAAACAGACAGAGCCCTCCCGCGCTTCGAACAACGCGGAAGGGCTCTGATCTTGCGTGAACTCAGGCTCTGAGCGTCCGCGCAAGGAACGCGCTGGGCCAGAAGCTCTTCTGGAGCGCCAAGGCCATCGTCGCGAAGCCCTTGGCGTTATCCAGCGCCTCGTCGAGGATCGTGAAGGGCGTCGGAGCGCCGGTAGCGATGACGCCCTCGACATCGGCATAGCCGCTGACGAGATCGGCCTCGAACTTCGCCGCGAGACGGCGCATTGCCCTATTCTCCGGCAGACAGGTCAGATAAAGCGTGCGGACGCCACGATTGCGCGCCGCCGTGATCAGCCGGCCGAACAATTGCGAACCGACCCCACGCCGCCGCCATGGCGTCTCGACGCTGAAAGCAGCCTCGCCGGTCAGCGCGATGATGTCGTCGAGACCACGCAATTCGGCCGCGCCACGCACCACGCCTTCGACCACATAGGCATAGACTAGCCCGCCGACATTGAACGTCGTCCTGGCATAGGATTCGAGGAACTCGTCATTCACCGCCGTGCCGAAGCGCTGATGGCGCGTGACGGGATCGAGCCTGAGCAGATGCTCTCTGAACAGATCGCGCTCCGTCGGCCACAGCCGCCGGATCACGCCATCGCCGGCCCTTTTGCCGGATTGTCGCGAACGGACCAATTGTCATCTCCTGAACTGCGCACGTGCCGCGCTAACCGACCAGGAGGCGTTGTCTTCCCTAACTTGAAACTCACATCGTGCCGCCGGCGCCTGATTGCAAGGGCGCGACCTGCGGCATTTTCGCCGACCCAGTGGAAAATCCGAGCGATAAACGCGCCATGACATGCACCGCGCGCATGACAAACGCCCTATGTGACGTTAGGAACGGCAAGCGAAAAAACCACTATTGCGCCGTAAAATGACGTGCAATAATTTCGCATTGACCCCGATGACGGCACGCCCGGCATGCGCTAAGTTGCGTGCTCCCGGTCACTCATATTTGAAGATCCATGTTCGATCGTCGCAAGCCTCCCGCTGCCCAGCCTTTCGTCACGCACGAAAACATCGAAGCCAAGGTCAAGTGGTTCGACCCCGAGAAGGGGTTCGGTTTCGCATCGCCCTCCGACGGTTCGGGCGATGTCTTCTTGCATGTCTCGGCCATCGGCCCGCTCGATCAGCAGGACCTGCTGCCGGGCGCGACGATCGTCGCCGATCTCGGCGAAGGCCGCCGCGGCCTTCAGGTCGTTGCTGTTCACGAGATCGACGCCTCGACGGCCACGCAGACCGCGCCGGCACCCCGCGCTTTCTCGCCCCGTCCTCCGCGCGATGATTTCGGCGGCGGCGGTTATGGCGACCGGGATCGCGGCAGCTTCGGCGGCGATCGCGGCGGCTACGGCGATCGTGATCGCGGCGGCTTCGGCGGCGGTGATCGTGGTCCGCGCGGCGGCGGTGGCTTCCAGGATCGCAACAGCGGCCCGGTGGAAGGCCCCTATGATGGCGCCGTGAAGTTCTTCAACTCGGATCGCGGCTTCGGCTTCATTGCCCCCGACAAGGGCGGCCCGGACGTGTTCCTGCACGTCTCGTCGCTCGGCCGCAGCGGCCTCCAGCCGCCGATGGACGGGCAGCGCGTGCGCTTCTCGATCCGCACCGGCCGCAAGGGCCCGGAAGCCGCCGACGTCAGCTTCATCTGATCCGGCACAGCTTCGCTGAAATAATAAAGGCCCGCCATCCGGCGGGCCTTTTCTTTTTGCATGTCTAGCGACAGGAGGCGCGCCGCCGAAGCGGCGCGCCTCTTTCCGACTCAATGCTCGTGATCGTCGCCTTCCAGGCCGCCGATATGCTTCTGGGTGTAGAGTTCGATGCCGACGCGCCCGATCAGGTCGAGCTGCGTCTCCAAGAAGTCGATATGGCCTTCCTCGTCCTTCATCAGGGCCTTGAACAGGTCCTCGGACGGATAGTCGCCGACCTCGCGGCAATATTTCGCCGCTTCCTGATAGAGCGAGCGGGCCTCGACCTCGGCTTTGAGATCGCACTCGATGACTTCCTTGACGGTCTCGCCGATGCGCAGCTGGTCGAGCGTCTGCAGGTTCGGGAAACCTTCGAGGAAGAGGATACGGTCGACGAAGCGGTCGGCATGGACCATCTCCTCGATCGATTCCTTCTTCCAGGTCTTGGCCATCTCCTTCAGGCCCCAGTTGTCCAGCATGCGGTAGTGCAGCCAGTACTGGTTGATGGCGGTGAGCTCCGAGCGCAGCCCCTTGTTGAGATACTCGATGACCTTCTTATCGCCCTTCATCGGGTGCACTCCGCAATCCACATTAGAATGATACTAATGTAGACAGGGTCTTTCCGGAAGTGAAGAGGCAAAAAGCAGCTTCAGAGCTTTTGATCGAAGCGCCGGCGATCAGGCCGCGACGCTCTCCTCGGCGAGCTCGATCCCGTCGAGCATGCGCCCGACCGAAACATGCACCGCGCATTCGATCTCGCGGCTGGCGCAGCTACCGCATTGCGTCGCACAGACGGCGCGAGCTTCGGCCAAAAGGGCCCGCACTTCACGCGCGCAACGTCCGCAATCCGGGCTGCAGCCCAGGCAGTCATAGACCTCTCCGGCTGTCCGGGGGCCGCTGCCATCGGCAGCGATCGTGCCCTTGATCTGGCCGCAGGACAGGACGTTGCAGGAGCAGACGATCACGCGTGGTGGCCCACCGCCCGCTTGGTCTCGATCTCCTCGCCATCGGCGCTGCGCAGGCGCACGATGACCTCGACCGAGGCGATCATCATGCCCTCCGGCGCGTCCGGCAGGCCGGCGACCTGGATCATCGAGCCCGGGATGTCGGTGACGGTCTCGTCGTCCTCGTTGTAGAAATGATGGTGCTCCGACACATTGGTGTCGAAGAAGGTCTTCGGCCCGGAGACCGAGACCTGGCGCAGCAGGCCGGCCTCGGAGAATTGGCGCAGCGTGTTGTAGACGGTCGCGAGCGAAAGCGGCTCGCGCGCCCGCAGCGCTTCCTCATAGAGCATCTCGGCGCTGACATGACGATCGCCCTTGGCGAAGAGCAGCCAGCCCAGAGCCATGCGCTGGCGCGTCGGGCGCAGGCCCGCTGTCCGGAGCCGCGCCTTCACCGCGCTGATCGGGCAGCTCGTCGGGTTTTTCTGCGGCCACGGGATATGATCGCCCGCCACGGGCTTGTGATTCTGATCCTTGCTCGCCAGAACGCTCATCGTAACGCCTTCCACACGCCGAAACTCGGCAGCGTAGTTTAGAAAACATCTAAACTACTGATATTATTACCATATTTGGCGAAGCATCCCTCAGATGTCAATCTTCGTGGCTGCGACATCGGGCAGCGCCCACAGCACATCGGCATGCAAACCGCGCCGATGTCGCGCGGTGAACACATGGTCTGCCCTGCCGACGGGACCGGCCTCGGCCGGCGAAGGTGCTCTTCCGGGGGATGCGGCCTAGTGGCCGCCGCCCCCGCCGCCTGCGACAGGCTTCGGCGGCTTGCTCAGGAACAGGGACATCAGGACGAGGCTCCCGAAGATCGCGGTCAGGCCGATGAACACGTCGCCGAAGGCCATGACCAGCGCCTGCTTGTGGACACGCTGGTTGACCAAGGCCAGCGCCATGGTCTGCGCCGCGTCGCCGTAGTCGATGAAGCGCTGCGCGGTGTTGGCGATCGCCTCCTCCGCCACCTGCCGCCCTGCCACGACCATCTCGTGCAGCCGGGTGATGTGCAGGTCGGTGCGCGTGTTCAGCATCGTGTTGATGATGGCAAGCCCGACCGCGCCGCCGAGATTGCGCGTGAGATTGTACAGGCCCGAGGCGTTCTTGAGTTGCTGCGGTGGCAGCGACCCCAGCGCGATATTGTTGATCGGCACCATGCACAGCATCAGCGAACAGCCGCGCAGCACCTGTGGCAGCAGGAGCTCGTAGAAATCCCAGTCCGAGGTGATGCCCGAGGCGATCCAGGTCCCCAGCGCGAAGCCGCCGAAACCGATCATCATCATGATGCGCGGGTCGAGCTTCGCCGAGAGCCGCCCGGCGATCGGCGCGGTGAAGAACATGCACAGGCCGGTGACGAACATGGTCTCGCCGATCATCAGCGCGTCATAGCCGCGGATGCGGCCGAGATAGACCGGGTAGAGATAGGTCAGCCCGTAGAGGCCGATGCCCATGCAGAATGAAAACAGCGAGCCGAAGGCGAAGTTGCGGTTCCTGAACGCGTAGAGATCGACCAGCGGATCGTCGCGCGTCAGCGCCCGCCAGAAGAACAGCACCGCGCCGAAGACCATCACGACCGAGAAGAACATGATCTCGTGGCTCTGGAACCAGTCGAGCCGCGTCCCCTCCTCCAGCACATATTCGAGGCTGCCGAGGAAGGCGGCCATGCCGGCAAGGCCAAGCCAGTCGAAGCGCTTGATCAGGCTGTGGTCAGGCTTGTCGAAATCGATCAGCGTCCAGGCCGCGATGGTGACGCCGATGCCCGGCACCACATTGACGAGGAAGAGCCAGTGCCAGGAGAAGGCGTGGCTGAGATAGCCGCCGACTGTCGGGCCGATGGTCGGGGCCAGCGTCGCGACGAGGCCGATCAAGGGCGAGACGACCGGGCGCTTCGAGGGCGGGAAGATCGTGAAGGCCGCGGCGAAGACGCCGGGAATCATGCCGCCGCCGATGAAGCCCTGCACCGCGCGCCACAGGATCATCTCGTTGATCGAGGAAGCCTGGGCGCAGAGCACGCTGGAGATGGTGAAGCCCGCCGCCGCGATCGAGAAGAACACCCGCGTCGACAGCGCCCGGCTGAGATAGCCCGACAGCGGGATCATGATGACTTCGGCGATCAGATAGGCCGTCTGGACCCAGGCGATCTCGTCCGAGGAGGCGGACAGGCCGGCCTGGATCTCGGCGAGCGAGGCCGAGACGATCTGGATGTCCAGGATCGCCATGAACATGCCGAAGACCATCGCCATGAAGGCGAAGATCCGGCGTAAGGGGATGGCGTCTTCGGCGGGCTTGGCGCCTGCGCCCGGGTTCAGGGTCGCGGTGGCCATGGCGGCCTACCTTTCCTCGGGGTGTCATCCCGTGCGCGCTGCAGCGTGAAACGCTGCTGCGCAAACACGGGACCGTCATCAGAAAGAGGCGCCCTCACAGCGGCGGGAGCCAGTCGTATCTCGTCTTGCCCCGCATCTGCGCAGCGGCATTGCATGCCGCTGCGCGTGCGGGATGACCCGCTTGATCAATGCTGCGCGGCCGGCCGCGGATCGATCGAGACCACGACCGACATGCCCGGCCGCAGCACATGCTTCGCCGTCGACTCGCGGTCGAGCATGATGCGCACCGGCACGCGCTGCACGATCTTGGTGAAGTTGCCGGTCGCATTGTCGGGCGGCAGCAGCGTGAACACCGAGCCCGTGCCGCCGGCGATGCCGCTGACCGTGCCGTGGAAGACCTCACCCGGCAAGGCATCGACCGTGATGCTGGCCTTGTCGCCGGTCTTCAGCGGGCCGACCTGCGTCTCCTTGAAATTGGCGTCGACATAGACCTGGTCGAGCGGAACGATCGACATCAGGCGCTTGCCGGCGCCGACGAGATCGCCGATCTGCATATTGGTGTTGGCGACGACGCCGTCGATCGGCGCGGCGATCTTCATGAAGGAGAGATCGCGCTCGGCCTTTTGCTCGGCAACCTTGAGCTCGTCGATCTGGCGGGCGGCCTCGACACGCTGCGCTTCCAGAACCTTGATATTGGCCTGCGCCTGCACGACGCCAGCCTTGGCGCTCGCGACAGAGGCGATGGCCTGATCGCGAGCCGCGGTGGCGGCATCGAGCGTCGCCTGCGAGCCGAAGGACTTGGCGGCGAGGCTGCTGGCACGCTCGAAATCGGCAGCCGTGCGCGTCACCGCCGCCTCGGCCGAATTCTGCTGTGCCTGCGCCTGCATCTGGGCGGCGCGCGCCGCCTCGACCTGACTATCGATGCGGGCGAGCGTCGCCTGCGCCGTGGCGGTCTTGGCGCGAGCGCTGTCGAGCGCGATACGCCAGTCGCCATCGTCGAGCGCGACGAGCGGCTGCCCGGCCTTGACCTCCTGGTTCTGGCGCACCGAGACGGTGGCGATATTGGCGGAGAGCTTGGCCGAAACGGTCGCCATTTCGGCGCCGACATAGGCATCGTCGGTCGAGACGATGAAGCGGCCATTGCGCCACCAGTCGATACCGTACCAGAGCCCGGCGCCGACGGCAGCCGCTGCAACCAGGAACAGCGCGCCGCGCTTGAGCGGGCTCTTTCCGGATTTGGCCTTGGCTTCTGCCGCCTCGGGCGGGGCGCTCTTCGCCTGTGCGTCGCGGGCGGTGGGCTCGGCCGGCTGGGCGGTCTCGGCCTTGGCATCGACCAGCTTCAGCCGGTCGCGGCGGTGTTCGGATGCGGTCTCAGCAGACATTGGTCGTCCTGCATGTCAATTCGAACCGCTCGGTTCGATTGCGCTTGAAATAGCGCGAGCAATAATGCATATCAAGTCAAATCGAACTGATTGGTTCGATTCTTTTTTCGCAGTCGCCATGCAGCGCCCGCAGACCGGGCGGGAACAGAATGTCGGAAACCTCTGAAGCCCCGGTAAAGACGGGCCCCCGCAATCGCCGGATCGCCGGCGCCGATCCCGACAAGCGCCGCCAGATTCTCGACGGTGCGCTTCAGGTTTTCACCTCGCGCGGCTTCGACGCTGCCAGCATGAACGATATCGCCGCCGCGGCGAACGTCTCGAAAGGCACGCTCTACGTCTATTTCGAGGACAAGGAGCACCTTTTCGTCGACCTGATCCAGCGCGAGCGCGAGATTCAGAAACGCGGCGCCATCGAGGCCCTGAATGAGGATTCCGACCCCGTGCGGGCCTTGAGCCGGTTCGGGCTCTGCATCGTCAGGATGATCAATGGCGAGCTCGCGGTCAGCGCGCATCGCGTCGTCATCGGCGTGGCCGAGCGCATGCCCGATCTCGGCCGGGAATTCTACGAGAACGGCCCGATGCTCGGCTCGCGGCTGATCGCCCGCTATCTCGACCGCATGGTCGCCGAGGGCAAGCTCGCGATCGACGACACCTATCTCGCCGCCGTCCAGTTCCTCGATCTCTGCCAGTCGACCCTGACGCGCCCGCGCCTGTTCAACGCCGTCCGCACGCCACCGAGCGACGAGGAAATCAATCGCGTCGTCGGCGAGGCGATCGCGATGTTCATGGCGCGCTATGGACGCGGAGCCGGCGCCGAGCCGGCCCCACGCTGATCGAAGCGCCTTATTTGATCGCCTTCAGGCTGTCGATGATCGAGGCCAGATCCTTGAGGTTCTCCTTCTCGCCCTCGGGCGAGGCCCAGTAGGTCACGACGAGGCCCTTGGTCTCGGTGACCTGCAGCAGCGTCAGGCTGACATGGGTGGGACCATCCTCGTCCTTGCCGGTCCACTGCACCTGAACGCCCTCCATGCCATTGTTGGAGAACGGCTTCTTCTCCTGCGTCGCGGGGTCGACGACGACGCCCTTGCTCTTCAGCCAGGTGACCGCTTCGGCGATGGATTGCGCGGCGTCCTTCAGCTCGGTCACCTCGACCGAGATGTAGACGGCCTCGTCATCCGAGGTCGATTCGACGCCCTTGGCGATCTCGGTGGATTCCCAATCCTCCGGCATCGTGATGACCGCGACGGGATTGGGGTCGGGAATCGAATAGGTCTTGGCGCTTGCGAGCCCAGGCAGCAGGAAAAGGCTGGCGGCGAAAACCGCGCGTGCGAGATGGAGAGACATAGGTTGTTCCTGGGAAGGAGACGCCGGGTAGCGCAACGTCACCCTATAGCAACATCACTGCGCTGCCACGCCTCCAAAGACGCAAGCCCGCCCCGATCACAATCCTTGGTTACCAACCGTCAGCCGGCGACCTGCCTGGCACGGATACGCTCGCGATGGGCGGTGTAGAGCCCCGAAGCCGCGATGATCGCGGCGCCGACATAGGTCCAGACATCCGGGATCGCGGCAAAGACCAGGTAGCCGAAGATCGAGGACCAGAGCAGCTGGGAATAGGCGAAGGGCGCCAGCAGCGAAGCATCCGCATAGCGGAACGCCTGGATCAGGAAGATATGCCCGATCGTCGAGATGCTGCCGATGAAGAGGCCGATCAGGATCGCCTTGAGATCGAGCGCCTGCCAGCTGAACGGCACGGCCAGCGACAGCAGGATGAAGCCGATCGTGGCGGAATAGGCCAGCGTGACCACCGGAATCTCGGTGCGGCTCATCATCCGGGTCATGATCAGCGAAAACGCCCAGAAGAACGACGAGCCGAGAACGAAGAACGAGGCGCCATGAAAGCCGGCACCGCCGGGACGCACCACGACCAGCACGCCGATCAGCCCGACGATCGTGGCGAGCCAGCGCCGCCAGCCGACGATTTCGCCCAGGATGGGAATGGAGAGCGCCGTCACGAAGAGCGGCGAGACGAAAGAGGTGGCGGTCGCGTCCGCCATCGGCAGGTCGCGCAAGCCCGCAACGAACAGGATCGAGGAGATGGTCACGCCCAAAGCCCGCAGCAGCTGCAGGCCCGGCCGGCGTGTGCTCATCCTGCGGAAGCCGCCGGTGAAGGCGATGGTGACGAGCATGATCGCGGCGAAGGTGCCGTAGCGCATCCAGCTGATTTGCAGCGCAGGTAGATTGATCGCGAGATATTTGGAAGCGATATCGCCGCTGCACATGAAAATCGACGAGAGCAGCAGAAGCGCGATGCCGCGCGCTGAATTGTCGATGCGCAGCGGCTTGCCATCCTGCGAAGCGACGACCGGCGTTTCAGGAAGAGGAGCGTTGGGCAAGGGCTCGATTCACGCACAGGAGATGCGCAAGCCTTAGCCCGTTTGCCTTACTTAGCCACACGCAAAGACGGTCACCCGCCCATGCGCGTGGAAATCGTCGACGACCCTGCCCGGTTTGCAGGCAGGGACAGACGGCACAGCTTGACCTAGGCCGCCTGCTTGCGCGGCTGGATCAGCTTGCGGTTGACCAGAACTTCGGCGATCTGCACCGCGTTCAGCGCCGCGCCCTTGCGCAGGTTGTCGGAGACGCACCAGAAGGCGAGGCCGTTCTCGACGGTCGAGTCCTCGCGGATGCGCGAAATATAGGTCGCGTCTTCGCCGGCCGCCTCATGCGGGGTGATGTAGCCACCCGGCTCGTGCTTATCGATCACGAGAATGCCCGGCGCGGTGCGCAGAACCTCGCGCGCCTCCTCGGCGGTGATCGGCTTCTCGCACTCGATGTTCACGCTCTCGGAATGGCCGATGAAGACCGGCACGCGCACGCAGGTCGCGGTCAGCTTGATCTTCTTGTCGAGGATCTTCTTGGTCTCGACCACCATCTTCCACTCTTCCTTGGTGAAGCCGTCCTCCATGAAGACGTCGATCTGCGGAATGAGGTTGAAGGAGATGCGCTTCGGGAACTTCTTGGTGGTGACCTCGCCGGCCGAGAACACGGCGCGGGTCTGGTTGAACAGCTCGTCCATGCCTTCCTTGCCGGCGCCGGAGACCGACTGGTAGGTCGAGACGACGACGCGCTTGATGCCGAACTTGTCGTGCAGCGGCTTCAAGGCGACGACGAGCTGCGCGGTCGAGCAGTTCGGATTGGCGATGATGTTCATCTTGGTGAAGCCGGCGGCAGCGGCGGCGTTCACCTCGGGCACGATCAGCGGCACGTCGGGATGCATGCGGAAGGCCGAGGAATTGTCGATGACGACACAGCCTTGCGCGCCGATCTTCGGCGACCACGCCTTCGAGACATCGCCGCCCGCCGACATCAGGCAGATATCGGTGTCGGAGAAATCGTAATGCTCGAGCGCCCGGCACTTCAGCGTCTTGTCGCCGAACGAGACCTCGGTACCGACCGAGCGCGAAGAGGCGAGTGCCACGACCTCGCCGACGGGGAAGGCGCGCTCGGCGAGAATGTCCAGCATCTCGCGGCCTACATTGCCGGTTGCTCCGACGACTGCGACCTTGAAGCTCATGATGTGATCCTTTGCGGATAAGGCGGTTCGGGTCTCCCTTTGGGGGCCGCCCCGCACCGGTCTCGGGCGGGTTCGGCGATCTCTCCCCGCCGGGGGGAGATGGACCCGGAACCGAGGCGAAGCGTCAGCGCGACGTACCGGCTTTCCCGGTCGTCGTTTTGGTCGTGAGTTTCGTCGTCGTCAGACGGACAGTCACAGAGCCAATCCCGAAGGGCTGAAAGCTTCGCTAGGCGGCGCAACCTTGCACCACGCCCTGTCAGAACACCGGGAACGGCGAAAAGTCAATCTCCTCCTCATAGTCGCAAGCCCGGCCCCCATTAACCGTGATCGTTGACCTCCCGTTCACGCTGTCGGCCGATCGCCCCTTTCCGGTAACCCCACGGCGACTCCCGAAGTTCAGCCTGCCCGCCTGAGTGAGGAATGCGTGGCCCTGTTTCGCCGCGCGGGAGTGACGGGTTGCGTTTGCGTTCTGATGAATTGATGGCCAGGTTTCGGCCGCTGCTGCTGCAGCTTCGGTCCGGCTTGTCCCGCGCCGGCGCGCTCTGCCGCAGCGCATGGGCGCGTGCCACCGCCATCGATCTCGTCCCCTTTCTCATCACCTGTGCCGACCGGGTCGAAGCGGCATGCCGGGCCGCCTGCCGCATCGGTCGCCGCCTCATGCCGCGTCGTGGCTTCGGCTTGCCGGGCGCTCTCGCCTGGCGCATCGCCGCCGCTCTCGGCGGCATCAGCCTGACGGCGGCCCTCGTCACCGGCCTGTCCGGGAACGGCGATGGCCAGTCCCAACTCACCAGTCTGGCATCCCCCGTGGCAGCGGCCACGACCCAGACCATTGCGGGCGGCCGCAGGCCGCTCCTCGCCTCGGCCGAGGCAGACTGGATCGCCATTGCCCGCCCGATCGCGATCTTTAATCTGGAGGCACCGGAGCTTGGCCGCGAAGCACCAGCGATCGAAGCCCGCCGTAGCCAGGATGGTGGCCAGCGTGAGGACCTCATGAGCTTCGGTTCCTTCGCGGGTTCCGCCCCCCATCTCTCGCTGCGCCTGAGGACGGGCGACGGCATCGCGGCGAGCCCGAATTCTTTCACGGTCACCCTGGTTCACGCTGCTGCGATCCGCAGCCTCGCCGTCGAGCGCGGCGGTACGCCGGCCGCGATCGAGACCCGCTTCGGCCCGCTCGAAACCGCCGATGTTGTACTCGGTGACGGCAGCGAGAGCCGCGCCTGCCTCGCCTTCCGCACGGTCGGGACTGACGCACCCTTCGCGATGAGCGGCTGGTGGTGCGCTGGCGCGAAACCGAGCGACCGCAAGCAATTGACCTGCCTGATCGACCGTCTCGACCTCGCCAATGCCGGCGCCGAGCCGGAATTGCGCGCTGCCTTCGCCCGCAGCGAACTCCATCGCCAATCGGGTTGCGCGACGCCGCGCCTCTCCGCGACCGGCCGCAAGGTCTCCTGGCTCGACGCCGACGGCACGATGCCGGCCCTGCGCGTCAAGACCGCGGCCGCCGAGTCCACGAAGCCCGCAGCCGAGCCTCGCCAGCGCCGTGGGAAGAAGCCCCGTCATCAGCGCTGATCAAACGCGCTAACAAAGTTGTTAACGAGGCGGTGCTAGTCTTCCGGCCGGTTTTTCGATGCTTACATCGAGTGGATCAGTCCGCTCCCGGAGATCGCCGTCATGATGCCGTTCAAGCGCGTTGCCGCCCTCATCGCCGTCGCCGTGACGGCATCGACTGTCATGGCAGGCATCGCCGAAGCCCAGAACCGCCGCGGCCCGCTGCGCATCACCGTCCAGAAGCGCAGCTATCTCGATCCCGGCAATGTCGTGCCGGTCGGCTCGCTGAACCGCTATGCCAGCCAGCACATGTCGGCCTCGCCGGTCTATGCCAGCACGGGCGACCTCTACGGCGAAGGCACCCTGCCCGGCCGCATCGGAGCGGGCACGAACCCGTTCGCGAATACGTTCGCGACGCCGCGGTTCTGAGAGGATTGAAGGGCGCTTGTCTTTAAGGGCGCCTGTCATCCCGTGCGCGCTGCGGCACGCAGTGCTGCTGCGCGTGCGGGAAGACACACTTCATTAAAGGGCGCCTCCCGCCCCTCGCCTACTCCGGCAACGCCTTCAGATACCGCACCGGCCGCCCCGACGCGGCCGCATTCGCCGCATGCACGATCGCGTTCGCGTCGATGCCGAAATGCCGATAGAGGTCGGCCACCGTGCCGGTCTGGCCGAAATGCTCGACGCCGAGCGCCTTCTGCTTGTGGCCATGGACGCTGCCGAGCCAGGCCAGCGTCGCCGGGTGCCCGTCCAGCACCGAGACGATGCCGCAATCGCGCGAGAGCTCGCCGAGCAATCGCTCGACATGGCTCGTCGCCGCATGATTACCGCGCTGGCGCGCCCGCTCCGCCGCCTGCCAGCCGGCATTGAGTCGGTCCGCCGAGGTGATGGCGAGCAGGCCGACATCCCGCCGGTCCTCCGAGAGCAATCCGACCGCCTCGATCGCCTCCGGCGCCACCGCGCCGGTATAGGCGATCACGACCGAGGCGTTCGGCCCCGGCTTCCTGAGCCAATAGGCACCGTCGATGATGGCGCGCTCCAGCTCAGGCGTCATAGCCCGGCTCGGCTGCTCGACCTGACGGGTGGACAGGCGCAGATAGACCGAGCCGCCGGTCTCGTCGCGCAGCCAGGTCCGCTCGTCCGGATCGCCCTCGCCATCGCGCTGCATGTAGTCGAAGGACCAGCGCATCATCACCGCAAGCTCGTCGACGAAACCCGGTTCGAAGGAGCAGAGCCCGTCCTGGCTCATGCCGATCAAGGGCGTCGCGATCGATTGATGCGCTCCGCCCTCCGGCGCCAGCGTCACGCCGGACGGCGTCGCCACCACCATGAAGCGCGCATCCTGGTAGCAGGCATAATTCAGCGCATCGAGCCCGCGCGAGATGAAGGGGTCGTAGAGCGTGCCGATCGGGATCAGGCGCTCGCCGAAGATCGAATGCGACAGGCCGAGCGCCGAGAGATTGATGAACAGGTTCATCTCGGCGATGCCGAGCTCGACATGCTGGCCCTTGGGCGAGAATTCCCATTTCTGCATCGAGGGAATGCGCTCGTCCTTGAAGGTGTCGGCCATCGACGCCTTGGCGAAGAGCCCGCGCCGGTTCACCCAGGGCCCGAGATTGGTCGAGACGGTGACGTCCGGCGCTGTCGTGACGATGCGGTCGGCGAGCGGCCCGCCGGTCTTGGCGAGATCGTCCAGCACCTTGCCGAAGCCCATCTGCGTCGACATCGACGGCTGGATGCCGGCCTCCAGCTTGGCCGGAACTGGCAGCTTGGCCGCCGAGAAGCGCCGCCGCCCCTGCGAGAAAAACGGCACCTTGTCGAGGAAGGCGCGGACCGCGCCTTCGGGCAGGTCGAGCCCTTCGAACAGGTCCCATTCGTGGCCGGGGCGGATATTGTTCGCCTTGCGGAAGCCGTCGAGCTGCTCCTTGGTCATCAGCCCGGCATGGTTGTCCTTATGCCCGGCGATCGGCAGCCCGAAGCCCTTCACCGTATAGGCGAGGAAGCAGACCGGCCGGTCATGATCGATCGCCTCGAAGGCTTCGAGGATCGACGGCAGGTCATGACCGCCGAGATTGCACATCAGCTTCGAGAGCTCGGCATCCGAGCGCTTCTCGATCAGCTTGGTGACCGGCCCCTGATCGCCGAGATCGTCCATCAGGCGCTTGCGCCAGGCCGCCCCGCCCTGGAAGGTGAGCGCCGAATAGAGCTGGTTCGGGCAGGAATCGATCCAGGCCTTGAGCCTGTCGCCGCCCTTCTCCCGGAAGGCCGCCTGCTGCAGCGAGCCGTATTTCAGCGTGACCACGTCCCAGCCGAAATTGCGGAACATCGTCTCGAACCGGTCGTAGAGCCCCTCGCGGATCACCGCGTCGAGCGACTGGCGGTTATAGTCGATGATCCACCAGGTATTGCGCAGGCCGTGCTTCCAGCCCTCCATCAGGGCCTCGAAGATATTGCCCTCGTCGAGCTCGGCATCGCCGATCAGCGAGACCATGCGCCCTTCGGGACGGTCCTTGGCCCAGCCATGCGCCTTCACATAGTCCTGCGTCAGCGAGGAGAACAAAGTCTGCGCGACGCCGAGGCCCACCGAGCCGGTCGAGAAATCGACGTCGTCGATATCCTTGGTGCGCGAGGGATAGCTCTGCGCGCCCTTGTAGCCCCGGAAATTCTCGAGTTTTTCGCGGGTCTGCAGCCCCATCAGATAGTTGATGGCATGGAAGATCGGCGAGGCATGCGGCTTCACCGCGACCCGGTCCTGCGGCTTCAACGCGGCCATATAGAGTGCCGTCATGATCGTGGCGAGCGAGGCCGAGGAAGCCTGGTGCCCGCCGACCTTCATCCCGTCCTCGTTCTGGCGGATGTGGTTGGCGTTATGGATCGTCCACGAGGCCAGCCAGAGGATCTTCTTTTCCAGCTCGGCGAGAAACGGCAGGCGCGGATCTGTTGTCATGAATGTGGCTCGAACTCCCCAGTGCAACCGATCATGCACGGAAGCGCTGGCAGAACGAGCCAAAATTCGATGCCGACGCGAGCGGCTTTGGCGGTTTCCGCTACGGCCACATGGCTAAGCGCCGGAAACCACCAATGCGTGAAGTGAAGGGTGTCATCCTGTGCGCGCTGCGGCGCGCAGTGCCGCTGCGCAGACACGGGACCGCGCGACGAGAAAGCGCCGTTTCAGGAGAACGGTCCCGTGTCTGCGCCGCAGCGTTTCACGCTGCAGCGCGCACGGGAAGACACAGTGGCCCGCTTGTGAGCCACCACCGCCCCATGCCAGAAACCCGGCACGGAATCGGGCCGCACGACCCGCGCAGGAGGAAGCTTCCATGAGCAACAGCAAGGATGTCTGGCGTCGCGTCGACGACAAGGCTCCGGCCTATTTCGGCCTGTCCGACCGTATCTGGCACATGCCCGAGCTGAACTATCAGGAGGTCCGCTCGGCCGCCGAACACGGCGCCATGCTGGAGAGCGAGGGTTTTTGCGTGACCACCGGCGTCGCCGGCCTCCCGACCGCGGTCATCGGCGAAGCCGGCGAAGGCGGCCCGGTCATCGCGATCATGGGCGAGTTCGACGCACTTCCTGGCCTGAGCCAGGAGGCCGGCAATGCGACCGAAACCCCGGTCGAGAAGGGCGGCAACGGCCATGGCTGCGGCCACAATATGCTGGGCTCGGCCTCGCTGCTCGCTGCCGCCGCGGTCAAGGACTATCTCGCCGCTAACGGTCTCAAGGGTCGCGTGCGCTATTACGGCTGCCCGGCGGAGGAAGGCGGCTCGGCCAAGGGCTTCATGGTGCGTGCCGGCGCCTTCGACGATGTCGATATCGCGCTCTGCTGGCACCCGGCCTCGTTCAACGGCGTCAACCGCGCGTTCTCGCTCGCCTGCGTCGAGATTGAGTTCACCTTCTCGGGCCGCGCCTCGCATGCCGCCGCCGCGCCGCATCTCGGCCGCTCGGCGCTCGATGCGGTCGAATTGATGCATATCGGCGTGAACTACATGCGCGAGCATATGCCTTCGACGGCGCGCGTGCATTACGCGATCATCAATGCCGGCGGCATTGCCCCCAACGTGGTGCAGGCGACCGCAACGACCCGCCAGCTCATCCGCGCAGCCACGCTTGCCGAGATGTGGGAGCTGGTCGCCCGCGTGAAGAAGATCGCCGAGGGCGCGGCCCTGATGAGCGAGACCACCGTCGCGATCAAGCAGCTCTCGGGCGACGCCAATCTCGTCGGCAACCGCCCGCTGGAAGAGGCGATGCAGGCCAATCTGCTGGCGATCGGCGGCCCCGGCTTCGACGCCGCCGACCATGCCTTCGCCGCCAAGTTCCAGCAGACGCTGAGCCCGCAGGACATCGCCGCCGCCTATAGCCGCTTCGACCTGGAGCCGAAGGACGGCGAGGCGCTGAGCGACGAAATCTACCCGCTCGGCGCGGGCAACGACACCTCCGTCGGCTCGACCGATGTCGGCACCGTGAGCTGGGTCGTCCCGACCGTGCAATGCCGCACCGCCTGCTACGCGATCGGCACGCCCGGCCATTCCTGGCAGCTCGTCGCGCAGGGTCTCGCCCCGGCCGCGCATAAGGGCCTCGCGCTCGCAGCCAAGGCCATGGCCGGCGTCGCCTCGGACGTGCTGAACGATCCCGCTCTGCTCAAGGCAGCCAAGGACGAGTTCGCGGCCTTCCGCGCCAAAAACCCCTTCGCCAACCCGATCACCGATGATGTCGAGCCGCCGCTCGACATGGCCGCGCATTGAGCGAGCGGACCAGAAGCAGCACAGCTTGATCAGCCGGCCGACGTGGGAGCCCCCACGTCCGGCCGAATTATTTGGGGGATGCCGCTAGATTATTTGGGGGATGCCGCTAGCCGCCCTGCGGCCCCGACAATTCGACGCGGATCGTCGGCCGGGTCGCCTTGAACTCCGCGACGGCAGCCGAGGTGAGGTCCGAAACAGAGTCGGAGGCGGCCGACATCAGGCGCAGGATGATACGGCCCAACCGGTCGCGCGCTTCGGTCTCCAGCTCGGTATCGATCCTGTCATCATGCCCGATCGCAGCCCAGGCCCTGGCCTGGACGGCTTCTGCGACAAGCAATTCCTGGGAATTCAGGACACCGGGAAAGCGGAAATTCGAGCTAGGCATGGGCGATTCAAACATGGCGGGGCAACGGATATAGGGCGGTAGCGGTTCCGGGCAAGGCGAAGAGAAAATCCGGAGCGAGGCTGGCCGTCCCTTCGCCTTGAGCTTTTCTCGTGACGAGTGCGCTACGAAGGCAGCATAAACAATCAGTCCAAATTGGATTTATTGTCCAAATTGCTCTTGACCCTGCCTATCGCCACCGTCACAGATGGCCATGACAGCCCGGCCGCTCCGACGGCAGGCAACAGGCCCGATGGCGGGAGGCTCGTTTGAAGTTCGACATTTTCCAGATGGAGCGGAACCAGACGCTCTTCGAGAACGACGTCGAGATCAACCTGACGGAGAGCGGCGTCCATCCCTGGTCGATCGAAGACATCCTGGGCGAACAGGCCGCGCGCGACCTGCTGAAGCAGCCGCTCGGCTATGGCTGGACCGACGGCCGCCCGGATCTGCGTAACAACATCGCCTCCTGGTATCCCGGCGCGACCGCCGCGAACGTGCTCGTCACCAACGGCTCCTCCGAGGCGACGATGATCGCGCTGATGGCGCTGTTCGAGCCCGGCGACGCGCTGGTCTTCGCCCTGCCGAACTTCATGCAGATCGACGGTCTCGGCCGCGCGCTCGGCTTCGACATCCGCCGGCTCGCATTGTCGGGCGACAGCGATTGGCAGATCGATCCCGCTCAGCTCGCGAAGGTCTCCGCCGGCGCCAAGGCGATCGCTGTGACGAACCCGGCCAACCCCACCGGTAGCGTGCTCTCGGCCGCGAGCCGCGCCGCCCTGGTCGAGGCTGCCCGACGCAACGACGCCTGGCTGATGGTCGACGAGATCTATCGCGGCGGCGAGATCGACGGCGCCGAGACGCAGACGCTCTGGGGCAGCTATCCCAAGGTCGTCGTCACCTCCAGCCTGTCGAAATCCTTCGCCTGCCCGGGCCTGCGCCTCGGCTGGATTGTCGCACCGGAGGCGGTCGTGGCGTCCGCGGCCGAGCGGCAGGACTACACCACGATCGGCAGCGGCATCCTCAGCCAGATCCTCGCCGAAGAGGTGATGCGCCCGGAGACGCGCAGCCGCCTGCTCGCGCGCGGCCGCGATTTGCTGCGCAGCAATGCCGATCTCGTTGCGCAATGGATGGCGCAGCATAACGACTGGTCCTGGCGGCGCCCGCAGGCTGGCGGCATGGCCTTCCTGCGCTATCCGCTCGCCATGTCCTCGGAGGTCTTCTCGCAGAAGCTGCGCGAAGAGGAGAGCGTCTTCGTCGTCGCCGGCAGCTGGTTCGGCATCGAGAACCACATCCGTATCGGCATCGGCGTGCCGACCGAGGTGCTGCGCGACGGGCTGGCGCGGATGGACCGGTTCCTGGCGCGGCACAAGGGCTGAAACGCGCTTCCGAAGGGCGGCGCTACGCGTCGCCTCGGCGCCCGATCCCGTCCAGCACCACTCGCGCGATCGCGATGTCCTGCACCGCGATCCCGGTGAGGTCGGCGATGGTAATGTCGTCGTTCGAGCCACGCGCCGGCACGTCGCCGGCCAACACCGCCCCCAGCTCGACGCAATCGCCCGCATCGATCAGCCCGACCTTGGCAGCGGCAGCGAATTCGCCATGGTCGAGGCTCTGCTCCAGCGAATCCGCGATCCTGACATCGGCGAGTGCGACCAACGCGCTGTCCAGTTCCTGCTTGCCCGGCGCATCGGCGCCGAGCGCGGTGATATGCGTGCCCGGCCTGATCCAGTCGTCGCGGATGATCGGCGCGGCGGCCGGCGTCACCGTGATCAGCGCATCGGACTGCATGCACAAAGCCTCCAGGTCCGCCACAGGCTCGACGGCGATGCCCTCCCCTGCGAGATCGCGCCTCAGCGCTTCCAGTTTCTCCGGTGAGCGCGCCCAGACCGCAAAATGCGGCTCGCGTTCGCGCAACAGATGCGCGGCGGCGCGGATCTGGAACCGCGCCTGCGTACCGGCACCCACGATCCCGATCCGGCGCGCATCGGCCCGCATCCCGGCACGCGTCGCGATGGCGCCGGCCAGCGCCGTCCGGAGATCGGTCAACCAGCCCTCGTCGCGCAGGATCGCGACGACCGCACCGGTCTCGGCTGAAAGCGCGATCATCATCCCGCTCGTCGTCGGCAGCCCCTTGGCGGGATTGTCGTAGAACCCCGTCGCGATCTTCACGACGAAGATCGGATCACCCGCGATATGGCCGAACTTGATGTGGCAGTCGCCGTTATGCGCGGGAAAGCCGAGATAGCCGACCGGCGGCATCTGCACCTGGCCCGCGGCAGCCGCCTTGAACCCCTCCTCCAGCGCGACGAAGGCCCGGTCGAGATCGACGGCGGCCTCGATCTCCGCACGCGACAGGTCAAGCATCCGGGGTCTCGTTGGCCTGATTGAGGTAGTTGTAGACGGTCGCGCGGGCGAGCCCGAGGATGCGCGAGATATAGGCGGCGGCATTGCGGCCACCGAACGCACCGTTCGCGGCGAGGTCCGCAACCAGCTCCCGCTTCTCGGCGCGGCTCAGGCTGGTCACGGCAAGCCCGCGGCTTTGCGTCCATTGCTGCACGAACTCGTTGATCCGCTCGTGCCAGTCTTCCTTGAACAGCGCCTGCGGCTTCTCGACGCCAGCCGGCACCGTCGCCAAGGCCGAGAGCGTCTGCATCAATGCATGGAACTGCGAGACATCGACATTGATGCAGAGCACGCCGATCGCCCTGGCACCGGCCGAGAGCACGATGCTGATCGATTTCAGCCGCCGCCCGTCCCAGTTCACCTTCTCATAGGGGCCGATGATCGTCTCGTCGGGATCGAAGCCGATCTCGTCGAGCAGGGACGGTTCGCCCAGCACGCGCTGCGAGAAATTGCCGGCGATATGCACGACGCTCTGCGAGCCGAGATCGTGCAGCACGACCTCGGCATGCGGCCGGAACAGCAGCGCCACCGCATCGCAGACCGGCAGGTAGGGAGCGAGTTCCGGCGTCATGCCCGATCCGTCAGCGCGGCTGCGACTTGAGGTAGTCGCTCAGGCGTTCCAGCCCGGCCGAGAGGTGCTCGCCCGGCGCGCCGATGCCGATGCGGATATAGCCGTCCATCCCATAGACATCGCCCGGCAGCAGCATGATCCCGCGCTCCTCGCGCAATCGATGAACAAGCTCGGTCGAGTTCATTGAGTGGCTGTACTTGATGAAAGCCATGCCGCCGGCCTTGGGCGGTACGAAGGAGAAGAACTCGTCATTCGCCTTCACCCAGTTCGTCAGGAGCGCGAGGTTCTCCCGCAGGATGGTCTTGCTGCGCTGCAGAATCTCGGCGCGCTTCGCCGGCTGGATGACGATCCGGGCGATGTGCTCGCTCAGCGCGCTCGTGGTGATCGAGGTGTAATCCTTGTTCTGCCAGGCAGTGTAGATGTCCTTGGCCGGCCCGACCAGCCAGCCAATGCGCAGGCCGGGCAGCGCCATCGCCTTGGAGAGCCCGCTGGTGATGATCGCCTTCTCGTAGAGATCGGCGAAGCTGGGCGGCTCGTCGGTTTCGAGCTCGGCGCCCTTGTAGACCTCGTCGGCATGGAGGTAGCAGCCCTGCGCCCGGGCGATCTCGACCAGCGCGTCCATCGTCTCGCGCGAGAGCAGGCTGCCGGTCGGATTGTTCGGATTGCAGATCGTCATCAGCTTGGTGCGCGGCGTGATCGCCTGACGGACCTCGTCGAGATCGGGGGTCCAGCCCAGTTCCTCGCGCAGCTTCACTTCCTTGACAGTGGCGCCGATCGCCCGCGCCCAGCCCCAGATCTGCAGGTAATTCGGCACGAAGACGACGATCTCGTCGCCCGGCTCGATCAGCGACATCACCATCAGGAAATTGGCTTCCGCCGAGCCGTTGGTGACGATCACCTCGTCCGAGGTCCGGTTGCGATAGAGCTTGGCGATATCCTCGCGCAGTTCGACCGCGCCATTGGTCCAGCCATAGCCGAGCTCGACCTCCATCAGCTTGGCGCGCTCATCGGCGCTGAGCAGTTCGTTCAGCGAATAGGGATGGACGCCGCTATCGGAGAGATTGAACTCGACAGTGTTCTCGTAGAGCGACTGGATCCGCTCCAGTGTGAATTCTTCGATCTTCATGCTGCCCATCCCGCGCCGGCCGACCCGCCGCATCTCCCGCGAGTATGATAGGCATAATTTGGACGTCAAGGTCGATTTTGGAATTTACAGTCCAAATCTCGATTGCTATCCCTTAGCCGCACGTCGCAGCCGCTCCCGGAGAGCCCATCATGTCCGACCAGAACCCCGGTGCCAACAAGATGTGGGGCGGGCGCTTCACCACCGCCCCGGCCGATGTGATGCGCAGGATCAACCCCTCGATCGGCTTCGACTACAGGCTCTATCGACAGGACATCGCGGCATCCAAGACCCATGCCGCGATGCTCGCCCGCCAGGGTATCATCGCAGGCGCCGACAACGAGCGCATCCAGGCCGGGCTCGACCAGATCCGCGGCGAGATCGACCGAGGCGAACTCCAGTTCAGCATCGATCTCGAGGACATCCACATGAACGTGGAAGCGCGTCTCAAGGAGATCATCGGCGAGCCGGCCGGACGCCTGCACACCGCCCGCAGCCGCAACGACCAGGCCGTCACCGATGTCCGCCTCTGGATGCGCGACGCCATCGATGCTCTCGACGGCACCATCCGCGAATTGCAGCAAGCACTGATCGAGCGCGCCAGCGAGCACGCCGAAACGATCATGCCCGGCTTCACCCATATGCAGGTCGCCCAACCCGTGACCTTCGGCCACCATTTGATGGCCTATGTCGAGATGTTCGGCCGCGACCGCGAGCGTCTCGCCGGCGCGCGCCAGCGCACCAATGTCTCGCCGCTCGGCGCCGCCGCGCTGGCCGGCACCGCCTTCCCGATCGACCGGCAGTTCACCGCGGCGGAACTGGGCTTCGCCCGGCCGACCGAGAACTCGATGGATTCGGTCGGCGCGCGCGACCATATCTGCGAACTCCTGTTCTGCTGTTCGATGCTGGCCGTGCATCTCTCGCGCCTCAACGAGGAGATCACGCTCTGGTGCAGCGACGGCTTCCGCTTCATCGCACTGTCGGACGCCTTCACGACCGGCTCTTCGATCATGCCGCAGAAGCGCAACCCGGACGCTGCTGAGCTGGTACGCGGCAAGACCGGCCGCGTCGTCGGCTCGCTGACCGCCATGCTGGTAATGGTCAAGGGCCTGCCCATGACCTTCATGAAGGACATGCAGGAGGACAAGGAGCCGATGTTCGACGCGCTGGAGACAGTCGAGCTCTGCGTCGCCGCCACGACCGGCATGGTCCGTGACCTGACCGTGCGCCCCGAGGGCATGCGCGCCTTCCTCGATCGCGGCTTTCCGACCGCGACCGACCTCGCCGACTGGCTGGTGCGCGAGGCCGGCATCCCCTTCCGCGACGCCCACCACATCACCGCCCGCATCGTCGCGCTGGCCGAGGTCAAGGGCTGCACGTTGCAGGCGCTCGATCTCGACGCCATGCGCTCGGTCGATCCTCGCATCAGCGCAGCGGTCTTCGAGGTGCTGGCGCCGGAGCACTCCGTCCGCAGCCGCCGCAGCTATGGCGGCACCGCACCCGACACAGTGCGCGAGGCGATCGAGCGGGCGAAGCAGCGCTGGCTGTCCAACAAGCCGATCCAGGGCTGATCTCTCCCTCGCTCCACGCAACCCGGCGGCGGCCGCTCCGCAAACTTTGCGGGAGCAAACCGGCGGCCTTTCTGGCTATGGATGACGGCGCCGGTCGATTCGATCCGGCCTGAGGAAACGAGCGTGGAGCCATGCAGCTCCACGGCGGGGGGAGAGATGATGGAACACGTCTGGTTGCGTGGGGTGGCCGAGCAGTTCGGCATCGCTGGCGGGCTGCGGCAGCTCGGCGGCGAATACGATCTCAACTTCCGCGGCCGGACCAGCGAGGGCGACGTCATCGTCAAGGCGATGCGCCCGCAGGGCGAGCCCGCTCTCGTCGACCAGCAATGCGCCGCGATCAGTCACGCGCTCGCCGCCGACCCCACGCTCCCGCTCCCGCGCCTCCTGCCAGCCGAAGGCGACCGCTTCTGGCAGAACGTCGCGGACGCTCAGGGCCAGCAGCGCATGGTCTGGGTCCAGCGCGCCTTTACCGGCATTCCGATGGGCGAGGCCGGACCGCAGCCGACTGCCGTCCTCGCCGAACTCGGCGCGCTGACCGCTCGTCTCGACCTCGCGCTCCGCGATTTCAAGGTCACGGCCGCCCCGGACGCCGCGAAATGGGACTTGATCGAGGCCGGCTGGATCAAGCCGCATCTCGACGTACTCGAAGGCGCCCGCCGCAAACTGGTCGCGGAAATCGTCGCCGGGTTCGAGGCGCTCAAACCCGCGCTCGACGCGCTGCCGCGCCAGACCATCCATAACGACCTCAACGACTTCAACATCCTCGTCGAGCCGCGCCTCGGCGAGCCCGCCCGGATCAGCGGCCTGATCGATTTCGGCGACATGACCAATGGTCCGCGCGTCTGCGAGATCGCCATCGCCGCGGCTTACGCCATCCTCGACCATGAGACGCCGGAAGCAGCGCTCGCGGCCTTCGTCGCCGGCTACCATGGCGTCTCCCCCTTGAGTGCCGAGGAAATCGGCCTGTTCTGGCCGCTCGTGCGGATGCGCCTCGCCGTCAGCGTCGTGAACTCGACGATCGAGGCCAAGGGCCGCCCCAACGACCCCTATGTCACGATCTCGCAGGCTCCAGCCTGGCGCCTCCTCGAAAACCCGGCCATCGACGGCGAGTTGATGGGCGCGCGCCTGCGCAACGCCTGCGGCCTGCCTGTCACCGATGCCGCTGGCCGCATCGCGAGCTGGATCGCCGCACAGCGCGGCAGCTTCGCGCCCGTGCTCGGCCGTGCGCTTGATGGCCTGCCGGTCGGCTCGCTCGGCGTCGCCGAAGCGACGATCCCTGCAAACCCGTTCGAGCTGCGCGCCGACGAGGCCCGCAATCTCGGCACCGGGCTCGGCATCACATCCGAGTGGTGGCTCGGCCAATATGGCGAACCGCGGCTGGTCTATACCGATAAAGCCTTCCGCAAGGGCCGCTGGCTCGCCTCGAACCGCCGCACCATCCATATGGCCGTCGATGTCTTCGGCCCGGCCGGCGAGCCGGTCCGCGCGCCCCTCGCCGGCAAGGTCGCTCTTGCCGAGAACCGCAAGGGCCATCTCGACTATGGCGGCGTCGTCATCCTCGAACACCGCACGCCCGCGGGCGACGTCTTCCACACGCTTTACGGCCACCTCGCCGCCGACGGCGCAGGCAAGCTGAAGCCAGGCCAGGAAATCACCGCGGGCGAGGCTTTCGCCAGGCTCGGCCCGGCCGAGGAGAATGGCGGCTGGGAGCCGCATCTGCATTTCCAGCTCGCGCTGACGCTGGACGGCATGGGCCATGATTGGCCGGGCGTCGCCGATCCCGACGACTGGGCGCTCTGGCAGGCGATCTGCCCGAACCCCGCAGCCCTCCTCAACCTGCCGGACGAGACCGTCGCCTATCAGGCAATCGACGAAGCCGCGCTGCTCACCGAGCGCAAGGCCCGCTTCGGTGCCAATCTCAAGCTCAGCTACAAGAAGCCGGTCACCTTCCTGCGCGGCTGGCGCCACCATCTCTTCGACGCGATGGGAAGGCCCTATCTCGACGCCTATAACAACGTGCCCCATGTCGGCCATGCCCATCCGCGCATCCGCAAGGTCGCGATGGACCAGCTCGCGCGGATGAACTCCAACACGCGCTATCTGCACCCGGCGCCGATGGCTTTGGCCGAGCGCCTGACCGCCAAGCTTCCGAAGGAATTGGAGGTCTGCTTCTTCGTCAACTCCGGCTCGGAAGCGAACGAACTGGCTTTGCGCCTCGCCCGCGCGGCGAGCGGCGGCTACGACATCGTCACGCCCGATCACGGCTATCACGGCAACACCACCGGCGCGATCGACATCTCCGCCTACAAGTTCAACAAGCCGAACATGGGCGGCCGCAAGCCCTGGGTGCAGCTCGTCGATGTCGCCGACGATTATCGCGGCCGCTTCCGCCGGGACGATGCCGATCGGGCGCTGCATTACGCTGAACAGGTCGACGGCGCGCTCGCGGCCATCGCAGAGCGCGGCGGCAAGGTCGCCGGCTTCATCGCCGAGACCTTCCCGAGCGTCGGCGGCCAGATCATCCCGCCGCCGGGCTATCTCGCGGCGGTCTATGAGCGCATCCGCGCCGCCGGCGGCATCTGCATCGCCGACGAGGTGCAGACCGGCCTCGGGCGCCTCGGCGACTATTATTTCGGCTTCGAGCAGCAGGATGTGCGGCCGGATATCGTCGTGCTCGGCAAGCCGCTCGGCAACGGCCACCCGATCGGCGCAGTCATCACCACCCGCGCCATCGCCGAGCGCTTCGCGGAAGGACCGGAGTATTTCTCGACCTTCGGCGGCTCGAACCTGTCCTGCCGCATCGCCTCGGAAGTCCTGGATATCGTCGAGGAGGAAGGCCTCTCGGCCAATGCCAAGGCGATGGGCAACAAGCTGCTCGCCGGCATGCGCGCGCTGATGGCGGACTATCCCTGCGTCGGCGACGTGCGCGGCATCGGCCTCTTCCTCGGGCTGGAGCTGGTCACGGATCGCGAGACGCTGCAGCCCGCGACCGATGCGGCCGCCCATGTCATGAACCGCCTGCGCGACATGCGCATCCTCGTCGGGCGCGAAGGTCCGGCCGACAATATCCTGAAGATCCGCCCGCCGCTGACGGTCAGCGCCGACGATGTCGAGATGATCCTTGACCGGCTCAGGATCTGCCTGCGCGAGGTCGAAGCCGCACGGTAGCGCCTTCCATCCCATCCCGGCCCGCTTCTGGCGTGGCCGGGGTGGCCATGGCATCCTGCGCGCGGAGGTGCGGCAATGGAGCTGAAATGGCTGGAGGACGTGCTGAGCCTGTCGACCACGCTCAGCTTCTCGCGCGCCGCCCGTGAACGGAACATCACGCAATCGGCGCTGAGCCGCCGGATCAAGCAGCTCGAGGACTGGCTCGGCTCGCCGCTTTTCGACCGCAGCAGCTACCCGATCCGCCTGACAGAAGCCGGCCGGACCTTCCTGCCGCGTGCGCAGGAAATCCTGAGACAGGTGCAGAACGCGCGGCAGGAGCTGCGCCAGCAGCATGAGGACGCCGCGGAAACGCTCGTCTTCTCTACGCTCAATACCCTGTCGCTGACCTATTTCCCCGGCCTCATCCGGCGCATGGAGGAAAGGCTCGGCCCGCTTAAGACGCGCTTCTGCGACCAGCGCTCGTCCTTCGACGGCAATGTCGCACTGCTCGACCAGGGCGAATGCGATTTCCTGCTCACCTACGCCCATGAGGCCGTGGCGCCGGAACTCGATCCCGAACGCTTCGTTTATCGCCGCCTCGGCAGCGAGCGGGCGATTCCCGTCTCGATCCCCGACGGCAATGGCGAGCCGCTCCATGCCTTCCGTTGTGGCGACACGCCGGTGCGCCTGCTGAGCTATGGCAGCTCGACCTTCTTCGCGCGGCGGCTCGCCCTATTCTTCGCCGAGCGCCCGACACCGCTCGTCACCGTCTATGAGAACCCGATGTCGGTGGGGCTCAAGGCGATGGTTCTCGCCGGGCGCGGCGTCGCCTGGGTGCCGGAAAGCCTAGTGGTAGAGGAATTGCGCAGCGGCCAGCTCGTGCCGGCCGCCGATACCTCGTGGTACGTCTCGGCCGAAATCCGGCTTTACCGGGCAAGGCAGCAGGGCCGTCTTCCGGTCGAGCAGTTCTGGGCCGCCGTCAGCGAGCATAGCCGGCCGGCTCAGCCGGAAAGCTCTGCCCTCGAACGCCGCGCGCCCGTGTCGGCGATCGCCTGACGTATGCTCAGCCCTGCCCGCGCGCTTCCAGGATCAGGCGCAGCAGGCAGCCGAAGGCGAAGCGGCTCACCTCCGTACCCGTGATGTCGGTATTGACGCGATGGACGATCACGAGATCGAGCGACGGAATGACGAGACAGTTCTGCCCACCGACGCCCTGCGCACTGTAGCTGCCGGCGGGCAGCACCACGCCCGGGAAGCCCGTGCCTGAGCGCTCGGTCCACCACATATAGCCATAGCCGCCGCGTGGGCCGGCATCGGAGAGCGGCAGGACACTGGTCGCGACCCAGTTGGCCGGCACGATCTGCTCGTTCTGCCAGCGGCCCTGCCGCAGGAACAACAGACCGAAGCGGGCGAGATCGCGCGTCGACATCCGGAACGGATAGGCGGGATGGACGGAGCAATCGTCCGGCTGCAGCCAGCCGTCGCGGCGCTCGCCGTCGAGGCGGAAATCCTCCATGCCGAGCGGGCGGCCGATCCGCGCCAGGAAATCGTCATGGATGCCGGCGCCGGTCAGCGCCGTGAAGATCGTGCCGAGCGCGTTGAAATCCCAGTTGTTGTACAGCCAGAAGGCGCCCGGCGGCTGCGAATGGCGCGGCGGCTTGATCGACTTCATCCAAGGCGATTCATAGCCGGCCGGGTGGAAGATGCCGGAGCGCGCCGTCAGTAGATCATAGATCGTAGCCGCCTTCTCGCGCTCGCTCAGCCCTTCCTTGTCGTCGATGCCGAGATCGGCGAGCGTGCGCGACAGGTCGATCCGGCCTTCATCCTCGTGAATGCCGATCAGCGCGCTGAGGAAGCTCTTGCGGACGGAATGACACTGATAGCGATGGGCGAGATCGCCACGACTCGCGACGACGCGCCCGCCCTGCACGATCATCAATGTCGCCGTCGAAATGCTGTCGGCATAGCGCCAGGCGCGGTCGAGCCCCTCGCGCGACCAGCCGGCCGCCTCCGGCGCGACGCTCTCCCAGCCGTTCACCGGCCAATGTTCCCTGCTCTTGGCCACGCTCGTCATGCCTGCCTCATCCATTTTCTGATCCGTCGAAGCCCGGCCGCTCACGCGAGCGGGCGATAGCCGACGCTCGCTTCGAGGAATTCGCGCGTATAGGGCTCATGCGCCCGGCCGGCCCTGACATCCTCGGCGCTCATCTCCTCGAGGATGCGCCCCTCGCTCATCATCGCGACGCGCTCGCAGAGATGCGTCACCACCGCGAGATCGTGGCTGACCATCAGATAGGTCAGGTCGCGGTCGCGCCTGAGCTGCTTCAGCAGGTTGAGGATTTCCGCCTGCACGGAAACGTCCAGCGCCGAGGTCGGCTCGTCGAGCAGGAGAAGCTCCGGCTCGATGATCAGCGCACGCGCGATCGCGACGCGCTGGCGCTGCCCGCCCGAGAGCTCGTGCGGGAAGCGATAGCGGAAGGAGGGCCCGAGGCCGACAGCGGTCAGTATCTCGTCGATGCGCTCCTGCGGCCGGTCGAAGCCATGGATCTTCAGCGGCTCGGCCAGCACGTTCTGCACCATCTTGCGCGGATGCAGCGAGGCATACGGGTCCTGGAACACCATCTGCACGCGCCGGAAGAAGGCCTTGTCGCGCTTATGCGGCACCTCGCGATCATGAAAGGCGATCGAGCCGCCATATTCGCCGTTCAAGCCGGCGAGCGCGCGCAGCACCGTCGACTTGCCGCAGCCGGACTCGCCGATCAGGCCGAAAGCCTCGCCATGGCGGAGCGTGAAGGAGACATCGTCCACCGCCTTCAGGGCCGTGGCGCCGCGGCCGAAGACGACCGCGAGATGGCTGACCGTCAGCGCAGCCGGGCGGTTCGCCGCTGGAGTGGAATCGACAGCGCTCATGCCCGGCTTCCGCTCTGCAGGGTCGGCCCGTCCAGCCAAGCCGGGTCGCGACTCGGCACCTGCAACATGTCGGCCGGCCGGTCGAGCCGCGGCAGGCTGTCGAGCAGGGCGCAGGTGTAGGGGTGCCGCGCATTTCGCAATTCGCGCGCCGGAATGTCCTCCATGATCCGGCCGGCATACATGACCAGCACGCGATCACAGAAATCCGCCACGAGATTGAGGTCGTGGCTGATGAAGATCAGCCCGGCGCCGCGCCGCGTCACCAGCTCGTCGAGAATGCTCAGCACCTGCCGCCGGATGGTGACGTCCAGCGCCGAGGTCGGCTCGTCGGCAATAATCAGGTCGGGCTCCGGGATCAGCATCATCGCGATCATGATGCGCTGGCCCATGCCGCCCGAGACCTCATGCGGGAAGAGCTTGAAGACGCGCGCGGGGTCGCGGATCTTCACGGCCTCGAGCATAGCGAGCGCCTTGGCTTCCGCCTCCTTGCCGCCGACCTTGTGATGCAGGCGATAGGCCTCGGTGATCTGCTCTCCGACCCGCATCAGCGGATTGAGCGAGAATTTCGGGTCCTGCAGGATCATCGAGATGCGGTTGCCACGGATCGTCCGCATCTGCCGTTCGCTGGCGGCAAGCAGGTCGATTCCGTCGAAGGACAGCTTCCTGGCGGAGATCGTCGCCGCCTTCGGCGTCAGCTTCAGGATCGTGCGCCCGGTCAAGGACTTACCGGAGCCGGATTCGCCGACGATGCCGACCTTCTCGCGGCCGACGCTGAAGGAGATGCCGCGCACCGCCTGCACCGAGCGATGCGCGCCCTTGAAGGTGACGGAGAGGTCCTCGACCTCGAGCAGCGGCTTATCCATGGCGCGGATCCAGGATGTCGCGCAGGCCGTCTCCGAAGAGGTTGAAGGCCAGGCTGGTGACGAGGATGGCGAGGCCGGGAATGCCGGCGATCCAGCCATTGGTCAGGATGAACTCGCGACCCGACGCCAACATCGCGCCCCATTCCGGGCTCGGCGGCTGTGCGCCGAGCCCGAGGAAGCCGAGCCCCGCCGCAGTCAGGATGATCGAGGCCATGTTGAGGGTGATGCGCACCACGACGGAGGGAATGCACATCGGCACGACATGGCCGAGGATGATCCGCAGCGGAGACGCACCTTGGAGACGCACGGCCGCGATATAGTCGGACTTGCGGATCGACAGCGTCTCGGCCCGCGCCAGACGCGCGATCGGCGGCCAGGCCGCGAGCGCGATCGCGATGATCGCGTGGTCGATGCCCGGCCCCAGCGCCGCGACGAAGGCCAGCGCCAGCACGAGGCTCGGGAAGGCGAGGAAAATATCGACGATGCGCATCAGCACGATATCGACCCAGCCGCCGAGATAGCCGGAGGTCGTGCCGACGATCAGCCCGAGCGGCGCGGCGATCACCGCGGTCAGCAGCGCGATGTAGAGCGTGATCCGCGCGCCGAAGACCAGCCGGCTGAAGATGTCGCGGCCAAGCTCGTCAGTGCCGAACCAATGCGCCGCGGACGGGCGCTGCAGGCGCATGGTCAGGTCCTGCGCGTAGATGTCATGCGTCGCGATCAGGGGCGCGAACAGCGCCGTGAGCGCGATCAGCACGATGATCGCGAGGCCGAACAGGGCGGCAGGATTGGCCCTGAGCCGCCACCATTTCAGCGACAACTGCTGCATCCGTGCCTGGAAGGGCGAGGACGGGACGGGCGCCGCGAGCCAGGCCCTGAGGCCTCGCCCGCTGGCCGGGTCGATGGGTTGTGGTGCCATGGCCATGCCTCAGCGGGTCCGCGGGTCGAAGACCCGGTAAAGCAGGTCGCACAACAGGTTGAGCGTGACGAAGATGACTCCGACCAGGAGCGTGCAGCCGACGACCGCATTCATGTCGCCGGCGAGCAGCGCATTGGTCAGGTAGCGGCCGAAGCCCGGCCAGGCGAAGACCGTCTCGGTCAGCACCGCGCCTTCGAGCAGGAAGGCGTAGGACAGCGCCACCACCGTCACCACCTGCACGGCGATGTTGCGGAAGGCATGGCCCCAGACCGTACGCGCCCAGGACAGGCCCTTCACCCGCGCCGTCACGACATATTCCTGCCCCAGCTGCTCCATCATGAAGCTGCGGGTCATGCGGCTGATATAGGCGAGCGAGCTGAAGGCCAGGATCGAGGCCGGCAAGACGATGTGCGAGACGGCATTGCCGAACATCTCCCAGTTGCCGGCAAGCAGGCTGTCGATCAGCAGGAAACCGGTGACCGGTTCGAGGTCGAACTCATAGGTGAAATCGATGCGGCCGGGCCCGCCGACCCAGCCCAGCGTCGCGTAGAACAGCACGAGTCCCATCAGGCCGAGCCAGAAATTCGGCGCGGAATAGCCGATCAGCCCGACGACCCGGACGATCTGGTCGATCAGGGAACCGCGATACATCGCCGATAGCACGCCGAGCGGAATGCCGAGGCTCGTCCCGATCATGATCGCCACGCTGGCGAGCTCGATCGTCGCCGGGAAGACGCGGGCGATATCCGCCATCACGGGCTTGCCGGTCGTCAGCGCCATCCCGAAATCGAGATGCAGTACGCCCCAGATATAGCGGCCGAACTGGACGTAGAGCGGCTGGTCGAGACCGAGCTGCCTGTACATCGCCTGATAGGCTTCCTGGGTCACGTTGTCGCCGAGCACGGCGACGACGGGATCGAGCGGCAGCAGGCGGCCGATGAAGAATGTCAGCGCCGCCAGCCCGAGCAGGGTAACGGCGAAGGATGCGAGGATCCGGCCCGATACCTTGAGCCAGGACGGAAGAATCCGCCCCGGTTCTGGGCCCGGGCCGGACGCCGCTATGGCGGTCCGGGACATCGCGGCGGCCTTACTTGGTCGCCAGCTCGTAATAGGTCCTGAAGCCATTCCAGGTCCACGACTTCAGGTCCTTGCGCACGCCGGCGACGCTGTTCATCTGGAACATGAAGGCCATCGGCCCCTTGGCCATGACCTCCTTCTGGATCGTGGCATAGAGCGCGTCGCGCTTGGCGGGGTCGGCCTCCAGCAAGGCCTCGTCGATCTGCTTGTTGAGCGCGAGATCCTGATAGGCCGAGCGCCAGCTCGGATACTGGGTCTGCTTCGCTTCCGGCCGGTTGTCGGGGTTAAAGACCAGGCGCGAGGCATTGCCATGGGCGTCCGGCACGCCGGTCTGCCAGGCGAGCATCGCCGACTGGTATTCACGCCCGCGCACCTTGCTGAAGAGCTGGGCATTGGCCATGCGCTCCAGCGAGAGCTTGACGCCAACCTTGGCCGCATTCTGCTGGACGCTCTGGGCGATCGGGTTCGCATGCGGCAGCGTGCCGAAGAGCACGCTCGCCTCGAAGCCGTTGGGATAGCCGGCTTCGGTCAGGAGCTGCTTGGCCTTGTCGAGATCGAGCTTGAAGGGCTGCCCCTCCTTCGCGTCGAGAGCGCCGACGGCGCCGAGCTGGGCGAAGCTCGCGCGCGGCACGCCGAGATAGGTCATCACTGTCTTGCCGAGGCCTTCGTAGTCGATGAGGTAGCGCATCGCGAGACGCACCTTCTCCTTCGAGAACGGGCCGTCCGCGACGTTGAAGCCCCAGTAGAACAGTTGCGGCCTGAGAACCTTGACGATCGAGACGTCCTTGGAGCCTTCCAGGTCCTTGAGGTCCTCGGGCGTCAAGTCGCGCGCAACATCGACATCGCCCTGGCTGAGCAGCAGGCGCTGGGTGCCGGGCTCCGCGACATGGCGGATCAGGATGCGCTTCAGGCCGGGCGCCCTGCCCCAATAGCCGTCATTCGCTTCCAGCACGATCGACTCGCCGGCATTCCAGCGCGTCAGCTTGTAGGGACCGACGCAGGCGGTGCGCGTCGCCAGATACTTGTTGCCGAGATCGCCGCCCTGCTCGTTCGCCATCAGGGTCTTCTTGTCCATCACCATGGACACCCGGTTGGCGGCGATCGCCTGCAGCATCAGCGTCGTCGGATAGGGCTTGTCGAACTTGAGGACGAGCGTGTCGTTCGGGCCCGCGACGATGGTCTGCTCGACATTGTCCTTGGTGAAGCCGTACTCCGTCAGCGTCGCGGCATTGCCGAAGTTCAGCTTGACCACGCGATGCAGCGACCAGGCGACATCCTCGGCCGTGACGGGATTGCCGGAGGGGAATTTGGCGCCCTTGTGCAGGTGGAAGGTGATCTCCTTGCGATCCGGCGAGACGTCCCAGCGCTCGGCGAAGCTCGGCACGACCTTGCGCTCGTCGGCCGGGTCGAAATCGACCAGCGTGTCGCAGGTGTTCTGCAGGATCTCGTTGGTCACGACCTCGCCGACCTGGGCGGGGTCGAAGGTGCTGATGGCGTCGACGTTCCAGGCCATCACCAGCGCGTTTTTCGGCGTCGCGGCGAAGGCCGCACCCGCGCCGGCACAGAGAGCGGCAACCGCCGCGGCGGAGAGGAGCCTGCGCCCGGCGGAGCGTCGCTTGGTTCCGGTCACGTCGTTTCGGTTGGTCATGATTTCGATCCCGCTCTTTGATTGTTATCTGTTGGAATAGGTGTCGGCCTTGCGGGCGCAACCTTGCAGCCGCGCCCGGCGATGTCGACTCAGGCGGCCTCGGGCCGTGGCTTGATCGGCGGCTTCACATCCGCTGGGATCGGGCAGACATAAGGCGTCCGCGTCGTCCGCTCCTGATGGTCCTTCTTGGCGCGCGCCAGCAGCGTCTCGTCGCTGATCACGTCGACCGCCGTCGCCGCCATGATCTTGGCGGCATGGACCATGCCCTTGTGCGCCGCCGGCGCCTTGCCTTGCGCCGTGATCTGCCAGGAATGGCCAGGCGTGCCGATCGCATGGGTCGCGACCCGCGCCTGGATGGTGGGAACCTTCCAGCTCACGTCGGCGACATCGGTCGAGCCGATCATCGGCACGCCGCGCGTGCCCTGCGGCACGACGAAATCGCAGAGCGGCGTGTCCTCGCGCGGCGCGATACCGGTCTTGCGATAGTCGTTGAGGATATCGGCCGGGCCGAGCGTCGCCTGGATCTGCGCCGCATACGCCTTGTCGGCAGCATCGAACGGCACCGGGCCGAGCCGGTCGATATTCGCGAACATAGCGTCTTCGAGCGGCGTGTTGCCGAGCATGTTGGAGACCGCGCTCATGATCGAGATCGAGACCGTCGTCTCGGTCATCAAGGCCGCGCCCTCGGCGATCTTCTTCACGCGCTCGTTGAGTTCCAGCATGCCGGCGAGGTCACGCGCCCGGATGGCGTAGCGCACCTTGGCCGAGGCCTGCACGACGTTGGGCGCGATGCCGCCGGCATCGAGATAGGCATAGTGGATGCGCGCGTCGGACGGCGCATGCTCGCGCATGTAGTTGACGCCGACATTCATCAATTCCACTGCATCGAGCGCCGAGCGGCCGAGATGGGGCGCCGCCGCCGCATGCGAGGCGCGGCCGGTGAACTGGAAGTCCATCCGGGTATTGGCGAGCGACATGGCGTCGTCGACCTTGGTCATCGAGGACGGGTGCCAGCTGATGGCGACATCGACATCGTCGAAAGCGCCGGCCCGCACCATGAAGGCCTTGGCCGCGCCGCCCTCTTCCGCCGGGCAGCCGAAATAGCGCACGCGCCCCGGCCGGCCGGTCCTGGCGAGCCAGTCCTTCACCGCGGTCGCCGCCAGCAATGCGGCCGAGCCCAGCATGTTGTGGCCGCAGCCATGGCCGTGACCGCCGGCCTCGACCGGCTTCGGCTCGGCGATATTGGCCTCCTGGCTCAAGCCGGGCAGAGCATCATACTCGCCGAGGATCGCGATGACCGGGCCGCCCTCGCCTGCCTCGCCCATCACCGCCGTCGGAATACCTGCGACATTCTCGGTGATACGAAAACCCTGCTCCTTGAGCATCGCGATATGCTCGCCGACCGAGCGATACTCGGTATAGGCGATCTCGGGCATGCCCCAGACGCGGTCGCTCAGCGCCTCGAAGGGCTGCCGCTTGGCATCGACCAGCTCCCAGATGATCTCGGAATTCTGCATGGCTGGTTATTCCTTCTACAAATGCTCTCGCAGGAAACGGGCCACGCCGCCGAAGACGGTGCGCCGGTTCTCGATCCGGGCGAAGCCATGGCCCTCATGCGGGATGCGCAGATACTCGACCGGACGGCCGAGGCCGCGCAGCACCGAATAGACCATCTCGCTCTCGCCCGGCGGCACGCGCGGATCGTCGAAGCCCTGCGCGACGAAGAGCGGCACGCGGATACGGTCGAGCTTGTGGATCGGCGAGAAGCGGATCAGGTTCTCGCGGTCCGCGACCGGATCACCGTATTCCACCGCGCGCAGATAGCGACGCCACGGCCCGGTCGTTTCAAGCAGCGTCAGGAAATTGGCGATGCCGTAGAACTCGATCCCGACCTTCCACAGCTCCGGCTGCTCGGTCAGCGCCGCCAGCACCATGAAGCCGCCATAGGAGCGGCCATAGACGGCGATGCGGTCATCATTCACGTCAGATTGCTCACGCAGCCACAGTCTCACCGCCTTGAGGTCGGCGACGCTGTCCATGCGCAGATGCTTGTCGTCGAGATGGTGGTAGCTGCGGCCATAGCCGGTCGAGCCGCGCACGTTCGGCGCGATCACCATGATGCCCTGGCTCAGGAAGAATTGCAGGTCGGCCCGGAAGATCGGCGTCCACTGCGCCTCCGGCCCGCCATGCACGACGACGACGGCCGGATAGCCGCCTTCCGGCGCCTTCCCGCGCGGCCGGTAGACGAAGAACGGCACTTCGAGACCATCGAAGCTCTTGGTGCTAGCAACCGTTGGTTCGACAAATGTAGCCTGATCGAGCCCGGCCTTCGAGGCATCGGTCAGGCGCTTGACCTGCTTCGTCGCGATATCGAAGCGCCAGATATCCGGCGAGGAGGCCGAGCCGTCGAGCGGGAAGACGAGCCCCGAACCATCCGGCAGCCAGGCGACTGATCCGATCGAGCCGGCCGGAAACCCCTCGACCTCGAACTCGGTCCCGCCGGCGATATCGCGCACAAAGATGCGGTTCCAGCCGCGGTCATTCGCGACATAGGCCAGGCGATTCTGGTCCGGCGCCAGCGCCACCGCCTCGATATCCTGCCCGTCGCGCGCGACGATCCAGCTCAGCGCGCCGTCAGCCGCCGAGCGGAAGCCAACGCTGAGAAACTCGCGCCCCTGGTCGGTGATCGTGAAGAAGCCGCTGCTGTCCTTCTTCATCCGGTTCGCGGCATAGCGGGCGCGGCCCTCATGCGGCAGCAGGGTCTCGCGCGCCCCGCTTTCGAGATCGAGCCGGTAGAGGTCCTGATCGTTCATCGCATGGGTGGCATCGGCGACCAGCAGCGAGCGTCCATCCGGGAAGAAGGCCACAGCCTCGCGATATCCGCTGCCCTCGAAGACGCGCCGCGCCGCCCGCGTCGCCATGTCCATCACATAGATGTCCATGTGCTCGCGGTCACGCGCGTTGGACGCGAACGCGATGCGCTGCCCGTCCGGCGCCCAGCAGCCCCAGACATGCACCACGGTCGGATCGTCAGTCAGCGGCTGGGGAACGCCGGAGGCGCCCGGCACGAGCCAGAGCTGGTGCCGCTCGTCGCCGCCGCAATCCATCGTGAACAGCAGGTCGCGGTTCTTCGGGTTGAAGGCGATCGCGCCGACCGGCTCCGGCATGTCGGTCAGGCGCCAAGGCGCCCCACCAGCGAGGGGCTTAAGCCAGATCTGGTGCGTGCCGCTCTCGTCGCTGAGATAGGCGAGCAACTCGCCATCCGGCGCGACGGCCGGGCTCTTGGCGCTGCGGATTTCGAGATAGGGCTCGATGCCCAGGCGGATCTGGCTGGCGGCTTCGTACATGGTCGTTCCTTCAGGCCGCGAGGGCCAGCATGGAGTCGCGCAGGCGATCGGTCGCATCGCGCAGCGCCAGCGACAGGGCCGGCGCGCTCGGCGTCGCCGCGTGATTGGCCTCGGTCACGATGGTGAAGCGGGCCTCGGGCCAGGCTGTCTTCAGCTTCCAGGCCGTGCACATCGGCGTCACGATGTCGTAGCGCCCCTGCACGATCTCCGCCGGCAGATGCCGGATGCGCGAGACGTCGCGCAGCAACTGGCCGGGGTCGAGGAAGGCGCCGTTGACGCAGTAATGCGTGAAGATGCGCGCGAGCGCCAGCGCGGCGTCCGGCTCGGTCAGGGCCGCGACATGCTCGGCATCGGGCAGGAAGGTCTGCGTCTTCCCGGAGAAGGTCCGCAAGGCGACCGCCGCTGCGATCTGCTGCTCGCGATCAGGGCCGGTCAGGCGACGATAATAGGCGCGGAGGAGATCGCCCCGCTCTGCTTCCGGCACGAAAGCGGCGAAAACCTCCCAATGATCCGGGAAGATCGTACGCGAGCCGTGGAACCACCAGTCGATCTCGGCGCGCTCGGCCATGAAGATGCCGTGCAGGCGGAAGCCGAGGCAGCGCTCGGGATGGGCCTGGCCATAGGCGAGGCCGAGGCAGCTCCCCCAGGAACCGCCGGCGACCAGCCAGCGATCGATGCCGAGATGCTCCCGAATGCGTTCGAGATCGGCGATCAGCGTTTGGGTGGTATTGCCTGCGAGTTGCGCCAGAGGGCTGGAGCGTCCCGCCCCGCGCTGGTCGAAGGTCACGATCTGGAAGGCGGATGGGTCGAAGGTCTTGCGCTGTGCGGGCTTGGTGCCACCGCCCGGCCCGCCATGCAGGAAGACGACGGGAATGCCGTCGGGATTGCCGCTGAGATCGACATGAAGCTCATGCCCGTCGCCGACCGGCAGCCGCAAGGACCGATAGGGTTCAACCGCCTCGTAGAGGGCGCTCTGATCGTCTGGCACACCGGGCTCCGCCGAACCGGAGCGCCATGACGCTCCCTAGAGACCGGCAGGATGGCATGCCCGAAGCGCCGCTGGCTAATGCATTCGCGGCGCATTGTTATGACGATCCAGAATAGATTGACACCTTCAGCGGCAACGACACCCGACCTTCCCCAAACCCGACGGCCGACGCAAGCGCAGCGTTTGACGTATGTCTGAGTTGCTGTATACAGCTCTATAGCTCGATAACGGGAGAAGATCGGGATGGCACTCAGCATCGTTCGTGCGGCCCTTGCCGCGGCAACCCTCAGCCTGATCGCGCCGGCGGCGCACGCCGGCCCGGTGCTCGACAAGGTCAAGGAAGACGGCAAGATCATCTGCTTGGTGAACCCGAATTCGCCGGGCTTCTCGGTTCCCGACAGCGCCGGCCGTTTCCAGGGCTTCAATGTCGAGTTCTGCCGCATGGCCGCCGTCGCGATCTTCGGCGACGCCACCAAGGCTGAATTGCGCGGCATCGGCTTCTCCGACAGCCTGAAGGCGATCATTAGCGGCAGCGCCCATATGGCCTCGCGCGGCATCACGGCGACCGGCACGCGCGATGCCGACCCCGGCGTCGCCTTCGTCACCACCACCTTCTATGACGGCCAGGGCTTCATGGTGCCCAAGAGCCTCGGCATGACCAGACTCGCCGACTTGTCGGGCGCGACGATCTGCGCCGAGGAAGGCTCGACCACCCTGCTCTACCTCGCCGACTGGTTCGGCGAGGCGAAGCTGCCCTACAAGGTCGAGAACATCGCCGACAAGACCGCCCGCCTCCAGGCCTTCTTCTCCGGGAAGTGCGACGCCGTCGCGAGCTCGATCTCGGCGCTTGCTGCCGACCGTCTGCTGGCGCCGAAGCCGGACGACTACGTGCTGGTTCCCCAGCGCTCGGCGACCGAGCCGCTCGCGCTCGTCTCCCGCCCCGATACCGAGCTGCAGAAGACCCTGTTCTGGGGCGTTCAGATCATGGTCGCGGCCGAAGAATTCGGCCTGACCTCCGGGAACGTCGAAGCCAAGCTCGCCGCGCTCAAGGACCTGCCGGTCGACACCCAGCGCCTGATCGCGCCGAACGGCCCGACCGCCGACATGGCCAAGAAGCTTGGCCTGCGCCCCGACTGGGCCTTCCAGATCATCAAGCAGGTCGGCAATTACGGCGAGGTCTTCGAGAAGCATATCGGCAAGGCTTCCCCGCTGGCGATGGACCGCGCCCAGTCGCCGAACCGCCTCGCCCGCGACGGCGGCCTGATCTTCTCCTATCCGGTTCGGTAAAGCTCTCGACCGAGATACCTGAACCGAGCCCTTCCAGAGCGATCCGGGAGGGCTTTTTGTTTGCGATGGCTCAACACTGTCATGCGTTCCAGAGTGGACAATCCTCGCAGCAATCCGCTTCATGAAAGCGACGGGCACCGCATCTCCCGATGGCGGGAGAGCCGGGCGGAGGGGCGCATGGCTGAGGGGATTGCCTGGGTCGAGCCGCCGGGCCTTGCCGGGGCGATCGGCATGCTGCCGCTACCCGGCCTCGTCATCGCCTCGCGCGGCGAGCGCTTCATCGACGGCGCCTTGCAGGAGGAAGTGCTGGACACGCTCGCGGCGCGACAGACGGCGCTGCTGGTGATCCTGCTCGATGACGGCGAATGCGATCCCGACGAGATCGAGGATTTGCGCCACGCCGCCGAAGCACGATCGATCACCCTGCTCAGCGCCCCGATCGCCGATTTCTCAGCGCCCGACCCGCGGCTCGACTGGCCCGCCCTGATCGAGCACCTCGCCGGCGAGCTACGCCAGGGGGGCCGGATCGCCTTTTGCTGCCTCGCGGGCTATGGCCGCTCGGGCATGATGGCGGCAAGGCTACTCATCGCGACAAGCTCGACGCCGGAAGCCGCGATCATGGCCGTGCGGACGGCAAGGCCCGGCGCGATCGAGAGCGAGGAGCAGGTCGCCTATTTGCTCTCCTGCACGCCGTAGCGCGCCAGCATCCGTTCAAGATGGGCTGCATGCAGCCGGAACAGCTCCGGCGCTGACAGGCTTCCCGATTGTCCGGCAACCGCCGCGATCTCCTCGACCAGCAGCGCATGCATTGCCGCAGGCTCCTGCTTCAGCCAGCCGATCCAGCTTCGGGCAGTGCGGAAGAAGATGGTGTCGTCCATCTGCCGGAGCGCCTCGTCGCCGATCAAGGCGTTGCGGACCTCGTGATGCGTCCGCCAGACGTCCCATGCCTCTTTCAGGGACGAGTCCGGCTTGAGCAGCCCGGCCAGCGCCTGCAAGCGGGCATAATCGGAGCCGAGCGTCGAGGGCAATTGGAGCGGGATCAGGTCGGCGATCAGGCGCGTCAAGCCGATGCGGAAGCGCAGCATGTCGGCCGATTGCGGGCCGACATAGGAGACGATCGTGCCGACACCGTTGCGGGTCTCGGCGAGCTGCTCGTAGACGAGGCGCTGCAAGACCTGCCGGATCGGCGTGCGGCTGACGCGGAATTCCGTCGCCAGCGCCGTCTCGTGGATGACATGGCCTTCGTCGTACTCGCGCAGGCAGATGCGGTCGCGCACGATCTCGAAGATCACGTCATTGCGCGAGCGGACCAACTGGCGCAGCTGGCGCGTATCCGAACCGGCGATATCGACCGTCATCGTCTCTCTTCCTGCCTGCCTTGTGCTTAGAGCATCGCTCGCAAGGCTGGCCAATTCTTTTGTCGATAGCCGCAATCAGTGCGCCTTGACGGCGCCATGGCCCAGCCGCCGGGCGCGCTCGGAAATCAGCCAGCAGCTGATGAAGTAAAACAGGCCGATCGCCAGGTTGGCCTCCAGCGAGTAGGCCTGCCATTGCGGGTCGGCATAGGCCATGCGCGCGGTCGAGAGCAGGTCATGCATGCCAACGATCGCGACGAGCGAGGTGTCCTTGAAGCTGCCAATGATCGAATTGGTGATGCCCGGGATCGCCGTGCGTAGCGCCTGCGGCAGCACGATCAGTCGGATGCGCTGCGCCGACGAGAGGCCGAGGCTCGCCGCCGCTTCGGTCTGGCCCTTCGGCAGGGCCTGCAAGCCACCCCGCACGTCCTCAGCGAAATACGCCGCATAGAATAGGGTGAGCACGATCAGGATCGCCGCGACCGGCTCGATCGCCGCGCCGCGCGACAGAAGCAGCGGCAGGATGAAGATGCCGGCGAACAGCACCGCGACCATCGGGATCGCCCGGACGGCCTCGATATAGCCGACGGCGAACAAGGAAAGCCCGCGCTGGCCCGACCAGCGCGCCAGCGCCAGCGCGACACCGAGCGGAAAGGCCGCCGCCATGCTGAAGGCCGAGAGGAAGAGGATCAGCGGCAGGCCATTCCAGCGATGGGACTCGACCACGGGAAGGCCGGCAACACCGCCGCGCAGCAGCAGATAGGAACAAGTGCCGGAGACCACCACAAGCACAGCTCGCCCGGCGACGCCGATCGGCGTCTTCGCGAAAGCGAGGATGGCCGCGATCATCACCCCGCTCGCGAGATAGGCGCGCCAGCGCTCGGGCTCGGGATAGGTCCCGGTCAGGACGAGATGGACCTTCTCGCGCAGGAAGGCCCAGCAGGCGCCGCTCGCTGCTGCGCACTCGGCCCGGCTGCCGGAGAAGGGCACGGCCTCGACCACACCCCAGCTCAGCGCCTTCGCCACGAAAGTCACGATTCCGTAGAGGACGAGGCCGGTGAGCAGCGCGTTCCACCAGCTCGAAAACAGGTTCGACCGCAGCCAACGCCCGGCTGCGACGAGGCGGCGGCTCTGCGGCAGCCCAGCGACGGGGACAGCCTCGGCGAGCGAGCTCATCTCAGCGCCCCCTGATGCGGAAGACATGGTTGCACCAGTTGACCCCGGCCGAGATCAGCAGGTTCGCGACCAGGAAGAACAGCGCGACCAGCGCCATCAATTCGATCGGCCGGAAAGTCTGGTTCACCGAGGTGCTGACGACGCTGAGCAAGTCGGAATAGCCGATCGCCAGCGCGATCGAGGTGTTCTTCAGCAGGTTGGAATACTGGTTGCCGAGCGGCGGCGTGATGACGCGCAAGGCTTGCGGCAGCACGATCAGGCGCATCGTCCGCAGCCGGCTTAGGCCCAGCGCCAGCGCCGCCTCATGCTGGCCGCGCGAGGTCGCCAGGATGCCGCCCTCGACGATCGCACCGATCTGCCCGCCATGATAAACCGAAAGCGCCAGGACGAGCGCGGCGAATTGCAGGGATAAGCCGATGCCGCCGCTGACATTGAAGCCGGTGAGCTTCGGCACCGACCAGCCGATCTGTGCAACTCCCGACAGAATGAGTCCGGCATAAAGCACAAGCCCCGCCACCAGCACCGGCAGGGCGACCGGCCGGCGCTGCCCGGTCGCGTCCTGATGCAGCTTCACCGCCCGCGCCCAGAACGCCCAGCCGACGAGCCAGAAGCTGACAGCGAATCCTAAGGCGAGCCCGCCATGCCCGATCACCGGCGACGGCAGGGCGAGCCCGCGATTGCTCAGCATGGCGCCGAACGGGCCGATCCAGGCCGCCTTGATATGCGGCAGGCCGCGGACCAGCGCGACATAGAGCGCGATCACGATCAGGAGCTTCGGCAGGTTGCGCAGCAACTCCACATAGAGCCGCGCGAGGTTGCGCACGAGCCAGTTCGCGCTGGTCATGGCGATGCCGACGACGAGGCCGATCGCGCTTGCCAGCACCAGCGTCACCGCCGCAGCGATGAGCGTGTTGAGGATACCGACGAGAAGCACGCGCGCGTAGGTATCGCGCGGCGTATAGGCGATCAGGCTCTCGCTGACGTCGAAGCCCGCCTGCTGCCAGAGAAAGGAGAAATCGATCTCCATCCCCGCCGCCGCGAGATTGGCTGAGACGTTCCGCGCTCCGAGCACACCGATCCCGACGAGCCCGAGCAGGACGACCAGCGGCCAGGCGAGCCCTTGCAGGCGCTCGCGCAAGGGCGCGCCCGGCGGTGGCGGACTCGGCGGCTTGAGCGCACCTGCCGCGAAGGCCTGGCCGACCGGCGCGGACACGGATCCGATCTCACTGGCAGGGTCGCGTGTGGACAGCATGATGATATAGCTGTACACAGCTATATCATCATGTCAATTGGCGAGGCCTGAGGCCTTGCCACACAACGCAAGTGTCGTTTCGCGCGAAGACGATGCGGCAGGTAGAATGCCTTGCTGCCCCCCCTCTGGAGGATTGTTTGCACACCCCGGCGCCTTCCGTTTCCCGTCTCGACTTGTCCGGCTTCGCCGGCGCGCTCCTGCTCGGACCCTGCCCCGGCCGGCGCAAGGAGACGCTCGATGAGGCCGCATTGCAGGCGGCTTTGGCGGAAGATCTGTCGCGGCTTGCGAAGATGGGCGCGACCGGCGTCCTCAGCCTCGTGGAAGCCAAAGAGCTTCCGGACGGCTTCGCCGCCGCCACACGCACGGCCGGGCTGGAATGGATCCATCTCCCCATCCCAGATTACGGCGTGCCGGATGCGGGTTTCATGGCCGGCTGGCGCAGACTAGACCTGGCCCGCCGCCTTCGCGAAGGCCAGAGTTGGGCGATCCATTGCCGCGCCGGCCTCGGCCGCACCGGCACCATTGCCGCGCTGCTGCTGGTCGAGAACGGGGCAAGCGCGGCAAACGCGATCGCATCGATCCGCCGCGAGCATGACGCTGCCGCGGTCGAGACGCAGGCTCAGGCCGATTTCCTGATCGCGCAGGAACAGGATGCAGTCAGGCGTGCAGGGGCACGACGCGCGCCCTGACCCAAGGCCCCGGAGGCATAGCCGAAACCTTCCATGATCGGCGTGCGGCGAGCCCGTGCCCTGCCGTTTGCTACCGCGGCAAACCTGTTAGGCTGCTCTTCGTCCATGAGTCGAACAGCAAACAGGAACAGACGCCGTGCCGATGCCGACCCGACCGACCTCCCCAGGCGAAGCACGATCACCGAGCCCGTGATGGAGGATCGCGTCAACGCCTTCGTGCCCGGCCCGCGCATCCGCATTTCCGGCCGGCAAGGCGGGCCGCTCGCGGGCCTCACTTTCGCGGTGAAGGACCTGTTCGACGTCGCAGGCACGCCAACCGGCGGCGGCAACCATGACTGGGCCATGTTCAATCCCATCCCGGAGCGTCATGCCTGGGCGGTGCAGACCCTGCTCGATGCCGGCGCCGAGCTGGTCGGCAAGACCATCACCGACGAGGTCTCGCTCGGCATCCTCGGCGAGAACGCCTTCGACGGCACGCCATTGAACACCGCCGCGCCCGACCGCGTGCCGGGAGGCTCTTCCTCGGGCTCGGCCGCCGCCGTCGCCGCCGGGCTCTGCGACACTGCATTGGGCACGGATACCGGCGGCTCGATGCGCGTGCCCGGCAGCTTCTGCGGACTCTACAGCATCCGCCCGACCCATGGCCGGCTCGACCTGACCGGGCTGATGCCGCAGGCGCCGAGTTCGGACACCGCCGGCTGGTTCACCCGCGATGCCGCGACCTTCGCCCGCGTCGGCACGGCGCTGCTCGGCGAAGCTCCCGGTCCGCTGCCGACGAAGCTGCTCGTCGCCGTCGACGCCTTCGGCTTCGCCGACCCGGCGGTGGCAGAGGCGCTGCAGCCGATGGTCGAGCGGCTCGCTCGCGTACTTGGCACCACGCCGCGCGACGAGATCATGGCGCCGCAGGGCCTCTCCGTCTGGGCGCGAGCGCAGCGCAGCTTGCAGCCGGTGGAGGCCTGGCAGACCTTCCGCCCCTGGATCGAGCGCGACAACCCGCGCATGGCCTTCACCGTCGCGGCCGGGCTGATTGCCGGCTCGCAGGTTCCGGCATCCGAGCAGAACTGGGCCGCGCTGATGCGCGAGGAGGCTCGCGCCCGCCTGCGCTACCTGCTTCCGCCAAGCACCATCCTGTGCCTGCCGACGACACCCTTCCCCGCGCCCTTGCGCGGTCTGCCGATGCCGGTTCTCAGGCCGATGCGCGACCGCATCACCAGCCTTTGCGCCCAGGGCGGGCTCGCCGGCCATCCGCAGGTCAACCTGCCCGGCGCCCTCGTCGACGGTGCGCCAATCGGCTTGTCCATCATCGGCGCGCGAGGCAGCGATGCCAGCCTGATCGCCGTCGCACAGGCCATGGAGGCCGCATCATGACCGACTTGACCCCGAACATTCCCGAGATCGTGGCGGAGATTAGCGCCCTCTTCGAGGCTTACGAGCAGGCGCTGATCGACAAGAATGTCGATGTCCTCGACGCCTCGTTCTGGAACAGCCCCTACACGATCCGCTACGCGCTGCACGAGAACGGCTACGGCTTCAAGGAAATCCATGGCCACCGTGTCGCCCGGCCGCCCGGCCCCGGCATCAAGGAAAAGCGGATCCGGCTGGAAATCCTGACGCTGGGCCGCGACATCGCCACTGTGAACCCGGAGTTCAAGGTGCGCGGGCACGATGTCGTCGGCAGGCAGAGCCAGAGCTGGGTGCGTTTTCCGGATCTGGGCTGGAAGGTCGTCTCGGCCCATGTCTCGACGATGGAGGGACCGCGCCCCTGGTAGGCGCAATCCAAGACCTCAACGCTTGCGGACGAATTCCGTCCGCAGCACGAGCCCCTTGATCGTGTCGTGACGGCAGTCGATCTCCTCGACGTTTTCCGTCAGGCGGATCGAACGGATGACCGTGCCCTGCTTCAGGGTCTGGTTGGCACCCTTCACCTTGAGGTCTTTGACCAGCACGACGGAATCGCCGTCGGCGAGCACGTTGCCTGCGGCATCGCGCACGACCGGCGCAGCGATTGCCGCTGCCGTCTACTTCACTTCCGAGGCCGGGCGCCATTCGCCGGTCGCCTCGTCATAGATGTAATCGTCGTCGGACATGTCTTTCCCGTCTTGCCGCCGGGCACTCGCCATCGGCCCGGTCCGGCGGGGTTACACGATGCCCGGCGACTTCGCCAAATCGGCGAGCTCAGGCCACCCGCTTCAGCGCGGCCCGCAGCGTCTCGACCATCTCGCCGATCTGGCCTTCCTCGACGATCAGCGGCGGCGACAGCGCGATGATGTCGCCGGTGACGCGGATCAGCAGCCCCTTCTCGAAGCAGTCGACAAAGACCTCATAAGCGCGGGCGCCGGCAGCACCGTCGCGGGAGGCGAGCTCGATGCCGGCCACGAGGCCGAGATTGCGGATATCGACCACATGCGGGGCATCGCGCAGCGAATGCATCGCATTCTCCCAGGCCGGCGCCAGCGTCGCCGCCCGCGTCAGCAGGCCTTCGGCCGCGTAGATGTCGAGCGTGGCGAGGCCTGCCGCGCAGGCGACCGGATGACCGGAATAGGTGTAGCCGTGGAACAGCTCGATCATGCCCTCCGGCCCGGTCATCAGGCCGTCATGCACCTTGCGGCTGGCGAAGACCGCGCCCATCGGCACCGCGCCGTTGGTCAGGCCCTTGGCCGTGGTCATCAGGTCCGGCATCACCCCGAAGTAATCGGCGGCGAAAGGCGTGCCGAGACGGCCGAAGCCGGTGATGACCTCGTCGAAGATCAGCAGGATGCCGTGCTTCGTCGCGATTTCGCGCAGGCGCTGCAGATAGCCCTTCGGTGGCAGCAGCACGCCGGTGGAGCCGGCCATCGGCTCGACGATAACGGCCGCGATCGTCTCCGCACCATGCAAAGCGACCAGCCGCTCGAGATCGTCGGCAAGCTCGGCGCCATGCTCGGGCAGGCCGTGGGTGAAGGCGTTGCGGGCGGGATCATGGGTGTGGCGCAGATGGTCGGTGCCCGGCAGCTGCGGGAAAACGCGGCGGTTGTTGACGAGGCCGCCGACCGAGATGCCGCCGAAGCCGACGCCGTGATAGCCGCGCTCGCGCCCGATCAGGCGGGTCCGCGTGCCCTGGCCGATGGCGCGCTGATAGGCGACCGCGATCTTGAGCGCGGTGTCGACCGATTCCGAGCCAGAGCCGGTGAAGAACACGCGGTCGAGCTTCGCCGCACCCTCGCCCGGCGCGATGGCACCGAGCCGCTCGGCGAAATCGAACACGATCGGATGGCCCATCTGGAAAGCCGGCGCGAAATCGAGCTCGGCGATCTGGTGCGAGACGGCCTCGCTGATCTGCCGGCGGCCATGGCCGGCATTGCAGCACCACAAGCCCGCCGTGCCGTCCAGGACCTTGCGGCCGTCCTCTGTGGCGTAGTGCATGCCGCTGGCGCTGGCGAGCAGGCGCGGGGCCTGCTTGAACTGCCGGTTCGCCGTGAACGGCATCCAGAAAGCATCGAGCGAGCGGGCGTTCTGCAGCGCGGACGGCTTGGTGTTGACGGTCATGACGGCCTCCCTGTGTCGCCCGTCAGTGCTCATGTTTTCGTCTTCGCAACAAGTCTGTTTCAGTGATTGCTTAACACCTTGAAAAATTTGAGGCGATCTGGGAAACGTTTGAAATCGAGAACATCAGGAACAGGCCTGCGATGAATATCGATGTCGGAGCCCGGCTCAGATATGTCCGGATGCAGCGCGGCCTGTCGCAGCGCGCGCTCGCCAAACAAGCCGGCGTGACCAATTCCTCGATCTCGCTGATCGAAGCCAACGAGGTGAACCCCTCGGTCGGCGTGCTCAAGCGCATCCTCGACGGCCTTCCGATCAGCCTCTCTGAGTTCTTCGCCTTCGAGCCGGAGAAGCCGCGGCAGGTCTTCTACCAAGCCGAGGAGCTGGTCGAGATCGGCAAGGGCGGCATCTCCTTCCGCCAGGTCGGCGAAAACCTGTTCGGCCGCGCGCTCCAGATCATCAAGGAGCGCTACGAGCCCGGCGCCGATACCGGCCGCGTGATGCTGACCCATGAGGGAGAGGAAGGGGGCGTCGTCATCAGCGGCCGCATGGAGCTGACCGTCGGCGAGGAACGCCGCATCCTCGGCCCCGGCGACGCCTATTATTTCGAGAGCACCCGCCCGCACCGTTTCCGCTGCGTCGGCCCGGTTCCCTGCGAGATCGTCAGCGCCTGCACCCCGCCGACTTTCTAGGGCGCTATCGATATTTGGCTATAGCCGGTGCAAGCCACACCCTTGTCATTCCGGGGCGCGCCGCAGGCGTGAACCCGGAATGACAACGCGGGTCGCCACGCCGCATCATTCGATTCCTGCATGATAATAATTGGATGATTTAATTTGAAAATCCGAGAGAGCGTCTCATCATAATGCCCGAACAATATAACAATTCCGGGGCATAATACTTCGACTCCCTTTGACGATGCCTATGCCGTCGACAGTCGAAGCTGCCGACGCATAGCCTCGCGATCCCGGTCGAAGCCAGACAAATCACTCGGCAACACCAGGGACGAAACATGAATAGGCGCGATTTCCTGAAGCTCGCCGCGCGGTCGGCTGTCTTTACGCAGCTGGCCCCGTTCTTTACTGCCCCGGCGTATGCCGCCGGCAAGAAGGAACTCCGCTACATTCCCGAGGCGGACCTGAACATCCTCGACCCCGTCTGGAGCACCTCGACCATCGTCCAGGTCTACGGCCATCTGGTGTTCGACACGCTCTACGGCTTCGACAAGGACTACAACGTCCACCCGCAGATGGCCGAGGGCCACGCCATCTCGGACGACAAGCTGCAATGGACGATCAAGCTGCGCGACGGCCTGCAGTTCCATGACGGCAAGCCAGTTCTCGCCAAGGATTGCGTCGCCAGCATCAACCGATGGGGCAAGCGCGACTTCATGGGTGCGGCCCTGCTCGGCGTGGTCGACACGATGACCGCGGTCGACGACCGCACGCTTCAGTTCAAGCTCAAGAAACCCTTCCCGCTGCTGCCGATGACGCTGGCCACCAGCGGCTCGAACATGCCGGCGATCATGCCGGAGCGCATCGCCAACACGTCGCCGACCGAGCAGATCCGCGAGAGCATCGGCTCCGGCCCCTATCGCTTCGCCAAAGACCAGTGGGTTTCCGGCTCGAAGGCGGTCTTCGAAAAATTCGCCGGCTACAAGCCGCGCAGCGACGCGTTCCCGCCGACCTATACCGCAGGCCCCAAGATCGCGCATTTCGAGCGCATCGTCTGGAACATCATCCCCGACGCCTCGACCGCTGCCGCCGCCCTCCAGGCCGGCGAGATCGACATGATCGAGATGGTCGGCGCCGATTTTCTGCCGGTGCTCAAGGCCGATCCCAATATCAAGCTCTTGCCGCGCACGACGCCGAATTTCGCGGTGATGCGCTTCAACCATCTCCAGCCGCCCTTCAACAACCCGGCGATCCGGCGCGCGCTGCTCAAGGCCTTCGACCAGAAGGCGATCATGGCCGGCACCTTCGGCGAGGAGAACAAGGAGTTCTGGCAGTCCGGCGTCGGCTTCTTCAGCCCGGATTCGCCTATGGCGACCGATGTCGGGCTCGACGTCTTCACTAGCCCGCGCGACATCAAAAAGGCCGCCGAGGAGATCAAAGCGGCCGGCTACAATGGCGAGCGCGTCGTGGTGCTCGATCCCGTTGATTATCCTTGGACGCATCCCTGCACGCTGCTCGCCGCCGACACGCTGAAGCAGGTCGGCCTCAACGTCGACATCCAGGCGATGGACTGGGGCACACTGATGCAGCGTCGCCTCAGCAAGGAGCCATCGGACAAGGGCGGCTGGAACGTCTTCCTCACCGCGCTGTCGGGCATGAGCAACTTCAACCCGGTCGGCCATATCGGCCTGCGCGGCAACGGCAACGAAGCCTGGGTCGGCTGGCCGACGGCGCCGCGCCTGGAGGAGCTGCGCCAGCAATGGCTCGATGCGCCCGATGAAGCCACGCAGAAGAAGATCTGCGAGGAGATCCAGAAGCAGGCGCTGATCGACGTGCCCTATATCCCGCTCGGCGGCTTCGCCACCGTCAGCGGCTACCGGAGCAACATCACGGATATCCAGCTCCAGCGGCCGCTCTTCTTCACGATGACGGCCAAGGGCTGAGACCGGCCCTATGCCCTTCCCCCGCCGCATACCTACGCAAGCGGGTATGTGGCCCGAATGCCTCCACGGGGAGTCAAGCTCGGTACGCCCCACTCTCCGTGGACAACTCGCCCCGCCGCGCGACACCGGCGGGGCGTCTTTTATGCCGACGGCTGCGACGATCTGATCCTATGGTCAGGCAGTCAAAGCCGTCATCGACGTTGAGAAGCCGGCATAGGCCGGTCTGGAAGAAGGAGACGCCTCGTGTCCGATACCCTCTTGATCCGGAATGTCCGCCCGGCCGGCGGCGCCGCGACCGATGTGCTGGTCCGCGACGGGCGCATCGCGGCGATCGGCGCCGGTGCGAACGGCGGCGACACGAGCTGCGATGCCGGCGGGCGCCTGATGATCCCCGGCCTCGTCGAGGCCCATACCCATCTCGACAAGAGTTTCTGGGGCATGGGCTGGCACAAGCACACCGCCGGCCCCGCCCTGATTGACAAGATCGAGACCGAGCGCCGCAACCGCCGCGAATTCGGCATCGACGCCGACCGCCAGTCCGGTCGCCTCGTCGCCCAGATGGTCAAGATGGGCACCACCCATATCCGCAGCCATGTCGATATCGACACCGAGACCGGCCTCGCCGGCATCGAGGGCGTCATGGCCATGCGTGAGCGGCTCAAGGACGTGATCGATGTCGAGATCGTCGCCTTCGCACAATCCGGCCTGCTGATCCGGCCCGGCACGCTTGAGTTGGTCGACCAGGCGATGGCGATGGGCGCCGAAGTCGTCGGCGGCCTCGATCCCTGCGCCGTCGACCGCGACCCGAAGGGCCATCTCGATGCGATCTTCGGCCTCGCCCAGAAATACGGCCGCCCGCTCGACATCCACCTGCATGAGCGCGGCGAGATGGGCGCCTTCTCGATGGACCTGATCCTGGAGCGCATCCGCGCGCTCGGCATGCAGGGCAAGGTCGCGATCAGCCACGCCTTCTGCCTAGGCATGCCCGATGTCGACCATGCCCGCCGCCTGATCGACGAGCTCGCCAAGGAGCGCGTCGCGCTGGTCACCACGGCGCCCGCCTCCTCGCCGGCTCCCGCGGTCATGGCCTGCCTCAAGGCCGGAATCGTCATCGCCGGCGGCTCGGACGGCGTGCGCGACAGCTGGAATCCCTATGGCATGGGCGACATGCTGGAGCGCGCGACGCTGGTCGGCCTGCGCAACAATTTCCGCCGCGACGAGGAGATGGAGCTGGCGCTCGACGTCTGCACCTATCAGGGCGCCAAGGTGATGGAGATCGCGGATTACGGCGTCGCGGTTGGCTGCAAGGCTGATTTCGTGATCCTGCCAGGCGAGACCGTCTGCGAGGCCATCGTCGAGCGCCCGGCCGACCGCACGGTCGTCAAGCGCGGCAGGATCGTCGCCCGCCATGGCGAATTGACCCAGCCGATCGCCTGACGGGCCGATCCTGCCTCCGTACATGGGCGCGTAAAAAAGGGCCACCGGTTATCCCGGCGGCCCTTTTCAGCACATTTTACGGAAGCCAGTTCATCTCCCTCGGAAACACGCCGTTATCCCGGACTTGATCCGGGATCCATGCCGGAACATTTCCGATAAAGGTTCTGGCATGGATCCCGGGTCTGCGCTTCGCTTCGCCCGGGATGACTGCGTTCTTTGAAGGCGCGAGAGGCCCGGAAAAACCTCAAGCCGCCGCCGCGAAAGCCTCGTCGGAGACGATCTGGGTGCCGGCCTCGCCGCGCAGCGCCGCAACCGCGTCCTCAATGCGCGCCACGATGCAGCGCCGGCCGCCGCCCTCGATGAACTGCACGGCCGCATCGACCTTCGGCCCCATACTGCCGGGCGGGAAATGCCCCTCTTCATGCAGGCGCTTGATCTCCGACAGGCTGACGCGGTCGAGGAAGCGCTGCTCCGGCTTGCCGAAATGCACGGCGATGCGCGGCACGGCGGTCAGGATAATCATGTCCTGGATCCCCAGCAGATTCGCCATCTTGGCGGTGGTGCGGTCTTTGTCGATCACGGCCTCGACGCCATGGCTCTGGCCGTCGGGCTGGCGCACGACCGGCACACCGCCGCCGCCGCCCGCAATCACCACCGCGCCGCGCTCCGCCAGGATCTGCACGAGGTCGAAATCGACGATGTGCTGCGGCAGCGGCGAGGGCACGACATGCCGGTAGCCACGGCCGGAATCCTCCTTCATCAGCCAGCCCATCTCGGCGCTCAGCGCCTTCGCCTCCTCCTCGGAGTAGAAATAGCCGATCGGCTTCGACGGGTTCTGGAAGGCTGGGTCGTTCGGGTCGACCTCGACCTGCGTCAGCACGCAGGTCACCTCGCGCGGATTGCCCTTGGCGCGCAGCGCGTTCTCCAGCGCCTGCGTCAGCAGATAGGCGATGCCGCCCTGGCTATGGGCGACGCAGATGTCGAGCGGCATCGGCGCGACGCGCTGACGGGCGATGGCATGGCGCAGCAGCATCTTGCCGACGACCGGCCCGTTGCCATGGGTGATGATGAGCTGCGAGCCGAGCTCCATCAGCGGCAGCAGGGCCGCGCCCGTCTCGGCGGCGAGCTTTTCCTGCTCCTCGGCCGTGCCGCGGATGCCCTCGGGATGGATGGCGTTGCCGCCGATGGCGATGATCAGGCGATCCGGAACGGCGTCGATCGAAGTCATGAATCCTCCTCCCACGCGCCGGCCGGCAGGTCGCGACGCATGCTGTATTGTTCGTTGGCGTGGAACGCGGGCCGCTTGGAGACGGCCCGCGGCAGTCTTCAGGCCGCGACGCTTTGGTCGGTGATGCCTTCCTGACGCGCGAAAGCTAGCAGAGCCTTCTCGAAAGCCTCCATCGGCGGATAGGTGATGCCGGCGCCGATCATGCCGATGCCGGCTTCCTTATGGGCGATGGCGGTGTTGATGACGGGCATGATCCCGGTCTGCAGCACCTTGCGCATGTCGATGCCGGTCGGCACGCCCTTGAAGTTGAGCAGGGGCACCGTGACGTTCGGGTTCTCGGCCGTGGTGATTTCGGCCATGCGGACCGAGAAGCCGATGGCCTCGTCGACCGTGCCGCCGACGAGCGGCACGATGGCCGGGGCCGCCGCCATGGCGAAGCCGCCGATGCCATAGGTCTCGGTGATCGCGCTGTCGCCGATATCGAGGCCGGAATCCTCCGGCTTGTAGCCGGCGAACATCGGACCGATGACCTTCTGCGCCGGGCCGGTGAACCAGGTGAAGCCCGGTACGCCGCTGATGCGGATGCCGAACTCGACACCATTGCGGCACATGGTCGTCAGGATGGTGGAATGTTCGACGCCATGGGCAGCGTCGAGCGCGCATTTGCACATCGCCATCCAGGTCGGGCCGGAGAAGTAGTCGCTGCTGGCGACGAAATCGAAGGCCTCGCGCTTCTGGGCCGTCGTGAACGAGGTCTCCAGGATGAAGGGCGCGAGCTTCTGGATCAGGATCGTCGTGCCCGCCACATTGCGGTTATGGCACTCGTCGCCCATGTGCAGTGCCTGCGAGAGCAGCAGGCGCAGGTCGATCTCGCCGGCGATCTGCATGGCTTCGCGCAGGATCGGGCCGAGAACGTCGCGCATCCAGTTCAATCGGGCGATGACGGTCTCGTCATTGGCGCCCATGCGCAGGATCTTGGAGAGCTGCTCGCTGAGATTGGTGTAGGCGACGTTGCCATAGGTCTTGTTCTTGACGATGTGCATGAACATCGAGGCCGAGGTCACGCCAGCCATCGAGCCCACGCAGTTATGCTCGTGGCAGGGAGAGAAGGTGATCTCGCCGGAAGCCGCCAGCGCCGCCGCCTCCTCCAGGTTCTTGGCCAGCCCCTCGAAGACCAGCGCGCCGGTAACCGCGCCCTTCATCGGGCCGGACATCCGCTCCCAGGTGATCGGCGGGCCGGCATGCAGGATGGTGGTCTTGGTCATCCCGGGCACAACCTCCAGCGCCGGACCGAAGCCGACCAGCACGGGTTGCGACTTCAGGATGCGCTCGACAGCCTCCTGGTTCGCCTTCGCGATGCGGGCCGCGATCTCCGGGCGCGCCAGCGCTTCGAGCGCGTCGATCAGTTCAGGCTTGCCGCCGGCCGGCGGGCGCCAGTCGAGATGGACGGCGGTGCCGCCCTGCTTCTCGATGTCGTCCTTGAACATTTCGAGGCCGACATTGATGACGCTGACCTTGCTGAACAGGTCGTTGATGCTGGACATGATCAGTTCTCCTTGGAGACGAAACCGCGCGCCAACAGGCCGGCATTGGTGCAGCTGCTGGCGATGGTGACGCCGACTTCCGAAAGCTTGGCCGTCTGCTCGGCGAGCGACTGGCTGTCGAGATCCGTGCCGAGGACATAGCCGAGGATCTCGAGATGGCGGCCTTCCGCCGCCGCGATCTGCTTGGCTTCGACCAGGGCGGGGATCATCACGCCGGCCGGGTCCTCATGGGCGCCGTAGCCGAGGATGAAATCGAGCACGATGACGCCGACCGACGGGTCGCGCGCCTCCTGCACTAATCGCGCAAGGCGCTGGGAGGGATCGATCATCGGGTGCGGCCGACCACGTGTGAAGTCGTCGTCGCCGAAATCGATGAAGGTATGCTCGATGCTGGTGGAGACGTCCTTCAGCTTGCGCGCCGGGTCCTTGGCGATGTTGCTGTAGACGTTGTCGTAGCTCTCCTTGGCGATCAGCATCATCTCCTCGCAGAGCGTACCGCCGCAGAGCAGCGCGCGGATATAGCGCTGCTCCGGCTTCAGTTTGGCGCGGGTCTCGGCGATCAGCGGCAGGTTGAGCGCCCGCTTGTTGATCTCCCCCTCCTTCTTGCCGCCGAGGATGACCGCCTTCAGCGCGGCCTCCTTGGTGGTTTTGCCGAACTGGAGACCGGCCTTGGTGACGGCCTCCTCCGGGCCGCCGAGCAGGCAGGCCACGACCGGCTTGCCGCAGGCCGCAGCAGCCGCCAGCACCTTGTCCTGCACCGATTTCGCGGGAGGCTTGGAGACCAGCACGATCACCTCGGTCGCCGGATCGCGGGCGAGCGCGTTGATGCCGTCGATCATCATGATGCCGCCGACCTTCTCGTTGAGGTCACGGCCGCCGGTGCCGATGATCTGAGTGATGCCGCCGCCGAAATCATGGATACGGGCCGCAACCTCCTGGCTGCCGGTGCCGGAGGCGCCGACGATGCCGATATTGCCGGCGCGCACCGCATTGGCGAAGCACAGGCCGATGCCGCCGATATAGGCGGTGCCGCAATCCGGCCCCATCATCAGCAGGCCCTTGTCATGGGCGAGCGTCTTGAGGGCGACCTCGTCCTCGATCGAGACGTTGTCGCTGAACATCATGACATGCAGGCCGCTCTCCAGAGCGCGGCGCGCCTCGCGGCTGGCGAACTCGCCGGCCACCGCGATGATCGCGAGATTGGCGCCGGGCACATGGGCGACGGCGGACTCGATCGTCGCGTAGTTCATCTTGCGGCCGCTCTCGCTGCCGCCCTTCTGCTTGAACAACTCGTCGATCTCGACCAGTGCCTGTTCGGCGATCTCGTCGGACGCCGAGCGCACCACGATCATCAGGTCGCCGCTCTGGGCCTCTGCCGCCTCCGGCGTCAGCATGCCGACGTTCTGGAGCACCTCCTTGTTCATGGCGGTGCCCATGCCGATCATCGCCTGGTCGACACCGGCGACGGCATTGGCCCGCCCGGTCACCGACATCAGCGAGACCGAGTCGAAATACGTGTTCCGCTTAATGGCGGTCTTGATGGCCATGATTCCAGTCTCCGTTGTCAATGAGCGACGCCAGCCCGCGGATGACGCCGAAAGCGATCTCGGTCCCGGATGAGGAGCCGATCGCGAGAACCTGTGCGAGCGCGGGCGAGACGGGCTCCGCCGTCGCGCTGCCGAGCACGATGACGAGACGCGCCACCCGCTCCCGGACTTCGCCGCGCGCCGCCTTGGCGATCGCCGCATAGCCGATCGGATTGGTCGCGGTCTTGGCGAGCCTGATCACGCCGAGCGCGAAGGCATCGCTGCGAGTATCCCCCAGCCGCCGGCAAAGCGCGCGGGAAGCCAGCAGCCCGGTGAGAAAATCGTCGCCCGAAGGCGTTAGCCCCGGCCCGAGGCCGAGGAGCCGGCCGGCATGCGCCAGGGCCGCCTCGGTATCGCCCCGCCCCAGCGCCAGCACGAGCCCGTCCGCACCTTCATGCAGCATCCGGGTCGTCAGCCGCGCGATCTCGGTATCGGCCATGCCCTCGATGAAGCCGCCGGGGGTGCCGTTGCGCCAGATCGCCGCCTCCGCTTCCAGCAGCCGACGGCGCAGCAAACCGGTCGTGCAATGCTTATCCGGCACTGGCGTGCGCCAAGTCGTGGCTCCCGCGACGCTGACCGTTGCCTTCCCTGCTATGGCGAGGCCGCCGCCTCCGGCCCTGACACTATCACCCTGGCAGATGCCCATGGCGAGGAAATCATCCGCCGCGACAACCAGCGAATTCGGCCCGTCATCCAGTTCGTCCGTGACGAGCGTGTGCAATTCGCCATCGGCCAGGCACGCGATATTGACCGCCCGGCGGAAGGCGCTGTGGACCACGCCGACGAAGGCCGCCCCGTTCACGCGCGCCAGGAAGGCGCCGTCGCCGGACCTTGCCTGCACGGTGACATGCGCGCGCATCGCGGCCGGACCGGTCGGACTTAGCTGGCGCGGGCGGCCGGAGGCCGACCCGCCGCAGCGAGCACAGCCTGCGCCTCCGCCTCGCGCCCAAGCAGCCGCAGCGACTGCGCTTTGTGCTGGCGGTAGAGCGGGTTGCCGGGATCGGACGCGATCGCGATCTCGATAGCGCTGATCGCCTCTTCATGACGGCCGAGCGAGCGCAGGCTGTTGCCCTTGTGGAAGGCGAAATCATAACGGCCGGGATCGCGCGCGAGCAGCTCGTCCATCACGGCGACGGCAGCCTCGTGGCGGCCGAGTTCGCGCAGGTAATTCGACTTGTGATAGCGCAGGAACCGCGCCTTCGGCTGTTTCGCGATACCTGCGTCGAAGGCCGCCAGCGCGGCTTCCGGCTGCTTCATCGCCCGCCAGGCATAGGCGATGTAGAAATGGAACTCGATCGCCTCGGCGTTCGCGGCCAGAACGGCCTCGAGGGCGCGGATCGCCTCTTCGTTGCGACCGAGCTCGTAGAGGTAATAGCCCTTGTAATAGGCCAGGTCGGGATCGCCGGGATGCTGTGCAAGCGCGGCCTCGACGATGGCGAGCGCTTCCTCGTAGCGCTCCGCCTTCTCGGCCTGCTTCGCCTGGCGGATCGCCGTTGCGCCCGCTCCAGCCGCAGCGCCTTCTCCGCGAAAAATCTTCAGGACGCGTTCCTGGCCGAGCGCCTGCGCATGCTCCAGCGAGGACTTGCCGTCGCGGTCCCTAAGGTTCTTGTCGGCGCCGGCCTGGACCAGAGCTTCGATCACGTCGCCATAGAGCCTGCCGCCATCGCCGAGGATCACCGCTTCGAGCAGGGCCGACCAGCCAAGGTCGTTGGCGCGGTCCACCGGGATCCCCGCCGCCAGGCAGACCCGCACGGTCCGCAAAAAGCCCTTCTCGCTCGACGGCAGCAGCGGCGTGCCGCCGAAACGGTTGACGCTGTTGCGATCGGCGCCCGAGGCGATGGCGAGCTTGAGGATTTCGTTGAAGCCGTTCGCCCCGGCGCAGAGATAGGGCGAGAGCATGGTGATGTCGCGGGCATTGACGTCGCTGCCGGCCGCGATCAGGCGCCGCGCCAGCGGCAGATTGTTCTTTTGCGTCGCCGCCATCAGCGCGGTGCGGCCGGCCTCGTCCTTGGCGTCCACCTTGGCACCCTCCGCGAGGAGGCGCTCGATGGCGGCCATGTCGCCCTTGTCGGCGGCAGCGATCAGAGGCGGGTTGGCGGACGGGGCGTTCATCGGGTCTTCCTGTGGATCGGTGGTGCAGCGTCCGGACGGACGCTGCGAAGGGCATGAAGGGCAATGGCGGCGCGAGTCCACCCCGTGCGAGCGGGCGCGCGCCGCAGGCTCATGCCTTGCTGGCCTGGGCGGCAGCGCCGGAGTCGGCCTGCATCGAGCGGTCCGTCTCACGCAGATTGAGGTAGTGCTTGAGCACGAACACGCCCGCGATCATGCAATAGGCATAGACCAGCGGCATCGCCTGCGGCTGCGCGAAGCCGACCGCCGGAGCGTGGATCACGCCGAACAGCGTCAGGAAGCCGCCGACCAGCGCCGCGACCGCGCCGCGCATCGGCTTGTCGGTGATCGCGAAGATCGTGATGCAGCCCCAGGTCATGCTGCTCAGCGGCGCGCCGTTCCCGAGATTGGACAGGCCGAGATAGTAGACGCCCTTCTTGGAGAGCGCCTCGACGCCGACGGTCTTGGCGGCGGTGCCGGCGGCGCCCAGCGTGTTGTTGACCAGCGTCAGCGCCCAGTTGGCGATCCACGGGAACATCGTGACAAAGATCACCGGTACTTCGTCGCGCGGCGACTCGCGCACCACCTGATTGGCCGTAACCACGCCGATATAGACGAGGATCGGAACGACCGCGACCATCGGGATCAGCGCCAGCAGGAAGGCCCCCAGCCCGAACAGCGAGATCAGGAACATGCTCAGGCCGGTGAAGAGCGTGTAGCCGGTGCCGGCGCCAATCGATTTCCAGCCGGCGTGGCCGATATAGACGGTGACCGGGAACGGGTTGCCGAACATCGCACCGAGCGTCGAGGACAGGCCGTTGGCCATCATCACCTGACGCGTCGGGTAGGGGTCGCCGGCGGCATGCGCGCTCTCGATGTTCTCGAGGTCGAACACATAATTGGCGAGGCCGAGCGGCACGGCCGAGGCGAGATAGGGCAGCGCATGCGGCAGGCCTTGGAGGAAGTTCGAGATATGCAGCGTCGGCGGGTTGAAGCCGAAGGTCGCCAGCGAGTTCTTGATCTCGGCAGGGCTCTGCAGGCCGAAGACCCAGGCCAGCGCCGTGCCCGAGGCGAGCAGCAGGAAGCCGGTCGGGACCTTCGGGAAGATCGGCTTCTTGCCGAACCAGTTCAGGAAGATCAGCGCGAGCACCACGAAGGCGACGGTCGGCGTCTCGAAGGACTGCAGCATCGGATTCATGGCGAGCAGCAGCAGGCCGAGCCCGGCCAGGCAGGAGAGCAGGACGGTGCGCGGGATCGTCTTGCGGATGGTCTCGCCGAGGAAGGAGCCCAGCGCCAGGATCATTGCCTCGACGAAGCACCAGACCAGCGCGATCTGCAGCGCGAACTCGGCATCCTTCGTCTGGAGATAGACCGGCAGAATGACGAGAAAGGTCACCGTGAAGATCGATGGCGCGCTCGGGCCGGAAGGCAGCGCGGTCACGTCCGCGCGGCCGGTTTCCTTGACGAGCTTATAGGCGAAATAGGTGTACCACAGGCTTGCAGCAAAGACGGCGAGACCGAAGGCAGGCGCGATGCGCCCATAGACCATTTCCTTGGGAAAGCCGACGACGAAGAGCAGCAGGCCGATCATCGTCAGGAGATTGGTCAGGTTGTTGGCCAGCAGGCCGAAATAGCCGCCCCAGTCGCCTTTTCGCCAGATAAACGATCTATCCATCGATCTCCCCATCCTCGCGGGCGCGCTCCAGTCCCGCGGAACGCCGCCGTCGCACGATCTTCTTTTGGGGAGAGCCTAGTGAGCCGGCAGCGCCGGAACCATTGCCAAGCCGCCTAAATTGACCGGCCATATTTTATCCCTCATGGATAAAATATGGCCGGCATGGCGATGAGCATCATGCGGTGCCAGGCCACCGCCTTGGAGAGCCGGGACCATGGCCCATCAACTGAAAATCTCCGAGCTGCTCCAGTTCGCGCCCTTCAGGCAGGCCCGCCTGATCTGCGGCGAGGAGGGCCTGTCCAACCCGGTCCGCGGCGTCAACGTCATCGAGGCCCCAGACATAACCGACTGGCTGCAACCCGGCGACGTGCTCCTCACCAATTTCTATTCGCTCGACCGCCTGCGCCCGCTCGACGCCTTCATCGAAAAGATTGCGGCCCGCAAGCTCAGCGCGCTCATCGTCAAGACCGGGCTCTTCGTGCAGGAGGTCCCGGAGGAGATCGTCGAGGCCGCGCGCAAGCACCGGCTCCCCGTCATCGAAATCCCGCGCAGCGTGCTCTACCGGACCATCGTCCTGTGCATCTCCGAGCATCTCCTCAGCGAACGCCTCGGCGTCCTCGAACGCTTCAAGGAGATCAGCGACCACTTCCTCAGCGCCTCCCTGGCGAACCAGGGCGCCTTTCGCATTCTCAAATCGCTGGAGACCTTCATCGGCAATCCGGTCGGCCTCTATGACGAGCAACTGCAATGCCTCGCCGGGACCATCGGCAGCTCCGTCAATCTCGTCCCACCGGAAGGTCATCAAGAGGGCGCCCCCTATTATATCCAGACCATCGCGACGCCCGAGGCCGACGACCGCATCTGCAACCGCTACGTCTTTTCGGTACGCGTCGGCGATGAGGTCCGGCTCTATCTCACGGTCCTCGAACTCAACGGCGAGCTGGAGGACGTGCAGTCCATCGCCATCGAGAGTGCCATCAACGCGCTCGCGCTCGATTTCCTCCGGCAGCAGGCGGTCATCGAGGTCGAGAAGCAGTTCCGCTTCGACCTGATCGGCGATCTGCTCGGCGGCAGCGCCCTGCCCTCCAGCGAGTTGCACCGGCGCGCCGGCCTGATCCAATGGGACCTCCGGCGCAAGCACGCGGTCGTGGTGCTTGGCCTGAAAGCCACACAGAAGGCGCCCAACTCAAGCGAAAGCAAAAGCCTGGAGCGCCTGTCGCAGCTTCTCGCCGATGTCTTCGACAATGCTCATGCCCAGATTCGCGGCGGCCATGTCGTGCTGTTCTGGCCCATCGGCGAGGGGCGGGAATGGCGCTCGCAGCTGGAGCGCCGCTTCGCCGAGCTGAACGCGCTGTGGACACGCTCCGAAGAGCGTGCCCCCTTACGTGCCGGCGTCGGCGAACTCGCAGCCGATGTCGAGGGCCTGCCCCGGAGCTATCGCCAGGCGCTCGACGCCCTCAATATCGGCGCCCGCGCGCGCTTCGAGAAGAGCCTCGTCTTTTTCCATGAGCTCGGCATCTATCGCATGCTTTGCCGGCTCGCCCCACAGCACGAGCTCAGGGACCTCGTCCCGCCGTCGCTGCAAAAACTGGTCTCGATCAGGACACGAGGACGCGCCGATCTCATCGAGACGCTGGAGGCCTATATCGCCTGCAACGGCAACGCGCTCGAAACCTCGCGGCGCCTGGAGGTCCACCCGAAAACGGTGCTCTACCGGCTCGACAAGATCCGGTCTGATGCCGGCATCGATCTCGGCGACGCCGAAGAGATGCTGATGGTCCAGATCGGCCTCAAGATCCTGAAGATGGAAGGCGCTACGGAAGCAGCGTGACACGGCTGCTTCCTTCTCCCTGCTCGCTAAAACTTGGAAATCCCTACGATTGACCCAGCTTTGGAATCCCGCGATTCTCGTGAGCATCGGAGAAGTTCGGTCGCGGGATTTGTCGGAGCAGCTTGCGCCGCGTCAACAACGCTAAAAGCGCCACGCGCTATCGTGGGCTCCTGAGATGGAGACACGCGTGTGGTCTACGCCCTGATCATCAACAGCCTGCTGCGGCTATCCGCTTTCCTGCGCTGGACGCGGACCGGCTAGGCCACGTCGTGGCCATGCGTGACGGCGCGAAGCTCGACATAGCGCCGGCGCGTGTCGGCCGTGTTCGGCAATCCCGTTTCCCGCAGCCAGACGAGGAATTCAGCCGGCTTGATCGTGACGATCTCCAGCGCTCGCCCCCGCGCGAGCCAGGCATTCATCACCGCCACCGCATTCCGATGCCAGGTCTCGTAGTCCGATGGCATCTCGTCGCGGTCATGCGCGAGCTCCCAGAGCTGCTGGAAGTCATCCCGCTCGTACCACGGCATGGCGACCGTGTACGCATCGACCGTGGGTTTCACTGGGCGCCGATCATCCGCGCGCGGCGCGGAAACTGAGAGTGCTAACCGCCCAATCGGGGGTGGTCGGCCTGCAATGAGTAGGCGCCGATCGGCATCGCATGTCAATCGCGACGCCCCCTGACTGACATCGGGCCAGAGAGCGTCTTGGTCAGGAATGCGCGGCCGGGAAGCCCCGTCAGAGCCGGTAGAACTGCCGGGCCGTGTTTCCGAAAATCGCATCCACTCCGGCTGACCCGACCAGCTCGCGCGCGGCGCCCAGCCAATCGTCATAGCTGCCATTGCGTTCCAGCACCGGCCAGTCGCTCGCCCACATCAGGCGCTCGGGGCCGAAGGCATCGAGCAGGACATCGGCATAGGGACGGAATGTCTCGACCGTCCAGCCGGGTGCGGCTCGCGTCGGCATCGCCGAGAGCTTGCAGAAGGCCGCGCTGTTGCGGGCGAGCCAGGTCATCCCCTCGGCCCAGTTGCGGAAATCGGCATCACCCGGCGTCCAGTCGCGGATTTCCGGCTTGCCGCAATGGTTGATGACGAGTCTGAGGTCAGGGTGCCGGGCGACTAGCTCGATCAGATGCGGCAGATGGCGCGGCTGGATCAGTGCGTCGAAGCTGAGATCAAGCGCAACCAGATTCCGGAAGGTGTGGCTCAACTCATCGCGAAGCATCCAGGCATCCTCGGCGATATCCTGGATCATCGGCCGGACGCCGCGGAAGGGCGGCAGCTCCTTCAGCCTTTCGAGATCGACACGCGAAGCCGGATCGGCGAAATCCACCCAGCCGACCACGGCGGCGATGAAGGGGTTGTCGCGTGCCAGCTCACAGAGGAACACCGTCTCGGCGACGGCCGGCGCAGCCTGGATCAGGATGCTGCGGCCGATGCCATTGCGCGCGAGGTAAGGCGCGAAATCAGCCGGCTCGACATCCCGATAGAGCGGCCCGACCTCAGGCGTCAGCCAGCCATAGTCGCCGCGCGACAGCCGCCAGAGATGGTGATGCGCATCGACGCGCAGGACGCGTTCCTGCTTCATGGCTGGCTCGTCCTGTCGGCGGTCGTGAGATCGCTGCGCAGACGCTCCAGCTCCGACATCCGCTTGCGCCCGCCCTGCGGCACGCGCGCATGCGCCTCGGCGATCAGCGCCTCAGTCAGCACCATCGCCGGCACGATCGTATCCCAGGCCGAGGGCGCCTCGACGCGCACCGGCAGAACATGATGGGCCAGCGCCGCGATCGGCGACATCCAGGGATCGGTCACGAGCACGATGCGCAGATCGGCGTTCCGCGCCGCATTCGCGAGGGCGTAGAGATCGGGCTGGTAGCGCCTGACATCGAAGACGACGAGCAGGTCACGCCGGCCGAGATCAAGCAGCAGGTCGGCCCAGACGGAGTTCGGCCCGGTGATCTCCGACACGCCGCCGCGCATATGCTGGAGATGCGTGCACAGATAGGTCGCGGCCGAGCGGGTGAAGCGCCCGCCGGCGACGACGATGCGGCGGGCATCGGTCGCAAGCAGCGTCGCGACGGCCTCGACCTCGGACGGCACGAGATCCTGCAGCGAGGCCTCGACCTGTCGGGTGAGCGCCGCGCCGAAGCCGAGCCAGGGCCGTTCGGCCGCGCCCTCGTCCTGCGCCGGCCGCTCCAGCACCAGCGGCCCCTTGAGGCGCTCGTCGAGCTCGGAGCGCAGCTTGGACTGGAAATCGGCATAGCGCGGGTAGCCGAGCCGGCCGATCAGGCGCTGGATCGTCGCCGGGCTGACCTGGGCCTGGGTCGCGAAGGCAGTGATCGCCTGCAAGCCCGCAAGCGGATAGTCGGACAGCAGCGCCCGCGCCGCCTGCCGCTCGCTCTGCGTGAGATCGCCGAGCCGTTGGCGGATGGTCGTGGCGAGAACCTGGCTGTCGGACGGCGTCGTCACGTCGGAACTCCCGAAATCGGTCGATGAAACCTCAGTAGACCGAGGCGTAGCGGCTGCAAATCTCCGCATCGATCAGCCCTTCGACGAGGTCGAGTTCCTTCTGCTTCACCGACAGGTAGCTCCGGCGCACGTCCGGGTGCAGCCAGCCACTCACCGTCTCGTCGGCGGAGAAGGCGGCCAGCGCCTCCGGCAGGCTGGCCGGCAGGCGATGCAGTCCAAGCTTTTCGCGCTCGCTCTCCGATAGCGAAGCGGGGTCCATGCCGACGAGCGGCGGCTGCGGCAGCTTGTGGCGCAGGCCTTCGAGCCCGGCCCGGACGATCATGCCGAGCGCCCAATAAGGGCTCGCCGTGTTGTCCGCCGCCCGGTATTCGAGGTTGAACGCCTTGGCGATGTCGACACCCTGCCCTTCCGGCACCGGGCAGATCCGCACCGAGGCCTCGCGGTTGAGCGCGCCGAAGGCGGTATAGGCCGCGCTCCAGTGATGCGGCTTGAGGCGCTGATAGGACACGGCGCTCGGCGCGGTGAGCGCGACGAGCGCCGGCATATGCCGCATTACCCCGGCGACGAAATGGCCGGTCGCTTCGCTGACCCGCCCCGGCCGCGCCGGATCGTAGGTTACAGGCGTGCCGTCCTTGTCGCGGAACGAGAAATGGATATGCAGACCGTTGCCCACGCCGTCAGGCGTGAGCTTCGGCACGAAGGTCGTATTCAGGCCGCAGCAGCGCCCGACCTCGCGGGTGATCTCGCGGATCAGCACCGCCCGATCGGCGGCGGTGACCGCATCGGATGGCCCGCAGACCAGCTCGAACTGGTCACGACCATATTCGGCCAGCACCATCTCGGGCTCGACGCCGGCCTCGCGCAGGGCCGCCATCAGCAGAGGTGCGAAGGGATCAGCGCGCCGAAGCGCTGCGAGCGAGAAGGACGGCGCCTGCTCCCATTCCGGCTCGCGGATCTGGAACTCCTGCTCGAAGGCGGCCGTGACCGTGAGCCCGGTCTCGCGTTCGAGATCGGCGAGCGCCGCCTTCAGGAAGGAGCGGCCGCAGCCATGCCAGGGCGTGCCGTCGAGATTGGTGATGTCGCAGAGCACGCCATTGAGCGCCGTCGTCTCCGGCAAGGTCGAGACCCGGAAACGCGTCGCGAGGTCAGGCTTCAGCCTGAGATCGCCGGACGAGCCCCAGGGATTTTCGGCGATGACGTCGAAAGGCGTCAGCGCCAGATTGGCAGGAACCCAGCCGCAGCCCTTGAGCACGGTCTTGTCGGGCGATGAGGCAGCGATCCAGCGTCCGCGCGTCAGGCCGGTCATGTCGGTGGTGAGAAGGGCGAGAAGCTCGTCGCCCACGGGAAGCTCCGTCGTCATGATGCCATCCCTTCCAGCCGGCGGGTGATTTCGTTTGTGTCCGTGACCCAGCAATAGCCGCCGAACGCGCGCAAAGCCGCCTGATGCCGCTCCTCGGTGTAGGTGCCGCAGGCATCGGCGACGAGGCTGACGAGATAGCCGCGGTCGGCCGCATCGCGCACCGCCATGTCGACGCATTGGTCGGTGAGCTGGCCAGCGATGATCAGGTTGCGGCAGCCGAGATTGCGCAGGACATAGTCGATATTGGTCGAGTTGAAGACGCCGGACGAGGTCTTGAGCAGCACGATCTCGTTGTCGATCGGGCTAAGCTCGTCGATGACGTCGCCCTCGGGCGCGTCGACCGGGATATGGATCGGCGTCAGCTTGTGGTCGAGCGAGCGGTCGCGCCCGTCCTTGGTCAGGCTGCGGATGATCGTGTGCAGCACATCGGCCCCGGAACGCCGCGCCGCCGCGAGGATGCGGACCTGGTTGGGCACCACGATGTCGCGGGCGCGCTTGTAGAAATAGCTCTCGGGATCGGCATCGGGATGATCGGGATCGAGACCGGGGATCGTCCAGATCTTCTGCATGTCGACGAAGAGCAGCGCGGTTGCGCCCTTCTCGAACGGGGCGTCGCGCCGGGTTGGCATGGTCATGGCAGCCTCTCGGATATCGTCGCAGCAAGGAGCCGGCGGCGGGCGGGTACCGCCGCCGGCAAGAGGCTTACTTCCAGCCGTACTGGTAGAAGCGCGGCAGCTCGTCCGGATAGGCCTTGAAATCGAGCTCGCGGTTATAGGCGTAGTTGATCGTGAAGGTATGCAGCGGCACCGAATAGGCGCGCTCCGTGATCAGCTTGATCGCCTGCGCATAGAGCGTCCTGCGCTCGGCCTGGTCGACCGAGGTGCCGGCCTTGTCGAGCAGCGCCTTCACTTCCTTGTCCTGCGAGCGATCATAGCCCTCGTCGCCGAAGAAGTTCGGCAGCACGGCCGAGACGTCATTGACCGAGAGCGAGCCCCAATCCCAATGCGCGACCGGCGCCTCGCCCTTCTTGGTCTTCTCGACGAGCACGGCGCCCTCAACCATGCTGACCTGCGCCTTGATGCCGACCGCGGCGAGGTCGTTCTGGATCGCGGCGGTCCATTGCGCGCTGCGGAAGCCGACCATCTGGGTGGTGAAGCCGTTGGGATAGCCGGCTTCCGCCAGCAGCGCCTTGGCCTTGGCCGGGTCGTAGCCGTAATGCACGGCGGCGCTGGTGTCGCAGCCGAACTGGCCGGGATAGCAGGGCGCGTCGATGACGCGGGCATTGCCCTGGACGAGGTATTTCACGAATTTCTCGCGATCGATCGCGTAGTTGATCGCCTGCCGCACCTGCTGCTTCGCCAGCGGGTTGTCGCCGGGCGCGATCGCGTCGAGCAGCAGGAAGTCGATGCGCATCGATTCGTCGCGCGAGGCGGCGATACGCGGCATCTTGTCGAGCTTGTCGAACTGGTCGCTGTTGAATTTCCAGATCCAGTCGGCACGGCCCGCGAGCAGCTCCACCATCTCGGCGGCGGAATCGGTGACGGTGCGGATCTCGACCTTGCCGATCTTGGCGCGGCCCTTCGGGCTGTTCGGCACGCCATTCTCGTTGCGCTCGAGCAGGTAGCGCTTCACGCCGTCGACCGTCACCGCCTTGTAGGGGCCGGTGCCGACGGGTGCCTTGCCCATGCCTTCGGCACCAACCTTAGCATGGTACTTCGCGGGATAGATCAATAGCGGAACCGCGAAATACTCCATCGCCGCCGGGAAGGGCTTCTTCAGCTTCACCCTCACGGTGAAGTCGTCGATCTTCTCGGCCTTGTCGATCCAGGAGCCGTTGCCGGGCACCGCGATCTTGCTGGCGGGATTGGCGACGTAGTTCAGCGTGTAGACGACGTCGTCGGCGCTGAAATCGTCGCCGTTATGGAACTTGACGCCGTGCTTCAGCTTGAACTCGACCGTGGTGTTGTCGATCCAGTTCCAGGAATCGGCGAGCAGCGGCTCGAAGGCGCCGGTATCGGGGTTCTTGTAGACCAGCGTATCCCAGATGAGCTGGCCGATAACCACGCCCTCGCGCAGGTTGTTGTGCTGCGGATCGAGATTCGGGACGCTGACGCGCCAGACGACATGGAGCGTGTCGTCCTTCTTGCCGGCGAGCGCCGGGCCGGCGACGGTCAGCGCCAGCGCGGCGGCAAGCCCGAGGGCTTTGAGCGAAACGAGGCCGTTCTTCATTGGTCTTTCCCTCTTGGATTTCGATCTAGGCGGAAGCCGGTGCGGCGACGGCGCCGCGTTCCAGCGGATAGAGGCAGGCGACCCGGCTCTCGCCCTGCGCATCGAGCCGCGGCATGCGCGAGGCGCAGTCCGGGCGCACCGCCGGGCAGCGCGGGTTGAAGGCGCAACCGGGCGGCGGATTGATCGGATCGGGAAAGGCCTGGCCGAGGCCGAGCTCGGGAATGCCGCCGCCGGGATCGATCGGCAGCGCCGAGTCGATCAGCGCGCGGGTATAGGGATGGTGCGGATTGGCGAAGATCGCAGCCGAGGGCCCCTCTTCGACGACGCGACCGAGATACATCACGGCGATGCGGTCGGCAAAATACTCGACCACCGAGAGATTGTGGCTGATGACCACGAAGGTCAGCCCGAGCTCGCGGCGCAGGTCCGCGAGCAGGTTCAGCACCTGCGCCTGGATCGAGACGTCGAGCGCCGAGGTCGGCTCATCGCAGATCAGCAGGCGCGGCTTCAGGATCAGCGCGCGGGCGATGGCGACGCGCTGGCGCTGCCCGCCCGAAAGCTGCGACGGCAGGCGATCGAGGAAGCGCGCCGGCAGGCCGACGAGATCGAGCATCGCCGCCGCCTGCTTCGCCCGCTCGGCGCTGGAGCCGATGCCGTGCACGACGAGCGGCACGCTGACGATCTCCTGGATCGTCTGGCGCGGGTTGAGCGAGGAATACGGGTCCTGGAAGATCGGCTGGACGCGCCGGGCGATGTCGAGCCGCCCGAGCGACTTGAGCGGCTGGCCGTCGATCGTGACCTCGCCGGTGGTCGGCGGCAGCAGGCCGAGCATGATCTGCGAGAGCGTGGTCTTGCCGCAGCCGGACTCGCCGACGATCCCCAGCACCTCGCCGGGCGCGACGCTGAGCGAGACGCCGCCGACCGCCGTGAGCTTGGCGCCGCCGCGGAACATCCCGCGCGAGATCGGGAAGACCTTCGAGACGTCGCGGATATCGAGCATCGCGGCACTCATGCGGCGGTCTCCTCGATGGGCGCGCCAGCACGGATGCAGCGGACCTGATGGCCGGGCACGAGCGAGCGCAGCGTCACGGGTTCGGCGCAGGCCTCGATCGCGAGTTCGCAGCGCTCGCGGAAGGCGCAGCCGGTGAAGCTTCCGACGAGCGAGGGCACGGTGCCGGGAATCGAGGCGAGCCTGCCGCCGACTTGCCGCCGCTCGCGATTGGGCAGGCAGGCGATCAGCCCGCGCGTATAGGGATGCTGCGGATCGCGAAAAATCTGCTCGACCGGGCCGCTTTCGACGATCTCGCCGGCATACATCACCGCGACATCGTCGGCCATGCGCGAGACGATGCCGAGATCATGCGTGATCAGCAGCAGGGCCGTGCCGAACTCGCTCTGCAATGACTTCAGCAGCCGCAGGATCTGCGCCTGGATGGTGACGTCGAGCGCGGTGGTCGGCTCATCGGCGATGATCAGCGAGGGATCGCACATCATCGCCATGGCGATCATGATGCGCTGGCGCAGGCCGCCCGAAAGCTGGTGCGGATACTGGCTCATCCGGCTTTCCGGCGCGGTGATGCCGATCATGCGCAGGATCGAGACCGCGCGAGCCTCGGCCTCGCGCCGCGAGGTGCCACGGTGCCGGCGCAGCGATTCCGTGAGCTGGTCGCCGATGGTGAAGCTCGGATTGAGCGAGGTCATCGGCTCCTGGAAGATCATCGCCATCTCGGCGCCGCGGATATCCGCCATCGCCCGGTTGTCGAGATCGGCGAGCGAGCGCCCGTTGAGGCTGAGCGCGCTCGCCCGCCGGACCGCGCCCTTCGGCAGCAGGTCCATGATCGCGAGCGAGGTCATCGACTTGCCGCAGCCGGATTCGCCGACGATGCAGAAGGTCCGGCCCTTCTCGATCGCAAAGGAGATGCCGCGCACCGCATGCAGCGTGCCGGCCTCGACGGGGATGTCGACCGCGAGGTCGCGGATATCGAGGACCGTTGCCATGGCTATCGCGTCCCCGAAGGCGCGGTGATGTCGCGCACGCCGTCGCCGAGCAGGTTGATCGCCAGCACCAGCAGCACGAGCGCGATGCCGGGCAGCGTGATCAGCCAGGGCGAGAAGAACAGGTAGTCCTTGGCCTCGGCGATCATCAGCCCCCAGGAGGGCAGCGGCGGTTGCACGCCCAGGCCGAGGAAGGAAAGCGCCGCCTCCAGCAGGATCGCATTGGCGAGTTCGACGGTCGCGACGACGATCAGGCCGTTCGAGATATTGGGCAGGATTTCCTTGAAGATGATCCGCGCATGCGAGGAGCCGACGGCGCGCGCCGCCTTCACATAATCGATGCCGCGCACCTGCATCGCGGTGGTGCGGGCGACCACGGCGAAACGGTCCCAGATCAGGAAGCCGAGCACGAGGATGACGATGGTCAGCGAGTTGCCGACCGTCGCCACGACCGAGAGCGCGACCAGCACCACCGGCATAGCGAGCCGCGTCGTGATCAGGAAGCGCACGACGAGGTCGACGCGGCCGCCGAAATAGCCGGCTACGAGGCCGAGCGTGACGCCGATCGCCGCCGCCATCGAGACGGCAAGCACCCCGATCAGCAGCGAGATGCGCCCGCCATAGAGCAGCCGCGCGAGATAATCGCGGCCGAGCGTGTCGGTGCCGAGCGGATGGATCGCCGGGCCGCCGTTCCAGAACGGCTCGGCGATGCGGTTCGCGACGTCCTGCGCGAACGGGTCCTGCGGATAGAAGACCGGGCCGAGCAGCGCGGCCAGCACGATCAGCAGCAGGAGCCCGCCGCCGACCAAGGTGCCGCTATTGCCGACGATGCGCTTCAGCAGGCGCCGGAACGGGGCCGGGCGGCTTTCCGGGGCCGTCGTGGCGACGGCGGGGGTTGCCGGCTTGCTCATCGCCTCACCTCAACCGCGGATCGAGCAGCGCGTTCAGTACGTCGGAGAGGAAGACCAGGCCGACATACATGATCGCGAGCGTCAGGACGATGGACTGCACCACCGGGAAATCGGCCCGGCTGATCGATTCCCAGGCGAGATAGCCGAGCCCATGGATCGAGAAGACGGATTCGACCACGACAGAGCCGCCCATCAGCAGGCCGAGCTGCACCGCCGCGATCGAGACCACCGGGATCAGCGCGTTACGCAGGCCGTGCTTGAGCACCACCTCCGCCGGCAGCAGCCCCTTGGCACGAGCGGTGCGGATATAGTCGGAGCGCAGCACGTCGATCATGCCGGAGCGGGTCAGGCGCATCAGCGCCGGCGCGGCATAGAGGCCGAGCACGATCGAGGGCATGACATAGCCCTGCCAGTCGTCGGCGCCGGAGACCGGCAGCCAGCCCAGCTGCAGGCCGAAGAGCAGGATCAGCAGCAGGCCGATCCAGAAGCTCGGCATCGCCTGCCCGAGCACGGCGCCGGTCAGCGCCAATCGGTCGAGCCAGCTGCCGGCATAGACCGCAGCGAGAATGCCGAGCGGAATGGCGAAGAGCAGCGCCAGCGCCAGCCCGATCAGGCCCAGCGTCATCGTCACCGGCAGGCGCTCGGCGATCAGGTCGGAGACCTGCGCATTGTAGAAGAAGGAGCGGCCGAAATCGCCGTGCAGCGCATCGCGCGCCCAGTCGACATATTGCACGACCAGCGGCTTATCGAGCCCGTAGGACTTGCGCACGGTCTCGACCTGCTCGGCCGTCGCCTCGGGGCCGACGATGCGCTGCGCCAGATCGCCGGACAGGCGCAACATGGCGAAGCCGATCAGCGACACGTTCACCGCGACGACGATCGCGAGCAGCAGCTGTCGTGTGAGAAACCGTCCCATCGCGCAGGCCCGTCCCCTTCGGTCCCATGATCGGCTGGAGCGACTGTAGCGCCCGCCGCAACTGTGTCAATAATTTTTCAGAAATGTGATAATTCTGAAAACTGGTTTGATTATTTCAAAGACGCGTCAGCAATCGCGAGAGGCGCTCCGGCCGGCTGCCGGCCTCCCAGAACAGGCCCGCCATCAGCATCAGCCCCTCGTTGAGGACCGGCTCCAGCGCATGCTCGTCCGGCGCATGCTGGGCGCAGCCATTGTAGGAATGCGGAATCCACAGCGTCGGCAGGTCGAGCACGTCGCGAAAAATCCAGTTCGGCAGCGCGCCGCCGAAATTGGGCAGGAGATCGACCGGCTTGCCGCTCCAGCGCTGCATCGCCGCGAGAGCCCAGGCGACGGCGGGATGATCGGGCGCGGTGCGGCTCGCCGGCATCAAAAGGCCGGTCGCGCGAACGCTGACACCGTCGAGACCCGCTTCGCGAAAGGCCCTCCCGAAAGCCGGCGCGAAGGTCGCCGGATCGGTTTCCGGCAGGAAGCTGACCCCGACCAGGGCCCGCGCGCGCGGGCCGATGGCATAAACCGGCTTCGTCATCGCCCCGAAATCGATCGCGATGATCTCGAGATTGTTGCGGTTCAGCAGGCGCGCGGCGGGTGAGGCCTCGCCGTCGCCCCAGCCCGTTTCGGGTTCGGGCAGGCCGGGCTCGTCGGGAGCGGCCAGCCGATCGAACAGCCCTTCATAGACCAGGGCCGCATCCGGCGTCGCCAAAGCCGGCATGGAAGGGCGCCCCCGCTCGTCGCTGAGCAGGGCGAGCGCGCGCGCCAGGACCTGACCGGCATTGCGCAGCCAGCCGCCCCAATTGCCGGAATGATAGCCGTGCTCGCGCAGCGAGACTGAGATTTCGAGATCGATATGGCCGCGCGCGCCCAGGAACAGGGTCGGGCGCCGGCTCGACCAGCGCGGCCCGTCCGAGGCGATCAGCAGGTCGGCCTTCAGCTTGTCGCGGTGCCTCTCGCAGAAGGCCTGGAGTCCGGGCGAGCCGGCCTCCTCCCCCATCTCCATCAGCAGGATGGTGTTGAAACCGAGATGGCCGCGCTCGGCGAGCACGATCGACAAGGCTGCGAGATTGACGCTGTGCTGGCCCTTGTTGTCGGCGCTGCCCCGGCCGTAGAGGCGTTCGCCGCGCCGGGTCAGCGCCCAGGGATCGAGCCCTTCGGACCATTCCGCCGGCGCGGCCTGGATCACGTCGCCATGGCCGTAAAGCAGGATGGTCGGCAGGTCCGGGCCTTCCTCGCGGCGGGCGATCAGCACCGGCAGCGGGCTGAGATCGCCTTCGACCAGGATTTCGCTGTCGAAGCCCATGGCGTCGAGCGCCGGCACGATCTCGTCGGCGAGATAGGCGTGCAGGGCCGGACCGGCCGCCGGATCGCCGCTCGGGGTCGGCATGGCGATGCGCCGCGACAGGTCCCGCAGCAGGCGGCCGTCCTTGATATGGGCCTCGACGGCCCGGCGCAGGCGCAGTTCGCAATCCGTGTCCGTCATGCCCGCCCCCGCAAGCCGCCGCTAGAGCAATTCCGCAATTCTCCGAATCGCGGAATTGCTCCAAGCCTTTGTTTCAACGCATTTTCTTCACGCGAACCGGTGCCCACTTCGCTCGAAAATGCTCTAAAATGCCGCAGCGGCCGGCGCCGCCGTTTCCAGGACGCTGTCGATCGCGTCCCCGAGCAGCCCGCACCATTCCAGGCAGCCCGCCTCGTCCGCGATCAGATCGTTGCGGATTTCGACGAGGGTCGAGGGAATCTGGCGGGCATCGCCATGGACCGGGATCGTCTGGTCGTATTCGTCGATCCGGTAAGGCTGATCGAGCGCGACCGTCAGCGTCCCGCCCGGCTTCAGCGCATCGTAGAGGGCCAGACTCGGCCAAGCGATCGCGCCCGGCAGGAAGCCGACATGCCAGGGCCGCGCCCGGCCGAGATAGACCGGCGTGAAGCTATGCACCGCGACGAGCAGGGTCGGCAGGCCGCGCTCGGCACGGCGCTCCAGCAAGGCGCCGACCTCGTCCTGGAAGGGCTGCCAGATCTCGGCGATCCGGGCGCGGCGCTCGTTCTGGAACAGCCGGAAATTCCCCGGAATCTGCGTTGCCTCGCTCGTCTCGGGAATGAGGCTCGGCGCCCCCAGATGCCGGTTGCAATCGATCACGAGGCGCGAATAGCGCTGCCAGAGCAGCGGCGCCTCGAAGCGCTCGGCCAGCAATTCGGCGACGCGGAAGGCACCGACATCCCAGGCGATATGGCGGGCCATGTCCTGCTCGGACAGGCCGAGATCGCCGCAGCGGCGCGGCAGCAGGTTGCCCGCATGCTCGCAGATGAAGACGACCGGTGAAGACGCGTCGCAGCGGCGGCTTCCAACAGGGTGCGGCTCGTCGGGCTCGAGAAGCATGGGTCCGGCGCAAGGCGGAAGAAATCTTGATACAAGAATTTCATATAACAAAAATTTGTCAATTATGAAAAATATACACCAATAAATCGAACACGCTCGAAGCTGGGCGCCGGCCTCAAAGCGCCGCGCATTCGGAAGTGCGCCTAGCCGGTTTCGCGCCGCCTACTTTTGAATTGTTCCATGTATGCAGAGCATGGCAGCTGCGCGGGTATTTCGGTTGATCCCATCCGATCCGAGGCAGAGCCTGTCCCCAGCGGGGCCGGCACCCTCCGGGCGCGCGACGACCGAAAAAAGGCTGCCCGATGCCGCCCACCGCCTCGTTCACCCGGCGCCGCTTCCTCTCCTCCACCGGCCTGTTCGTCCTGATCGCCTCGGTTCCCGGCGCCCGCGCCGCCGAACATTCCGGCACCTTGCCTTGGAAACCCTTCGCCGCCCTGCCGCCCGAGCCCTTGCCCGGCGGTCGCTGGTATGTCCTGACACCGGACGAAGCCCGCACCGTCGAGGCGATCGTCGACCGCTTGATTCCGGCCGATGAACTGAGCATCGGCGGCAAGGACGCAGGCTGCGCCAGCTTCATCGACCGCCAGCTTGCCGGCAGCTACGGCATGTCCGACCGGCTCTATACGCAAGGCCCCTTTGCCGCCGGCCTGCCGACGCAAGGCTATCAAGGTGCCGAGGCGCCGGCCGCACGTTACAAGGCCGGCCTCGCCGCGCTGAACAAGCACACGCAGGCGCGGTTCGCCGGCAAAAGTTTCTTTGATCTCGCCGCCGCCGAGCAGGATCAGGTCCTCAGGGATTTCGAAGCCGGCAAGGTCGAGTACAAGTCGGCCGCCGGCTTCTTCAATCTCGTGCTGCAGAACACGATGGAAGGCTTCTTCGCCGACCCGATCTATGGCGGCAACAAGGACATGGCCGGCTGGAAATTCATCGGCTTTCCCGGCGCCCGCTACGATTACCGCGACTACATCACGGCCCATAACAAGCCCTTCTCGCTGCCGCCCCTGTCGATCGCCGGGCGGCCGGAATGGAAGACCGGCGACAAGACGAGCGGGAACTGAGACATGGCCCGGAAACTCCCCCGCAAGGACGTCGTCATCGTCGGGCTCGGCTGGACCGGCTCGATCCTCGCGCATGAGCTGACCGATGCCGGCCTCGAGGTCGTCGCGATCGAGCGCGGCCCCTGGCGCGACACGGCGACCGATTTCAACGTCGCCTACGCTCCCGACGAGTTGCGCTACGCAGTACGCAAGGACCTGTTCCTGCAGCCGGCACAGGAGGCGATGACCATGCGCAACAACGTCTCGCAGACGGCCCTGCCCATGCGCGACTACGGCTCCTTCCTGCCCGGCACCGGCGTCGGCGGCGCCGGCACGCACTGGAACGGCCACACCTGGCGCTTCTTTCCGAGCGATTTTGTGCTGAAGACCCATCTCACCGAGCGCTATGGCGCGGACAGGCTGTCCGAGCTTCAGGTGCAGGACTGGGGTGTCACCTATGACGAGCTGGAAGGCGCCTTCGACCGCTTCGAATATCTCTGCGGCATCTCCGGCAAGGCCGGGAACCTGAACGGCGCGATCCAGGCCGGTGGCAACCCGTTCGAGGGGTCGCGAAAGCGCGAATACCCGCTGCCGCCGATGCAGATGACCTATGCGCCGACGCTCTTCGCGGAAGCGGCGCGCTCGAAGGGCCTGCACCCGTTCCCGACGCCCTCGGCCAACCTCTCCGGCGCCTATGTCAATCCACTGGGCATCGCGATGGGCCAATGCACGGCCTGCGGCTTCTGCGAGCGCTTCGGCTGCGCCAACTATTCGAAATCGAGCGCACATACGACCGTTCTGCCGGTTCTGATGCGCAAGTCGAATTTCGAGGCCCGCACCGAATGCGAGGTGCTCAAGATCAACCTCGCGGCCGACGGCAAGACCGCGACCGGTGTCACCTATATCGACGTCAACGGCGAGATCTTCGAGCAGCCGGCCGATCTCGTCCTGCTCAACGCCTACGGCCTGTTCAATGTCCGGCTGATGCTGCTCTCCGGCATCGGCAAGCCCTATGATCCCGCGAGCGGCGAAGGCGTCGTCGGGCGCAACTACTGCTACCAGACCAATGCCTCGGCGCAGGTCTTCTTCGAAGGCAAGTCGATGAACCCGTTCATCGCGGCCGGCGCGCTTGGCCAAACGGTGGACGACTACAATGGCGATGCCTTCGACCATGGCCCGCTGAATTTCGTCGGCGGCGCGGGCATCAACTGCATTCCGACCAATGGCCGCCCGATCCAGTACCGTCCGGTGCCGCCGGGTACGCCGCGCTGGGGCGCTGCCTGGAAGGAGGCGACGAAGCAATACTACAACAACACGCTGACCTTCTCGTCGCAGGGTTCCTCCTACGCGACGCGCGGCAACTATCTCGACCTTGATCCGACCTACAAGGACCGGTTCGGCCGGCCGCTGCTGCGTGTCACCTTCGACTTCCCCGACAACGACATCCGCATGTCGAACTGGGTCAGCGACCGCATGAAGGAGATCGCCGACGCGCTCGGCGGCAAGCAGGTCGTGGTCGGCAAGCAGCAGAAGGGCTGGAACTCCGTGCCCTACCAGAGCACGCACAATACCGGCGGCGCGATCATGGGGGCGGATCCGAAGACCAGCGCGGTCAACCGCCATCTCCAGGCCTGGGACGTGCCGAACGTCTTCGTCATCGGCGCCTCCGCCTTCCCGCAGAATGCCGGCAAGAACCCGACCGGGCCGGTCGGCGCCCTCGCCTACTGGGCGGCGGATTCGATCCGCAACCACTACCTGAAGAACCCCGGCAAGCTGGTGGAAGCATGAAGAAGGCAGCGCTCATCGCCGGCCTTGCAGCCGCCACCATCCTCGGCGCGAAGGGCTTCGCCTCCGACCTGTTCGATCGCATCGAGGCCGGGCGCTACCAGGCGGTTCTGGCCGATTGCTCCGCCTGCCACACCAGGCCGGGCGGCAAGCCATTCGCCGGCGGCCTGCCATTACAGACACCCTTCGGCGCGCTGGTGCCCTCCAACATCACGCCCGATCCCGCGACCGGCATCGGGAGCTGGAGCTACGCCGATTTCCGCAGCGCCCTGAAGACCGGCATCGGCAAGAACGGCAAGCGCCTCTACCCGGCCATGCCCTACCCCGCCTATTCGACGCTGAAGGAAGCGGACATCGCCGATCTCTGGGCCTATTTCCAGAAGGTCGAGCCCGTCTCGAACCGCGTCGTCTCGAACCAATTGCCCTTCCCGTTCAGCATCCGGACCTCGATGGTCGGCTGGAACTGGCTCAATTTCTCACCGCAGGAATTTAAGCCCGATCCGGCAAAATCGGCCGCCTGGAACCGCGGCGCCTATCTCGTCAACGGAGCCGGCCATTGCGGCACCTGCCATACGCCGAAGAGCCTGACCGGCGCCGACAAGACCGGAGAGTTCCTGCGCGGTGGCAATCTCCAGAGCTGGTACGCGCCCGACCTGACCAACGATCCGCACAAGGGCCTGGGTAGCTGGTCTGCCGATGACATCGTCGCCTATCTCAAGACTGGCGCGAACCGCTTCGACATCGCCTCGGGACCGATGGCGGAAGCGATCACGCAATCGACCAGCAAATGGGCCGATGCCGATCTCCAAGCGGTCGCGACCTATCTCAAGGACGTCAAGGGCGACGGCGCCCCGGCTCCGCAGCCGCTTGCCGCAAACGATGCCGCCATGGCTGCTGGCAAGGCGATCTATCTCGACCGCTGCTCGGCCTGCCACAACTCCACCGGTGCTGGCCAGGCTGCACTGTTCGCGACGCTGGCCAAGGCCCCGGTGATCAACAGCACCGATCCGACCTCGCTGATCCGCGTCGTGCTGCAAGGCAGCCAGGCGGTCTCCACCGCCGCGCGGCCGACGACGCCCGCCATGCCCTCCTTCGGCTGGAATCTCGACGATGCCGATGTCGCGAACGTGCTGACCTATGTCCGCAACAGCTGGGGCAATGCCGCGCCGCCCGTGACGGCGGGGCAGGTCAAGGATTTGCGGGCGGCGCTGAAGCGCTAGGGCCGGAAACGGCCTGATACGGGCTGATTGTCCATTGGGAATCCAGACGGGCGGATGCTTGTGCGCACCCTCCGCGCGACGCCTGCGCATGCGCCTCCGGAATTGCCCCTGCGTCAAAAGGTGCGTTGACGCTCGGTCGCGCGAATTTTATAGACTAGCTTATGATCAGCACGCCTAAGAAACCGTCGCCGACGGTCGGTTTCCTGCTCCATGACGTCGCGCGCCTCCTGCGCAAGCGTTTCGAGCAGCACGCCCGCGATTCCGGATTGACGCGCTCGCAATGGCAGGTGCTGGCGTATCTCGACCAGAATGCCGGCATCCAGCAGGGCGCCCTGGCCGAACTGATGGAGGTGGAGCCGATCACGGTCGGCCGCATTGTCGACAAGCTCGAAAGCTGCGGACTAGCCGAGCGCCGCCCGCACGCCACCGACCGGCGCATCTGGCAACTCTACCTCACCGAGAAGGCCCGGCCGAAGCTGACGGAGCTGCGCGCGCTCGGCGACGTTACGCGCGCGGAAGCATTCGACGACATTCCGCTGGCCGAGCGCGAGCAGCTTCTCGAGACGCTGGGTCGGATGAAAGCGAATCTCACGGCCGCCTGCCAGATGCCGGTGGCCGAAAGGCAGGCCCCAAATGGATGACGCAGCCAGGAATACGGAAGCGACCGCCCGCGAGGAGACCGAGCCCGGCTCTTCGGGCAGCGGAGCGGAAATCCGGCAGTTCGAGCCGAAAGCCCGCGCCGAGACGATCGCGAAGGAAGCGCCGGAGACAAAGCCGGAAATGCCCGTAAAGGTCATGCCCGGTCCGGCGCCGCGCCATCGGCGAAACCGCACGCGCCTCGTACTCTTCGCGCTCTTGCCGATCGCGCTGATCGCCGGCGGCTATTATTACGTCACCGGCGGACGAGTGATGTCGACCGACAACGCTTATGTCCAGGCGGATATCCTGGGTATCTCGACCGATGTGGCCGGCATCGTCGGCGAGATCGACGTCCGCGACAATCAAGTGGTCAAGGCCGGCGACGTGCTGTTCCGGCTCGACGACCGGCAGTTCCGCTTCGCGCTGGAGCGGACGGACGCCCAGATCGGCATCGTCCACAACGATCTCGAAGCCCTGAAGGCTAGCTACAAGGGCATGCAGAGCCAGATCGAGCAGGCGCATACCGACATCGCCTTCTACGAGACCACCTTCAAGCGCCAGCAGGATCTCGCCACCAAATCGGTCGCCTCGCAGGCGACCTTCGATCAGGCCAAGCATGATCTCGACGGCGCCCGACTGAAGCTCGCCCAGCTCGAAAGCCAGCTCGCCGGCATCGCCGCGAATCTCAACGGCAAGCCCGATGCGCCGGTCGAGGACCACCCGCGTTACAAGGATGCAGTGGCGGCCCGGGCCGAGGCACAGCGCCAGCTCGACCACACGACGGTCCGCGCGCCGATGAACGGCGTCGTCACCAACGTGCCCTCGCTCCAGAAGGGCCAGTATCTGGAAGCCGCGACCAATGCCTTCAGCCTGGTCTCGACCGACCATGTCTGGATCCAGGCGAATCCGAAGGAGACCGAGCTCACCTGGGTGAAGCCCGGCCAGGAAGCCGAAGTCTATGTCGATACCTATCCAGGCGCCGTTTGGAGGGGCTCGGTCGACAGCATCAGCCCGGCCTCGGCCGCGAGCTTCTCGCTGCTGCCGGCGCAGAACACCAGCGGCAACTGGGTCAAGGTCGTCCAGCGCATCGCCATGCGCGTGAAGATCGAAACGCCGCCGGACCAGCCGCAATTGCGCGCCGGCATGAGCGTGACGCTCGACGTCGATACCGGCCACGCCCGCGGCCTGCCAAGCTTCGTCAGCGAGGCGGTCGGCAAGTAACAGGTAAGAAGAGGCTGGCCATGGCCAATGCCGCTATCCCGGCTGCAGCGCCCGTCGCCAATCGCGGCGCCATCACCGCCTGCGTGATCCTTGCGGTGATCATGCAGGCGCTGGACACCACCATCGCCAATGTCGCGCTGCCCTATATCCAGGGCAGCGTCTCGGCGAGCGCGGACCAGATCAACTGGGTCCTGACCTCCTATATCGTCGCCGCCGCGATCATGACGCCGCCCTCGGGCTTCCTCGCGGCGCGTTTCGGCCGCAAGCGCGTGCTGTCGGCCGCGATCATCGGCTTCGTCGTCGCCTCGATCCTGTGCGGGGCGGCGCAGTCGCTGACCCAGATCGTCGGCTTCCGGCTGATGCAGGGCTTCTTCGGCGCCTCGCTCGTGCCGCTCTCGCAGAGCATCCTGCTCGACATCTACACGCCGGAGGAACGCGGCTCCGCCATGGCTCTGTTCGGCATATCCGTCATGGTCGGCCCGGTGCTCGGCCCGGTGCTCGGCGGCTGGCTGACCGAGAACATCTCCTGGCGCTGGGTGTTCTACATCAACCTCCCGCTCGGCATCCTGGCGCTGGCCGGCGTCTCGATCTTCGTCACCGAGACCAAGGCGAGCGCGCTCGCGAAGCTCGACTGGACCGGCTTCGGCGCGCTCAGCATCGCGATCGGCGCGCTCCAGCTCTTCCTCGATCGCGGCGCCCAGCTCGACTGGTTCGACTCGCTGGAGATCATCGTCGAGGCGGCAATCTGCGTCGCGGCGCTCTATGTCCTCGTCGTGCACACCTTCACGGCCGAGAACTCCTTCATCAAGCCGCGGCTCTTCCTCGACCGGAACTTCAATGTCGGCCTGATCTTCATCTTCATCGTCGGCATCTGCTACCTCGCCTCGCTGGCGCTGTTGACGCCCTTCCTGCAGACGCTGCTCGGCTATCCCGTGGTGACCGCCGGCATCGTCATGGGCCCGCGCGGGCTCGGCACGATGGCCTGCATGTTCATGGTCGGCCGGTTGATCGGCAAGGTCGACATCCGTCTTCTGCTGGGCGCCGGCTTCCTGGTCAGCGCCTGGGCGATGTACGACATGGCCGGCTGGACGCCCGATGTCTCGCAGAGCCGCATCATGCTGACCGGCTTCGTCCAGGGCGGTGGCCTCGGCCTGCTCTTCGTGCCGCTGACGACGATCACCTTCGCGACCCTGCCGGCGGAATATCGCGGCGACGGCACCGGCCTCTACAACCTCTCGCGCAATATCGGTTCCAGCGTCGGCATCTCGCTGGTCAGCTATCTGCTGACCCGCAACGTGCAGGTCAACCATGCCGAGATCGCCAATTACGTGACGCCCTTCAACCGCATCTTCGAGATGCCGGCGATCAAGCATGCTTGGGACCCGACGACGCTGGCCGGGCGTGCCGCACTCGATGAGGTCATCACGCGTCAGGCGACGATCATCGCCTATATCGACGACTTCAAGCTCTTGATGATCCTCTGCCTCGCGGCCTTGCCCTTCCTCGCCCTGCTGCGCACGCCGCGCCGCGAGGCGGCCGCGCCGGTCGACGACCACACCATGGTCATGGAATAGAGGAGGCTCCCGGGCCGCGTAGCTGCCGAATGCAGGACGGCTGCGCGCGCCAGACGATTGCGGGCGGGGGCGGCCTTCGACAGCATGCAGACGCACGACGCGATTTCGGGAGAAGACTGTGCAGAACGCTGAGAAAATCTGGTCGATCGTCGATTCCAAGCAAGCCGACTATATCGAGCTGAGCGACCGCGTGTTCGAGATGCCGGAGCTGAACTACCGCGAGGTCAAGTCGGCTGCGGCCCATGCCGCACAGTTGCAGCGCGAGGGGTTTCGCGTGGCGACGGGCATTGCGGGATTGCCGACCGCCGTCATGGGCGAGGCCGGCGAAGACGGCCCGGTGATCGCCATCCTCGGCGAATATGATGCGCTGCCGGAACTGTCGCAGACTCCCGGCGTCTCCGAACACCAGCCGCTGCCGAACCAGCCGGCCGGCCATGGATGCGGCCATAACCTGCTGGGTGCTGGCGCGATGCTGGCTGCCGCAGCGGTCAAGGATTTCCTCGCCGAGCGCGGGCTGAAAGGCCGCGTCCGCTATTACGGCTGCCCGGCCGAGGAAGGCGGCGCCGGCAAGGCCTTCATGGTCAAGGAAGGTGTCTTCGACGATGTCGACATCGCCATTTCCTGGCACCCATCCGATTTCTCGGCGGTTACGGCGCCGATCTCGCTTGCCAACACCACGATGGATTTCGAGTTCGCCGGCCGTGCGAGCCATGCCGCTGCAGCGCCCCATCTCGGCCGTTCGGCGCTCGATGCCGCCGAGCTCATGAACATCGGCGTCAACTACCTGCGCGAGCACATGCCGAGCGATGCCCGCATCCACTACGCCTATCTGGATGCCGGCGGCATCGCGCCCAATGTCGTGCAGGCCAAGGCGAAGCTGCGCTATGTCGTGCGCGCGACCGAGGTCTCGCAGGTCCATGAGCTCGTCGCCCGCGTCCGGAAGATTGCCGAGGGCGCAGCCCTGATGACCGAGACCACCGTCAGCGACGAGATCGTCAGCGCGATGAGCAGCCTGCTCGCCAACACCCCGCTGGAAGATGCGATGCAGCGCAATTTCGACCGGCTCGGCCCGCCGCCCTTCGATGCGGAGGATGTCGCCTTCGCCAGGCGCATGCAGAAGACCGTGACGCCGGCACATATCGAAAGCGCCTTCCGCCGTGCGGGACTGCCGGTCTCCGACTTCCCCCTCTGCAACACGATCGCTCCCCGCGAAGTCCCGGGGCCGCGCATGATGGGCTCGACCGATGTCGGCGACGTCTCCTGGGCCGTGCCGACGGTGCAGGCGCGCGGCGCGACCTATACGATCGGCACGCCCGGGCATTCCTGGCAGTTGACGGCCCATGGCCAGTCGCCGCTGGCGCATAAGGGCATGGTCCATGTCGCCAAGATCATGGCCGGCGTAGCCGCCGACGTGCTGGTCGAGCCGGGCTTGCTGGAACAGGCCAAGGCCGATTTCCAGAAGCGTCTCACTCGGACGCCCTACAAGGCGCTGCTGCCGGACAGCGCGAAGCCGCCGCTTCACATGTTCTGAACAAGACGATTGCCGGCCCGACCAGACATGGCCGGGCCGGCATCAACGATATCTCGGACGATAGCCGCCGCTTTTGCCGTCACCCCGCGACGGCAAAGGGATCGTCGACGCTGAGGGCGGGCTCGGTGAACCAGCGCGCGCCGTCCTCGGTCATATAGGCGATATCCTCGAGGCGAACGCCGAACTCGCCATAGATGCACATCATCGGCTCGACCGAGAAGCACATGCCCGCCTGCAGCGGCGTCAGGCTGCCCTTGACCATGAACGGCTCCTCGTGGATCGCGAGGCCGAGGCCATGGCCGGTGCGGTGCGGCAGGCCCGGGACCTTGTAGCCGGGACCATAGCCGGCCGCTTCGATGACGCCGCGCGCAGCGTGATCGACGGCTTCGCAGGGCGCGCCGAGCGTAGCCGCGGCGAAACCGGCGAGCTGCGCCCTCTTCTCTAGGTCCCAGATCTCGCGCTGCCTGTCCGTCGGCTCGCCGAAGACATAGGTGCGGGTGATGTCCGAGTGGTAGCCGCCCAGCCTCGTGCCCATGTCGATGAGCACCATGTCGCCATCGGCCAGCGTCTGCGGATAGGGAACGCCGTGGGGATAGGCGGTCGCCTCGCCGAATTGCGCAGCGCCGAATGTCAGGCTCATCCCGAATTTGCGATGGGCTCGGTCGAGGAAATCCACGAGCTCCGTGGTCGTCATGCCGGCGCTGAGCGTACGCGCCGCCGCGCGATGAACCGCCATGGTGACGTCCATGGCCCGCTGGATCAGGGCGATTTCGGCGGCCGATTTCACCTGCCGGCAAGCTCCCGTGAGCGCGGCGCCATTGGTGAAGTCGAAGCGGTTGCCGGCCTTGCGCAAGCCGTCCACGGTGTAGAAGGGCGTATCGGGATCGAGCGCGATCGAGCCGCTCTCGTAGCCGAGGCTGCGGATCGTCTCCACGACGAGCGCGGTCGGATCCTCATGCTCTTCCCAGCAGCGGACATCATCGCCGAAGCGCATGTATTCGCGGGTCTTGGGCTCCTCGAAGGCCGGGCTGAGATAGACGATCTCGCCCTCGGCCGGGATCACCGCGCCGTGCAGCCGCTCGGTGAGCTTGAGCTGGATGCCGGTGAAATAAAGCAGGTTGGTCGAGGTATCCAAATAGAGGCCCTGCAGGCCCTGCTCGCGAAGCAGGCGCTGCACCTTCGCGATGCGGGCCTTGAACTCGCTGACCGCGATCGGCTCGACGCCGTCGGCGACAGGCTTCAGCTTCGCAAGCTCGGCCTCGAAACTCGATCCACCCACCCCAAGCGTCATCGTCATATCCTTTTCAAAGCATTTTCAAGCGAAGTGGACACCCGTTCGCGTGAAGAACCGAAGGTCCGCGTCAGCGAAAATGCGACAAGACAAGGAGCTGGAGCGGTTCCGTGGTTCGGAGAACGACGGAACCGCTCCAGCTCTCGGCCGGGCGCAGGATATGCATTTTCGACGCTGGGAACAGGCAGGCCGTCCCCGCATTATCGCGCAGGTCGCATGCCTGTGACGAGCCCACGAGGCGTGAGCGCCTGACCGGCGAAACCGCCGGCCACCGCGCAGGAACGGATAATGTCAGGCCGCGCCGACGCCGCCGAAGACCATGCGGCCGCGATGGAAGGTCGCGCTGCGCTCTGGCAGGCGGGCGACGGCCTCGGCCGAGCAACTCGCCGGAACCAGCGTGAAATCGGCGGAGTCGCCAGCCTTCGGCCAGGCCCGCTCGCCCTTGTCGTCGAGCGGCAGCACGCCGCCGGTCGCGATCGCCAGCGAACGGGACAGGCGGAACTCGTCGCTGCCGCGATAGAGCTGCGCGTAGAGATTGGCCTTTTCGAGCATGTCGGCGCGGCCGAAGGGCGACCAATGGTCGGTGACGCTGTCGGTGCCGGTCATCACGAAGACGCCCTTGGCGCTGAGCTGCGGCAGCGGCATCGTCGCGGCGCCAAGCGGTACGGTCGAAGCGACGCTGATACCCTGCGCGGCCATGCGCGTGGCGGCTTCGTCGAGGGCACCCGGCGCCATCGTGGCCAGCGCGAAGGCATGGCTGATCGTGACCTTGCCGCGCAGAGCCGGGTTCTTCTCGACGGTCGCGATCATATGCAGGATCGCGGCGACACCAGCCGGGCTGGTTTCGTGCAGATGGATATCGACGCCCTTGCCGGTGTCGAGCGCGATCTGGAACATCGCGTCGAGCGATTTCTCCATGGCGCCGTCGACATTGGTCGGGTCGAGCCCGCCGACATACGCAACGCCCAGGCTCATCGCCTCGCGCATCAGCTTGTCGACCTTCGAGAGCAGCAGGCCGTGCTGCGGGAAAGCGACGATCTCGCAGCTGAAATCGTCGCGATGATTCTCCAGCGCGCGCTTGAGGTGCTCCAGGCTCTTCAGGCCGCTGACCGGGTCGATATTGCAATGGCTGCGGGCGACCGTGGTGCCCTTCGACTGCAGCAGGGCGATGAGCTGCTCGGCATGCTCCTGCGAGTCCGGCAGCAATTGCGGGATCAGCTTCTCCTCGCGGGCGATCATGTCGAGGATCGTCTTGCCCTGCCGCGGCAGCGGTGCCTGCCAGGCGCGGCCATAGAAGGTCTTGTCGAGATGGATGTGCATGTCGCGCATCGCAGGCAAGGCGAGCTGGCCGTAGGCCTCATAGCTCGGCACGCCCGCCGGCAGCGCCTCGCCCGCCCCATGGATCGCTGCGATCTTGTCGCCCTTGATCTCCAGGGCATAGAGCCCCGAGCGCGTGCCGGTCACGACATCGCCCTCGCGGACGAAGCCTTCCTCGAGCCGGACATTGGTCAGTAGATAGTGCTGCTCTGTCGGGATGCGCTTGCCCGCCTCGGACGCCGGCTTGGCGGCGGCGGGCCTGGCAGCGGCCGGCTGCGCCTTCGCAGCCCCGCCCGGAAGCCCCGCCATCACGGCGCAGGCGGTGGCGAGACCACCCGTCCGGCCGATGAACGAACGCCTGCTCTGATGATGTGCCAGTTCCATGGTCGCCGCCTCCTTGTGATCGTTGCGGACGCCATAAGCGCGCGGCCGGCGGTTTGGCAGCGATATTTGGCAATGCTGGCGATTGCGTCAGGCAATGCTAGCACCACTCAAGCCTCCAGATGGCAATAGACGGCTAGCCGCTCGGCCAGGATCGCGGTCGAGGCCGGAGCATCGTCGCGGTAATAGAGCGCGAGCTCGAAATCGGTGATCTCGGCGAAGCCCTCGGCCACGCCGAGGACCCTGTGGCCGGGCAAGTGGCAGCTTGCGGGCAGCAGGGTCATGCCGAGCCCGGCCGCCGAAGCGGCGGCAAGCGCGGCGAGGCTGCCGCTGCAATAGCCGATGCGCCAGCGCATGCCGAGCCGGTCGAGCGCCCCACACAATTCATCGCGATAGAGCCCACCGATGGGGAACATCGCCAGCGAAACCGGCGCGCGTTCGATGGCCGGATGGGCCAGACTGTCGAGCCAGAGCAGCGGCTCCCGCCTTGCGGCTCGCGGCGGCTGCCCGCGCCGCTGCTTCACCAGGACAAGGTCCAGTTCCTCGCGTTCAAAAGCGCTGCGCAGGTCGGCGCTCAGGCCGCTGCTGACATCGAGCCGCAGATGCGGATGCTGCCGGCTGAAATCGGCGAGCAGGTCGATGGTCGGCACGGCGAAATCCTCAGGCATCCCCAGCCGCAGTACGCCGTCGCGCCAGACGCCGGTCAGGGCGTCATGAGCCTCCTCGTTGAGGGCGATGATCCGCCGCGCATAGCTCAGAAGCCGCTCCCCCTCCTCGGTGAGCTGGACCTGATGCGAGGAGCGCTCCAGCAGCGGGCAGCCCAGCAGGTCCTCCAGGCGCTTGATCTGCAGGCTGACGGTGGATTGCGACAGCGAGACCCGGTCGGCCCCGCGCGTAAAACTCAGCGTCTCGCAGACCGCGACGAAGCTGATCAGCACCTGCGGACTGAACATCGGATAGCGGTTCATGCGTTCGACGCTCCGGGATGCACGGCTCCGCGAAGAGCGTGATTATCCCGACACGCGGCACCACCGCAACGCGCTGGCCGGTGCGCCACCGGTGGACGCCCGCCTACTCGAACAGATCCGGATGATTGGCTTCCGTCTTCGGCAGCGCGCGCAGAATCTCGGTGAGGTGGTGGCGCATGGCGAGCTCGGCCTGCGCCGCATCCTGCGCATCGATCGTCGTCATGATCCGGCGATGCTGCTCGACCAGCGACAGCATCACGTCGGTGCCTGGCAGCGTGAGCTGGCAGACCCGGTCCATATGCGCCTTGATGTCCCGGATCGCCTCCCAGGCGAGCGGCATGCCGACGCCCTCGGCCAGCTCGACATGGAAGAGCTCGTCATAGCGCTGGAACGAGGCGTGGTCGTCGCGCCCGGCTGCCTTCTCCTGAACTTCGAGGAGATCGGCGATCCTCTGCCGGCTCTGGGGCGAGAAGGCCTTGCAGGCCTCGCGCACGATCGCAACCTCGACGGCCTCACGAATGAAGCGCGCCTCCATCATCTTGCGGACGGAGAACTTGACCACGACCGTGCCGCGCTGCGGCTGCACGTCGACCAGCCGCGTGCGGGCGAGCGCGATCAGCGCCTCGCGGACAGGCTGGCGCGAGACGCCGTATTTCAGCGCGATCTCCTGCTCGGACAGGCGCGTCCCCGGGGGCAATTCGAGCGCAATGATCGCCCGGCGCAGTTCGGCCTCGACACGTCCGGCCGCCGAAGCGCCCGCAAGAACGGCGGGTGACGCCAACGAAAGGCTCAAGTCAAAAACCTCCAGGGCCTGTTGCGTACCATACCACAACATACTACCATACAACCTCTGCCGCAACCGAACACGGAGGCGGGCAGCCAGCTTACGATCGAAGCGCCGGCGAACAAGCCGGGAAACGGCAGGGCGCTCGAAACCACGGGAGAACGCACCATGACCGCACGCCGCAGATTCCTCGCCTATACCGCCGCGCTCGCCCTTTCGGCCGCAACGGCAACCAGCGCGCTGGCCCAGAACGTGACGTTGCGCTCGGCCGATATCCACCCGACCGATTATCCGACCGTCGAGGCCGTTCGCTACCTGGGAAAGCTGCTTGAGGAGCGCACGCAAGGCCGCGTCAAGATCAACGTCTTCCATTCGGCCCAGCTTGGCCAGGAGAAGGATACGATCGACCAGACCCGCTTCGGCGTCATCGACATCAACCGCATCAACATGGCGCCGTTCAACAACCTGATCCCGGCGACCAACATCCCCTCCCTGCCCTTCATCTTCCGCTCGGTCGATCACATGCGGAAGGCGATGGACGGCCCGATCGGCGACAACCTGCTCAAGGAATTCGAGAAGCACGACCTGATCGGGCTGGCGCTCTACGATTCCGGCTCGCGCTCCTTCTACAACTCCAAGAAGCCGATCAGCACGCCCACCGACATGAAGGGCCTGAAGATCCGCGTCCAGCAATCCGACATGTTCGTCGCGCTGGTCTCGGCGCTCGGCGCCAACGCCACGCCGATGCCCTTCGGCGAAGTCTATTCGGCGCTCCAGACCGGCGTCATCGACGGCGCAGAGAACAACTGGCCGTCCTATGAATCGACCCGGCATTTCGAGGTCTCAAAGTTCTATTCGGTGACCGAGCACTCGCTCTCGCCGGAAGCGCTGGTGATGTCGAAGCGGAGCTTCGACAAGTTCAATGCGGCCGACCAGGCGATCATCAGGGCCGCGGCGAAGGAGTCGGTGCTGAAGATGCGCGAGCTCTGGGACGCGCGCGAGAAGGCCTCCGAGGCCAAGGTCAAGGCTGGCGGCGCCCAGATCAACACCGTCGAGAAGAAGCCCTTCATCGACGCGATGAAGCCGGTCTACGACAAGTTCGTCACCGATCCGAAGCTCAAGGAGATGGTCGCCGCGATCCAGGCGGTGAACTGAGCCTCGTTCAGGCGGGGCGGCACGTGACGGCCGCCCCGCTTCCGGCCCCTTATCAGCCCGGGCAGATTTCATGCGCGCTTTCACCGCTTTCCTGACCCGCCTCGACGCCAGGCTCAGCCTGTTCGCGCTGATCGCGGCAGGCGCCGGCCTCGTCCTGATGACCGTGATGGTCGCCTGGGGCGTGTTCGGCCGCTATGTGCTCAACGACACGCCGATCTGGGTCGAAGCCGGGTCGCTCTTCCTGATGTCGTGGTTCATCCTGCTCGGCGCCGCCGTCGGCGTGCGCGAAAGCGCCCATCTCGGCTTCGAGGTCGGGCTCGTGATGTCGCCGCCGCCCGTGCGGGCCGCGCTGATCGTCATCGGCGAGGGTCTCGTCTGCGCCTTCGGCCTCGCCATGCTCGGCTATGGCTGGCAGCTCGCCGCCGGCACCTGGGCCGACCGCATGCCGATCATCGGCATATCCCGCGGCTGGGACTATGTGCCGATCGCGGCCGGCGGCGCGCTGATCGCGCTGTTTGCGCTGGAGAAGCTCCTGCTCTTCGTCACCGGCGAGGAACAGGCGCCACTCGGCTTCGTGCATTTCGGCGAAAGCCAGGAGGCCTGAGCCATGGAACTCTGGATTCTCTTCGGCGTCTTTTCGATCCTGCTGCTGATCGGCGTGCCCGTCGCCTTCTGCCTCGGCATCGCCTCGGTCGCGACCGTCGCCTATATGGGCCTGCCGCCGGTCGTCGTCTTCCAGCAGATGAATTCCGGCATGAACGCCTTCGCCATGATGGCGATCCCGTTCTTCATCTATGCCGGCGACCTGATGATCCGCGGCGGCATCGCCGAGCGGCTGATCCAGATGGCGGCAAGCCTCGTCGGCCATCTGCGCGGCGGCCTCGGCCAGGTCAATGTCGTGACCTGCACGCTCTTCGGCGGCATCTCCGGCTCGGCGGTAGCCGATGCCTCCGCGGTCGGCGGGCTGATGATTCCGCAGATGAAGAAGCGCGGCTATGACGCCGACTACGCCGTCAACGTCACCGCGAACGCGGCGATCATCGCGCTCCTGATCCCGCCCTCGCACAACATGATCATCTATTCGCTCTCGGCGGGCGGCAATCTCTCGATCGCAGACCTGTTCACCGCCGGCGTCATTCCGGGCCTGCTGCTCTGCGCGGCTCTGATGGTCGCCGCCTGGGCGGTCGCGGTGAAGCGCGGCTATCCGCGCGAGCCCTTCCCCGGCTTCGCGACCGTCGGGCGCTATGTCGTGCTGGCGTTGCCCGGGATTCTGCTGATCGGCATCATCTTCGGCGGCGTGCGGTCCGGCGTCTTCACCGCGACGGAATCCTCTTGCGTCGCCGTGGTCTACGCCATCCTCGTCACGATCTTCGTCTATCGGCAGCTTACCTGGACGGCCTTCGTCGAGGCGACCCTGGGCGCGGTGCGCACCACGGCGATGGTGCTACTGGTGATCGGCACGGCCGGCGCCTTCGGCTGGCTGATGGCCTTCCTCGAGGTGCCGCAGGCGACAATTGCCGCGATGAAGGCGGTCTCCGACAACCCCATCACCATCCTGCTGATGATCAACCTGATGCTGCTGGTGCTCGGAACCTTCATGGACATGGCGCCGATGATCATCATCTGCACGCCGATCTTCCTGCCGGTGGTGAAGGCCTTCGGCGTCGACCCCGTGCATTTCGGCGTGATCCTGATCCTCAACGCCGGCATCGGGCTCAACACGCCGCCGGTCGGCTCGGTGCAGTTCGTCGCCTGCGCCATCGGCCGCATTTCCATCGGCGAGTCCATGCGCACGATCTGGCCGTTCTACGGTGCCAGCATCGCCGTGCTCCTCCTCGTCACCTATGTGCCCGGCCTGTCGCTCTGGCTGCCGCGCCTGTTCCACTGAAGGACCGACCATGACCATCGAGATTCGCCAGGTTTCGCACCCCGAGGCCGTCAAGGGCTTCGACACGGCGGAGCTGCGGCGCCACTTCCTGATCGAGACGCTGTTTGTCCCCGGCGAGGTCAGGCTGACCTACAGCCATCTCGACCGCGTCATCGTCGGCGGCGCCATGCCGACCAGCAAAGCCGTCACCTTGCCGGTCCCGAAGGCGGTCGGCACCGATGCCTTCCTGAAGCGGCGCGAGCTCGGCATCGTCAATGTCGGCGGCCCCGGCAAGGTCTCCGTCGGCGGCAAGGACTATGCTCTCGCCAAGCGAGACGCGCTCTATATCGGCAAGGAAGCGGGCGAAGTCTCCTTCGCCAGCGACGATGCGTCGAACCCGGCGAAGTTCTATCTACTCTCCACCCCGGCCCATGCCGTGCACCCGACCAAGGTGATCCGCGAGGCCGACGCCAAAATCCTGGCACTCGGCGAGCAGGCGACGGCCAACAAGCGCATCATCCGCCAGTACATCATTCCCGGAACCTGCGAGACCTGCCAGCTCGTCATGGGCGTGACCACGCTGGAGGAAGGCAGCATCTGGAACACGATGCCCTCGCATACCCATGACCGGCGCTGCGAGATCTATCTCTATTTCGACGTCCCTGCCGACGCCCGCGTCTTCCACCTGATGGGCGAGCCGCAGGAGACCCGCCATCTCGTCGTCGCCAACGAGCAGGCGATCCTCTCGCCCGGCTGGTCGATCCATTCCGGCGTCGGGACGAAGGCCTATTCCTTCATCTGGGGCATGGGCGGCGACAATGTCGACTACACCGACATGGACATGGTCGCGACCGGAGACCTGCGCTGATGTCTAACGGCTCTCCCTTCGATCTGAACGGTCGGACCGCGATCGTCACGGGCGCCAATACGGGCCTCGGCCAGGCGATCGCGGTCGCGCTCGCCGAGGCCGGCGCCGGCATCGTCGCGGTCGGCCGTTCCAGCATGGCCGAGACCAAGGCGCTGGTCGCCGAGACCGGCAAGCCCTTCCATGAGATCACGGCCGACCTCGCGACGCTGGAGCCGGTCGGACGCATCGTGGAAGAGGCTGAGGCTGCCGCGAAAGACGACGGCTCGCGGCTCGACATTCTCGTCAATAATGCGGGCATCATCCGACGCGCCGACGCCATCGACTTCACCGAAGCCGATTGGGACGCGGTGATGGACGTGAATCTCAAGTCGACTTTCTTCCTGACGCAGGGCGTGGCGAAGCGCATGCTGGCCGACGGCAAGGGCGGCAAGGTCATCAATATCGCCTCGCTGCTCTCCTTCCAGGGCGGCATCCGCATCCCCTCCTACACCGCATCAAAGAGCGGGCTCGCGGGTCTCACGCGTCTGCTGGCCTGCGAATGGGCAGGCAGGGGCATCAACGTCAACGCGATCGCGCCAGGCTATTTCGTCACCAACAACACGGAAGCCCTCCGCGCCGACCCCAAGCGCAACGCCGCCATCCTCAGCCGCATCCCGGCGGGTCATTGGGGCAAGCCGCAGGAGATCGGCGGTGCTGCCGTGTTCCTCGCCTCGGATGCGGCCGCCTATATCCATGGCGTCGTGCTGCCGGTCGATGGCGGCTGGCTCGCGCGCTGAGAGAGACCCGACATGGACCGTAAGAACGAGCCCTTCGCTCGCGACGCCGATCTCGGCTGGGAGCCGGCGGGCGGCGGCGTGACACGCAAGATCCTGACATATCGCGACGAGGTCATGATGGTGCGCGTGCGCTTCGAGGCCGGCGCGATCGGCCCGGCACACAGCCATCCGCATATCCAGTGCTCGCTGGTCGAGAGCGGCGTCTTCGACATCACCATCTCCGGCCGCACAGAGCGCCTCGTCGCCGGAGACAGCTTCACCGTGCCGCCTGACGCGGTCCACGGCGCCGTCAATATCGAGGCCGGCATCCTCGTCGACGTCTTCACGCCCATGCGCCAGGATTTTGTGCCCTAGGCATTCAGGGCCGTAAGCCGGATCAAATCTGATCGAGCCCCCGGTAACGCGCGAATATGGTCTGCCGGCCGGCCGAGAAGATGACGACCTCGTATGGGTCCGGCGCCTGTCCGCGGACCTCCATGCCCGGCGCGCCGACGGGCATGCCGGCAACCGCAAGGCCGGTTGCCTTGGGGCGCTCGGCCAGCAGGCGCTTGATCGCGTCAGCCGGGACATGACCCTCGACGACGTAGCCGCCGATCTCCGCGGTATGGCAGGAGGTGAGCGCATCGGGCACGCCGAGCTTCGTCTTGAGCGGCGCGACATCGTCGATCTCGATCACCTCGACCGGGAAGCCAGCGGCCTTCACATGCGTGACCCAGGCGCCGCAGCAGCCACAGTTCGGATCGCGCGTCACGGTCATCTTCGGCAAGGTCTCGGCAGCGATGGCGGGGCGCCACAGCATCAAGCCGGCCACCGCCTGCGCCAGGCCGCGCATCGCTGCGCGGCGCGTTGATGGGTTTTCGTTCGTCACGACCTTTCCTTCCATAACCGCATTCATACTTGCCCCGCTTGCGCCCTTCGGGGGACGAACCGGCGATCAGGGCTGGCTCGTCTATCGTCAACCGAGCCGTCAGAGGCTCGCCGTATAGCCCGCAGCCGCGACGGCGGCCTTGATCGCGGCGCGGTCGGGCGAACCCAGCACGCTCACGCGTTTGGAGTCGGGATCGGCGGTCACCGTCGTTCCCGGCAGCCTGGTCTCGATGGCGCCCCTGATCCTGCCGGCGCAATGGCCGCAGGTCATGTCCTCGACCTGAAAGGTCACCGAATCGCCGGCTGGCACTGTCGTCTCGGTTACGGGGTTTGCATGCTGTTGGCAGGAGCACATCTGCATCATCCTTTCGATGTGGCGATGTCAGGAGCCTGCTCCTGCCCATCATAGGAAGGTCAAGCGGTATGTCACGGGCGATCGCGGTTGCCCATCGAAGGGCTTGGGCTGCATCGCCCCTTACCGCACACGATGGTGATGATCTTGTGCGAAGTACCCAGGCAATTGGAGCGATAGGCGACGAGATCGCCTTGCTGCATGAGCGTCTCGATCCGTGGCGCCGCGCAAGCGCTGTCGAGGAGTGCCCTTTGCAGGTCGGCATCGGAGGCCGAAGCAACTGAGCTCGCTGCGACGGCTCCGACCAACACCGCTTTGAGGCGAAAGCGGGCGAGCCTGAGCCGCCCGCCCTCCTTCGATATCGTCACTTCGCCTTCTGGAACTTGGTCACGGTGATCTGGCCTTTGACCCGATCAGCGTCGAACTTGATCTTGGTCCCGGCCTTGAGCCCCTTCAACATGGTGGGATCGGCCGCTTTGAACACCATGGTCAGGGCGTCCATGTCGAGATTCTTGATCGGGCCGTGATTGATGGTGAGCTTGCCCTGGACCTCGTCGACCTTGGTGACGGTGCCGCTGACCGACTGGGCGGCAGCCGGCAGCGCGGCGATGAGGAAAGCCAGACTTGCGGCAGTCTTCAACATGAGGATGTCCTTTCGCTGAGAGCATTCACTTGACGATGATCTTGCCGGTCATGCCGGCCTCGCGAGATGGAGGAGATGATCGACTCGACGCTGGAATACCTGCGCGGCGGCGTGTCGAGCGAAGCAGCCCGGCCGATCGACCTGGCGTCCGTCATCGAGACCATCGTCGACGAGCATCTCGACCAGGGACACAAAATCAGCCTGACGGGCTTGAACGCGGCGCCGATTTTGGGGCGCGTCTTGCCGCTGAAGCGGGCTTTCTCGAACATCATAGGCAACGCGGTCAAATATGGCGCGTCGGCTGACGTCGCGATCACCGAAGCCAACGGCCAGGTCGTCGTCACGGTCGAGGATCAGGGACCGGGGATCCCGCCGGCCGAGATCGGGCGCGTCTTCCATCCCTTCGTGCGTCTGGAAAAGTCACGTGGCCGGGAAACCGGCGGCTCCGGCCTCGGCCTCACGATTGCCCAGGCTGTCGCGCAATCGCATGAAGGCTCGATCGCCCTAGAAAACCGGTCCGAAGGCGGCTTGCGTGTCATCGTTTCCCTACCGAGGCTCGATCGCCCTACGCGGAGCGATGCGCCCCGATTGTAGGCGAAGACCTCGGGGCCTTGTCGGCGCCTCGCAAAATCCCGGTCGGGCCTGAGGACCCGGACAGCGTGTCAGCTCGACCGGTGTTGTCGTGTTCGCTTCTCCAGCATCCGGCTGTAGAGCGAGATGAAGGAGCAGAACGCGACATAGAGCAGGGCGACGAAGAGATAGGCTTCGAGGGAGAAGCTGCGCCATTGCGGATCGCCGAGCGCCTGCTTGGTCGCGAGGAGGAGATCGGTGAGGCCGACGATGCCGACCAGTGACGTGTCCTTGAACAGGCCGATGAACAGGTTGGCAATGGCGGGAATGGCAAGGCGCAACGCCTGCGGCACGACGATCAGCAGCGATGTCTGCCAATAGCCAAGGCCGAGCGACTTGGCCGCCTGCTCTTGTCCATCCGGAACCGCTTGCAGACCGCCGCGAATGGCTTCCGCCAGATAGGCCGCACTGAACAGCGTGATCGCGATCAACGCCCGCAGCAGCACGTCGACCTGCAATTTCCCGGGCAGGAAGAGCGGAATCATGAAGGACGCCATGAACAGGACGCTGACCAGCGGCACCCCGCGCACCATCTCGATATAGACGACCGAGATGCCCCGAATGACGCCGAGTTCGGAGCGTCGGCCGAGCGCCAGTGCGACCGCGATCGGAAAGGCGCCGATGATGCCGCCGACGGCGAGGAAGACGGTCAATGGCAAACCGCCCCAGAGATCGGTCGGCACGAGGCTGAGGCCGAGCACGCCGCCACGCATCAGCACGATCACTGCCAGAAGCCCCGCGAGCGCACCGGCCACCACGCTGCGCCAGCCGAAGCGTAGCGAGCAGCCCGCCAGCACCAGCACGATGGTCAGCAGCAGGGCGATCAAGGGGCGCCATTGCTCCTCGAACGGATAGCGGCCGAACAGTACGAGGCGGAACTTCTCGTGGACGAAGGCCCAGCACGCGCCGCCCGCGGCACGGCAGGCGGCGGGAGAGGCCGACCACCAGGTCGCGTCGAATACAGCCCAGCGCAGCAGCACGGGCAGATAGCTGGCGAACAGGGCGAGCATCGCGACGGTCAGCAGCGTGTTGCCGATGCTGCCGAACAGGCGCGCCCGCAGGGAGAGGGCAGCGCCGATCATGACGCCCCCTGGAGCGCGACGCGGGCATTGTACCAGTTCATGAAGGTCGAGATTGCCAGACTCAGCGTCAGGTACAGGCTCATCAGGATCGCGATCACCTCGACCGCCTGGCCGGTCTGGTTGATGATCGTGTTCCCGATCGACATCAGGTCGGGATAGCCGATCGCGATGGCGAGCGAGGTGTTCTTGGCCAGATTGAGATATTGGCTGGCGAGCGGCGGCACCGCGACCTTCATCGCCTGCGGGATCACCACGAGGCGCAAGGTCTGGCCCCGGCTCAAGCCGAGCGCGGCCGCCGCCTCGAGCTGCCCGCGACCGACCGAGAGAATGCCGCCGCGCAGGATCTCGCCGACGAAGGCGGCATTGTAGAGCGACAGGCCGATCAGCAGCGCCGTCAGCTCCGGCGTGATCATCCCGCCGCCGGAGAAGCCGAAGCGGGTCAGGTGCGGCATGTCGAAGGAGGCGCTGACGGCGCGTTCGAGCGCCACGGCGACGAGCGGGAGCAGGAGCAATAGCAGGCCGGGCCAGAGCTTCGCAGGTGCTCCTGTCTGCGCGGCCCTGCGGCGCGCCCAGACGCCATGGCCGGCCCAGGCGATGAGGCCGGCAAGCCCTGCCGCCGGGATCAACCAGGCGCCATGCTGCAGCACCGGAAAATGCAAACCGCTCTTGGCGAGATAGACGCCCGGAAGCAGTTGCGGCGCGGCCGATGCGGCCGGCAGCATCTGGGTGAGGACCGCGTACCAGAGATAGAGCTGCAATAGGAGCGGCGTGTTGCGGATGAGCTCGACATAGAGCCGTGCCAGCGGGCTGACCAGCGGATTGCGCGACAGGCTGGCGATACCCACGACGAAGCCGGCGAGCGTCGACAGCACGATGCCGAGCGAGGCGACGACGAGCGTGTTGAGCAGGCCGACAAGCAGCGCCCGGCCAAAGCTCGCGCTCGGGCCATAGGCGATGAGGCTCTGCCCGATCTCGAAGCCGGCCGCCTGCCAGAGGAAGCCGAAGCCCGTGCGGATCGAGCGCGCTTCGAGATTGCCGGCGAGGTTCATGGCCAGGAAGGCGACGGTGCCGGCCAGCATGGCCAGTACGATCAGCTGCGTCGCCAGCGCGCGGAAAGCCGGGTCGTGACGGCCTCGCGCCAGCCGCGTCGGCGAGATCGCGAGGGCGCTCATCTCAGCGCGTCGGCATCGCGTACATCAGCCCACCCTGGGTCCACAGGGCATTTGCGCCGCGCTGCATGCGCAGCGACGTCTTGGGGCCGACATTGCGCTCGAATATCTCGCCGTAATTGCCGACGCGCTTGATCGCGCGATAGGCCCAGGCCGGATCGAGCCCCAGCCTCTGCCCCATGTCGCCGGCGGTGCCAAGCAGGCGCTTGATCTCCGGGTTCTGGCTATCCTTCATCTGATCGACATTGGCGGCGGTGATGCCTTTCTCCTCCGCCTCGATCAGCGCCATCATCACCCATTTGACGGCGGTATACCAATCGAGGTCGTTGCGGGCGACGACCGGGCCGAGCGGCTCCTTCGAGATCATCTCGGGCAGGATCTGCCACTCGTCGGGGTTCGGCGCGTCCGAGGCGCGGACCGAGGAGAGATAGGACATGTCGGCCGAGAAAGCCTGGCAGCGGCCACTGAAGAACGCGGCGCGCGCCTCGTTCTGGGCCTCGAACACGACCGGCGTGAACTTCTTGCCGTTGGCGCGGAAGTAATCGGCGAGGTTGAGCTCGCTCGTCGTGCCGGTGGCGGTGCAGATGCTGGCGCCGTCGAGCTCCAGCGCGCTTTTCAGGCCGAGCGATTTCGGCACAAGGAAACCCTGGCCGTCATAGAAATAGACGCCGGCATAGAGCAGGCCGAGGGAGGCGTCGCGCGTCAGCGTCCAGGTCGCGACGGTGGTGAGCATGTCGATCTCGCCCGATTGCAGGGCGGTGAAACGCTGCTGCGGGCTGAGCGGGACGAATTTCTCCTTCGCCGCGTCACCCAAAACCGCCGCCGATACGGCGCGGCAGAAATCGGTGGTCAACCCGGTCCAGCGGCCGGAGCTATCGGCGATCGAGAAGCCGCCGATGCCGGTGCTGACGCCGCAGACGACCTCGCCGCGCTTGCGGACCGCGTCGAGCGTCGGCCCGGCCTCGGCCGGCGCGGAAACGGCCGCGGCGACCGCCAGAGCGGCGGCGGCCAAGCCCGATCTGAATGAAATCCTCATGAGTTCCTCCCCTGGAACGCCCGTTCGATGCCGCAAGGCGTCGTAGGCTTTATGTTTCCCCGATCGGCGCAGCTCTGGCTCCTGGCCGGCCGCGCTCTTGTTGTCGGCTCGCCGAGGCGCCGTCAGGTGACGGCGCGGCGCTTCGCGAAACGCTCGTCGCGCCAGCTTCCGGACGTTATCACGTCATTGAAGGCCTTCGCCGCGGCCTCAGCGTCCGCATAGCCGAGATAGGCCGGCGCGAAGCCAAAGCGCATCATGTCCGGCGCCCGGAAATCGCCGACCACGCCGCGCGCGATCAGAGCCTGGACCACCGCGAAGCCATGCTCGAAGGTGATCGAGACCTGGCTGCCGCGGGCGGCGTGATCGCGCGGCGTGACGATGCTGGCGCCATGCGCCCGGCAGACCGGGTCGACCAGCTCCATGAACAGGTCGGTCAGGCCCAGGCTCTTGGTCCTGAGCGCACTCATCTCGACGTCCTCGATCGCCGCGAGGCCGGCGTCGACGACACGCATGGAGAGGATAGGTTGCGTGCCGCAGAGCAGGCGCTGAATGCCGCCGGCCGGCCGATAGCCGCGCTCGAAGGCGAAGGGCGCGGCATGGCCCCACCAGCCGGAGAGCGGCTGAGACAGGGCCTGGTGATGGCGCGAGGCCGCGTAGATGAAGGCCGGCGCGCCCGGGCCGCAATTCAGGTACTTATAGGTGCAGCCAATGGCGAGATCGGCGCCCGCGCCGTCGAGATCGACCGGCACGACGCCCGCGCTGTGGCAGAGGTCCCAAACCGCGACCGCGCCCTTGGCGTGGATCAGCCGGTTGAGCGCCGCCATGTCGCGCAATTCGCCGGTCTTGTAGTCGACATGGTTGACCAGCACGACCGCCGTGCGCTCGTCGATCAGATCCTCGATCCTGTCGGCATCGACACCTTCGAGTTTCAGCGTCACGCCGGGCCGGCCAGTCGCGACACCCTCGGCGACATAGAGATCGGTCGGGAAGCTGCCGCCCTCGGCGACGATCACATTGCGATCCGGCCGCAGCGCGAGCGCAGCGTGAAGCGCCTTGTAGACGTTCACCGAGACGGAATCGCAGACCACCGTCTGGCCGGGGCCGGAGCCGATCAGGCGGCCGAGACGGTCGCCCAGCGTGCCGACAAGCGCGAACCAGCCGGCATCGTTCCAGCTCCGCACCAGCCCTTCCGCCCACTCCTTGGACAGGGCGGTTTCCATGTCGGCAAAGGCGGCAACAGGCGCGGGGCCAAGCGAGTTGCCGGCAAGATAGATCGTCCCATCCGGCAGATGGAAGCGCGCCCGCAGATGGCGCAGCGGATCGGCAGCGTCCCGCCGCGCTCCCTCGGAAACGCCGCCGGCGCTGTCCAGCGATGCCAAGCTCATCCTGCCTCCACTCATGATCGATAGCGCGCTCTGCGGCGTGTCGGGGCGGATCATTTCGACGATTATCGAAGATGTCAAATCATATATATAATTTTGCCAGTAACGTGAAATTATATATAGTACCTTCATCGCATGAGGGGCCCATGGACGAAGCCGAAATCGCCACCAAGACCGAGTCCGCCTATCGCACGCTGCGCCAGGACATCCTGGAGACGCGGCTGCGCCCCGGCGCGCCGCTGAAACTCGGTGCGATGCGCGAGACCTATGGCATCGGCTGGACGCCGCTGCGCGAGGCGCTCTCGCGCCTGGAGGCGGAACGGCTGGTCACATCGAGCGCCAACAAGGGCTACACGGTCGCACCCGTGTCGTTGGAGGAGCTCAGCGACCTGACCCGGGCGAGGCGCCTGGTCGAATTGCCGATGCTGGCCGAATCGATCGCCCGCGGCGGCGAGGCCTGGGAGACGGCGCTCGTCGCCGCGCATTACCGGCTGTCGCGCTGCACGCCGCCCGTGGAAAACCCTGAGGAGCTGAGCCTGACCGATTGGGAGGAGCGGCACGAGGCCTTCCACACGGCTTTGCTCGCTGCCAACAGCTCGCCCTGGCTGATGCGCTTCTACGTCCAGATCAAGGACCAGCTCCGGCGCCACCACCGCGTGCTCTCGATCGCGCCGGCCTTGTCGCATGCCCGCTCCGGCGCGCGCTGGCAGGATAGTCCCGCCTTCGCGGCTCTGCGCGATGCGCTGGCGCTCGAACCGCATACCGCCCTGATGAACGCGGCCCTGGATCGCGATGCCGACCGCGCGGTGAAGCTCCTGGACGAGCATATCGAATTCACCCGGAAGGTCTTCCTCGCCACCGATCTCGATGCGACTCCCGGCGGAGCGGCCTGATCCCAGCTCGCCTCCCGATATCTCCGAAACCCGCTTGCCGCGGCCTCGATCCGCAAGCAGATAAGGACCGTCCATGCCTTCCGCCTTCCCTCATGCCGGCCCCTCGCTCGCGCTGGTCAATGGCAGGGTTCTCGGTGAGGCCGGAGGCTGCGAGGCGCTGGCGATCGTCGGGAACCGCATCGCCGCGCTCGGAAGCTCCGCGGGGATCACGGCCCTCGCCACGCCCGCGACCCAGATCGTCGACCTCACCGGCCGGACCGTCGTCCCCGGCCTGATCGACGGCCACGCCCATCTCGACCGCGAGGGGCTCAAGAACGTGCTGCCCTCGCTCGCCGATTGCCGCTCGATCGAGGACATCGTCGCGCGCATCGCCGCGATCGCCCGTGGCAAGAAGCCGGGCGAATGGATCATCACGATGCCGATCGGCATCCCGCCGAGCTACGAGGATGTGCTGGCCGGCATCGCCGAGCACCGCTTCCCCGACCGTCACGATCTCGACCGCGCCGCCCCCGACAACCCCGTCTATATCCGCTCGATCTGGGGCTATTGGCGCTCGACCCTGCCGCTGGTCTCGATCGCAAACAGCCGTGCTTTGCGGCTGGCCGGCATCGACGCCTCCACGGTGCCGCCGGCTCCGTCGATCGAGATCTGCCGCGACGCAGACGGTAAGCCGAACGGCATCTTCGTCGAGACCAACAAGATGCCGGTGGTCGAGCACAGCCTGATGCGCCGGGCGCCGCATTTCTCTGCCAGCGAGCGGGCGGGCGCGCTCGCCGCCTCAATGCGGCTCTACAACCGGGCCGGCACGACCAGCGTCTTCGAGGGGCACGGCATCGCCGCCGAGGTGCTGGACGCCTATCGGCAGGTGCGCAGCGAGGGGCGCCAGACCGTGCGCGCCTCGATGATCTTCAGCCCGGCTTGGCCTTCGACCTCCGCCGAGGATTGCCGCGCCCTGCTCAAGTCCTGGGGGCATTGGCTCGCGGGCAAGGGGCTCGGCGACGCCTGGCTCGGCATGGCCGGGCTCTATGGCGAGATCGACGATTCCGTCGAGCGGGACTTGCGCAGCGCGGCCTTCCCGCAGACCGGCTGGGCCGGCTTCCACTACAATTCCTCGCTGCCGCGCGCGGCCCTGAAGGAGGTGCTGATCGAGGCCGCGCGCAACGGCATACGGGCGGTCGGCATCCTGCCCAACATGCTCGATCTCTTCGCCGAGGTGGACAAGGTCGCTCCGATCGCCGGGCAGCGCTGGGTGCTTGGCCATGTCGTCAGCCTGACGCCGGATCAGGTGAAGCAGGTTGCCAGCCTCGGGCTGGCGGTCACCACCCACCTGACCGCCTATATCTACAAGCGCGGCAGCGAATTGGTCGAAAAGCTCGGGCGCGAGCGGGCCAACGAGATCGTGCCGCTGCGCTCCCTGCGCGAAGCCGGCGTGCCTGTCTCCTTCGGCAGCGATAACGCGCCGCTCAGCCTGTTCCAGTCGCTCTCGCTTGCAGTCAACCGGCGCGACCGCATGGGTGCGCTGATCTCGCCGGAGCAGGCACTGACGCGCGAGGAAGCGCTCGAATGTGCCACGCTCGGCGGCGCGAAGCTGACCTTCGAGGATACCGAGAAGGGCAGCATCGCCGTCGGCAAGCTCGCCGACCTCGCCGTGCTTTCGGCCGACCCGCTCTCCTGTGCGTCCGACGAGTTGGCCCGGATCGAATCCGAGCTCACCATCGTCGACGGGCGCATCGTCTACCGGGCGCAGGCCGGGGCTGGACGATGACGGAGCGTGCCGTCTATCTCGACTACGACCAGGCCCGGCTCGACCTGAACTACAACCAGGCCGCCTGGGCGCCCAATGCCGAGGCGATCATCGCCTGGTATCGGGATGCCAGCCTGGAGGCGCATCGCAAGCTCGCCTGCCGCCATCTCGCCTATGGCGAAGGGCCGGCCGAGCGGATCGACCTGTTCCCGGCGGCCATGCAGGGCGCTCCCCTCGTCATCTATGTCCATGGCGGCGCCTGGCGCATGCTCGATCGGATGGACAGCGCCTTCGCGGCCGAGGCCTTCACCGGCGCCGGCCTGAGCTTCGCGGTCCTCGACTTCGCCAGCATTCCTGCCGCCCGGCTGCCGGAGATGGTGACGCAGGTCCAGCGCGGCATCGGCTGGCTCGCCCGCTATGCCGTCGAGCTCGGTTTCGATCCCCGCCGCCTGTTCGTGATCGGCCATTCCTCGGGCGCCCATCTCGTGGCCGCCGCCCTCACGGCCGAAACCCCGCATCGGCTCGAGCCCGGCATTGTGGCAGGCGCCCTCTGCGCCAGCGGCGCCTATGATCTGGAAGGGCCGATGCTCAGCGCGCGAGGGGCTTATCTCAACCTGACCGCGAACGAGATCGAGAGCTTCAGCCCGATACGGCATGTCGCCAGGCTCGATTGCCCCGTCCTCGTCGCCTATGGCGACGCCGAGACCGACGAGTACCGGCGCCACGCCCGAACCTTCCACGAAGCCCTGCAAAAGGCGGGAAAGCCAGGCAAGCTGCTGCTTGCCGCCGGGCAGAACCATTTCGAGGTCAGCCGCCTCCTGGCCATGCCCGGCAGCGACCTCTTTCAGGAATGGCTGAAGGCCCTATGACGCCGCGCATGGCCGCACGACGTCATCTCCACTCTCATGCCGCGGCGCGGGTTTCGACGAGCCGGGCCAGCAGGCTGGCGCCGACCGGCAGGATGCCGTCGTCGAGCACATAGGCCGGATTATGTACCGGGACGGTGCCGGCATGGCCGACCCAGGCATAGGCGCCGGGCACGACGCGCAGCATGTCGGCGAAATCCTCGCTGCCCATCAATGGCTTGCCGTCGGTCAGTACTCCCTCGGAGCCGACGATTTCGGCGGCAACAGCGACAACGGCGTCGGTCTGCGCCTCGTGATTGATCAGAACGTTAAAGATGTTGCGGATGTCGACCTCGATCGTGACACCGAAGCTTGCCGCCGTGCCGGCTGCGATCTCGCGCATGCGCTCGCGGACGAGCGCACCGATCTCCGGCGAGAAGGTGCGGATCGTGCCGGCCAGCATCGCCTCCTCGGGGATCACGTTATAGGCCGAGCCGGCATGGATCTGCGTGATCGAGAGCACGGCGGCCTCGCGCGGATCGGCATTGCGGCTGACGATGGTCTGCAGCGCATTGGCGAGGCTCATAGCGACGACGATCGGGTCGCGCCCCATATGCGGCATCGCGCCATGGCTGCCGCGGCCTGTGATCTTGATGTCGAAGAAATCGGCGCCCGCCATGGCAGGTCCCGGGAAAATCGAGATCTGGCCGGGATCGAGATCGGGCGAATTGTGCAAACCGTAGATCTCGTCGCAGGGGAAGCGCTCGAACAGCTTCTCGGCGATCATGCTGCGCGCCCCGCCGAGCCCCTCCTCGGCCGGCTGGAAGACGAACACGGCCGTCCCCTTGAAACCGCGATTCTCCGAGAGATAGCGGGCGGCGCCGAGCAGCATGGTGGTGTGCCCGTCATGGCCGCAGGCATGCATCTTGCCGGCCACGGTCGAGCGCCAGGGCAGGTTGGTGATCTCCTGGATCGGCAGCGCATCCATATCGGCGCGCAGGCCGATGCGCCGGCCCGGTCCGCCGGTGCCCTGCAGAATTCCGACCAGGCCGGTCTTGCCGATGCCGCGATGGACCTCGATGCCCCAGCCGGCGAGTTTCTCCGCGACGATGTCGGAAGTCCGGACTTCCTCGAAGCCGATCTCGGGATGGGCATGGAGATCGCGGCGGATGGCGATGAGCTCGTCCGTGAAGGACAGGATCTCAGGCAAAGCGGGCATTATGGCTCCAGATAGCGAAAGGTTCAGGCGAAAGGCTGGCCGAGCGGCGAGGTCCGCAACCCCGGACGCAAGCGGCGCCAGGGCAAGGCGGCCGGATCGACCGGCATCGGCCCCGGCGCGGCACAGACGAGGATCGCGGCGGCGATCGGTTCGAAATCGGCGCGGAAATGCACCGAACTCTTGTTGACGAGGATGGCCTGCTCCGTCGGCTCGATGCCGACCTGCCGGTACATCGCCTGATCGGCCATCTGCGCCTTGCGCGAGCCGAGGACGATGCGGACATCACCGATGCGCAGGCAGGCGCTCGGCCCGAGATTGATCCGCGAGCCCCCGTAGAACGGGCCCGGCGCGACGAAGCGGCCATCGGACAGTTTCTCGACCAGGAACTCCCCGGCCAGCGGCCTGTCCCCGCGAATGCCGGATTTTGCACCGAGCGACAGTTTGACGGTCGCGCCCTCCCCCGCAGCATGAGCTATCGCGGCCGCCGCCGGATCGACAATGACGCCGATCGCCGCGCGCTTGGCGCCGCCCTGCACCAGGGCATGAGCCATGCCCATCGTGTCGGAATCGCCGCCGGCGCCGGGATTGTCCTGCGTATCGGAGATGACAACGGGCTTGGTCGCGGTCTGGGACAACCGCATCGCCTCCGCCACGCCATCCTCGGGCGAGAAGACCGGACCCTTGAAGGCTGCCTCACTCGCCATGACGCGGGCAAGGACGGCATCGGCCGCCCGGTCGGCATCGGCCTGCGTCGCGCCATAAGTGAGAACGGTCGCGCCGCAATCGGGAAAATCCGCCGCCGGGAAGCCCGGCAGGAAAGAGAGCGTCGGCACGGCGGGACCTTCGAGCGCAACGAGCTCGGCATAGATCGTCCGGCAAGGCTCCATCGCCGTCGCCTGCCAGGCGATCGGAATGAGATAGGGCACCTGACGAAAGGCCTTAGCCGGGCGGGTACCGCTCTCGACCAACTGCGCCAGGAGTTCGGTCGCACGGCTGCCGGTCAGCGCCATGTCGACATGCGGATAGGTGCGGTAGGCGACGAGCGCGTCGGCCATCGCCATCATCAACGGTGTAACATTGCCGTGCAGGTCGAGGCTCGCCACGAGCGGGACGTCGGGCCCGATCACGGCGCGCACCCGCCGCAGCAATTCGCCTTCGCCGTCGTCATGGTTCTCGGTTACCATGGCGCCGTGCAGGTCGAGATAGACGCCGTCCAGCGGCAGCGCCGCGGCGATGCGTTCGACCAATTCATCGGCGAGGACCTCGAAGGCCTCGGCCGTGACGTGAGCGGAGGGGCTCGCCGCGCACCAGAGCGTCGGCACGATCTCCCAATCCCGGCCGCGGGCGCTGTCGACGAAGCCGGCAGCGCCGACATTGACGTCCTTCACCGCCGCGTAGACCGCCTCGCCGCGCGCCAGCGGCGGCCAGCCGCCGCCTTGCAGGAAAGCCTCCATCCCGGCCTTGCTCGGCGCGAACGTATTGGTCTCGTGCAGAAATCCGCCAAATGCGATGCGGCGCGGCATCCGTTCTCCCCCTGGACGCTGCTGAGGTAATCACAGGCGGCCGCGCTCTCCAAGGCGCAAAAGCGCCGGCCGGCAATCGGAAAATGACGGGGCTGCGCCGCGGCCTTGCCCGGCATCATTCCCAGTCTACGCCCTAGCAGCGTCTGACACCAAGCCGATATGAGACAGTGCTGGATCGCAGACGAGGCCGGATTTCATTCGCCGGCTATCGCGCGTTGTGCGAGAGCTTGTTTCATCAAGCCCGTGACCGATTCGCGACGATGAGCACACTCGATACCGACTTGTTCCTCGCTCTCAATGCAGGGGCAAATCCGAACCCTTACATCGCGCTCTTCGCGATCGCCGTCACCCGCTTCGCGATCCTGCTGGTGCCCTGCTATATCGTGGTCCTGTGGATTCAGGATTCCCGGCGCCGCCGCCTTCTAGCCTTCGCGCTCGTGCTGGCCCTCGTGATCGCGATCGTGCTGAGTTTCCTCACCGGGCTCGTCATCTTCCGGCCGCGCCCCTTCATGGCCGGCCTCGGGAACAGTCTGGTGGAGCACCGGCCCAGCGCCTCCTTCCCCAGCAACCACACCCTCGTCTTCGCTGTTTGCGCCACCGTCCTCGCGCTGGTGCGGCAGTATGGAACGGCTTGCCTGGCCACGGTGATCGGCCTGGTCGTCGCCTGGTCGCGCGTCTATGTCGGCGTCCACTACCCCTCGGACCTCCTCGGCGGGATCATCCTCGCCGTTCCCGCAGCCATGATCTCACTGGCGGTGACGGCGCGATACGGAACGGCGGTCATCACGATCGCTGAAAGCTTGCAATACAGGCTGACGAGCAGCTTGCCGAAGTTCGGCCGGCGCTGAGAGGCGGCGCCCCGATCAGACCGGCGCGATGTAGCTCACTCGCTCGGTCGCGTTGATCGCAGTGACCTCTCCGGCCGGATTGGTCTCGACGCCGGCGCGACGAAGCAAGCGGACCCGTCGAGGCTCACCCGGCGCAAGGTGGAACCAGTTCTGCTCCGGCCGCCAATGCGGATCGACGATCTCGACCGACTGCGCGAAACGCTGCGTCGACAGGATGAGATTCCACCCCTCGCCGTCGCGCTCCAACGTCGCAGCAAGCCCGAGCCGATGCCGCTCATGGCCGCGTCCAAGCGGGAAATGGAATGCCTCCGCCAGCACCGGCCCGCTTCCGGCCTGCCGCAATAAGGCCGAGGTGACGTCATGGCCGGGTGGGCCGAAGCGGTAGGCATAGGTGATATCGAAGAAACGGCCGATCAGGTCGAAGGCGGAAAGCGTTGCCGCTCCCCGCGCTTCCAGTTCGACCTCGCGCCGCGCCTGCACGACCGCCGTCGCGCCGTCGCGCCAGCAGGTCAGTTCGAGGGTCGCCGCCAGCGGTTCCGGCCGCTCGTTCAGGACATGCAGGGCGAGCCCGTTCACGCCCTCGTCGGTCAGCGTGAGCTGCACGGGCCGGAAGGCGCGGGCAAGCCCGTGCCAGGCCGATTTCGGCTCGCCATCGCTGGCGATCACGCCCCAGCCGGCGCCGGGCTGGAGATCCTGCAGCAGCCAGACCAGCGCGCCTGATGTCGGCGAGCCCGGCCGGCGCCATTCGGCGAAGGCTGCCTCCATCACCTCCGGCACAGTCGCGCGAGAGAGAGCGAAATAGCGCTCCGGATCCTCTCGGCGCAGTCTGGCCGGATCGAGCCGATAGAGGCGCTCAAGGTAATGATCGCGCACATCGTCGAAATCCCAGGAAGCGCCGAGATCGCGCGGCACGCCGCGCTTCCAGTCGGGATGATGCGTAATTGCGGGTGGGCGCCCGTTCCGGAGCGAGACCGCCTCCGGCACATTGGCGAAGGCGAGGCTTTCCGCCGCGAAACGCAATTCGGCCCGACGCGCATCGTCGAGGTCGCGCATATAGGCGCCAACCCCGTAATAATGCGCCACGCCCTTATTCGTGAGGAAGGGCAGTTCCCCACCCGAAGGCGAGTTCGGCACATAGGCGATGTCGGGGCGCAGGCGCGCAACCGCATCGGGCAGAATTTCGTCGAAAACCGGACCGGACCAGGCCTCGGGCGGTGCGCCGAGCATCGCCGCCTGCTGGAAGACCTCGCTGCCGCCGCAGAGCACGGCGAGGCTGGGCGAACCTTGCGTCCGCGAAAGCAGTTCCTCAGCCTCGGCTCTGATCGCCTCACGAAAACCCGCATCGCCTTGCGGATAGTCGAAATTGGCCAGCATCATCTCCTGCCAGACCAGGATGCCGAGTTCATCGCAGAGCGCGAAGAACGCCTCGTCCTCATAGGTCATGACGCCGGGCAGGCGGATCATGTTCATGCCGGCATCACGCGCGAGCCGAAGCCAAGGCTCGTAGGCCTCGCGGCCGCAAGCCAGCGTCGTGACGTCGGCATTCGACCAGCAGGCGCCGCGGCAGAACACCGGGACATCGTTGACGACCAGTCCGAAACCGGCGCCGTCCGCGCCACGGTCGACCGCGAGCGAGCGGAAGCCGATGCGGCCAAGATCGATGCTCTCGCCGTCGATGACGAGTGTCAGTCCGTGCAGCGCCGGCTTGCCATGGGTATGCGGGAACCAAGGCGCAATGCCGGGCAAGGTCAACAGACCAGCCAGCCGCCCGTCCTCGACGCGAAGGGCGGCCTCACGGCCGGCACAACGCATGACCGCGCTCATGACATCGGCCGCGCCATCGCCCTGAGTAACCGCAAGTGCCACCCTGCCGGTGCCGCCTTCATAGGACGTCCGCAGGTCGATGCCGACGATATCAGGTCCGCCCTCGTCCCGCTCGATCCGCAGCACGGGTCGATATGGCCCGGTCGGCAAGCCCGGCGGGCACCAGCCCGGCACCGAGCCGAGCGCGCTGGTGCGGAACCAACGCAATCCGTTCGGCTGGATCATCGCAGGCCGCCAGCGCGAGCGGCGCGGCGCGGCGCCAAGTCGCGGCGCCAGCGCCCGGAAGCACAGGGCGATCTCGGTCCCGGCCGGGCAATCGGCAGGCAATTCGACGGCGGCGAACATCGAACGGCTCTCGGCCTGCCGGACGCCGTCGATCCAGACCTCGGTGACCGTCGCCAGCCCCTCGAAGCGCAAGCGTCCGCTCAGCGGCTCCGCCAGCCGCGTGCGATACCAATGATCCTGCTGGCCGATCGCATGGGCGCTGGCATCGTCGAGACGGCCGCGCGTCCGCAGCGCGCCGGCGACCGTGCCGGGAACGGCGGCATCCTCCCAACCGCCATCCGGCAGATCCGCCGGCGTCGCGACGGCATCGGCCGCCGTCGCAAGCCAGGACCAGCCGGCGAGCGGCTCCACCCGTTCCCGATCGCGGGCGACGATACGGGCCATGCCGCTCAGCCGGGAAAGCGCTGGCCGAGCAGGCCGCTGATCTGCTCATGCTCCTGCGCCAGGCCCGCCAGCGCGGCGTCGAAGCGCTCGAAACGCTTCTGCTTCATCGCCCGGGCTAGGTGGAACTGCGCGAGCTTGGCACCCTCGGCGATGCGCAGGGCGATGGCACCGGCCTCGTCGAGCCCGGACACGCTCTGCCCCAGCCAGGCAAGATGGCTTGCGAGAAGCTCGAAATTGGCGCCGAGCTGGCGCAGCGTGTTGAAGGCATAGAGATGAAAGGCCGCGCCCGGCCGTTCGGCCAGAGCCTCGGCCTGCGCCGTCGCGACGGCCCGGTAGGCGGCGACCGGGTTTTCGCGCGGCCGGCGCGCGACATGGCGGGCGAGCAGGGCAAGTGCGGTCTCGCGCAGGTCGGCCTCGCGGGGCGCCCGCTCGGGCAAGCGCACCATCTCGGCATAGGGGAACAACGTGTCCTCGCGCATCTGCCCCGGCAGCAGGCGGAACAACCCGTCGAAATCCTCGCCCTCGGCGCGATGCAGCCCGTCATTGTGGAAATAGTCGAGCTGGCGACCGGCGCGGTCGAGCCGGTTGACCGCGATCGTCGTCTTGCCGTGGCTCTCGCGATAGGACACGCCGCGCGTGTCCGGCATGTAGAAGGAATCGAGCTCGAGCAGCACCAGCCGGCCGCGCGCGATCTGCTGCTCGATATGGCCGATCAGCTCGTCATAGAGCGCGAGCTCCGTGACCTTCAGGCCATAGAGCGCTTCGAGATCGTCGGGCGGCGGCTTGAAGAAGGTGAACTGGTCGCCTTCGAAATCCTGTCCGATCGTGAAGCCGAAGGCCGCCGCCGGCTCCAGACCGAGCGCGTGCAGGATCTCGATCCAGAGATCGGCATAGCAATTGGTCTGCGGCCAGTGCCGCTCGCCGGCATGCATGGCATGCCTGATATAGGCGAGCGGATCGACCGGCAGGAGCGCCCCGGCCGGACCGGGACTCACAGCCTCGCGCCGGGCAGCCGTCGCGCTCACGGCCAGAGCACGGCGCGCACCGACGCCGGCCATTGATCGACGTCGTAGCCGTGATGCTTGAACAGGGCGAGCGCGACGCGCTCCATGCCGAAGCCGACGCAGGCGGTATGCGCCGTCTCGCCCGCAGCCGTCCGGATGCCCCAGGTCGTGCCGAAATGATCCTGATGATAATTGAAGGAGAGGCAGGCGGTCGGCTTCTCCTCGCTCTCGATCGGGATCAGCAATTCGAATTTCAGACGCTGATCGCGCTGGTTGTTGGCGAGCATGCGCCCGGCCCGGCCGAAGAACGGGTCGTTGGCGACGTCGAGATTGAGCGGCACGCCGAGCGAGGCCATCATCGCCTGGCCGCGTTCCAGCCAGGTCGCGCGGAATTCGGTGACCTGCTCCGGCGTGCCAAAGCGGACATATTCGCGCATCCGGAAGAGCTGCATCCGGGCCGGGTCCTTCGAAGGCTCGTGCCGGAAGCAATAGGATTGCAGGTCGAACAGCGCGCCGTCGGCCTCGAGCGGGCCGCGCTTGGCCACGACCGGATAGAGCGGGTAGCAGGCCGCAGGCGTCAGCACGACCTCGGTCGAGATCTGGCCGTCGGTCCAGTCGACCCCGTCGGCCACCTTGTGCAGCAATGCGGCATGGGCGCGCTCGTCGCCGGCGAAGGAATGCACCGTGCCCGCAAGCTGCGGGAAGCTCTTGAGATAGCCGCTCTTCTCGAAATGCTTGCGGCTCATCGCCGGCGGAAAGCGCACGATCTCGGCGCCGTCCTGCCCGCCATGGCGGGTGATCAGGTCGTCGAAGCGGGCGATGACCTCCTCGAACCGACCGCTGCGGCCATAGAGCCCGTCGACGCCGGTATCGATCAGCAGGCCGTTATCGATCAGTTCCGCGAGGAAGCCCTGCGGCTGGGGACAGTTCTGGCACATGCGCTCACCGGGACAGGCTGGGGTCGTGCTTGTAGACCGCCAGGAGATTGGAGGTATTGCCGAGGATACGGTCGTTGTTGATCATGATCGGCGCCGACAGCGCATCGCGCATCAACCGCGCCAGGCTGGCGGGACTGTCGTTGCGATAGCCCTGGATGCCGCAGATCAGGAAGGCTTGGCTGACGATCTCGCCGACGCTCTCGGAGGCCGCGACCTTGATGCTGTTCATCGCCACCACGAAACCCATCGAGGAGAGTTCGTCGGCATCGCCGCGCACCCGCTCGTAGCGATCGAGACCCGCGATGATCAGCCCCTTGAACTGCTGCAATCTGACGAGCAGCTCGGCGAGCCTGAGCGCGCCCGGCGGGGTCGAGCCCGGCTTCTTGCGGGCCTCGCCGCGCACGAAGCCCTCGGCGCGGGCGACTGCTTCGGCCGCGATGCCGTACCAGACCGAGGCCCAGAGCAGATGCGCATGCGGCAGCATCGACTGTGCCGCGATCTCGGCGAAGGGCGTCGGGATGATCTGCCGGGCCGGCGCGCGGCCGGCGAAGCTGAAATTGTCGGAGCAGGTGCCGCGCATGCCCATCGTGTTCCAGACATGGCTGCGCTCGAGCCGGTACTGGTCCTTGGTCAGGACCGACATGACCTGGTCGGAGGGCGGCGCCTCGGGCGTGCGCCGCGACGTGATCAGGATCGCATCGGCCTGCGCGCCATAGGAGATCAGGCAACCCTCCTTCTCGAGGGTGAAGTCGTCGCCGTCGCGAATCACCCCGCAGATCGACGAGCGCAGGTCGCCGCCGACGCCGCCGCCTTCGGTCGTGGCCGAGGCGAGCAGGAGCTGCTCGCGGGCGATGCGGGTCATGAAGCCGGCATGCCAGGGGTCGTCGCCGCAATGCACGACCAGGCTCGACGCCTTGATCTGGTGCATCGCGTAGATCATGCCGGTCGAGGCGCAAGCCTGGGCCAGCGCCGTGCAGATCTCGGCGATCGTCGAAAGGCTCGCTTCCTCGCCGCCCTGCACGGCCGGGACCATGATGCCGAGCAGGCGCTCCTGCTTCAGGGCATCGAAGGCCTCTTGCGGGAAGCGCGAGCGGGCATCGACATCCGCGGCATGCTCGGCCGCGATCTTCGCGATCCGGCGCGCCTTGGCGATCATCGCCCTCTCGGCCTCGGCGCGCGCCGCCGGCGTCGGCGCCTCGGTGACGAACCCGGCATCGGCGAGGCGGGCGAGGCTCGTCATCAGACGTTCTCGCTCTGGATGGCCTGAATCGCGTTCGCGATCGCGGCGATCGAGGCGAAGTTGCGCCGGTTCATCATCGTGTCCGGGAACTCGACGTCGAAGGCTTCTTCCAGTGCCATCATCAGCTCGACCGTGCCGAAGGACGTCAGGCCGGCATTGTAGAGATCGGCATCGTCGGCAAGCGCCGCGACATCGCCCGGCAGCTTGCCGGTCGTCTTCAGGATTTCACGGATCTTGGTCTTCATGCTTTCGCCCTGCCCCGTATCGGATCACTGGCGCGGCGCTTCGCAACAGCCGTGCCGTCACAGCCGGAAATGCTTCTGTCATCCGGCCGGATGTTTCTTTTTCTTCCCGGAAATCTAGCCTGTAAAATTTAAGGTTGCCTTGCTCCCGCCATCGAAAACCGGCCGCAATCGCCGTTGCGGCGGCGATTGCAACCTGTGGTAAACGGCGCCTTGCCGGAATGCGGGAGCGGGAAACGCCGCCCGGGACGCATGCGGCTTGGCAGCGGTCTTGCTGAAGCGGGTGTGAAAGCACGGACCATGATGGCCGCGCTGGAGAGAGGTCATGGCGACTTTCGGATCGCGACTTGCCGAACACAGGGGTGTCGGCCCGGGCTTCGATGCGACCCGCATCGCGCTCGCGCTCGCGGTGCTGTTCATCCATACCGGGCTGATGCGGCCGGCGACGCCCGAGGCCTTGCTCGCTCCGGTCCTTCCCTTCGCGCCGCTGCAACTCTGGGCCTTCGATTTCGCCATCCTGCCGATGTTCTTCGCGCTCAGCGGCTTCCTCGTCGCCGGCAGCGCCGAGCGGCTCTCCATCGGCCAGTTCATCGTCAATCGCGGCCTGCGCATCCTGCCGGCTCTCGCGGTCGAGATCACGCTATCGGCCCTGATCCTGGGGCCGCTGCTCACCGCCTACGGCTTGCGGCAGTATGTCTCGGACCCGCTCTTCGCCAGCTACTTCCTCAACATTCTCGGCAACATCCATTTCGAATTGCCGGGGCTGTTCCTCGACAATCCGCAGCCGCACATCGTCAACGGCTCGCTCTGGACGGTGCCACACGAGATCGCCTGCTATGCCCTGCTGGTTCTGTGTGCGGTCACCGGCCTCTATCGCCACCGCCGGCTCATGCTGGCGCTCACGCTCGCCTGGTTCGGCCTGTCGATCACGGTCTTCCTCTGTGCCGATCTGGGCATCGCATTGCCCCATCTTGACACATTGACCTACCTCTTCGTCACGCGCGGCGCGGCGCGGCTCGTCCCGCTCTTCCTGGCGGGGATCGTGCTCTACCAGTATCGCGATCGCGTTCCCCATCGCCTCGACTATGCCCTGGCGGGCGCCTTCGCCTACATCGCGCTCGCCGCCTTCGGCTCGCCCGACTGGATGACCAATCCGGTCTTCTCCTGCGTGACGGCGCCGATCTTCGCCTACGTCGTCAACTATGCCGGGCTGTCACCGAAGCTTGCCTTCCCGTTCACCGCCCGCGGCGACTATTCCTACGGGCTCTATCTCTACGGCTATCCGCTGCAGCAGGCGATGCTCCAGGTCCTGCCGCGGATGCACAGCCGCGCCGCCTTCTTCGCGCTCTCGGTCGCTGCGGCCAGCACCATGGCCGCCTTCTCCTGGCATGTGATCGAGAAGCCGGTGCTGCGCCTGCGCCGCAGGTTCTCGCTCACCGCCCGCATCCATGCCGGGCCGCCACCCGCAACCCCGGCGGATCAGCCGGTCGCTGCGGCGGAATAGGCGGGCGCGGCCGCCTGCTGCGAAGCTGCGGCAGGTGCCGGGTCCGTATGGGCATCGCTGGTTCCGGTCATGAACCAGAGCAGCGCCGCCGTCTTGATCGAGTAGACGGAATCGCTGACCAGCATCAGCAGGCAGATATAGGCGGCGACGCAGACCTTGAAGCGCCAGGCCCGCGGCGAATTCTCGGGCGTGAAGATGAACAGGCTCCAGAAGCCGATCACGCCGACGAGGCCGATCTGGTTGAGCGAATAGGCATAGCCGGAATCGGACAGGAACGGCTTCTCCGGCGACAGGCCCCAGACCGCCTCGGGCGAGAGCGAGGTGAGCAGCCGCGCCGTCCAGAGCAGGCGCCCGGCCAGGTTGTTCTGCCAGTTCACCTCGGCGCTGGTGAAGCCGTAGGTGGCGAGCCCGATCAGCACGACGAAAGGCGCCGCGAGCCAGACGAAGCGCGGCGTCCAGGGCGCCGCGAAGTAAGCGACGGTCGCGACGATGCAGACATTGGCGCCGAAGCGGGAGTCGCTCAGCACGATCGCGGTGAGTCCGGTCGCCATCGTGAGCCAGCGATGGGACATGCCTTTGCGGTTGAGCGTCCAGATATAGAGGATCGCCCCGAAATTGCCGGTCGAGATCGGCTCGAGGAAGACCGAGGAGGCGCGGTGCGGCCCGAGGAAGGGCAGCAATGTGCGCGAATCCGGCCGCAGGCCGCTGGCGAAGAGCGCGCCGGTCTGGCTGCTGACGTCGCTCGGCGCCACCGTGCCGCGCGCCACGTAATATTTGATGATGTTGAAATAGCTCACGTAGAGGTCGAGTGCGAGGAACTCGAACAGCCCGAACACGACGACGATGATGCCGCAGATCAGCGCGGCCCGGTCGGCCAGCCGCGGATCGTTATAGCTCTTGCCGAGCAGGTAGAAGGCGATCGGGATCAGGAAGTCGCGCACCGCCTTGGGATCGATGAGCGGACGCATCGCCATCAGCATCGCCGCATAGGACAGGAACACCGCCAACAGCAGATAGGGCGCTGCGTTGCGGCCGAGCCCGAGATAGAGCGTGGTCGCGACGAGCACGACTTCGCAACCCATCACCATCGTGTCGTTGACCGGCATGACGTTGGTGTTGAGGAAGCACAGCGCCATGTTGAAGGTCAGCGCCGCCACGAGGATCGTGAGCGGCAGGGTCGAGCCGGGCCGGTGCGTCTCGGCGGCGGCCGTCATGGTCAGGCGGCCGCCCGCGCCGGCCAGCGCAGCCAGCGGGCGGCGAAGCTCTTCGGCTTTGCGGCGGTCGCGGCCGCAGCCTGCGGAACCACGAGGGCGAGGATATGCTTGCCCGTGGGATCGACCGCCGCCGCCTGATCGATCAGGCTGTCTGTCGTCTGGCCGGCAAGCGGCGCCGCAAGCACGATCGCGTCGGGCAGGTGGGCGCCAGATTTGCCTTCGGTCGGCTTGGAATGGCGCATGACGATGAAGTTGCGCCGCTGCCCGGGTTTGGCGGAGGTCCCGCCCTGCGGCTCGATGCGCTGGATGTCCATGTTCCGTCCGCCGGCGCTGTCACGGCAGATCAGCACGCTCTCGCCATGCGCGGCGAGACTGTTGGCGATGCCTTCAGCCAGAGCCGTCTGCGTCACCGCGTCGGCCGGGCCGGCAACCATCACCAGCGCCGGCAGCTGCTTGCCCAAGGTGCGCTGCAACAATCGCGTCACCGGCACCAGCGCATCCTGGCGCTTTGCCGAATCCTTCGGCAACGAGATCACCGTGGAGATCCCGATCGCCTCGGCAGCCGCCTCCGGCGTCAAGAGCGGGGGCGGCTCGGGCACGGCCGGCTTTGCGGCTTTGGCGGGCTTCTCCGGCTTCGCGGCCTTGGCGGGTTCCTCAGATTTGGCAGGCCGGGGTGCGCGCCGCCATTTCGGCAGGAAGCCGGCCATCGGCGGCATCCATTCGAGCAGATAGGCGATACCGAGCCCGGCGCAGCTGCCGAAGAGCGCCGCTGCCGCCAGCACGAGCGCAGCCGGCACCTTGGATGCGACGGACGGCGCCACCGCCTCGGACAGCATGCGGGAATTATTGGTCTCGATCCGCTTCTGCTGCTCCAGTTCCTTGGCACGCTGCAGCGAGGCGCTGTAGACGGCGCGTACGGCTTCAGCCTCGCTTTCGAGCTGGCGCAGGCGGATCTGGGCGGCACTGCTGGTCTCCTGGGTGCGAGTCAGCTCCTGTGCCCGCTTGCGGAGATTGGCGAGATTGGCTTCAGCCTGGCGATAGTTTTCCTGGATCGAGCTGCGCACACGCGACAGTTCCGACGCCAGCAGCCGGCGCGTCTCTGCCAGCTCGCCGCGGATCTCGACCAGTCGCGGATGTTGCGGCGCCAGCGTCTGGCCCAGGCTCGCCGCCTCGCGTGCCGTCTGCGCATATTGCGTCCTGAGCGCAGCCATCGCCGGCGAGGTCAGCGCATCCGGCAACTGGTCGGAGAGCGGGCTGCCATTGCCGTAGCGCAAGAGTTGGTCGCGCCGCGCCTGCTGGCGCGCGAACTCGCCCTCCGCTTGTCCGATCTGGCTGTAGAGGTCGCGCAATTGCTGCGAGATGACCAGTCCCTCGCCGGTCGAGACCAAGTTGTTCTGGGCGCGGAAGGTCTGGGCGGCGCGCTCCGCCTCGTCGAGCTGCGTCCTCAGGCCGGCGATCTGGCTGATCAGCGTCGCATTGGCGCGCTCGACCACGGCGCGACGCCCATCGATGCCCTGCTTGAAATAGATCTGCGCCAGCGTGTTGGCGATATCGGCCGCACGTTGCGCCTGCGGATGCGTGACGATGATGCGGAAGACCAGGGAGTTGTCGACGCGCTGGATCACGATGGCGCGCTTCAGCGCGTCGATCGTCTGAGCCAGGCGCTGTTCCGGCGTCGGTTCGGCCAGCTTGCCGAGAAGGCGCGTGAGCAGGCCGGCGGAGCGATTGAAGGCAGGGTCGGTTTCGAGGTTGAGCTCGTCGATGACCTGCTTGAGCACGCCGGTCGAGGTCATCACCAGCGCCTGGCTGTCGACATTGGCGAAATCGATCGAGGCCGAGGTGTCGGTGCGCACGATGTCCTTGCCGACGACCTGCAGCGCCTGCGGATCGACCAGCAGCTCCGCCGTCGCGCGATAGACCGGCGTCTGGACCGACAGGAAGGCGAGCGCGAGCAGCAGGCAAAGCCCCGCGCAGACGGCAACGAGCAGGCGCCTCCGCCGCAGCAACCCAAGCAACTCGGACAGGCTGAAAGCCGGAGAAGCGCGGCCCGGTGCCGATGCGCCCTCTCCTTCGCCCGCCTCCAACGCAGATGCCAACCCTGTCTCTCCTCGTCCGTCCCGCTCGGGCGCATGAGCGCTTCGTCGGGCGGACCTTGCTGGAACGCTGCCGCGCAGCCTGCCTTGATGCAGTTAACATTCCTGTAACGGAGTAATTACGGCATAATCTTGACGAAATCGAAGTTACAATTCCCAAAATCAACTGCAACATCAGCAGGAGTTCAACACGAATTCCTTCATAAGACTTTCATTGATGTTTTGACGCACTCGAAAAAATGCCGGATTCCGTCGATGCTCCGGCTCCCTTCTCATCGCCTGTATGGTCTCGTTCATGCGCGGTTTACGATGGGAGCAGATTCCGGGATCACGCCAAGCTTTGCTTAGCGTCCACGGGCTATTCCGCTATGGCACCGGATCGAGATGTGGACTCCACGTTTCGGAACGCTCCGGGTCGCCGACAAGGAGATGGATCATCGAGACCGCCTCCTGCGGAGGCGTCGTGATCTGGGACAGGCGGAGCGCGGATTTGCCCCGCCCGCAACGACGAGGACGAGTTCGGCCCATATGCGCATCCTGATGGCCTGCGCCGCCTTTCCGCCGTTCATCGACGGTGGCGGCCCGATTTCGGCGATGATCGTCGCGAAGCTGCTGCTGGCCGCCGGCCATGACCTCACCGTGGTGAACGTCTCCGGCGAGGACAAGCAGGAGATCTATGACGGCGTGCCGGTGCACCGCCTGCGCTCGCTGAATGTCGACTGGAACTACCGCCTGCCGCGCCCGGCCTGGAAGAAGCTCGTCTGGCACGCGCTGGAGAACTTCAACCCGCGCGCCTTCCTCGTCATGCGCCGCGAGATCCGCCGCCTGCGGCCCGACCTCGTGCTGACCGACTCGATCGAGAACATCAATGTCGCGACCTGGGCGGCGGCGAAGAGCTGCGGCGTGCCGGTGGCGCATATCCTGCGCAGCACCTTCCTGCTCTGCTGGAAGGGCAGCATGCGGCGCGGCAACGACAATTGCGAACGCGCCTGCGCCTCCTGCCAGGTGACATCCTGGGGCAAGAAGCTGAGCTCGCGCTTCGTCGACGCCGTGATCGGCGAGACCGGCTTCATCATCGCCCGGCATCGCGACCACGGCCTCTTCCCCAACGCCACGACGCATGTCGTGCCCGGCGCGATCGCGCCTGTGCCCGGCGCCGGGCCCCGCGCTGCGCCAACCGCGGACAGGCCGCTGCGTATCGGGTTCATCGGCGTGCATGATCCCGTCAAGGGCCTCGACACCCTCGCAGCCGCCGCCCACCGCCTGAAGGACGAGCCGGTCGAGTTCCTGATCGCCGGCAGTGGCCAGAGCGACTACGCCAAGGCGCTGCCCAGCCTGTTCCCAGCTGGCAACACCCGCTTCCTCGGCTGGACCAGGCCGGATCTCTTCCTGCCTGAGATCGACGTGCTCGCCATGCCCTCGCTGTTCCGCGAGCCCTTCGGCCGGGTGGCCATCGAGGCCTTCGCCCATGGCGTTCCGGTGATCGGCGCGCGCTCCGGCGGAATCCCCGAGACGATCGAGCCCGGCATCAGCGGCGCCCTGTTCAATGCGGGCGACGATGCGGCCCTGGCCGAGCGGATCATGGAGCTCGCTCGGGACCGCGCGCAGGTCGCCAGGTTTTCGGCCGGGGCCTTCGCCGCGGCGGCGCGCTACGCGCCGGAGCGGATCGCAGCCGGTTTCGACGCAGTCTTCGCCGGGCTCGTCCGCCAGCCGAACGGAACCAGGCAGTTGCAGCCAGGTGAGGTGCGCCCGTGAAGGCTCTCCTGCGCCTGATGCGGACCGAGACGGCGGGCCGGTTCATCCCGGCCTTCTCCTCGCGTTTCAGCAGCACCATCCTGAGCTTCTTCGTGCTGCTGACGGCGAGCCATTTCCTGCCAACGCAGGAATACGGCCTCTATGTCTTCCTGTTCTCGATCGGCAGCGGCCTCGGGCTCATCGCCGTGCTTGGCCAGCAGATCCTGGTGGTGAAGCACTACCAGCGCACCGAGCCGACCAGCAATCCGCAGAACCAGGCCCTGATCGACGTCAATGCCCGCTGGCTGGCGCTCGGCTGCCTCGTGCTGCTGGGGGCGGCCTTGCCACTCTGGCTCTTCGCCGAGCAGCTGCCGCCGACCTATCGCTATCTCTGGCTCGCCTTCGTCTTCGCAGCCATCTTCGCGCTCAGCGAATATTACCAGAACTATTTCCGCATCCACGGGCGCATCAACCTGTCGCTGGTGCCGCGCGAGATCGTCTGGCGCGGCAGCTCGATCCTGTGCATCGCCGGCGCCGCTCTCGCGGGGTCCATGATGGGAGGCGTCGGCGCGATGGCGATCGTCACCGGCCTGCTCGCGGCCACGACCCTTTACCAGAGCGCCGCCTTCCTGCGCGACGAAGGACTGGGCTGGGTCGGCGCCCACGGCCGCATCCCGCGCGAGACCCGCTCTGCCTGGCGGCGCGAAAGCGGCTATTTCATCGCCAACAACACGCTGAACTCGGCCGCCGCCTATCTGGAAACGGTCCTGATCGGCGCGCTGCTCGGGCTGGAGGAGGCCGGCTTCTATTTCGTCGCGCTGCGCATCGCCATGCTGCTGACCCTGCCGATCTCGGCCATCGACACCGTCGGCATCCCGATGATCGCGGCACATTTCCAGAAATCCGACACGGCCGGCGCCCAGCTCGTCATAGGGCGGCTTTCCTTCGCCAGCTTTTGCATCTCGCTGCTCGGCGCGCTCGGGCTCGCGGTCGTCGCCCCCTTCGTGCTGCACCTGTTCAACCCCGAATTCGTCAAGCACGAAGACGTTCTGACTGTGCTCTGCGTCCTCGCGGTCTCCCTGGCCTTCTTCGGGCCGGGCTCATGGCTGCTGATGATCGGCGGCGGCGAGCGCTTCTTCCTGATCGCCCGGGCGATCCTGTTCGTGCTCTATCTCGGCCTGCTCTACGGGCTGGCGCGACTGGCTGGCCTGATCGGCATCGCGGCCGCCGGGTTGATCCTCAGCACCGCCTCGAGCCTCGTCGCCTGGTACTGGATCAAGCATCGCTGGGGGATCGACAACATGGCGACCGCCTTCTTCCGCCCCTTCCTGTTCGGCGGAGCCCCCAAACCCGCCGTGCCTCCCCTGCCTGGCCGCCCCGAAGCGGAAGGAGCCAGCCGATGATCGCCGCCGCCCTCCGGCCCTCCCCGGACCAGGACGAGCCGCCACGGGCCGGCCTCGCCCCGGCCGCGCTGCGGCCTTTCGGCCAGCCTGTGACCTTCGCCAGCAGCGTGGGCGTCTTCCATCCCGGCCGGGCGCCGGTCGCGGTGCTGATGCTCGGCGCCATCGGCTACGAAGAATTGTGCCTGCGCGCGACCTGGCGCAGCCTGGCGGACAGCCTCTCGGCCGCCGGCATCGCCAGCCTGCGCTTCGACTATCCCGGACAGGGCGATGCGCTCGAGGCCGCCCATCCGCAAGGGCTGGACGACTGGTTCGAGACGATCCGCGCCGCAGCCGACCTGCTGCGGCAGGCGAGCGGCTGCACGCGCCTCGTCCTGGTCGGACAGGGGCTCGGCGGGACGCTCGCCCTGCAGGCCGCGCAAGCCCTGGCGCCGGTCGAGGCCCTGGTGCTGATGGCGCCGGTCGGCAACGGCAAGCGCTATCTGCGCGAGCTCACGGCCTGGTCGCGCATGGTCTCGGACCGGATCGGCATCGGCGTCGACCCCGACGACGACACCCGCTGCGCCGTCGCAGGCCTGCGCTTGGCGCCGGGGCGCCTGCGGGCCATAGCGACCCTGGGCTTGCAGGCCATGATGCAGAGCCCGGCGAAGCAGGTCCTTCTCCTCGCACGCCCTGGCCATGGCGGCGACGCCGCGATGGCCGAGACTCTCGCGGGCCTCGGCGCGGCCGTCGAACAGCGCGACTATGCCGGCTATGAGGTCCTGACAACCGACCCGACCTCGGCCCTTCCACCGCCGGCCATGATCGCAACGGTGACAGACTGGATTGCCGAACGCGCCGCACTGCCGGAAGGCACGGTACCGGCCCTGCGCAAGCCGCTGGCGCCTCTTCCCGCTGCGGGCTTACGCGGCGAGGGCTTCGTCGAGCGTCCGCTCCGGTTCGGCCCGGACGGACGCCTCTTCGGCGTGCTCTGCGAGCCGATCGGCGTTGCAGCAGGCGAACCTGCCCTCTTCGTCAATGCCGGTCGCGACTATCATATCGGCTGGGCCCGAGCGAGCGTGATCCAGGCCCGCGCCCTGGCCGCGCACGGCATCGCCTCGCTGCGCTTCGACGTTTCCGGCGTCGGCGACAGCCCGCCCACCACCGGCGGCCCGGAGGAAATCCTCTACTCGCAGGCGCAGATCGACGATGTCCGCCTCGCCATCGATGCGCTCGAGGAGCGTGGCTTCGCGACCCCGGTGCTGATCGGCCGCTGCAGCGGCGCCTATGCCGCCTTCAATGCGGCCGTGCAGGACCCGCGCGTGCGCCGCCTCGTCATCGTCAACAATGAGCGTTTCGTCTGGGATCCCGAAGAGAGCGTCGAGGATGCAATCCGCTACGCCCACCGCAGCGTCGGCGATCTCGGCGCCACCTTGACCCGCAAGGGCGGCCTGCGCCGCCTGCTGACCGGCCGCCTGCGCGTCGGCCCCGCCGGACGCTACCTCCTCTTCCGCTGGCGCAAGAAGCTCTCGGTCTCGCTTGCTCCGATGCTCGGACGCCTGACCAAGCATGGCCGGCTGCATCGCGAATGCCATCGCCGCTTCAAGGTGCTCGCCGGCCGCAAGGTCGAGCTGGCGCTGATCTATGCCGACGGCGATATCGGCATGGCGGAGTTCAAGACCTATTTCGGCGAAGGCGGCGAGCGCCTCGCCGCCTATCCGAACGCGACCCTGACCACGATCCCCGACGCCGACCACAACTTCACCCATCTCGGCGCCGGACGCCGGCTGCTCGACGCCCTGCTGCGGATCGTCGCGCCATGAGAAGCGTCCTATTCGCGCTCGCAGCCCTGTTCGCTCTGCCAGCACAGGCCGAGACCTGCCTGCGCGGCGTCAACCTGTCGGGCGCCGAGTTCGGCGGCCTGCCCGGCCGACCGGACCATGACTACACCTATCCCGGCGAGGCGGCTCTCAAGCGGCTCGGCCAGCTCGGCATGACCAGCGTCCGCCTGCCCTTCCGCTGGGAGCGTCTTCAGCCGGCGCTGAACGAACCGCTCGACCTCATGGAGCTGGCACGCCTCACCGATACCGTCACTTGGGCCGAGATCGCCGGACTCACGCCGATCATCGACCTGCATAATTTCGGCTACTACCAGAAGATGCAGCTGGGCTCGGAGAGCCTTCCGGCTTCGGCTCTCGCTGATGTCTGGGCACGGCTCGCCAGGCATTTCCGCGATCGCCCGAAGCTCGTCTTCTCGATCATGAACGAGCCCTACGACATCAACAGCGCCGCCTGGGCGCAGATCCAGAACGCCGCGATCGCCGCGATCCGCAAGGAAGGCGCGAACCAGCTCCTGCTGGTGACCGGCACCGCCTATGGCGGCGCCCATAGCTGGACCGCCGATCTGCCCATCGGCAACAACGGCCGAGACCTCCTCGACGTGAAGGACCCGCGCGACCGCTACGCCTATGATTTCCACCAATATCTCGACGCCGACTATTCCGGTCGTTCGGCCGAATGCTCGGCGGCAGCCGGCGCGCTCAAGGCGATCGGTGACGTCACCGCCTGGCTGAAGACGCATGACCGCCGCGGCTTCCTCGGCGAGTTCGCCGCCTCGACCCGCCCCGAATGCCTGACGGCGCTACGCCAGATCGTGACCGCGGTCGATGCCAGCCCCCGGCAATGGCTGGGCTGGACGGCCTGGGGCGCCGGCGCCTGGTGGCCGCAGGACTATGTCTTCAACCTCGAACCGACGCCGGGCGGCGAACGCCCGCAGGTGAAGCTGCTGCTCGCGCATCTCAAGACCAGCAAGAAGACCGCGGCCTGCGGCAAGGATGCCAAGCCTTGACCGCCCCCTTCTCCCACGATCTCGCTCCGGCGCTGCCGGCCGGAACCCGCATCACCCATGTCGTACGCCAATTCCATCCCAATCGCGGCGGGCTGGAGGATGTCGTCGCCAATCTCTGCCGGGTGCAGCGCGAGCTCGGCCTGAGCCCGTCCGTGGTAACGCTCGACCGCCTGTTCGTGCGGCTGGACCAAGTCTTACCGACCCAGGAAGTGCTCGACGGCATTCCCGTAACCCGCATCCCGTTCCGCGGCTCGACGCGCTACCCGCTTGCTCCTTCCGTCTTCCGCCATCTCGGCGATGCGGATCTCGTCCATGTCCATGCGATCGATTTCTTCTTCGACGCCCTGGCCTTCGGCTGGCCCTTGCATCGCAAGCCGCTCGTCGCCACGACCCATGGCGGCTTTTTCCATACCGGCGACTTCTCGGCGCTGAAGACGCTCTGGTTCAATGGGCCGACCCGGCTCTCGGCCCTGGCCTATCGCGGCATCGCCGGCTGCAGCGCCAATGATGCGCGGCTTTTCGGCCAGATCGCACCCGGCAGGGTCACCGTCATCGAGAACGGCGTCGATCTCGACAAGTTCGCCGGCGCCTCCAGCCCCGAGCCGCGGAAGCGCCTCGTCAGCATCGGCCGCTTCTCCAAGAACAAGCGCCCCGACCGGCTGATCGCCACCATGGCGGCGCTGGCCCGGCGCGAGCCCGGCTGGCATCTCGACCTGATCGGCGTCACCTCCGACTGGAGCGAGGAAGCGCTGCGGGCGGCAATCGCGGCCGCAGGGGTGGAACAGGCCGTGACGCTGCATCTCGGCCTCGGCGACGCCGCCGTGCGTGCGCTGATGAGCCAGGCCTCGCTCTTCGTCTCGGCCTCCGAATTCGAGGGCTTCGGGCTCGCCCTGATCGAGGCGATGAGCGCGGGCCTTGTGCCCATCGTGCAGCCCAACGCCGCCTTCGCGGCGCTGGCGGACAAATTCCCCACGGTCCATACCGTCGATTTCGCCGATCCGGAACGGGCGGCGACTGCGGTCAGGGAGGCCCACTCAGCCCTTCTGCGCGCGCCCGCTGCGACGCGCCCGCGCCTCTCCGACCTCGCCTCGTATTCCTGGAACGAAGTCGCACGGCGCTATCTCGATCTGTATGCGGCAGCGCTGTATCCCGCGTCCCGGCGTCGCTGACCGTGGGCCGGGCCGGAGTGAGCCGGTCTTTGGGAACATCACCGAGCTCGGTGACCTGATTTCGGCGATTTTGCCAAAGAGATCGTCGGGCTGACGACCCGGGTCCAGCGCACGATCGAAGCCTGCGCGCGATCACGACCGGATGAAGATCCTGCTGGCCTCGACCCTGGCAGCCCAACACGATTTCGAAACGCGATACGCTCCCGCCCTCTGGGCACTGGCAGACACGCTTTCGGTTATCCTGGCCGAGGTCGAGGGCCGGCAGCGCCGCAGCATCACGCTTGCCGGCGAGGCGGCGGCACGTTCTGGCAAGGTCGTGACGGCGGCCGGAGCCGTGATCATAGCATTGCAGTCGGGCGACAGTATCCGACAACGGCTTGAGCACGCCATTGCGGGGCTGCGTCTTGCCGAGACGCTCGAGATCGAACGAACGATCCATCATCGGATTGTTGGCACGTCCCAGGACCGGATCGCGCAAACGCAGCCCGGTCGCGGCACCTTCCGAAGATATAGATGATCTTCTGTTTTGAGAGGGAACACGCCAGTCCCCGGGCGCTTGCGCAGCCAGCCACCCGCAGGCACGATCTCTCCGCTGAGTGTGCAACAACGAAGTGCAGCGCTCCAAGCCGAGAAACTTATGACATCTCAGGAGATTAAGCCACTCTGATGGCTTAGGCGGCAAATGGCGCTCCCTAGGGGCGTCCTCCACCAAGCACCAGTGTGGCAGGCGAACAAGGTCAGTGGGTTATGGTCTTGCTTTGATCAGGGCGCAATGGCTCCGAGGTCTACCGATGCGTTCCTGGGCCGCCCGCGCTTCCGCACGATGCCTTTGGCCGTCTCCTCGGCATGAACCTTGGCCCGGCGCTTCTGCTGGCTGGCGGTGTTCCTCTCCCGCTTTTCCTGGCGGCTCAGCGGGGCCTTCGGCACAACGGCGGCTGAGCCAGGGCGGACCACGTCCATGATCCCGGCCTCGACGACCGGCACCAACTCCAGGTCAGCGATGCCGATGCCGTGCAGATAGGCTTCGAGGTCCTGGGCCTGGGCGAGGTCGTACAGGTAGATGTCGTAGGTCCCGGCATAGTCTGGCCGCCTGAGTGCCCCGCGCAGCACGAACTGGCGGATGTCCTCGAACTCGCGCGCCCGGCGGATCACATCACGATCGAGGCCGAGCAAATCGATGATCGGAGCGTCGTCCATCTGCGGCTTCGCCGAGTAGATGTACAGGCACGAGGTGTGGCGGATCAGCCCGTTCGTGCCTGCTTGTTTGGGCGAGCACCACTCACCAGGGAAGCGGGCGCGGAAGACCAGCCGGATCGCGTCATTCGACGACCAGTAGCCCGGCCCGCCGATCAGCTTCTGGTGGTCCGAGACCTGCAAAAGGCAGCGGTGGCCTTCATCAGACTCCCACCACTTTGTCGAACCGACATGGCCGCGCGTGTAGTAGTGGATGCGCACACGAGGGTTCGCCCGGCCCGCCACGCTCAGGTCTTTCTCCGCATAGGTGATGGCACCACGTGCCAGCCAGTCGTTGGCATGGAAGGGAACGCTCTCGAAGTAGCCCGCCCCAATCAGCGTCACCGCCGCGCACCGGTTCAGGACGAGCGGGGTCCAGATCGACCACCAGCGGATTGAACGCCCGACCTGGGCCTCGCGCCAGTCGCCTACATCGACAAAAACCGTGCGGCGCGATTGTGAGGCATAGGTCAGGAAAGCCGAGAGTCCGTCCTTGGCCTCGGCGGCGATTGCCTTCCGCGTCAGAGGAGCAACATCATCACGTGGCACCACCTCCCAATGCTGGCCGCCTGGAAGGGGATCGAGCCGATAGTGACGGGCGAGCACACTCCAGGATGTGGTGGCCACGAACACACCTGAGCCGACACTGGCGTCGAGGTTCTCGTCGATCGCTACGTGCCAGCCTGCGAGCAGTGCCGGGTCGAGCACGAGCAGGGCAGCGTGGCTGATCATCATCACGACATGGCTCTGCCCGGCCTTGGCTTCGAGGGCCTCCTCGATCCGGCGACCGACCTGACCACGATGGCAGGACTGGTCCGTGTGGATCGGTACGATCGACGCCGCTGCGCCGATCTGTGCGGCCTTCTTCCGGCAGTAGTCGGCCTGCTCGTCGATCAGGGCGTTGCGCGGGAAGGCGACAAGGTAGAGGCCAGCGTTATCTAGCGCCGTATCGAGGAAGGTTAGGGTCTTGCGGCTGCCAGGAGCGCCCTGGTACACTGTAATATGCATCGATAATATCCATGATTAAATCTGTCATCTGCCTTTATATAGTAGGAAGAGATGACACATTATTTTTACCTCGACAGGACTCGATTCCTCAATTTACTTTTGAAGCTCCAACCGAGGGCGGCATCGAGTGCCCACAGCCCGCAGGGCGCGGGCGCGAAGATGGCGTTCTCGGAACGACGGGGCGCGCCAGCGCCCCTCGTCGTACCGGAATGAGATCGAGCAGAGACCTGGACTTGATCTGACGCCGCTCACGCTCTGCCGCTGCGCAGCCGAGCGCGATCCGCGTGCCACATCAGATTTCGAGGCGACCTCGCGCTGCGCGCATCGGACCTCGAAATCCATGTGGCGGGTATTAAGAACGAGGTCTTCATCACCTCGATGCAGGGAGAGTCATCTGCCGCCGCAGGCGGCTAGGCTTAAACAGGCAGATGACGGAGATCGCGCGAGGGGTCGAATCTGACTGAATCTCGTGCGCGAGAACGCAGCGCTACGATCTCCCTGACCGTCAGGCCAGCGCGCTCCGCCCGCCCTTGAGCGCCCTGTAGATTGTGCTGGGCGCGACGCCGACATGCTCGGCGATCTCGGCGACCGTCAGCGTCCCTTCGCTGAGCAGCGTCTTCACCACGGTCAGCTTTACCGGGTCGAGCGACTTCGGGCGTCCGCCGACGCGACCACGGGCACGGGCGGCCAAAAGCCCAGCCCTGGTTCGGGCTCGAAGGGTATCAACTTCCAGGGCGCTCAAAGACGCCAAAAGGTGGAAAAGGAAGCGACCGACAGGGGTGGTGGTGTCGATCGACTCGGTTAGAGACATCAAGCCGATCTCGCGGCGCTGGAACTCCTCGCTCAGGTCGATGAGGTGGCGCACGGACCTCGCCAACCGGGACAGCGAATAGACGACGATCACGTCGCCGCTCCTGGCATGGTCGAGGAGCTTCCGAAGCTCGGGTCTCTCAGCCTTCGTCCCCGAGATCGTCTCGGTGAAGATGCGCTCGCACCCGGCCGCCTTCAGCGCGTCAAGCTGAAGACTGTGATCCTGTCCGTCCGTCGAAACCCGCGCCAGCCCCAGCTTCATCGCCTCTCCTTCGCAAAACTCGTCGGAACGAGCGTCTCATGAGACGCCAGTTCTGCAACTAGTTTTTGCGAGACCGTCGTCAGCAGAATCCCCGACGATCCCGCCCACATCAGCAGCGTCGCGGAAACGACCGTTATTGCGACGCCGCCGTCGTGGGCGGGTGACGATCAGAACCAGATGGTTCCGACCACGCTCGCCGAAATCCTCGGGGATCGTCGCCAGCACCGATTCCACAGGGGTTTGCGATGACGGTCAGGAGTGAGAATCCGGGAGGGTTTTTGGAACAGGCTGCCGGGACGGTCGGAACGGGCGTGGCGACGTGCGACCGTCAGACGTTCAGAACAGGATCATCGGGAGAGGCTCGATGACCTGGGCGGGGATGGTCGGCGTGGAAGACTTCGCCGTCGTCATCGGCACGATCGCGATCTTGAGCGACTGGTACCGGCCCGATCTGTGATCCGCCCAGGTCGCCGGAATCGACTGCACCGCGCGATACACCTCGACGCGAACATCCTCATCGCGGATCAGCCGCAGGTGAACCTCCCCATGTCGGCGGAACGCGAGCGTGAATTCGGTCGCCCCGATCGGGTCGAGCGCGACGAGGCCGCGAATGTCAGCACCGGTATGCCAGCCCCAGATGCCAACACCCCGCCATCGACGATACCGCCGTCGCTGGTAGGACGCCGCATTGTGGATGGCTTTTCGCCACTGCCCGAAATCGCCCGGACCAGGAGCGGAGCGCTCGATTGTCATCGCGAAGAGGTGACGAGGCTCGTAGGCGAGGATTTCGCGGGCGATATGGCGCGAATAGCGCCACGCGCAGCCAGGACACGAGATCGATGAGCACCGATGGGCCGAGCAGCATGAACGGGACATGCCGTATTTATCGGTCAGCCGCCCGACTAAATATGTGATGCGCCCTCCATTTCCCAATCACCGAGAATTTTTCGACGCGGTCCTCGAAGAGCGTCGCCGAAGCCATCCTCACGCCGTCCGACAGCCGGGGCTACTCCGCAGCCACCTGGGTGATGACCGGTTCTTGCGCCTCCAGGACGAACGTCGCCGCTGGATTGCTGAGCACTGCAAGCGCCCGTTCTGGGTGGACACCCTGACCGAGGACGGCAAAGAGGTCGGGAAGCTCTACCGCTTCGCCGACCTCTACGAAGCCGATTGGTTCCGATACAGATTTTGAGCGTCCGCTTCCAAAACCATTCGGCCTCTAAATCTCAAAGGTAGGCTATTTGGACCGATCAATCATAATCTGCCTAGCTTCACGGCGAAGCTTGCAGGCAATAATTTCGTCCCGATCTGACATATAGTGAATTCCGTTAGAATTCACAATTTGTCGCCATGTCAGAAAATAGCCAGCGATATTCTTTTGTGTGCTATAGGCGTACTGAATCTTTCGGCCATCGGAAGTTCTATGAGGCGTACTCAAATAGCGAGAACGGACCTGATTGTGACATTTTAGATCAGTGTACATCCAAGTCTTGTAGCGCATCGGATCGGCGGCAACAGCCCGCTTGGTGGGGTCCATTTCCCGATCCGTCCAGAATTCAAACTCGACGCCAGATGGGAGATGCATCTTCGCGGAGAATCCCGAGTTCTCGGTAAGTGCAACCGCCCAATGAAACTTATGCAGGAGCATTGAATCTTGAAATTCTTGGGTCTCGCTGTAGGTGGGCTCCCGAACGACGCTACCGCCATTCTCGCGAATAACGTCTTCCATCAGAGCACCAAACTGCCAGTTCGTTAGTCCGGGCTGGTTTGAGCCCGGCTGAGCTTTAGCCGCGAGAATGTGCCAGCGGTTCGCCATCACCGGCCTCCAGTGCAGAACATTTTGAAGTTGATAGCGTCATTCGCCGTCGCGAATTCCAGGATTGCAATAGTGGGAACTGACGCGCTGATGACCGGATGGAGATTGGGAGTAGAAATCCCGTGCCCAGGGCACCACCGCGTGATCTGCGGCCAGACCGCCAGCGTACTCAACAATGGGAACGTTAGACGGTGTTCGCCGATGCGGAACCCGCGCTTTTCGAGTTCGTGTAAAGCAGCTTCCGCCGCCCACGGCTCAACAGCGTTGCTAGGAAGGATCGGCGGAAAGTCGCCGACCTGCGCATCTGCGCGTTCAGCGGCAGCGATGATCGCGGTGTAACCTTCGACGCCCAGCCACGCCGCGCCGCAGGCCATGTCGGTGCCCTTCCCGATCTGGATCGGCTGCTTTGTATCGAGCCGCCGTCCTGTCTCGTATTGAATCGCGGATGTGCGGCTCACTCCAATGCACTTTCCGAACTCTGGTTGCGTCAACCGAAGCCCGGCCCGGCACGCTTTCACTTCATCAGGGGACATCGCCATTTCCCTACCGCTTGACTGTGTACTTTTATTAGTACACACTGTTGAAATCGTGGTCAAGCCCGATCGCGACGGAGGCAATTCGAGAGTAGGAGTTTTGGTCATGTCAGCGTTGAATCAGAGGGCCAAGCGCAGCGTTTACGGCGCGAAGGGCTGGTCGAAGGCAATGGGCGACGGCAAGCAAAAGCGCGAGGCGCGCGCCGCCCGCCGGATAGAGGTGTCCAGCCTTGTGGCTCCGCTCGGCCAGGATGAAGCACTACCGCCGAGCGCCGATGTGCTGCCGCTCCTCGGAGGTTCCGACCTCCTTCTGATGCAGGCCACGGAAGAACTTCGTCGCGTTCACGGTGATATGCTCATGGACGAGCAACGCCGCCAGGAACTTCTCCATACGCTGTTGGGCCGCATCTACAGGCTGTCGCTGGACGGCAAGCGCGATCAGGAAAGGCACCGTCAGCGCCTGGAGCGGGCCAAGGTAAAAGTCCGCGCAGACACGCCGTTCCACAAGCAAACCGTCCGGGCCTTGCTGGGCGAGGCGGGTATCAAGGTCAAGAAGAGCACGGAGCATGAATGGGCGCGGGTCGTGACGGCGCTCGAACATGATGAAGTAGCCGAAACGGAGACCGCCGTTGCACAGTGGCTCACCGAGGAGGTGGTCATCAACGGCGTCGCGTGTCGCGGCTTCAACCGTGCTGAAGTCACGCTTCGTGGGTCGAAGAAGCTCAAGGATGCCCAGCGCCAGAAGCATCAGGAGCGTGATGCGGAGGAGCGCGCAACCTTCACCGAAGCCGTCACAGGCTGTTCACCCATCGGCAATATCGAGCCGTCAGATGGCGAAACCTGCCCATCCGGTCTCTGGCTTTCGCTCAACCGGGGCGGCGACGTGCTGCGGTTGATCCCTCTGACCGAAAAGGAATTGCGCGCCCTGGTGCTCAAGCACGCGCCGGAACAATGAGGGAGGTCCAAGCAACAGGAACGTGCGACCGTCGCACGTTCCTGTTCCTGGTTCGCGCGGCAGAAGGGCGGCAGAGTGGTATCGATTCGTGAACTGGTCGATTTTTTCGGCGGTATCGATTCCGTTACCGCCGAAGGGCGACGGAACCCCATCGCCCGGCTACGATCGCGAGGACGCGATCTGGTCGAACGTGGCCTCCGCCAGCTTGAATCGAAGGTCAGCTTCCCGCTTGTGGTGTTCAGGATGCCGATCGGGATGAAGTTTGGCCCGGTAGGCTCGGCGTGCCGCCAAGATCAGCCAATCGGGTGCACAAGAACTGAGTCCGACTCGACCGTACAGGGCGGCCTTCGGATCAGGCTCCGAAACAGAACGGGACGTGCGAAGTCGCTCGACCTCGGCCCGCAGGGTCTCCACCTGCGCTTCCGCCTCCGCCACCATGCCTTCGAGCGCCGCGACGTAGTGGGGGTCGATGGTGTTTCCGCCGCGCGAGGGCGAAATGGCATGGCGCTCTATCGAAACCGACAGGAACCACATCACCACGATCGCGACGACGATCAACGCGAAATAGGCGAATAGCGCCGCCCAGGGCAGCGACATGATCCAGCCGATGAACGTGAAGACGAGGAGCACCCGCATGGTTCAACGAGCCCACAGCAGGAGTGCCGGAAGCAGATTGGTCGTGCCGACAAGTCGTCCGTGCGCATCGCGGGTCGTCCGGGAGCGCTCCTCGTAAACGCCGATAATAGTACCGTTGCGATCGCGCGCTACGAGATTCCCGGTCAACCGCTGACGCTCGATAACGCCGACGATCATCCCTCGGGCGTCGCGAATGCTCTCGCGGGCGGGCTGATCCTGAACCTGGGCGAGGATGACCGCACCCATCAAGCCACCTCCTGGCCGTGAACTTTCTGCTCAAGCTCGCCGAGCATCTGCTCGATCGCGGCATCGCCGTTCGCGTCATCCGCATCGCCGTTCGCGTCATCCGCATCGTCGGCGCGCCCGTCCCAGGCGAACGGAGCAGTGTGGTCGAGCAACCTGTGCATCGCCAGCTTCTCGACTGAAGGACGCGTCAGCGATTGATATAGAATGCCATGTTGGTCGAGCTTCGCTTGAACCGAGGCAGCCAATTCTGGGCTGACGCGCCTATTCGCGCGTCCGAGCAAATCCTCGCAGACCCATTTCGTCTCCCCGCCGCTGGTGAGCCGCAGGAGTTCGAGCACCGCCGTTTCACCGGGCCTGATCCACTCGTAGATCAGCCGCTCCCCGAGAAAAGTGTACGACTGCCGTTGGCCAGCACAGTTTCGAAATCGCCGACCCAAAGAAGTCAGTTCGACCCCAAGGCAAAGCTTGAAATCGGGGTCGGATGCCGGAATCGGCGGATCGAAAGGCAGCCGAACCTGCCGCCCAAGCCAGCCCTGCGCCCACTCGTCCATCCCGACGCCTTTCGTACCGACATTCAGCTTGTCGAGGCTGTGTTTGATCGTTTCCGGCGTCGCGTTGCACAAGTCGGCGATCATCTCGGCGAAAGTGTTCAGAGCCTGCACTTCGGCGGGTTTGGTTCTCTCCAGCACCGCCCTGTGCAGAAGCACGTCATCGAGTCCCGCCATCACGGCGATATGCTCGGCGGTGATGCGGCCGGGCAGTTGCCCGAGCACCTTCGCCCGGTGTCGGTTGCGCGGATCGGCGAACAGGCCGAAGGCAGCGCGGTACGTTTCCTTGCCATATTGCGGATCGCAGCCGAGGCGGGCCAACAAGCCGAGATATCCATCGGGACAGGAACCGAACAACGCCTCGATCACCCGCCGAGGTTTCATCAGGATCAGCGCGCGCGCGACCTGCGCGATCGGATCGAGATGCTCCAGGCCATGCAGAACATCCGGCGCGTACTGCGCGACCCGATCCAGGAAGTCCCTCGGGCGGTCGAGATATGACTCGGCAGCAAATGCGAAAAAGCTCTGACGAAGGCGAGCGCTACTAAACAGCAGTTTCAATAGGAAATGGGGGCTTGCGGCTTCAAGTTTTGCGGCTGCATCGAGAGCATATCCCCGGACAGGACGAGGGTAGTGCGGCTGCCGCTCAACTTGTTCCAAGTGTTGCTCCATGCTTGTTTCAGCCAACAAGCATGATGGCGTTCTGATTTTTGTCGATCACTTTTGTCGCAACGGGGCTAACATCATCACTCGGCAGTTAATCCGATCTCAGAACGGCACCACGACGCGAGAGAGACTTTGGCAATGGTCAGCCAGATGTCCGGCGCGCATCCTTGGGCAAATGAACCGAGGGAAAGCCAGCCATGAGCCGGTCGAGGATTTCGCCCGAACCGCCCAGCATCGCGATATAGTGGCCGAACGGGATTTTCCCGAGCCGCTGCCCGGTCTCATCGAGAAATTGAAGCCGAGACCGCAACAGCAGAATATCCGCGTTCCCGACGAGCTTGTCGTGGAAAACGGCCAGTTGCGTGTTCGAGGGGAGCAGCAGGATCGCGTTCTTGAGGCGATCTGCCTGCCATTCCGCGACGGCCTTGGTGATGAAGGCGGCGGTGAACGCGTAGGGCGGGTTCACGTAAGCCCAATCGGCAACCCATTGCTGCTTGAGCCCATCGTCTTCGACCGAGTATCGGCGTTTCGCACGGACCGGCGATAGCACGTGACCGCAGGGGTCCAGGTCGATCGGCGAGACGCCGATGGCCTTCTCGATCCTCTCCCAGACACCGTGGTCGGTCAGCCGTTCATTCCTGACGCCACCGCCATATCTGGAAATCTCCGGCGCTCGGGGCCGCAATTTCGGCGCGAGCCGTTTCGCGACGCGCTCCATCGTCGCGATGCGGGCTTCGCCGCGCTCCAGGCAAGCAAGCGCGTCAGGCGAAACACCAGCCTTGGCAGCGACCTCCGACTTGGCCAGTCCAAGGTATTCCCGGCGAAGACGCAGGCGCTCGAAAACAGGACCGTGCCCCGGCAAGCCCACGAACTTGAGATCGAGTGCCTTCACGACACGCTTCAAGAGCGCAACCGTGCCGAGCCCATTCGTCTCAAGTTCGAACAGGCTGGAGACGCTGCACGACGAACGAGAGGCCAATTCGGACAGCGTCATGCCTTGCGACTTCCGGGCGTCGCGCACCACATCACCGATCCTCATTTTCCGGTATTTTTCTTCCGATGATCGCGCTGACTGTCGGCCGCTAGAGCAGGTGCTCTCGCCCCGGTCAATCCGATCCCAGCCACTCCCGCAGTTTCGTCCATCGGCGCTTGCCGCCAGCCCTGACCGCCATCGCCAGGGCACGCTTCTGGCCGACGATGACGACCAGCCGCTTTCCACGCGTGACGCCCGTGTAGAGCAGGTTGCGGGCAAGCATCATGTAGTGCTGGGTCGCCACCGGGATCACGACGGCGGGTTATTCCGAGCCCTGGGATTTGTGGATCGTCGTGGCATAGGCCAGCACGAGCGTGTCCAGTTCGCCGTACGGGTAGGACACGACGCGCCCGTCGAACTCGGCGGTCAGCGCGCCTTCCTCGTCATCGATGCCGATGACCATGCCGAGATCGCCGTTGAAAACCTCGCGGTCGTAGTCATTGACCGCCTGTATGATACGATCGCCGACAGCAAAGGCATGGCTGAAGTATTCGACAGAATTCGTTAGGTTATATATTTTGTCAGCGCAAAATATTTCAACAAAACCTTCTTAATTTGACCGTAAAATCAGACCGACTTTGGCAACCAAGGTTGTAGATACTGCATCACGCTTTCAATCGAAAGCGCTTCCTCAAAACGCACCGCATGAGCGAACGTTACATAAGGGCGCTCGACAAAGAATTCTACGATTATTATTTGAAGGGCGACTTCATTTGATTATCTATTTCCATAGATAATGCTGAATGACTACCCAGATCAATTTCAGTAGATTCGACGTGTTTCTCAGTTGAGAGAACTCGCCACCCGCATAAATCACCTATAATATCTTCGTCAAATTCGTAATTTCCGACTTTACTTCTTGCGTCAAGGCCGTCCTCGGCCTCAATTTCAATTATTGCAACTCTGCGGAACTCAACGGTTACAAGAAACTTCGGCATTCTAAAAATCCGTGAGCAAACTGCAAATCAACGCTTCTATTTAAAGAAGGCCACAAGAGAAAGCGACAACTGAAATGAGGTGCCGTACATAAAATCGTTATATCAATCCGCCTTTGACGGGCTTCGTCCTGGTGGCACGCGTCCTTCGACCTCTGGCGTGGCTCGGCCTCATAGAAAGCCGGGCGCAGAAGCGCGCCCCAAGTCGGCTGAAGGAAGAGGGTTTCCGAAAGCCCCCGCTGTTCGAGCAGATGCTGAGTTTCAAGGTGGAGATGATCGGCAACGAGGATGCGCGGCATTGAGGCGGAATATCGTCAAGGTTCCCATCAACAAGAACCCCGCCTTTTCGGGGCGGGGTAAGGTATGGTGGGGGTCCGTAAGAAGTCTCGAACGGATGAAGGTTGAGGCAGTTATTCTGTAAGGTCAAGAGGTCGATCTAGCGTGCCTTCACCATGGGTCAGATCATTCAATGACGCAATCGGCACGTTTCACGACCTCAGGGGAAGCAGTTGCTCCGATGGCCTTCACCGCCTGAAGGCTGACGATGAGTTCTCGTTTGGAAAGCATCGCGACCGGCATTTCGCCCGGCCTCTCACCCCTGAGGATTTTGTCCGAAATACCCACGGCCTGCCGCCACGTGCTCCTGCCTATATCTCCAGAGTGCATTCACCAATTCTTAAGCATGCAGGCGTCCCCTTGGGAGGTCCATCAGGGTATGGGGGCTCAGAGAGGACTGCGGCCATGCACAACTATCATTCGGATCAGGCCGTCGTGGAACGGCTGGTCGGCCGGACGCTTCCCGATGTCGAACGCGACCTGATCCTGGCGACGTTGCGCCAGACGGACGGCAATCGCACGCACGCCGCAAAGCTGCTCGACATCGCCATCCGCACCCTCCGTAACAAGATCAGCCTCTATCAAGCGGAGGGCTATGAGGTGCCAGAGCCGTCACAGCCTCTGACACAGTGACGAATGTCGCGCTGATGCCAACGTCCGAAACACAAACGACGGCTGCGAGTAATCTCGTCCTGTCCGCGACCATGGCGGGCCTCCTGCGCTGCCTCGTGCAAAAGGGCGTACTCGAATCGGCAGACGTGCGGGAAATCTACGAAATGGCTCTCATGCTGCTGGAACAACAACAGGTCGCCGTGCCGACGCAAGACGCTGCGTTCATAGCGGCGCGGGCCGTACTGGAAAGCGGCCTTCAGCCACCGCAGCAATGAGGGCACCTTGGATCGAGCGGACTGACGCATTGCGCTGCTTGCCGGAGGGGCCTGTCCCGTCCACCTGATTGGTGCCGGGCGGCCTTCTGGGGGGGGTAGATGTGGCCGCCCGGTACCAGTCCGTAACGTGTCTCGCGGTACGAACAGTTCGATCATAAGCGCAGAGCGCGTACGCCGTCACGATCCCGGCTGTTGAATTCGCGGGATATTCGAGAGATTTGACGGCGCAGGAAACGGCACAACATTTGAACGGGGCACATCTCGTTCAGTGCGTGCGACGGCCTCCAGCAGAAGCTCAATCGCGCGCCGGAGGCGATTGTCCTCTGGCGTCTCGCCATCAAGCGCGAGAAACGCGTGTGTGAGAAAAGCTCGGCATTGGCGATAGTTGCTCATCGGAACACGCTGACCCGGATCGACGAATTCGAGGCAAATGAATTCCGAGCAATTTGATCGGCCCGGATTCATTCCCCCGAAGAAGGTCTGATGGCCAAGGTTCTGACTCTTCGGAGAGGTTGGGCTCTAGGGAAATTCCGCGTGGTCCTTGATCCAACCCTGAAGCATGATCGCGCAGATGCCCCGGCGACATGCCTCGCCGGTCTACGAAGAAAAACCAAGATAGGTGTCGAACGGCAAAGGGGAGCGAGCGATGGCAACTTATTTGATTACCGGAGCGACTGGTGGAATCGGCGAAGCAATCTGCCGAAGGTTGGCTCTCAATCATCGTTTGGTGCTCGTAGCGCGCGATCAGGCCAAGCTCAATTCCCTGGCTACCGAACTCGGCGGGGCACACCTCGCCGTGGCAGCCGATATGGGACAAGACAGTTCTATCAGTGGATTGGCGGCGCGAATGGACAGCGAACAGCTTGCCCTCGACGGGCTGGTGCTGATGCCGCCCCAGCCGCATGCTGCTCCTGATCCGATGCCGTCACCGGACGTGTGGCGCGATCTGTTTCAGTTGAGTTTCATTGGCCCCCTTTCCCTGTTGAAAGCCGCTGTCGCGCGCATTGCCCCCAACCCTGCACAAGGGCGTCGCGCCAAGATTGTCATTATCTCGGGCGTCTCGTCAGCGCAGGTGCTCAGCCACTACGCGACAGCCAACGTCATTCGAACGGCATGGGTCGGCGAAGCCAAGACCCTCGCCTTCGCTCTCGGAAGCCGTGGTATCCATGTCAACACGCTGTCCCTCGGTGGCACGCTCTCGCCCTGGTATCAGAACAAGATTGCCGAGAGGGCTCAGAAGGCTGGTGTTTCCTACGAAGCGCAACTCGCCAACGAGACAGACAACGTTCCCCTCAAGAAATATGGGGAACCCTCGGAGGTCGCGGCGGTGATCGAGGGGCTGCTGTCGTCATTTTCAGACCACATGACGGGCTTGAACATTCTGCACGACGGCGGTTTTACGCGCGCCTATTGATCACTGGCTGGCGAGCTTTGCAGCGGCCGAATTCCGCCCCAAATCCCGGCAATAAGGGACTGCTCCGTTCGGGGCGGTGCGGCGGTCAAGGCCACATCGGAAAGCCGTCTCGGAGTCGCCAATGCCGAGACGGCTTTCTCATCAGCGGTGGATCAGCGCCGCCACCAACGCTTCTCCCTTCTCGGTCAGATGTAGTTCGTTGCAGCGCCGGTTGGTCGAAACTTCGTTGATACTGATGTAGCCGTGTTCTTCGAACAAAGCGCCAAGTTGGCGTGATACCCTGGACTGTTTGGAGCCCATCTCGCGCGTAAGCTCGCTCTGAAGAATGCCCGGCCGGTGCGCGACAGTCAGCACGATCTGGGCTTCTGCAATATCAATTTCGGGGGCGAATTTGCGTAGCCGCTGCATGAGGCCCGCTGCTTGAAACAACGATATCGGTCGAGACACGCGTTCCTCATGCAATGCGCCGTGACGACGCTACGTTATTGCCCGGCTCATCTCGGTTCAATCGAAACTCTCGACCTCGTCGGCCTCATCGTCGTAGAGCATTTTCATCAGCATCACATACCGGCTGAGGGACGCCATGCTGATGTCCCGAATGCACCGCTCTCGCAGCCTTCCGGCTTCAAAGCGAATGCTTTGACGCAATTCGGGGGCGTGAATACTGAATTGCTCGCTCGAATTCAGCATGCGGTGCAGTTCTTTGTCCCAGGCGAAGCACGCCCGCGCCTGACGTGTCATTGGCTGCGCGGTAGCTGCTGCGGCCCCCCACACGACACCAATGCAGATTGAGAGCGCGAAAGCTTGCCTCATCCGGCTCAGCTTTGGCCGACGCGGATCGAAAGCAGAGTGTCGGTGGAAAATACGTCTATTCTCTTCAAAGCTGCGCAACGTGGCCTTCCCTGTTTTCGTCCCCTGCGGAGTGACGGGAATGGACGATTGGTAGCTCCCAGCCCATCGCCGCCGATATCGCCTCGTCCTCGGTTCTTCGATCTGCGACGACGCACCTGTTCGCGGCCGAGCAATATTCGACGTACCAGCGGATCGTGGTCTCGCCGTTGGCAAGCCTTGAGGAAATCTCGATCCACGCCTGATCGATCGTGTCGTTTGTCTTCACGTGGCCCCCCACCATGGCGCGCCTGCCTCGGCGCGAATTTCGCCCCCAAGGCTCAAGCGTCGTCAGGAAGGAAATGGCCTCACAGGGGTTGGCTTCGTCGCGCCCTTCGCCAGTGACGCCCGCAAGAGCGGATGTGTCGTCGTTTCAAATGGCAGGTTCTGGTACTCCCAGCCTGCATCTTTGGCTTCGCGGTTCAGATGGATGATTTTGTATTGCACGCCTGAGCGCGTGTATCCGTCCCTGGGGGCAGGTTCGACGATCCCGTCGCTGATGAGAAGTTTGCCGTCTCGCTGTTGGTTCTGCTCAAAAGCCTTGAGCAGACGCTGGGTCTGCGGACCGAAGATGCCGTCGATCTTGATGGACCTGCTGCGTTCAACCGGGCCGTGTCCAGGATGGAAACGGGTGAAGTTGGCGAGCTTGATAAGCGTTTGCACGAGCAACACATCGTCACGTGCATAGGGAGCGTACAAGCCAGGACCTACGGGGCGGCTGACATTGTAGACCTGCTGCAAGACCTCTCCCAAATCGACCTTCATCGTGTAGGCCATAAGATGCCCCCCTAGACTAGGCGCAATAAATGCCCGACCGAGAAATGTTCTACATGCGTAAATTGGGAACGATGCCCATGACGGTTTTGACGAGATCGGATTGGCGTCTTGTCTTGCTCTTGGCGTAGATTGAATCGAGATGCATCTTCACTGTTGATCGGGCGACGCCCAGAAAATCACCGATCTCCTGCAAGCTCTGCCCTTGCAGCAATTGGGCCAGAATCTGCGTTTCCCGCGCGGTTAAAGCGAAGAGTTTTGTGGCAGCCTGAATGGGCGTCCGCAGTTCAGGCTCCGGCGACCGCAGGAGGATGAGATACTCTCTGTTGGCACTTTCCTCACCTAGCCGCAGGCATGTCATATGAAGTGACTGCTCATTACACCCATCAATGTATGCGTCTGATGCAACTGAAACTGATTGGGCTGAATTCAAAGCAGTCCCGAGGAATTCGATGGCACCATGGTGCGTCGCGACAAGGCGATTATTGCTCTCTTTTACAAAATAGCCCTCCGATAGATACCGTTCAGCCTGATGATTACGGTAGTCTATGCTGCCATCTGGGCGCACGATAAAAGCTGCTGCTGCGAGTGTTTCCAGCATCCCTCGCAGGGTGCCTTCTATGATATCCCGATGTTCAATGAGGCCGGAAATATGGATTGATCGCTGGACATGGGGAGCCAGGACGCGCGCAAGTTCGATATCCTGGTCGGAAAATACATCCCGCGCCTCGCTGACATTGACGCCGAGGTAGGCAAGCTTGGCGACCGTGCGCTTCAGGGGGATGATAAGGTAGTCCGACGTGCCATGCCCCTTAATCACGCGCTTCCAGTAAGGGGTGCGGCGCATTTCCTCCAATCCGTAGTCCCGCGATACGCAGAATGGTTCAGCTAGAGGCATGACCAGACCGAGGGCATTGAAAGGGCTTGTATGGATATTGGCTTGTACCGCATGAAGGAATTCGGCGGTCCAATTGTGCAAAGCCATAATGTCAGAAGCGCCTGTCAGCGTGTTAAGAACAGACAATTCTGCGCATATTCCGCCCATCGCATCGCAAAGCTTCTCCAGAACAGAAGGCCAGCGCCTTTTGTCTAAGGCGCAATCGTAAATGCACCCGATCAAGTCGGAGAGTTCCTTATCTGGGTGCATATGGTTATGCCCTGCGGCGGACAAGATCGTTTCTTTATAGCCATTCTAAAGGCATTTCTGAAGCGATACCCCCGCCGTTTGGGGGTAGAATCGTCGGTCGATTTCTTGCCAACTCTGTCGAACGATAAACGAAGGCAGAATGAAGCGGAACGCCGCCTGACAATCAGTTGCGGCACTTCGGAGAAACAGCCTTTCCTTCAAAATCCGCAACGCGCCGGGGAATGTGATCCCGGTTGTGGAGGAGGTCTACATTTTGGCTTCCGGGCGACGGTTTCCCAAAATGGCGGGAGCGGAAGCAAACGGGTTTCGCCAAGATCATTCCGATCGAGCAATGAGGCGTTCCATGGGCGCGCGCAAACTGTTTTCTGCACTGGCGGTACTGGCTATTGCTGGCTGCGTTGGAGCGTATGCAATCGGAGTAAAACTCCGGGATACAGCACGAGTTGAATACAGCCGGATGATCGCTGAAGAAACCACAGTGTTCTGTGCAAAATTCGTGAATGGAGCATCGTCTGCGCTACTGAAGCAGTGCGCCGATGATTTGATGGAACTGCGTCACCGTCATGAGGTTCGCCTCGGTGATCCATTCTATTCCAGCGCCAACTGATCTGAGCCTATAAGAAGGAGAACGGCCATGGCGTCTTCGTCGGACGCATCAAACGATTGTCCGTCTCTGCGGAAATTGACCACCGCATTTCCTCTTGTATTCATTCTTCTGGGCGTTCCCGGCGTGTCCCTTGCACAGGGTTCCCAGGACGTGTGCCCGAAGGGATATTCGGTCTTCGAGACGGTCTGCCTCCATGACGTAACAGGCGATGTAGTCAATCAGACACGCGCGAACGGAGCGGCAGGAACATCGTCGCCTGCACCCGGTCCGAGCAATGCACCGGCCCCGCCCAAATCTGGCGGATGAACGGTCCCGGCAACGCTCACTTCAAGAGGTGCATCATGCCTGATCGGCGGCCCCTTGGCGTTGGTTTCGCGCTTCTGTTGCTCAGTTTCCTTGGCTTATCGGGCATTGCCCGCGCTGGCTCGGCGGAAGCCTGCGCCTCGCGCGATCTGGTTGTCTTTGGCCTGATCGAGAGGCATGGGGAGGATCAGAGTCTTCCTGCCGAGATCGTGGCCGATGCCTCCATGAAGCTCCTCAATGCACGGATCGCCTGTCGCGACGGTCGCGAAGCGGATGCGATCGCAATCTACGCGGACCTCGACGCGAGGCTGGGCACAATGGCAAATCGCCGCTGAGCCTCTTAATCCCGACGAAGGGGGGCTTCCATGACCGCAGTCGAGATCGCCACAACGGCATTTACACTGTGTAACGCCGTTCGGGTCCTAGCCTATCTGCCGCAGATTTTACGCATCATCCAAGACCCGGACGGCGCACGAGCGATTTCGTGCGCGACCTGGAGTCTGTTCGCCATCTCGCACCTCACCACGGTCGTCTACGCGCTCGTAGCAGCCCATGATCCGACCATGGCGGCTGTCTTTGGCGGGAATACACTCGCGTGCCTTTTGATTCTCGGCCTGACGTTATTCAAACGACGGCAGGCGAAAGAACGGATAGCCGGTCTGGTTAGCGTGCAAACGAAGGCGATGGCCGGAAGTTAGAGGCTACCAGGAGACAGGCATGGGCGTTCTGACAAGTTCATATTTCCGCGACAGTGAGCGACTCCAGAAGTGCGCTGTCGATCACAAATATCATGTCACGATCGGCGAGCGAGGAAATCATGTCCAGCGCCTGCAATTGTATTTGCAGGATTGGTTCAATTTCATGGCGTCAAGCGCCAACGTTCCCGCTATACCTGAGGGATATAATGCCCAAGGAGGAATATTAACCTTTGAAGGATCATTGACGGCTTTTCTGTATAGCACTCGAACCTGGGAGTTCGGAGTGTACAATCGATCATTCGAAGACGCAGTTTTTTATTACAAAGCCATCATGAAATATTACAGTTTGATACGATCAGCCAAGGGGTTGAATGTTGACGGAATCGTTGGCGTTATGACGATTCGGAATATGGATGAATTCGCGCACGGTTTCCCAACCTCTCCGCCGCCGAATGCCGAGTTGAGCAAGGCAGCTTCGCCGACGATGAGAATAGCGGCGACCGTAGGCTCACGCCATATCTTGGGGCGTCTGAAGCGGGGATGAGAAACAACGCGCTGCGTTTCGCCAACGTCGAGCGATCTGCCATTGCCGCCTGAGCCGGGCCTATCGCCTCAGCACCGTCCTCCTCCTGCTGTCGCCCGATTCCCCGATGATCGGATGTTTCGCCCCTCCTGAACGTCTGACGGTCGCACGTCGCCACGCCCGTTCCGACCGTCCCGGCAGCCTGTTCCAAAAACCCTCCCGGATTCTCACTCCTGACCGTCATCGCAAACCCCTGTGGAATCGGTGCTGGCGACGATCCCCGAGGATTTCGGCGAGCGTGGTCGGAACCATCTGGTTCTGATCGTCACCCGCCCACGACGGCGGCGTCGCAATAACGGTCGTTTCCGCGACGCTGCTGATGTGGGCGGGATCGTCGGGGATTCTGCTGACGACGGTCTCGCAAAAACTAGTTGCAGAACTGGCGTCTCATGAGACGCTCGTTCCGACGAGTTTTGCGAAGGAGAGGCGATGAAGCTGGGGCTGGCGCGGGTTTCGACGGACGGACAGGATCACAGTCTTCAGCTTGACGCGCTGAAGGCGGCCGGGTGCGAGCGCATCTTCACCGAGACGATCTCGGGGACGAAGGCTGAGAGACCCGAGCTTCGGAAGCTCCTCGACCATGCCAGGAGCGGCGACGTGATCGTCGTCTATTCGCTGTCCCGGTTGGCGAGGTCCGTGCGCCACCTCATCGACCTGAGCGAGGAGTTCCAGCGCCGCGAGATCGGCTTGATGTCTCTAACCGAGTCGATCGACACCACCACCCCTGTCGGTCGCTTCCTTTTCCACCTTTTGGCGTCTTTGAGCGCCCTGGAAGTTGATACCCTTCGAGCCCGAACCAGGGCTGGGCTTTTGGCCGCCCGTGCCCGTGGTCGCGTCGGCGGACGCCCGAAGTCGCTCGACCCGGTAAAGCTGACCGTGGTGAAGACGCTGCTCGGCGAAGGGACGCTGACGGTCGCCGAGATCGCCGAACACGTCCAGGTCGCGCCCAGCACGATCTACAGGGCGCTCAAGGGCGGGCGGAGCGCGCTGGCCTGACCGGCCCGGAGTGATCCGGGCCAGTCATGTGATCAGAGGATCATGGTCTTGAACCAGATCAGGTTGTCCTCGTCGGGGAAGCAGAAGCGCACCTCCGCCTCGATCGGATCGCCCGGCTCCCACTCCTCGGCATAGTCCGACCAGAATGGCCCGGCACTCAGGACCTCGATGCCGCGCTCTTTGGCACGGCTGACGATGTCGTAGATGAGAGAGTGAACCGCATAGTCGAGGAAGTCCTGGCTGTGATCCGGGAAGCTGCCCTTCAACACCTCAGTCTCGACGCGGATCGCCTCCCGAACGATGTCTTGCATCGCGATGACGTGTGAGATCGTCGGCATCACGCGCCCCTCCGACCGAAGGTGCCCGAGCGCCCCAGCTTCTTGATGATGCCGTTAATCTCGCGAAGCCGCTTCCCTGGCGAGTTCGCGAACATCGCCGCCTGATGGAGCTTCGCCCTGACCTCGTGCAGTTCGAGACCAGCCCGGTGCAGAGCCGCACCCAGCAGGAAGAAGTTGTGGTGGCCCATTCCGCTCGGCGTCGAACGCCACGCATCGACCGCCCGCGCGATTTTTTCCTCCTGGCGTCCGGCCTGACTCTGCGCGTGGGCCGCAGCCAGCTTCTGCCGGATCGCCTGGAGCTTCGAGATGGTCTGGTCAGAGGCCGCGTCCTGCGTCGCGGGAAGCAGGATCGGCGTCCCCACCGTTACCGGACCGATTGAGGCGGGTTCTGGCTCGGGCCTCAAGCTGAGAATGCAGCGCTCGATCCACTGATGAAGATCGAGCGTCCCCCGCCGGGGATCACGCTCACCATAGTCAGTAAAAAACGACCCCTCCGGGTCCTTCGCCTGACAGGGCAGGTAGAAGAGCGAGGCGGCGTTGAACTTGCTCTCGTCGAAGCCGTGGCAGCGGGCGGGCCGGGTGCCCTTGCGCTTCTCCAGCTTCCGCTTCCCCCAATATCCGGCCTTCTCCAAAACCTGCTCGACCTGCTGCATGATGAGCCGGTGGACCTCGATGCTCATCGCGCAGCTAGTCGGGATGAAGGCACGCCAGCGCGGCTTCTGCGGCGTCGAAGACGCGGTGTTCCAGACCACGACCCTCAGGAAGGGGAACAGGTCGGCAAAGGCGTCCGGGGTCAGGTCGCCGCCGTCGTTGTCCAACCAGATGCCGCGCACATGCAGGATATTGTCGAGCCCGCGCGAGGTCTCCGCCGCCTTCTCCGGGTCGAAGTGGGCAGGCGAGATCAGACCCGCATCTTCCTTCGCGACCTGACGGCCATGCAGGTCACGGAGTCCGGCGATGAAGCTGTCGTCGTCCTGGTGGTCGATGTAGTCGAGGGGCTGGGCGTCATAGATCGTGGCGAAGGCGGTGCCGCTGGTGGACGATTGGGGCGCGGAAGCTGTGACGTAATCCCTTATATAGAGAGAGTTATCGTCACACCGGAACTCACCGATCTCGCTCGCGGAGCCAAGGCAGGGATACCGACCCATCGCGAATGAGGTCCCGTTGAGGCGGTCGAGTTCGGCGAACCATGCCTGCTTCTTGTTCTTGCGATAGACGCTGGTCTTCTCGGCATCGCTCTCGTGCTTGCGCCTGCGGCCCGCCTTGCCCTTGCGGGGCACCACGCCCATGCCGGGCAGCGCCTCGACCGTCGCGCCGGGGAAGAGATCGGCGAGCCATTCTGCGGTGTCGCGATCCATCACCACGACCCGCTTCGCGGTCATGTCCTGCGGATTGCGGATCGAGCAGCGCATCACGGCCTGATAGACCGCCGTCCGGTAGTGAGCGGTGCGGACTTCGTCCCCGTCGATCGAATACCCTTCCATGAAGTGGAAGTGCTGCGGCGGCGGGTTCAACGCCGAGACCACCACGACATTGTGGAAGCCCTGGTAGGTGTTCAACCCATGGGGCGTGTTGGGCAGGCGCTGCGCCGTGCCCGTTCCGAAGAAGCCGTCGTCCAGGTCCTTGTTGCCCATCCAGATGAAGGGCTCCGTACCGAGCAGCCCAACAACTGACCGCTTGACCCGATCGAGGAGCTTGATCGGATGACCGCTTCCCTCGTCTTCAACCAGCATGTCCCGGAAGCGCTTCGACCACGCTTCGTCGCAGGCGTAGTTGATCGTGATCCGCTCGCCGTGAGCGTGCTCGGCGTAACGGAGACTGGAGGTCAGCGAATCCCCTGCGGGCCGGAGATCGACGCCCTGGGCCAGGAACAGCCGGTAGAACATCGTCTCCTGCATGCAAGCAGAAGCCACCAGCACCTTCTTGAAGCCATCGAAGATGGACGGCTTCAACAGCGAGTAGGTGTTCAGGAGGCAGTCCTCCTGCTCGCCCCGGATCAGGCGCTCGAACTGTGCCTGCCCGGCATGAACCTCCCAATGCTCGGAGCAGACCCGGTTCACAAGCGGGCCGAAAAGCTTCAGCACGTCATCACCGTGCTTGTTGCGGGCGATCCTGGTGAGGCTCATCACTCGTCCTCCCCCGTCGCATCAGCGGCAATGGCCGCCAGACGCTCGCGGCTGACCAGCCGCCCGTAGGACGGTCCGCCCGGCACCAGTTCGAGGTGATCCGTGATCAGGCTGTGGGTCTCGGGCAGGTTCAGCGCCTCGAAGACATCCACCACCGGGGCCTCGTCCATGAGGAGGACCCAATCGGACTTGCGATGCAGGTAGGGCAGACGGAAGAAGGCGGCATGCGTGATGAACAGCACCTCGCCCTCGTCCGGGCGGGCGGTCTGGAAATGCTCGACGATCTTCCCGACGACCGAGGAGGTTCCCAGAGCCGCGCTGCCGTGAATCGCCACGACTGGATAGCGGGGAGCAAGTGGCTCAAGTTCGTCGGCGATCGTCAGGTCGATCAAATGCTTCGTAGGTTGGACGATGAGAACCTTCGAGCCACGCTCGGCGAGGCGGTTGGCATAGCGCACAAGGGCGTGCGTCTTGCCCGCCCCCGCCAGGGCGTTCAGGTAATGGATGGGCATAAAACAACGATCCTAAAATAAAACCCGCGAGGGGTGGCGGCACCTCGCGGGTTCAGTGGTCAAGGATCGTTGGCGACACACGTGGACGAAGATCAGGCGGCAATTGCCCGACACTTCTATTTAGTGCCGCCACGACACTCGACCCCGCCAGGGACCTGAAGCGGCAAACCCGCTCTATCCATACTTATCTCCGAGGCGGCTGATTCGTGGCAATAAACTTCGTTCGACGCTCAAGGGGAGGCTGGCCGATGATCAAGACCATGTTCGTCGAGGCGGAAACAAACACCCTCGGGTAGACCTCGACGCCATTGCGCCTCGACCATCCGACCGGCATAACCCTCTGACCTTGTTCGCCTGCCACATCAGGACTTCGCGGAGGACGCCCCTAGGGAGCGCCATTTTCTGCCATAAAAGTTCCTCCAAGTGTCTGGCGTGCAAGCGGTTTTCACCGTTTGACCATGCTTGGATGCTGAAGCTCGATGAGCTTCAGCCAGCGGAGCTTCACTTCGAGGGAATAACCAGCCCCGTACTTGTGGCCGACGCCCTGTGTGGTCCAGCCGCCGATGGCATCGACAATGTCGGCTGGGCACTCCGCAGCGCGGAGCCGATCACGAAGACTATGCCGAAACGAGTGGATCACGCATCCCTCTGGCAAACGGGAACGAAGCCACTTGTTCAGCGTCGCACTCGCCGAATTGGCGTTCACGTCGGTCATTGTGGCGTAGGTCGGAAACAGCAGCCTTCCCCGCGTGGCTTCCGCAAGTCGTTTCGCAGCCAACAGGGACGCGCCGACGAGCGGCACCGTTCGGATGCTCGATGCGGTTTTCAGGGAGCGCCATGGGTGCGGCTGGAGATCGATGTGCGGCACGGTTGCGTGAAGCTTCAGGTCTGTCTTCGTCAGCCCGAGAGCTTCAGCCAGCCGCAGCCCGGTATCGCTGATCAGCGCAATGAGGAGACGCTTGTCGTCGTCTATTTCCAGGCAGGTGTTCTGCACCGATTGGATGACGCTGCTCGGGATTGGCGGGCGTACGGTCTTCGTCCCGACCTCCGGGATGAAGGTGCCCGAGAAAGGGTTGGTGCAGTGGAGCCCGTGCTCGGAGATCGTCAGATTGACCGCTGCGCGCACCGTCGCGAAGACCCGCTTGATCGAGCTTGTCGTCAACTTTTTGGCGATCAGGAAATCACGGAAACGGCCCGCGTCGGAGCGTTTGAGATCGCCGATCACGGCATCGCCGAGGCAATCGACGACGTAGCCCAGGTGGCGATCGGTGTAGGCTTTGAAGCCCTTGCCTTTCCCGCCTCCCTTCAGCCGACGATAGAGATCACCGGCCTCGGACAGCCTGACACCTGATTCGGATGCTGTTGTCGCTTGCGTGCGCTGCGAAGCCGTTGATCCTGGGATGCGTCGCAGCACGCTTTCCAGGCGCATCTGCGCCCAGACCATCTCCAACTGCGCCGAGAGCACGCTGGCCGACTTGCGCGCCTGGGTAGGCGAACGAGTGTGCAGGCAGGTGACGATGCGTGGCTTGTCGAATCGAGGCTGGAGCGGTTTCGGGACCCGGCGCGAGAAGTAAAAAACGCCCCGCTTCGTGAAGGTATAAATCGCGTTTTGGTCTACCACGCGGTACACTCCAAGCATGGTCAAACGGTGAAAACCGCTTGCACGCCAGACACTTGGAGGAACTTTTATGGCAGAAAATGGCGCTCCCTAGGGGACTCGAACCCCTGTTTTCGCCGTGAGAGGGCGACGTCCTAGACCGCTAGACGAAGGGAGCAGCGCTGCCGAGGGCGCCTATGTAGTCGGACAGCCGCGCGACCGCAACAGCTTTTTGCATCGTCCGCGCATAAAGATGCGATGCTGGGAAAACGCGCGGTAAAATGCCCGGAAACCCCGGGTGATCGCGCGTTTTCAGCGCCCGCCACCCAACTTCCATAGGCCAGAGCCAGAATCCACCGGCGACAGGCGCAACAGCCGAAAACGCCCCAAACGACGCATCGGCAGTTGTCCTGCACCGCATGAAGCCCGATGCTGGCGCGATCGGGGCGGCATCGGCCGACCCGCTTCCAGCGGAGACGGCGGCATAGCCATGGCGGAGTGGCGGATCGAGCGGCCTGATGGCGAGACCACGCCCGGTCAGGCATGCGCGCCGTCCGTGGCCGGCGTGACCAGGAGCGCGCAATCGACGCCAGCGCCTTGGAGAAAATCGGCGAGCCATGCCCGCATGGCCCTCCAGGCCGGCTGGCGCGGATTGGTCGGCATCGTCTATCCGCCGACCTGCATCGCTTGCCGGGCCGCCACCGGCGAGGCTCAGGCGCTCTGCTCGGCCTGCTGGCGCGGCATCGGCTTCATCGAGCGCCCCTATTGCGAGCGCCTGGGCACGCCGTTTCCCGTCGATCTCGGCGCTGGCCTGCTCTCCCCGGCGGCGATCGCAGACCCGCCGGTCTTCGCCCGAGCGCGGGCCGTCTGCCGTTTCGACGGCACCGCACGGGAGCTGGTCCATCGGCTGAAATATGGCGACCGCGTCGAGCTCTCGCTGACGCTGGGCCGGATGATGGCTCAGGCCGGGCGCGAGCTGGCCGCCGATGCCGACCTCGTCCTGCCGATCCCCCTCCATCGGACGCGGCTGTGGCGGCGGCGCTTCAACCAGGCTGCCGCCCTGGCGCAGGTGATCGCCCGCGAGACCGGGCTGCCCCTCGCTGCCGCGACCCTGGCGCGCATCAGGCGCACCCGCCGGCAGGTCGGGCTGACGCGCGCCCAGCGCGCTGAGAACCTGCAGGGCGCCTTCCACGTCTCCGCAGCGGCACGCAGCCTGGTCGAGGGCCGGCGCATCCTGCTGGTCGACGACGTGCTGACCACCGGCGCGACGGTCAATGCGGCCTCGCGCGCCCTGTTGCGCGCCGGTGCGACCGCCGTCGATGTGTTGACCTTCGCACGGGTCGTGACGGATGGCCGGGAAGTCACTACATGAGGCGGATCGAAACGAGAGACGCGCCCCGATGCCGCCGGTCACGATCTACACCACGTCCTGGTGCCCCTATTGCAAGGCCGCCAAGGCCCTGCTGATCCGCAAGGGCGTGGCCTTCACCGAGATCGATGTCGACGGCAAGCCGGAGCTGCGCCAAGCGATGACGGCGCGCGCAGGTGGGCGAACCTCGGTGCCGCAAATCTTCATCGGCGAGAAGCATGTCGGCGGCTCCGACGACATCCACGCGCTCGACGCCCGCGGCGAGCTCGACAAGCTCCTGGCGGCCTGAGGCAGAGCGCTCCCGCCCCTGCCGCGGCATTCCTCGATGGCCATTTGCCTTGGTGGCTCTGCGCCACCATCTATGACGACATGATCCGTTACGCCCTCATCTGCGACAACGCCCACGAATTCGAAAGCTGGTTCGCCTCCTCGGCCAGCTTTGAGGACCAGGCGAAACGCGGCTTCGTCACCTGCCCGGTCTGCAACAGCGCGAAGGTCGAGCGCGCCGTCATGGCGCCCAATGTCGCCCGCACCGATCTCGGCCCGAAGACGCCGGGGCCGGTGGCGGAGGCGCCCGCTCCGGCCGCCGCAGCGCCTGCGCCGGTCGCGTTGATGAGCGAGAAGGAGCAAGCCTTTCGCGAGATGGTCGCAGCCCTGCACCGCCATGTCAGCGAGAATGCCGAGCATGTCGGCAAACGCTTCGCCGACGAGGCCTTGAAGATCCATCACGGCGAGGCGGAAGAGCGCGCGATCTACGGCGAGGCGACGCCGGACGATGCCCGGATGCTGCATGAGGAAGGCGTCGAGTTTCTGCCGCTCCCCCGCCTGCCGGGCTCGGGGAACTGAAGCGCTCCTCGGGCGTTTCTGATCACGAAACCGCGCTCACAGTGATTTTCAGCGCTGCCGGGATTACGATTTCGGCAAGGTTTGTGAGACGGGCCTGACGAAAATTTTCGACGCAAGATCACGAATTTTTTCGTTTGGTAACAAGAGGCTATCAGCCAAACACCTCCTGCCGGGAGGGGCTTGGCGGCTGTCTGTGCGACGTCCCCCCTTCCTTCCCCGATTAACTTTCTGTTAAGGAATTCGCGGTTCCTTGCCGGCAATCCCGGTTTGCCGCCCTCGGCGATCACGGGTCCGGAACTCAGGAGGTTGCCGCATGAAGCGGACCGCGATCGCTGCTCATGGTCTTCGTTCCGGCGAGAATTCCCGGCATGGCAGCAAGGCGATCCCGCTTCTGATTGCGCTGGCGGCCCCCGCTCTCGGCGCCTGCAGCATGTCCCCGGTCGAGACAGCAGCGACCTCCGCTGCCGCCCCGGCCGTGAAGGAGCCGGCCAAGGCCCGCAAGCATGCGGTCGCGCTGGCCAAGGCGGATCCGCGCGAGAAGGAATGCCTCGTCCGCGCGATGTATTTCGAATCGAACCGCTCGAGCGAGTCGGGCCTGCTCGGCGTCGGCACGGTCGTGATGAACCGCGTCGAATCGGCGAAATATCCCGAGACGATCTGCGGCGTCGTGGGCGCTCCCCGGCAGTTCGCCGCCGGCGTGCTGAGCCGCCCGATGACCGATAAGGTCCTGCCGCGGGTCGAGGCTATCGCCGAGGACATCCTCAACGGTCGCCGCAACGAGGCGGTCGGCGCTGCCAAGCACTTCCACATGGCCGGGATGCGCTTCGGCTACAACAACATGCATTACGTGACCGTGGCCGGCGGCAACGCCTTCTATCTGAAGGGCGAGCGTCCCGAGCGCCGCCGCATCGAGGAGCCGACGATCCAGCTCGCTTCGGCCTCGACCACCTCCATCCCGCTCACGACGGCCTCCTCCTCGGCGACGACCGCAGCTTCCTTCGCCTCCGCGCCGCTTGCCTTCGCGCCGGAAGCGCCAGCGCCGAAGCTGCCCGCGCTCGAGAGCCCGATCGCCACGCTGATCAAGAACGCGCCGCTGCCGCCCGGCCGACCGCTGGATCTCGACCTGCCCAAGGCGCCCTTGCGCGCCTTCGTCTCGCCGCCCAAGGACGACCGCCGCGTGGCGCTGCTGTCGACCGCCGATATGCGCGGCAGCCTCTCGTCGCGTTCGCGCTGAGGCTCCTGGCTCGCCTGGAATCTTGCCTAGCCTTCGTCCTGAGGAGCAGCCGAAAGGCTGCGTCTCGAAGGATGATCCAGGAGGCTCCGGAGATATCTGGAACATCCTTCAAGACGCCGCTGACGCGGCGACCTGAACAAAAATCTCGTCAGCCTAACGTCGCACGGGACATCGCCGAAGCTCTGGCGTTATCTTCGCCGCAGTGCAACATTCAGATTGCTCTGCAATACGGGGAGACGCCATGACCGCGACGGACAAGGGCGGCCGGGAAACGGCCCAGCGCGACAAGCCGTGGATCTTCCGGACCTATGCCGGTCATTCCGACGCGTCGGAATCCAACAAGCTCTATCGGACCAATCTCGCCAAGGGCCAGACGGGCCTCTCCGTCGCCTTCGACCTGCCGACCCAGACCGGCTACGACCCCGATCATGTGCTGGCGCGCGGCGAAGTCGGCAAGGTCGGCGTGCCGATCTCCCATCTCGGCGACATGCGGGCTCTGTTCGACCAGATCCCGCTGGCGCAGATGAACACCTCGATGACGATCAATGCGACGGCGGCCTGGCTGCTCTCGCTTTACATCGCCATCGCCGACGAGCAGGGCGCCGACCGCAAGCTGCTGCAGGGCACGACCCAGAACGACCTCGTCAAGGAATACCTGTCGCGCGGCACCTATGTCTTCCCGCCGCGCCCCTCGATGCAGCTCACCACCGACATCGTCGTGTTCACGGCCAGCGAATTGCCGAAATGGAACCCGACCAATGTCTGCTCCTACCATCTGCAGGAGGCCGGCGCCTCGCCGGTGCAGGAGCTCTCCTTCGCGTTGGCGACGGCCATCGCCCTGCTCGATTCGATCCGTGCCCGGCCGGAGGTCTCGGCGGAAGAATTCCCCGGCACGGTCGGCCGCATCTCCTTCTTCGTGAATGCCGGGATGCGGTTCGTCACCGAACTCTGCAAGATGCGGGCATTCGTCGAGCTCTGGGATGAGATCACGCTCGGCCGCTACGGCATCGCTGACGAGGCGATGCGGCGCTTCCGCTATGGCGTGCAGGTCAATTCGCTGGGCCTGACCGAACCGCAGCCGGAGAACAACGTCTACCGCATCCTGATCGAGATGCTGGCGGTCACGCTATCCAAGAAGGCCCGCGCCCGCGCCGTGCAGCTCCCGGCCTGGAACGAGGCGCTGGGCCTGCCGCGCCCCTTTGACCAGCAATGGTCGCTGCGCATGCAGCAGGTCCTCGCCTATGAGACCGACCTGCTCGAATTCGGCGACATCTTCGATGGCTCGACCGTGGTCGATGCCAAGGTCGCTGCGCTGAAAGCCGCCGCGCTGGAGGAACTCGCCAAGATCGACGACATGGGCGGGGCGCTTGCCGCCGTCGAGAGCGGCTACATGAAGCAGGCGCTGGTCGAGAACGGCGCCCGCCGCATCGAGGCGATCGAGCGCGGCGAGCAGGTCGTCGTCGGCGTCAACAAGTTCACCAACAGCGAGCCCTCCCCGCTCTCGGCTGGCGACGGCGCCGTCGTCACCGTGCCGGATTCCGTCGAGACCGAGGCCATCGCCCGGCTCAAGGCCTGGCGCTCCGCCCGCGATGCCAAGGCCGCCGAGGCAGCGCTCGCCGAGCTCGCCGCCAGCGCGCGCGAGAACCGCAACGTCATGCCGGCCTCGATCGCCTGCGCCAAGGCCGGCGTCACCACCGGGGAATGGGCGCAGACCCTGCGCGAGATCTTCGGCGAGTATCGTGCGCCCACCGGCGTCGACACGACGAAGCTGGGTGACGCGACCGGCCTCGCTACGGCCAAGGCGGCCGTCGAGAAGGCGACCGAGCGTCTCGGCCGCGCGCCCCGCTTCCTCGTCGGTAAGCCCGGCCTCGACGGCCATTCCAACGGCGCCGAGCAGATCGCCGTGCGCGCGCGCGATGCCGGGATGAGCGTCAGCTATGGCGGCATCCGCCAGACGCCGGAGGAGATCGTCAGCGAGGCCCGCGAGCAGCAGGCCGACATCATCGGGCTCTCGATCCTGTCCGGCTCGCATCTGCCGCTGGTCCGCGACGTCACGGCCCGCCTGCGCGTCGCCGGGATGGACGTGCCCGTCGTGGTCGGCGGCATCATCCCACCCGACGACGAGAACGCGCTACGCAACATGGGCGTGGCGCGGGTCTATACGCCGAAGGATTTCGCGCTGGACGGCATCATCGCCGATGTCGCAGGATTGGCGGCGAAGCAGGGATAAGCCCGCTGTCATCCCGTGCGCGCTGCGGCGTGTAACGCCGCTGCGCAGACACGGGACCGTTCGCAGAAAGAGGCGCCTTCTCGTCACGCGGCCCCGCGTCTGCGTCGCAGCACTGCGTGCCGCAACGCGCACGGGATGACCGCGCCCTTCCCCGCTACACCATCCCAACGCTCTTGAGCTGCTGATAGGCCTTCAGAATTTCCTGAAGCGTGCCCTCGCGCGAGCGGTCGCCACCATTCGCATCCGGGTGGAAGCGCTTCACCAGCTCCTTGTAGCGCGCCTTGATCGCCGCGGAATCCGCCGTGTCGTCCAGCCCGAGTGTATCCAGCGCCTTGCGCGCGACGATGCCGACGCGCGATTCCGGCTGGGCCGCCTGCTGCTTGTTGCGCGCGCCGAACAGGTTGAAGGCGTCGTGCATGTCGGCGCTGGCTTCGCCATTCGCCTTGCGGCCACGCTGCGACATCCGCGCCGCCTTGGAATTGACGCCGAGCTTCCAGGTCGGCCTGTGGCCGATCTCTTCCTGCTTCTGGTAGGCGGCGAGCGCCTCGTCATCCATGCCGGCGAAATAATTGTAGGTCGCGTTATAGGCCTTCACATGATCCATGCAGAACAGGAAGAACTGGCCCTCGCGGCCACGGCCCTTCGGCGCGCGGAACTCGCCGGCGCGGGCGCAGCCCGGATGGTCGCAACGTGGCGCGCCGCTCTCCAGCGGCGCTTCCGCCTCGGAAGCGCCGATCCTGATGCTGTCGAAGAGGCGTGAGTTGATGTTCATCGTCGACGGGTTATGAGACGCAGGAGCTAGGGTCGGCAAGTGCGATGCGACACATCGCCGGACCGACGAACAATCATGGCAACGGTGGCGCGATCATGACCTCAATCAGCGAAAGAATCACGCAAAAGCTGACCGCGGCCTTTGCGCCACAGGCGCTCAGGGTCATCGATGAATCGCACCAGCATCAGGGCCATGGCGGCTGGCGCGAGGGCGGCGAGACTCATTTCAGGGTGGATATCGTGTCGGAGGCCTTTTCCGGCAAGAGCCGGCTCGAACGCCACCGCCTCGTCAACGCGGCCCTGGCGCAGGAGCTGGCCGATCGCGTCCACGCCCTGGCTATCGCCGCAAAGGCGCCGGGCGAAGGCTGAACTACGGTGCCGTGGAAGCGGTAGCTTTCGGTTCCGCCGGAGCGGCGACATAGACCACCAGCGCCGCGGCGAGCATGGCACCCATGAAGACGAACAGCCAGCCGAAGGTTACGTGCGCGTCATAGCCGTGCCCGTCGAGGGCATTGACCAGGCGCCCCGACAGCCACTGCATCACGCCTGCCCCACCCATGAAGACGAAATTCATGAAGGTGACGCCGCGGCCGATCTCCTGTGGCGTCATGAAGGCGCGCGCATGCGCCATCACCACGGCATAGGTGACGCCGAACAGACCGATGGCGAGAAGCAGGCCGACCGCGAGGCGGGATGATGCCTCTCCCCACAGAGCCAGCGCGAAGCAGGCCAGAATGACGGCAACGGCAAAGGCGATGACCGTCGGCTTGGCGCCGATCCGCCGATAGAGCGGCAGCACCAGCAACGCACCGACCGCGATGATGCCTCCCATGGCCATCGCCGCATAGCTCGTCGCAGCGAGATCGAAACCATGAACTTTCTGGAGATAGGGCGCGATCCACAAGCCGCGAATCGAGATCGTCACGCCGTAGCTCACGAAGGTGATGGGAAAGATCAGCCAGAGCGGCCGCTTCACCACGATCTGCTTGATCCCACCCAGCAGCGAGACATGCCGTTGTGACGCGTCCGGCAGCGGCGGCGGGTCCTTGAGCAGCAGCATCACGAGCAAGGTTATGAACGCCACGATCCCGGCAAGCCCGAACACGGTCGCACGCCAGCCATAGGCCGCCAGGAAATAGGCGAGCGGCGCGCCGCTCAAGGGATCGCCGATCGAACCGAAGCCGATCAGGAAGGACGACATCGTCGCGAAATGCCGGGGTGAATAGAGCCGCGCAGCCAGATAGAAGCCGGACATCAGGATCGGTGCGCAGCCGATGCCGATCAGCGCGAGCGCCGTCAGCGCAGTGAGATAGTTTCGCGACAGGCCGAAGATCACCGTCCCGGCGAGCGCGACCAGCAGGAAGCCTGCCAGCGTCCGCCGCGGGCCGATCCGGTCGAGCGCATAGCCGACCGGGAATTGCGAGAGCGCGAATGCGATCAGCCAGGCCGACTGCAAGCTGCCGAGCTGACCCTGGTCGAGGCCGAGATCACGCGTGAGGTCCCCCGAGATCACCGCCAGGAAGGCGCGGAAGAACTGGCTCAGGATATAGGCCAGCAGCAGGACGACAAAGCTCGTCACGAAGCGTCGCTTTCGCTTAGATCATCGCGCGTCCTACCGGACGCGGTAACGATGACCTATGACATTGTTATCGCATCCGATTTGACCGAAAAGTGGATTCCACTTTTCGGTCCGGTGCCATAGCGGCCTGCGCTCCGGCAAAGCCCCTTTCCGCAAGACCGGACCCCGAGCGGCATCCGCCCGGGGCGCCGGCTTCACTTGATCCGTTCGAGCACGGAAACGTAGTTGGCGACCGCCGCCCCGCCCATGTTGAAGATGCCGCCGAGGCGCGGGCTGTCGAGCTGCATGCCCTCCGGCGCCTCCCCGGCAAGCTGCATGGCCGAGAGCACATGCATCGAGACGCCGGTCGCGCCGATCGGATGACCCTTGGCCTTCAGGCCGCCGGAGACGTTGACCGGCAGCTTGCCGTCCTTCTGCGTCCAGCCTTCCTTGATGGCGCGAGCCCCGTCGCCTTCCTTGGTCAGGCCCATCGCCTCGTATTCGATCAACTCGGCAATGGTGAAGCAGTCATGCGTCTCGACGAAGGAGAGATCGTCGAGCGTGACGCCCGCCTTCGCCAGGGCCTGCTTCCAGGCAAGCGCGCCGCCCTCGAACTTCAGGATGTCGCGCTTCGACATCGGCAGGAATTCCTGGACATGGGCCATGCCGCGGAAGCCGACGGCGCGGCGCATCCTGAGCGCGGTCTCCTCGTCGGCCAGCACCAGCGCCGCGGCGCCGTCCGAAACCAGCGAGCAGTCGGTGCGCTTCAGCGGGCCGGCGACATAGGGGTTCTTCTCGCTCTCTTCGCGGCAGAAGGCGTAGCCGAGGTCCTTGCGCATCTGCGCATAAGGATTCGCGACGCCGTTCTTGTGGTTCTTCGCCGCGATCATCGCCAGCGCGTCGGACTGGTCGCCATGGCGCTGGAAATAGGCGGCCGCGATCTTGCCGAAGACACCGGCAAAGCCCCCCTGAACCTCGCTATCTTCCGGCAGGTAGGAGGCCTTCAGCAGGTTCTTGCCGATCTCGGGACCCGGCGTTTTGGTCATCTGTTCGACGCCAACGACGAGCACGACCTTGGCGTCGCCGGCCTTGATCGCCCGCACGCCCTGATGCACCGCGGCCGTGCCAGTGGCGCAGGCGTTCTCGACGCGGGTCGTCGGCTTGAAGCGCAGCGCCGGATCGGCCTGCAGCACCAGCGACGCCGTAAAGTCCTGCGCCGAGAAGCCGGCGTTGTAATGGCCGAGCACGATCTCGTCGACCTCGTCGGCGGTGATGCCGGCATCGACCAGGGCCTCGGTCGCCACCCGCACGATCAGGCTTTCGACGGTCTCGGCATCTTGCTTGCCGAACGGTGTATGGGCCCAGCCGACGATCGCAGCGCTCATGGCGAAATCTCCCTTACTGTGCAGCTACACGTTATTTTGGCAGCCCGCCGCCATCGGGCAAGCCGGTATCCGCGCATGGTGGCCGTGCATGGATCGGCTGGCGGGCCTGTGCTTTCAGAACTAGCCGCCCCGCCGGCTCACCGCAACGCCAGCGAGAGCAGCAGCCCGACCCCGCCGACGATCATCGCCATGCCCAGCATCTCGCGTCGGCTCGTGCCTTCCGCGAAGAGCTTCCGTGAGGCGATCTGTGCCAGCGGCACCTCGATCAGAGCCAGCGTGCGGACGTTCGCGGCCGTCGTCAGCGAAAAGCCGATGAACCAGAACTGCGAGGCGGCAGCGCCGAGGAAACCGGCCGAGAGCGAGCGGCGCCAGCTCTTCAGGCTGAGCATCAGCGCCCGCCGGTCAGCGATGAGCATGTAGACGACCAAAAGCAGGGTCTGGAGCCCGAGGCCGAGCACGAGGATGGTCGAGGCGCGGATCAGGAATTCGCCCTCCGGCAGCGCCTGGATGCCGCCGCGGAAGCCGATTGCGGAAAGCGCGAAGAAGGCGCCGGACACGATGCCGAGCACAGCCGGTCGCAGGCCGGCACGGGTCAGTTTCTCGCCGGGCTTCCAGGACACCACGATCACGCCGGCAGTGGCGATGGCGATCGCCAGGAATTTCATCGGCGTCAGTGCGTCGCCGAGCAGCGCCGCGCCGAACAGCGCGACTTGCACCGGCTCGGTCTTGGTATAGGCGGTGGTAACCGCGAAGGAGCGCTCGCGCATCGCCGCCAACATCAGCGCAGTGGCGGCGATCTGCGTCAGCGCGCCCCAGAGCGTATAGCCGAGCGAGGCCATGCCGATCGCCGGCGGGAGACGTTGCAGGCCAAGGGAAGCCAGCGCCAGGAAGAGCATCGCGAAAGGCAGGCCGAACAGGAAGCGCACCTGCGTCGCGCCGACGACGCCGATGGTTTCGGTGAGCGAGCGTTGCGCCAGATTGCGCGCGGTCTGCAGGAGCGAGGCGGCGATGGTCGCCGGGATCCAAAGAAGGCCGAAAGCCACGCGACAAAGCCTCGGAAAAGCGGAAGATACCCTTGCTTGTGAACCGGCCGCCGCGGCTAGGCAAATCGCTCGGCAAGGGGTAGGTATGCGTTCACGGGCGGGCGACTTTAGCGGCCGTCTCGAAATTGCCGCATGCGTCGCGTTGAACCCTGCGCCGTCATACCCGCAAGACGCTACCCGCCCGTTCCGAGCAAGACAGGTTCAGACCCGCCCGATGATCGCTCCCCGCCTCGCAGCCGTCCTCGCTCTCGGTGCCGTCCTGACAGGGCCGGCTCATGCCGGAACCAGCGTCGTCATCGACGCTTCCAGCGGCGCCGTGCTGTCGAGCGAGAACGCGACGCAGGCCTGGCGCCCGGCCTCCACGACCAAGATGATGACGATCTATCTCGCGCTGAAAGCGGTGCGGGAAGGACGCCTCGGGCTGGAGACCGCGATTCCCGTCTCCAAGCTCGCCGCCAGCCAACCACGGGTGAAGGTCTACGCCCGGCCGGGTTCGGAGATCACGCTCGACAACGCGCTGCGCATCATGATGGTGAAATCGGCCAACGACATCGCCTATGTCGTCGCCGAGGGTGTCGGCGGCGACGTCCCGACCTTCGTCGGCATGATGAACGCCGAAGCGCAGCGCCTGGGGATGCGCGACACTCGCTTCGTCAACCCCAATGGCTGGGACAATCCGGACCAGCAATCCAGCGCCCGCGACCTCGCCGTGCTTGCCATGGCGCTGATGCACGATTTCTCTGATTATTCCGACTACTGGAACACCTCGGCCGTGCAGCTCGGCAAGCAGGTGATGCACAACACCAATGGGCTGGTCGGGCGCTATTCCGGCATCGGCGGCATGAAGACCGGCTTCACCTGCGCCTCCGGCTTCAACGTGGTCGCGACCGCAAGCCGCGGAGGCCGCACGCTGATCGCCGTCGTCATGGGCTCGCTCTCCGGCACCGACCGGACGGTCAAGGCCGCCCAGCTGCTCGACCAGGGTTTCGCCTCCTGGGGTGGCGCCGGCTACAGCGTCGCCTCGATGCCGCCAAGCGGCACCCGCGCGCCCAATATCTGCGACGACGTCCGCCATCGCGGCGGCGGCACTGCGCTCGCCGACGATGCCGACGCTGCCGGACCGATCGCAGCGGCGCCAATCCCCAGCCGTGATGCCGATGATGGCCGCTTCCCGGTCTATACGACCCAGTCGGCCGGCACGCTCGCCACGCGCTCGCCACGCGGCCGTATCACGCTCGGCCCGCGCGCCGAGGTGACGCCGGTGCAGGTCTCCTTCGGTCGCACCGCAGGCTCGGCCGGGGCACCTCTCGCCGCCAATGCCACGGCGCAGCCTGCCTCGCGTGTCGCCCGCGGCACGCCGACGATCGAGCCGGAAGCGCCGGTCGCCGCCGGCCTCGCCCTGCCGCCCACCCGCCGCACGGCCTCGAGCAACGGCGCGATCCCGCGCGGCACTACTGCCTTCGCGCCGGCCAATACGCCGGTCCAGCCCTCCAGCGATGCCTTCGAAGGCGGCCCGCTGCGCCTCCAGGGTTCCGTCCAGCCCGGCGCCGCCAATGCCGCGAGCCTGCGCCCCGCCGCCGCCGCCGGCATCAAGCCGGCCGCACGCAATGCCAGGCCCGACAAGGCGCAAGCCGCCGCCAAAGCCCAGCCGACGAAGGCCGTGCCCCTCAAGACCCCGCCGGTTCGCACCGCCCCTGCCAAGCCCAAACCTGCCGAAGCCGCCGTGAAGCCGTCGGCTGGAAAGCCTGGCGCCAAGGCCAAGCCCGCCAACGACGCCTGAGGCCGGCTTGAACCCAGGCAGCCCCGATCGGGACCAAGCCAGTCAACGCCAGGGGCTCGCCCTGGCCCTGGCTTCCGCCGCTGCCTTCGGCACCAATATCGTCAGCGCGCAGATCGCCGGCCAGGCTGGCCTGAGCGGCCCGCTGCGGGTCTTCTATCGCGTGCTGCTGATGCTCCTTCTGGTCGGCGCCGCCGCCTTCATCTGGCGCGGATCGCTGGTCCTGCGGCGCGGCGAGCGCCAGCCCGTCCTGCTCTTCGGCCTGGCGACGGCGCTGGTCGGCATCGCCTATCTCTCGTCGGTCGCCTTCGTCCCGGTCTCGGTCGCGGCGGTGGTGTTCTATACCTTTCCAGTCCTGATCGTGCTGGCCGAACCGGTGCTGACCCCGGCTCCCTTCCGGGCCGATAGACTCGCGGTCGCGCTTGCAGCCTTTCTCGGCATCGCGCTCGTAGTCGGGCCTGACCTGCATGGTCTCGATCCGCGCGGCCTTGCGCTCGCCATGCTGGCGAGCCTCAGCGCGACCGCGCAGTTCTTCGCTGCCGCCCGTTGCAAGGAAACGCCGACACTGCCGAAGCTGTTCTGGTCGCATGTCGTCATCCTGCCAGTCGCGGCACTGGTGCTGCTGGCCACAGGCGGCTTTCTGCCGCCCCAGACCTTCCTGCTCTCCCCTATCGCAGTCACCATCACCTATGGCGGCTATATCGTCGGCTTCCTGTTCCAGATCCTGGCGCTCGCCCGCGTCGCACCCGGCCCCGCCGGTCTCGCCTTCTGCGCCGAGCCGGTCTTCGCCGTCATCATCGCGGCCGTGGTGCTCGCCGAGCGGCTGGGCCCGCTGCAATATGCCGGCTGCGCCCTTGTCATCGCCGCCATCGCCACTAATGTAATATTAGAACAAACGAGGCGGAGCGTCGTGCCTGCCTAGATCATCCCGCTCCTTCGGGGCGGAGAAGATGATCGATCTCTTTGATAGGACATCGGATTGATCCGATGTCCTAGAGGCTCTGCGATCCATGACCGGCGACCCTGCCCGCCCCCTCCCTATCCCGCTGACCCTGCTCACCGGCTTCCTCGGCGCGGGCAAGACCACCTTGCTGAACCGCCTGCTGAAGGATCCTGCGCTGGCCGGCACGCTCGTGCTCGTCAACGAATTCGGCGAGATCGGCCTCGACCACCTGATGATCGAGGGAGTCGAGGAGAACATGATCCTCCTCGAATCCGGCTGCCTCTGCTGCACCATCCGCGACGACCTCATCGTCACGCTGGAGGACTTGCTGCGTGCGCGTGACAACGGCCGCATCGCCCCCTTCTCGCGGCTGGCTATCGAGACGACGGGCCTCGCCGATCCCGCCCCGATCCTCAACGTCCTGATCAACCACCCCTATCTCGCCATGCGCTTCCAACTCGACGGCGTCGTCACGTTGGTCGATGCGGTGAACGGCATGGCGACGCTCGATGCGCATGAGGAAGCGCGCCGGCAGGTCGTCGCCGCCGACCGGCTCGTCCTGACCAAGGCCGAGCTCGCCACATCCGAAACCGTGATCGCCGTGCGCGAACGCCTCCACGGCCTCAATCCCGGCATCGCGATCCTTCGGCCGGACGCCTCCTCCGCGGACCTGATCGGCGCCGGCCTCTACGATCTCGCAAAGCAGCCCCATGCCCTGCGCCATTGGCTGGCCGAGGACGCTCTGCCTGGCCATCATCACCACGATCACGGCCACCATCATGGCGATCACCATCATCATCACCCGCACGACCATGCCCATGGGCAGGAGCCGCATGACGTCAATCGCCACGACGCCTCGATCCGCGCCTTCGTCCTGACCGCCGATCAGCCGGTCGCGCGGACCACCTTCGAGCTGTTCTGGACCCTGCTGCGCTCCATCCACGGCCCGCGCCTGCTGCGCTTGAAGGGGCTGGTGGACGTCGCCGGCGAGCCCGGCCGGCCCTTGCTCGTCCATGCCGTCCAGCAGATCCTGCATCCGCCGATGCAGCTCGATGCCTGGCCGGATTCGGACCACCGCTCGCGCCTCGTCCTGATCGTCAAGGACATCGAAGAGGACACTGTGCGCAAGCTCTGGTCGGCCTTCCTCGGCAAGGTATCCGCGCAGCCGCAAACCGCCTGATCGGCCCGCGCATGCGCGGTAGATCCGGCGGGCTCTGTTCAGGCCTCGGCCCGCAGCAATCGGCGGATGATCTTGCCGGTCGTCGTCAGCGGCAACTCGTCACGGAACGCGATCTCACGCGGATATTCATGGGCCGACAGCCGCGCCCGCACGAAGCTCTGCAGCTCCGAGACCAGGGCCTGCGAGCCGTCCCGCCCCGGTTTCAGCACGACGAAGGCTTTGACGATCTCGGTGCGCAGCGGATCGGGCTTGCCGACAGCCGCTGCCAGTGCCACCGCCGGATGCCGCAGCAGGCAATCCTCGATCTCGCCCGGCCCGATGCGATAGCCCGACGAGGTGATGACATCGTCGTCGCGGCCCATGAAGCGGACATAACCGTCCTCGTCCTGCACGCCCTCGTCGCCGGTCGTCATCCAGTCGCCGATGAATTTCGCCGCTGTCGCCTCCGGATTGCGCCAATATTCCAGGAACATCACCGGGTCGGGCCGGCGCACGGCGATCTGCCCTTCTTCGCCGGCAGGGCAGACCGTGCCGTCCGGCCGGATGATCGCGACCTCATGGCCGGGCACCGCCTTGCCGATCGCGCCGGGACGGCTGACGCCGAGAGCGGCGCTCGACGCCAGCACGAGATTGCACTCGGTCTGGCCATAGGCCTCGTTGATCGTGAGGCCGAGCGCCTCGCGCCCCCATTCCAGCGTCTCGGCGCCGAGCGCCTCGCCAGCCGCCGCGACCGTGCGCAGGTTAAGATTCCAGCGCCCCTGCGGGCTGCCCGCGCCGCGCATCATCCTAAGCGCGGTCGGCGGCACGAAAGCGTTGCGGATGCCGAGATCCTGGATCAGCCGGTAGGCCTCCTCCGGCTCGAAGCGTGTCACCGGCCGCGCCACCACGGCGACGCCGAAATGCAGCGCCGGCAACAGCATGTTGAGCAGCCCGCCGGCCCAGGCCCAGTCGGCCGGCGTCCAGGCGAGATCGCCCGGCTGCGGCATGAATTCATGCGGCATCTGCACGCCCGGCAGATGGCCGGGCAATACGCGGTGCCCGTGCAGCGCGCCCTTCGGATTGCCGGTCGTGCCCGAGGTATAGATCATCAAGGCCGGATCGTCCGGCGTGGTGTCGACGGCCGTGAAATCCGGGCTGCCCTCCGCCAGCAACGCGTCCCAGCCCTCCACCGAGCCATCGGCGCCGTCGGTGGAGATGCATGAGCAGAGTTCGGGCAGGGGCTGCGTGATCTGGCCGAGCTTCGCCAGCCCGCCGGCATTGGTCACCACGACTTTCGCGCCTGAGTCGGCGAGGCGATAGGCGAGCGCATCGACGCCGAACAAGGCCGCCAGCGGCACCGCGATCGCACCGAGCTTGTAGGCGGCGAGATGCGCCGTCAGCACCGCCCGCCCCTGCGGCAGCAGGATGGCGATGCGGTCGCCGCGGCCGACGCCGCGCGCCCGCAGCGCATTGGCCAATCGGTTGGAATGCTCGCGCAGCCAGCCGAAGCTGACCGGGCTCACCTGCCAGTCCGTGGAGACTTCGATGATCGCGGGCCGGTCAGGCTCGACCGCAGCCCAGCGGTCGCAGACGTCGATGGCGATGTTGTAGCGATCCGGAATGCGCCAGCGGAAGCCCTCGCGTAGGGCGGCGTAATCGGTCAGGTCTGGCAGGATCAAGATAGGTGTCCGATGGGAGGCGCGGCACGATAGGCAGGCCGCTCCCCCCTGTCACCCGCATCTTGCGTATCATCTCCCAGCGTAACGATGCGCTCAGAACATGCGTTCGCCCGCCGGGGGGAGGAATGCGTCGGTGAACGCATCGCCCGCCCGCGCCTTGTCGCGGAAGTTCCCGGCCAGGGCGAGCTGGTCCAGCGCCTGGGCCCAGCGCTCGCGATCGACCCCGCCCAGGCCATGCGCCCGGACATACGGGGTCAGGATGTTGCGCTCGGTCACGGCAACGAGCTTGTCGCGCTCGACATCGGCCTGGGCGTTCTCGTTGCGGCGCAGGACCAGTTGTGCGGCGGCAGCGGGGTTGACGACGGTGTCCCGGATACCGCGCATCACAGCGCGTACGAGCCCGCGCACCGCATCCGGCTTGCTCGCGATCAGCTTGCCGGAAACGATCACGGCGCTGCCATAGAGCACGAGCCCATGCTCGGCCATTTCCATCAGCACGATATCGTCGCCCGGCACGCCGCGCGCCCTGAGCGAGACGGCGGTCGACGGACCGAAGGCGAAGAGCGCATCGATCTCGCCCGAGGCCAGCATCGGCTCGCGGACCGGCAGGCCGATCGTCTCGATCTTGATCTTGCTGTCGTCGATCTTGTTGAGGCTCTTGAAGAGCGGCCATTGCGCGAAGCTGGCATCGATGCTCGCCGCGCCGAGCTTCCGGCCCTCAAGGCTCGCTGGCGCGGTCGTGACGCCTCGACTCTTGCGGCCGACCAGGGCATAGCCCGGCCGGTCGTGAATGATCATCACCGCCTTGAGATCGGCGCTGGGATTCTCGTCGCGGAACCGGATGAGCGCGTTGATGTCGCCGAAACCGGCATCCTGCGCGCCCGCCGCCAGGCGTTGCAGCATGGCGCGCGCGCCGTTGCCCGGCTCGATCACGACATCGAGCCCCTCGCCGCCGAAATAGCCCTTGTCCTGCGCTGCCAGGAACGGTGCCGTCAGCGCGTCGAAACGACGGTCCAGCGCGAAGCGGACGGGCGTGTTGCCCTCCGCATGAACCGCCCTGCTCCCGGCGAAACACGCCGCCGCAGCCCCGACCGCGAGCTGCCCGAATCCGCGGCGGCTCAGCATGAAGGAACGAGAGGGCGAAGCGATCGGCATGTCCAGCCTCCGGGCGCCTTGCTGGCTTGAGCACGGCACATCCGTGCGTCCAGTCTTCCTGACATCATAAGATGTTGAAATGCCGTCAACGAGACGGAAGTTCCGTTACAATTTCAGATCGTGGCTGGCTCTTGCCTCGTCGTTACGGGGAAGCCCGTGCCAGTCTCGCAGCGGATCGGCCTCGGCTCCTCCTGCAAACGAACGAGGGGCCGCAAGGCCCCTCGTCGCACGGCGTCATTTCGGATGGAATGCCCTCAGGCGGCGCGATAGCGCGCCAGCCAATGCGCATAGGGCGGCGGCAGGGTCGCCCAGGCCGGGTTCTCGACGCCGAGCGCCTGCGCCGCGGCATAGGGCCAGTGCGGATCGGCCAGGAGCGGCCGGCCGAGCGTGACCAGATCGACCTTGCCCTTGCGGATCAAGGCATCCGCCTGCTCGGGCTTGCTGATATACCAGCTCGTCGAGGCCGGCAGGCCTGTCTCGCGGCGCACCCGCTCGGCGACGGGCGCAAGGAAGGCCGGCCCCCACGGGATCTTCGCCTCGGTGGTCGAGAAGCCGACGCTGACATCGATGAAATCGAGCCCCTCGTCCTTCAGGCGCTTCACCAGCGTGATCGCCTCGGCGAGCGTCTCCTCGTCGCGTCCGTCATATTCGATCACGCCGAGCCGGGCAGAGAGCGGGCGGTTCTCCGGCCAGACCTTGCGGACGGCGGCCAGCGTCTCGATCAGGAAACGGCTGCGATTCTCGAAGCTGCCGCCATAGGCGTCTTCGCGCTTGTTGGCATGGGTCGAGAGGAAGCTCTGCGCGAGATAGCCATGGGCGAAATGCAGCTTCAGCCACTCGATGCCGATATCGCGGGCACGCTCCGCCGCCGCGACGAAATCGTTCCGCACGCGCTCGATATCGGCCGTGGTCATCGCGCGCGGCACGCGCGGCAGCCCGCCGCCATGCGCCACCGCAGACGGCGCGATCGTCTCCCAGCCGCGTTCGTCATTGGCAGGGATATGGTCGTCGCCTTCCCAGGGCAGGTTGGCGCTGGCCTTGCGCCCGGCATGGCCGATCTGGATGCCGGTGACGGCGCCGGCCTTGCGCATCTCGGCGACGATCGGCGCCAGCGCCTCCGCCTGGCCGTCGTTCCAGAGTCCGAGGCAGCCGGGCGTGATCCGACCCTCCGGTGAGACGCCGGTCGCCTCGATCACGACGAGGCCCGTGCCGCCCCGTGCCAGCCCGGCGAGATGGGCTCGGTGCCATTCGTTCGCAACGCCGTCCTGCGCCATGTACTGGCACATCGGCGAGGCGACGATGCGGTTGCGAAGGGTGACGTCCTTCAGGCTGAAGGGATCGAACAGGCCAGGCATGATGCGGCTCCGTGCAGGTGGGTCTTTATGTTTCGATAGTTCGATATTTTTCGAACTTTGGCAAGTTCAAAACCCTGTGATAGGCTGTCGTTCATGCGCCACGCCCGCCTCCCCGCCTCCGAAGAGATCGCGCTCGAAGACGTCTTCCACGCGCTGAGCGACCCGTTCCGGCTCGAAGTCGTGCGCCGGCTCGCGACCGATGGCGAGCAGAGTTGCCAGGCGCTGGAAGGCGACCGGCCGAAATCCAGCGTCTCGCATCATTTTCGCGTGCTGCGCGAGGCCGGCCTGATCCGCACCCGGAACGAGGGCGTGACCCGGATGAACGCGCTGCGCCGCGACGATATCGAGCAGCGCTTCCCCGGCCTGCTTGCCTGCGTCGTGCCGAAGCAGGGCGATTGACACTCCACCTGTTCCGCTTCGCCCATCGCCACCCTATGCTCGCCCAATGAGCCTCCCCTACCGCCCCAATGTCGGCATCGCCCTGTTCAACGCGCAGGGCCTTGTTTTCACCGGCCGCTCGCATAGCGCCGGCCCCGAGATCGTCCTGCCCGGCTTCGACTGGCAGATGCCGCAAGGCGGCATCGACCCGGACGAGGACATTGTCGCCGCCGCCCGTCGCGAGCTGGAAGAGGAAACCGGCGTTACGCAGGCGGAGCTGCTCGCAGTGACCGATGAGTGGTGGAGCTACGACTTCCCACTCTATGACGGTCCCTGGCACAAGCTCGTGGCCTTCCGCGGCCAGCGCCAGCGTTGGGTCGCCTTCCGCTTCACCGGCAGCGAGGAGGCAATGGATATCGGCAAGCCCAATGGCGACGAGCCGCCGGAGTTCAGCGAATGGCGCTGGAGTCCGCTCGCGGACATGCCGGGCCTGATCGTGCCGTTCAAGCGCCCGGTCTACGAGAAGGTGGCGCAGGCCTTTGCCGCCTTCGCTTCTCCCATCACCAAGGAAGGAAGAGCGGGATGAGTCTCGTCGAGCTCGACCATTCCGTAATCCATGTCTCGGACTGGGAGCGCTCGAACGCCTTCTACCACGACGTCATCGGCGCCGAGATCATCGCGATCGGCAACGGCTTCGCCTGCCGCATCGGGCGCGCGCAACTGAACTGCCACGGGCCGGGTGTCGATGGGACCCCGGTGGCCCGCCTGCCGGTGCCGCCGGGCGGCAGCGACCTCTGCTTCGCCTGGTCCGGGCCGATCACTGAGGCGATCACCCATCTCGAACGGCAGAAGGTCGCGATCGAGCTCGGGCCGGTGCAGCGCTTCGGCCGCGGCGGCCATGGCATCAGCGTCTATTTCCGCGATCCCGACGGTTCGCTGCTGGAATTCATCAGCTACGCATGAAAAAGGGCCGCTCACGCCGCCCTTTCCAAATTCCGAAGCTGTCAGGCGGATCAAGCCGCCTTGCGCTGCTCGAAGACGTGCTTGAACTCGCGCAGCTGAACCAGCGTGTCCTGCAGGCGCTTCTTCTCGTCGTCATTATGCGAACCGGCGAGACGGGTCTCGGCGGTCAGGATCTCAGCGTCAAGAACGGCGGTATCGACATCTTCGAGAAAGCGGCCCTGCTCGGCCAGGATCGTCGTCGTGGCCTGGTTGACCTCGACGAGGCCGCCATTCACGAAGAATTCCTTGCCATTGCTCTCGGTCGTCTGGACGAAGACGATACCGGCCTTGAGCGTCGCGACGAGCGGCGCGTGGCCCGCGAGCACGGTCATCTCACCCTCGACCGAGGGAACGATGACGCTGACGACGTCGCCCGAGAACAGGATGCGCTCCGGCGAGACGAGTT